>NYYP01000002.1 GCA_002686835.1 Opitutia bacterium | reverse complement strand
TCGGACGATCCTGAATCAGGGCAACTTTCATCCCCTGAGAACGGGCAGCCAATGCCGCACCACATCCTGAGATTCCACCACCGACGATAACCAGATCAAAGGTGAGTTCCTCTACCTTTTCCTTTGACCGCCCACTGACTTCATCTTTCCAGTCCGATAATTCCTTAAGGTCATCCCCGGGTAATTGAGGATCTGATTCCTGGGTGAAATAAATGGCATCACAACGGCCATCAAATCCTGTAAGGTCACGAAGAGAGACTTTGGTTTTACCGGCCTTGGCAATTTCCACACTTCCCCCGGACTGCCAGTGCCAGGATTCATCAGCTTGGCCGAAGGTTACCTCCAACGGCTTTCCTTCGACCATCACCTCAAACCGTCCCGGAGACTCCCAGTCGCCTTTGCACCAGTCCCGGTTTCTTACCCAGACATTCCATTTTCCCGCACTGGGCAAATTAATGGTAGTCTCCGCATCTTCGACTGGTTTGCCCATCCCATGAGCGAGCAAATAATTTCCTCCCATTTGTAAATAGTGCTGGGTATCAATTTTCCATCCACCTGTTTTGGCAAAGGAAGAAGCCTCGAGCAAAACTCCTGAGCGACTCAGTGCACTACTTGGCTTTGCCCCGATTACATAATTGGGAGCAAGCCAGGAAGTAATCCCTCCCCCGCCGATTACCCGAAGAAATTCACGTCTTTTTGAATATTGATTCATGATTTTTATTTTTAAGGTTTTAAGAAAGTATGTTTTTGACCACATGTCCATGAACATCCGTCAGCCGGTAATCCCTGCCCTGAAACTTGTAGGTTAGCTTTTTGTGATCCACGCCCATCAAGTGGAGGATCGTGGCGTTAAGATCATGCACATGGACAGGGTCCTTGGTAATATTGTAGGAAAAATCATCGGTTTCTCCGTGGGAAAACCCTTTCTTCACTCCAGCCCCTGCCAACATCATGGTGAAACACCTGGGATGATGATCACGACCATAGTTTTTTTCGGTCAATGCCCCCTGTGAATATGTCGTACGGCCAAATTCACCGCCCCAAACGATCAAGGTATCATCAAGTAACCCTCGCTGCTTAAGGTCGGAAATCAAAGCAGCTGTCGGTTGATCCACATCACGGCATTGACCACGAATCTGCGTGGGCAGGTTACCATGTTGATCCCAGCCCATATGAAACAACTGGATACAGCGAACATCCCGTTCAGCCATTCTGCGGGCNAGCAAACAATTCGCAGCGTAGGAGCCAGGCTTACGGACATCNGGCCCATATTGATTGATCACACTTTCTGGCTCCTTGGATAAATCCAGCAGGTCTGGCACACTGGCCTGCATACGAAAGGCCATTTCGTACTGGGAAATACGGGCATCAATATCCGGGTCCCCCACCGCTTTGTGATCCATTCGGTTGAGCTTGGCCAAATCATCGAGCATGCCCCTTCTCATTGCACGGTCTATCCCAGGAGGATCAGACAGATACAACACCGCATCTCCACTGTTGCGAAACTTAACCCCCTGGTAACGGGTGGGTAAAAACCCGGCACCCCAGAGGCGGTCATAAAGAGGCTGGCAACTGGGTCGACCGCTACCAAATGAAGTTAAAACCACATAGGAGGGTAAATCCTGATTGGATGCACCCAGCCCATAGCTCACCCATGAACCAAAACTTGGCCGGCCCGCAAGCTGATGTCCCGTCTGGAAAAAGGTCATTGCCGGGTCATGATTAATCGCCTCCGTGTGCATCGACTTAATGAAACACAGCTCATCTGCCTTCCTGGATAAATGTGGCAGTAGTTCACTCATCCACTGACCGGACTGGCCATGCTGGGCGAACTTGAAAATACTTGGTGCAATTGGGAAACTCTTCTGACCCGAGGTCATGGTGGTCAGCCTTTGTCCTTTGCGTATCGATTCAGGAAGATCATTACCCCGCTCCTTTTCCATCATCGGCTTGGGGTCAAACAAATCCATCTGGGAAGGTCCACCCGACTGAAAAAGGTAGATCACCCGCTTCGCCTTGGGGGCAAAATTGGGAAAGGAACCGATTGATGAAAAGGGTGAAGCCTCTGCTCCCCTAGGAAGTAAGCCGGCAAGGGCTGCCGCACTTAGAGCAGCCGCTCCATTGCGCAAAAAGATCCTGCGGTTTAAAAAGTCCTGAGCTGCTAAGCTACCTGGTTTCTGTGCAAATAATTGTGAAAATGTATTCATATTTGTTCTCAGTTTTTCATGATTACACGATCAAGGTTCAGCAAAATATTTGCCGTGCTGGTATAGGCTGCTAATTCGACTTCATCCATATCCGACGGAGGGGTCGAAGATCCTTGGTTGATNAAACTNTTTGCGGCATCCGGGTTTTCCGAAAAACTCTTCCGTCTTTTATCAAGCCCATCTATCAAAATGGATAAAGTCCCGGCGTTCGGCGAACTACCTGTGGCCAACCGATAACCTAAAATCAATCTGTCTTCGGAATTTTTGGCTGATTTTGCATGCAACATTTTCTCGGCAAGTGCACGGGCAGCTTCCACATAGGTAACTTCATTCATCAAGGCCAACGCTTGCAGGGGTGTATTGGTGCGTGAGCGCTTAGGCATACAGATTTCGCGATTGGGTGCATCAAAAAGAAGCATGGATGGCGGGGCTGCGGTGCGTTTCCAAATTGTGTAAATACTGCGACGATACAGTCCGTCCCCTTGATCTGCCTTATAATTGAGCATATTTCCAAAGGTACTGGTTTCATCCCATACTTTATCGGGCATGTAGGGACGGGCACTGGGACCACCAATCTTAGGCACAAGCAGTCCACTGGCAGCGAGTGCCTGGTCCCGAATAATTTCTGCGGGCAACCTGAGACGTGGACCACGGGCGAGGAGACGGTTATCAGGATCCATCTTGTAAAGACTTTCCTTGGCAGAAGAACTCTGCTGGTAGGTCTTGCTCAGCATAATGAATTTGATCATTGCTTTCATATCCCATGCCTGAGCAGAAATCCCATCTACAGGGGGTAAAGTACTGGGTTGAGCAAATTCCACAGCCAGCCAATCGAGAAGGTCTGGGTGGGACGGCCATTCAACCTGCGAACCAAAGTCTTCCGAAGTCTTTACAATACCCACACCAAACAGTCTCTCCCATAAACGATTAACCCATACCCGAGCCGTCAGTGGATGTTCACCAGTAACCAACCACTGAGCAAAACCCAAACGGTTCATCGGTGCATCCTTGGGAAGTGGAGGCAAGGCCGCGGGTAATGCCCTACCCACTTTTTCTCTTTTTTGATCGTATTCTCCACGGTGTAAAATATGAGCGTCACGGGGAGTTTTTCTTTCCTGCATCACCAATGTGGAAGGAACCTTATCCATAAATTGATTTAACTTTTCTGTGGCCCTCTTAACCTCCAACTCAGCAATTTTTAGCGGAGTCTGGGTATTTTCCCGAAAGTACTTTTTGAGAACTTTTTGATCTGCGGATGCATTCTCGCCCGATGATTTAAGTAAAGAAATCAAATGGGATGGCAGTCTAAATTCCTGATTCAGATCCGCGTGATTTTGCGAGGCCAATGAAATCCTGAATCTGCCAATGTTGTGATCCGGGTATTTGGACTTGTGATAGAGGGAAATTTGTAAGCTAGCTCCCTTGGGCACAGCCACCGATTTTTTAGCTAAGAAGATTGCTTCTCTGGGAACACGGTTTTGCTCTTCAAATGCTCCGATCGCCCACCCGGATGCATTTCCCCTGTTTAAGTGCTTGGCATTTTTAAGAATATTTTCAACCGGCCATTTGGGTTGGGAATAATCTGCTTTTGCACCATTCCATTCTATAAAAACGGGCTTTTTTTCCTGATCCTCGAAAATGAATTTTGTCTCAATTCCAGTGAGTACAAAATTTCCATTACCAGCCCGGCCCGGACCCCTGGAAGGAAGAGACTCATCCGGCAGTACCTCCAACCGCAAAGCTCCAACATGAGAAAGGTTAAGATCTCCAGTAAGATGATAAACATCCCCCTTCGGATTCTTCCCATCCACGAGCAAGGAACCATCCGCTTGTTTACTGAGTTTACTGCCAAGTTTGGATATGGCTGATGTATCCTCAAATGGGGACCATAAGTTTTCCAGTTTTGCTTCCAAAACTTTCTTTCGCTCTCTTTTCTCCCATTCCTCAAAAGCAGAATCCATATTTTCCTCAGCTTCCTTGACGGCAATTTCCGCTTGCTGGATTGATTGTTGTAAATTCACTTTCCTCTGCTTTTGCTCCTCATTGAGCACTTTCAAAATTGGAGGTGTATTGACTCCAAATTTGCCTCTTGGGTGAAGAACGCCCGTTTCTTCCACTGAATTAAAAAAGGCAAAGAGTTCATAGAATTCCTGCTGGGAAATGGGATCATACTTGTGATCATGACAACGGGCACATGTTAAAGTGAGTGCCATCCAGGTGGACCCAGTTGTTTCCACTCTGTCGATCACCGTCTCCACAAACCACTCTTCCTCAATCCTTCCCCCTTCCCCATTAAGCCTATGATTACGGTTGAAGCCAGTGGCGATAATCTGGTCTTCCGATGGATTGGGTAAGAGATCCCCGGCTAATTGCTCAACGGTAAATTGATCAAAAGGAAGGTTGCGGTTAAATGCATCAATCAACCACTCCCTCCACATCCAGATATCCCGGCTTCCATCACTCTGGAATCCATTGCTGTCTGCGTATCTGGCTAAGTCCAGCCATTCCAGGGCCATGCGCTCACCAAAATGCTCCGATTTAAGTAGACGGTCGAGTTGTTGCTCGTATGCAGACTCAGAATCATCCGCTAAAAATGAATCGATTTCCTCAACCGTTGGCGGTAGACCGATTAGATCAAGGCTGGCACGACGCAACAAAGTCTCCTTGTCTGCTGGTTGATTCAGCTTCATTCCCACGCTTTGCAGCTTTCTCAAAATAAATGAGTCCACCGGATGCTCCGCAATACCCTCTGGCACGCTTGGTTTTTTCGGTTTCTCAAATGACCAATGCTTTTCATAATTGGCACCCTCCTCGATCCATCTTTCCAGAATTTTCTTTTGTTCAGTAGTTATCGATTTTCCGCTATCCGATGGGGGCATATGTTCCTCATCGTCCTCAGGCAAATGAATACGAAAGATCATTTCACTTTCCTCCAAATCTCCGGGCACGATAGCCGAAAGACCAGACTTTCCTGGATTTTGAGAAAATTCCTCCAGGTCTAAACGTAAACCACCCTGCCGGTCTGCCTCATCCGGGCCGTGGCAATGAAAACAAGCATCAGAAAGAATGGGTCGAATATCCCGATTAAACTTCAACTTCTGCACATCCCCGAACAAACAGGGAATTGAAACAAAGCAGAGAACAGGAATCCATTGGAAAGATCGTGTCATAACTTGGTTGGTTTAATAAAACTCCAAAACAGGAGGGGCAAAACGGGGGTGGTTATTATTGGCAAAGGCATGGATCATTCCTGATCCACGAGTTTCAAAAGTTTCACGAATAATCAACAATTTACTATTTCCGGATTGAACAAATTGTTTTAGTTCATCGGTCTCAATCCCATAATTGCCGAACTGCTTACTTCGGGGGATGGAAAAGGTTCCTAATTTTTCAGCCTGTTCAATTTGAGGAGCTCCCGACCAACTCAGGCGTGCTTCCCAGGATTCCTTTATTCCATACACCGCGAAGATATTTTCTTCGGGTAAATGGGAGCGTAATCCATGGGCTGGAACTAAGTTCAGGCTTAGACGAATCTTTTTGTACTGAGTAGGATCAACCTCACTTATGTCGAACTCCAATAATGCCCGACGATCAAAGGATGGTAGAATATCCGAACTTTTGACCAATAAAACATCATCAGCTAGATAAAGATCTCTCTGATCGTTACGAATAATACTGGTTGAGTTATTACCGGCAAAAACTCTTTTTGTCACTTTACTTGCAGAAATCTTTTTTTCCCCTTCTCCTTCTTTCAAGGAAGATACAATTCCCTTTTCAATCGATATGGTTTGGTTATCAACCAATCGGACTTCTGACCCGCTTCCTTGATGATGTACCCCAATTTCACCATCAATAACCTCAAACGAGGAAACATTTTTTATCGGATCTACAGAAACAGCAAAACGAGTACCATAATCAATCGCGTAGCCATCTGGTGTTTCGAGCACAAAGCCAATAGCGCTTTCAGGAACCTCTANAATAGCCATACCTGAAACCANGCGGATTTTCATTGGAGAAATCAGGTTCACTTCTGCCGGACCCTCCAAAATAAGATTGGCTCCTGATCGAAGTTCAATCGAAGCTAAGCCAGTGCGGAGTTTTAGAAAACCAGAAGTAAGCTCAGACCCTGGGGTAGTGGGTAAATCACTCTCCCAGGCTGCATCTTCACAGGATTGAATAGTGGCAATTTTAGGTGCTGATAAAAGGAAGTAACCAGAAGTGCACAAAAAAAGGACAAGCAAGCAGGCAACAACAGGCCAGGCATATTCACGCCAAGAAAAAGGAATGGTCTGTGTAGCACTAGTCTCCTGATCAACAGATAAACTAAAATCATCTAGTTTCGTATCAATCGTGCTCAAATCTAAAAGAAAAGAACGGGCATCCTTATTTTCTCTCAACAAGGCTTGTAAGGAATCAAATTGAGAGGCTGAAAGACGATTATCCAGATACCCAAGTATTAACTCTTTTTCTTCTTCAGTCATTCTGAGACTCCTGTATTCATGGCGATCATTTTATGGTTCATACAATCACGAAGTTTCATGCGTATACGGGCGAGTTTTTGATAAAAAGCCGCTTCAGTCTGACCAAACTCTTCTGCCAATTCCTTCTTCGAGACTTTGGGAGTATACGCTTGTCTAACCAATTGTTTCTCCGGTGCCCTTAACTTTTTTAGGCATTTATCCAAGGCAGATAATTGCAACTGTCTACGGGTCACCTGCACCTCGGCATCGATTCCAATCTTTGCAACAATATCCTCGTCCAAAACCAATCGGTCCCGGGCCTTCTTTCTCCTGAATTTCAAAACCTCAAACCGTGCGATCAAGCAGGCCCATGCTCCAAACTTTTCCGGTTGCTCAAGCGTCTCGAATTTCCTCCATGCAACCAAGCTTACTTCCTGCATAATTTCGTCCACTTCCTCAGGTTTAATAACACAGGAACGAACGTATGCTTTTAAGCCGCTCTCGTGCTTAAGGAAAAGCTTCAGGAAGGCCTCATTGTTTTGGATATTTTGATCAGAAGAATCCATCGCTAATTATAACGCTACCGAAAAGCACAAAAATCAACGGTTTAACTGCAAGTTTTTTTAAAAATATTTTGGGTATTCTCTATTTGACCTTTTCAGAATGGTGCGTGAATAGTTCGAATTATGAAACATAATATCCTTTTATTAGTTCTTTGTCATTTGAGCATACTCCCCCTCTTTATTGGCTGTGGACAGCAGGGAGAAGCCAAGCCCTACCCCTTGGATTATTGCCTCGTTGGTGGAAGTGATTTGGGCGACATGGGAGAACCAGTGTCCTACATCCACAATGGGCAGGAATTTAAATTCTGCTGCAAACCATGCATTCCCAAATTTAAGAAAAATACGGAAAAATATATCCGAGAATTAAAAGAAGAAACTGAAGAGTTATGACCATTTGCAGGAAAGGTTTTAGTAAACTAGCTTCCTGCCCCCCTTCCTCTGTTTCCCGCTGATCAACATATCAATTCGAAGCGGATCCATAACATACCGTCCCTTTTGATGTTTTAATAATATTAGATTTGAAAAAAACCTAGCCATGAGATGCCTACATTTAATTCTATCAATTAGTATTATCGTATTGCTCTTCTCAGCAGGATTGCATGGCAAAGATTCGAATCAGCCAAACATCGTTTGGATTATTGCAGAAGATATGTCGCCTGATCTCGGTTGCTATGGTAATCAAGTAGTCAAGACCCCGAACATTGATGGTCTGGCAAAAAAAGGGATGCAATTTACGCATGTCTTCACCACCAGTCCTGCCTGTTCACCAAGCAGAACAGCCCTTGCCACTGGTGTATTCCAAACAACCCTAGGTGCTCATCACATGCGTTACAGCAAGGAACTCATGCCTACTCTCCCTCCAGCGGTGAAAACATTGCCTCAATTGATGGGCAAAAGAGGATATTACACAGGAAATATTAAGGGACTTGGTGGAACGGGAAAGGATGACTGGCAATTTAAAACATCGAAGAAATCCTGGGATACTCACTCATGGCAAAAGTTAGTCAAAAACCAGCCATTCTTTGCTCAAGTCAACTCAAGAGAGTCCCACAGAGGCTTCTATCCTTCGAAAAACATTCCCAAAGAGAAGATCGTTATTCCTCCTTACTATCCAGATCACCCGGTAACCCGAAGTGATTGGGCCGGATATTTCGAAAGCATAAACCGTTTCGACAAACAGGTAGGTGCAATTATCAAGCAGCTTCAAGATGACAACCTCGAAAAGAACACCATCATTTGCATTCTTTCAGATCATGGCAGGCCCATGATTCGTGGGAAAAACTGGCTCTACGATAGTGGGACTCATATCCCTCTAATCATCTTCTATCCTGAGGGAGTAAAACATCCGTTTGGATACAAACCAGGCACCAAAAATTCATCCCTCATAAGTGCCATTGATCTTGTTGCGGAGACAATACTTATGACCGGAGGTAACATTCCTGAATGGATGCAGGGAAGAAGCTTCCTCCGGGAAAACACCAAGTCACGCCAGTTTATACACACCGCTGCTGACCGCTTCGGAGATGTGGACATCTGCAGTCGAGCGATCCGATCCAATAGGTACAAATATATTCGTAATTTCAAAACCGCAGGATCAATCAACGGATATACCACCGCATACCGCAGATCAACGCATCCGATTTACCACTTATTAAATATAATGGGAGAAAAGAATATACTTACTCCAGTTCAGGCAAAGTTACTTATGCCCCTGGAGAGAGAAGAATTGTATGACCTTGAAAACGACCCCTATGAAACCNTNAATCTAATAGGGAAAACTGGTTTTNAAAAAGTTCATAATCAACTTAANAGGCAATTAGAGAACTGGCTTGTAAACAGCCAAGATAAAGGGCTTCAAAGCGATAGTGACGCCATCATTGAGCACTTCAAACAATACGGGATCAAAACTTTTGAAAAAAGACGGGAAAGTATACAATCAATGAAAACTTCCGTCTTAAAACACTTTGACTGAGATACACCCCCTGGGAGTTAAGATCAGTAAATTAAAACTTAATCAATATTTCTACCTTAAGGGTATTAACTTATGGGAAATGTTGATATGAAAGTTTTCAGAAGCTTCACCATTACAAGCCTTAAATCATTGAANTAAANATAGTTACCAAATTATACTTACAGGATATTTTTGGATATTCTCGTCTTCCGTTACAATTGGTAATTCTTCCGCTAAAGCAGTAGCAACCAGAATCCGATCAATCGCATCATCGTGATGATAAGGAAGCTCAGAAAGGCGGAAACTGTGCTCCCTGGTAATTGCCAAGGAACGTACTTGCCAGATTTCACACTGTTTTTTGATCCATGAACGGGGAGCTTCTGGCATCTCCAAAGTTCCATCATTATATTTTAAACAAATTTCCAGAACCGATGCATCACTAAGAAAGAATCGGTTTGATGAATCATCCAGAATTTCCTTCGCCTGACGTCCTAACTTAAAAGGATCACATGTCATCCAGACAAAAGTAAAAGTATCGAGCAACAGCCTCATCAAAAGTATACCACTGTATCACCAACCCTGCCCGCAATCTCTCTTTTCTCCATAACCTTCACAGATTTAGAGGTNGTTTCACCTATTTTAGGACGGTTAGTTTTTTCGATTTCAGAGCAAGGAATTAACCGGGCAATGGGTTTTCGGCCACGGGCTAAGATAATTTCTTTTCCGTCTTCAACTTGTTCCAATAATTTGGAAAGGTGTGTCTTTGCATAATGAATAGTATGCATTTTATTAGTCAATTTATAAACTTAGCTTAGTCAATTTAAATTTTTTTTTTCGCTTTATGATAAAAGTGCTTATAAAGTACAAATTCGTGACGATGGTATGAACAAATTCAATTCTTGCATGAACTATGTTTTCAGAACAAATTTATCCTTTATGGAATTATGTAAGCATAACTTTTCCCTTCTTAGGATAACACATTTAGGGTTCTGCGCCCTTTTATTGTCATTGTACAGCTTGTGTTATGCAGACAAAAACCTATCTCTTAATCTATTGCAGAACAATGACTTATCTNAATTTATTGTACCCAAAGGAAATGATCAGTACAGTTGGTATGTAGTTGAAACTGGTGTGCTTAAACTAAGAAGCAGCCCCAACCGAAAACACTCGGTTCTTAAAACCAAGGAAGTTTTCTCTAACTTCCGTTGTAGCTTCGAATTTCGTTTTGTAGAAGGAAACATAGACTCAGGAATCGAGCTTCGTAATAATGACCAAATTCAAATTGGTATTTCTGGGTCACTTAAAAGAGATATGACCGGTTCTCCCTACATTCCCGGATTGGGGTATCCCAAACTCGCAAAGGGAGTAGATAAATTGCTTAGCATCAAGGACTGGAATCAAATGACCATTATCTGTGAAGGACCGAGATACCGTGTAAATCTTGCTGGTAATGAGATTTTGGATTACCATTCGCCACGGGCAATTCCCAAAGGACCCATTGGGATTCAATTGCATGGCAACCGGGATATGAAAATTGATTTCCGAAGATTCTTCGTCGATAAATTATAGTACTTCTACTGGTAATGAATCGTGGTCGCTTCACTGCAGTGGATTGTCGGATAAACTAAAGGCAGCTGCGTGGCAGGACAAACCACAAAGCCGTTCATTTTAATGGGATTGGATGTAGTGCCCCGGACAGCCTGTATGTGCATGAATCCTAAGCTATAGCCTTATATCGGTCGCCTGTTGAGCGTATACCAGACATCGCCGGACCATATCGCCTCGCCTGTCCTGGACACCGGATTGGTGGTGAGCTGAATGCAATAGCCCTCCTTGATGTTAGGTACGCTGAGTGCCACTGAAAGCCCATCACTGGAGGCCACGGCCTTGGTGACCTCGAGATCACTTTCATCCACCTTGGGTCCACCGTAGCGCCCCGTGGATAAGTAGGTCCACTGCGCCATGTCGTAGTGCTCTGGATGTTCCAGCCATTCCTTTGCTACTGGTTTGGTAAAGGTCAGGATGAAGCCATTTTTGGTGGCCTTCATGTGATCGATCTCAAAGACCTCCTCGCCGCTGGGGGTGAGGCGCTCAAGGCCACCATAGGTGGGCTTGTGGGTCTTCGGATTGATCCAGAACCAGGTGCCGGCGTGGCGACCGCCGATCCCGCCGACATAGAGGCTGCCATCTGGACCGAAAAAGATGCGGTTGGGTCCGGCTTCCAGGCCTTGGGTGAAGCGCATGGCGCAGCCCTGCCAGACACCGTCAACTTCTTCGAGAAACAAGCGATTGAGGCCACCATAGCGCATGTCGCCCATGGCCATTTGGCCTTCAAAGCGATGGCCTTTGGGAAAGAGTAATAATTCGGTGGGCGAGTTTCCGATTTCATTCTGGGGTAGGTGGATGGCGGGCGGGGTCACGCCCTTCACGCCGTGCTGTTCCTTAGGCTGGAAAGGTGAGCCATAAGCGTTGGGCGGATTGTGCCGCTGATAGTAACCGTAGAATTTTCCCTTTTTGATGTGGTTTATCTCGTTGGAGGGCGTCCAGCCACCTTGGTTGTCAATGACAAAGCATTCTCCGGCCGTATTGAGGCCAAGACCATTCGGTGTGCGGTGGCCGCCGGAGAGGACTTCGTAATTTCCATCCGCGGGTTTGCTTAGATCAATGCGGTAAACCGCTCCGTGGTCGGGTGGATTCTGACCCCGGCCAAGACCTGCTCCACGCGACATATAGAAAAAGCCGGGATGATTCTTAGTAGGTCCGGGCTGCCACGGCAAGCCAGCGGAGATCTGGTGGAAGTCGTTGGTCTCCCAGCCCTTCGATACTGCCATCTGGTTCCACTTCTTGTGCTGCTTGCTGAAGCTGAACTTAGTAATTTCGTGGCGCTGGCTTACATAAATGTCTTCGCCAAGCACCTTGAGGCCGGAGGGTTCGAACAGTCCCTCGGCAATTTTCTCACCTTTGATTTTGGTCGGATCGTCGCTGGTCGGATTGGAGATCAGCCAGAGTTCTCCATTGGGCGCTTCGGTGGGCTTGGGCGCACGCAGCACCTGGGCGTCGAAACGCGCCACGGCCAAGCGGCCATCGGGTAGCATGCCCAGTCCACCAACCGGCATTTCCATGCCACCTGGGCGGATGTTGGTAACGCGGTACCCGGGATGCACACGGGTTAGCTTTTTGCCGAGGCCAGGACGCGATCCACCCTCGACCAGCAGCTTTTTGCCGACCTGAGTAGGGCGGAAGTAAAACTTGGGGGCGAGTAGTGATTTGCTGTCCAGAGCGGTGGACGGTTCGTTCTTGGAGGTGCCCGGCTGTTTCCAACTCAGACGGATGGGCTGATTTTTTTCTTCGGCCACTTTCTGCACCAGCCGGATGGGATGCCATGCGGCTTCCAGCTCGAGTTCCACGGTTGTGGTCATGTTACCACTGTTTTGATCGGCCTGAGTGGTCTCTGTGATATCCGCAACGCTGAGGATGGTTTGGGCATTGGTGTCTATATGGATGATGTATTTGCCCTTCTTGGCAGCCTTTACCCA
The DNA here is from genome assembly GCA_002686835.1 of Opitutia bacterium. Taxonomy (GTDB): domain Bacteria; phylum Verrucomicrobiota; class Verrucomicrobiia; order Opitutales; family Seribacteraceae; genus Chordibacter. The sequence goes on along the minus strand of NYYP01000002.1, from coordinate 160,130 downwards.
GCCGGACCATTCGGCGACATAGTGGTTGTTGATTTTTTCTTCGTTCTCGGCAGTCAGCTCCTGCTTGTCTTGGAAGATGGCATTGGCTTCTACCATCACATCCTGAACCGTCAAGTCGACGTTGGCGGATTGCCCAGGCTGCAGCGGTAGAGCGGGATCGAAGGCTTGGCCAATGGAATAGATTCGCAGGCGCAGGCCGGGCTCGGTGTCGAGTCCGCCGGTGTCCGGACCTACCAAGGCTTGGGCGGGGATGGCGGCCAGAGTGAGGACTACTAAAGTTGAAAGAAGGGATTTCAGCATAGCCAAATCAACGGAGCGACGAACCCACATATTGTCAACTTCCAACACACCATTAGAACCACTTCCTTTAGCAACTACACAATAATAGTAAGTTTTACTCTAATTGATGGCCTGATTATTAGTGTAACTCTGCAAAATTCCGCTAGTTAACCACTCGTATCAAAGTTTGTCAGAATTGTTGGGTAGTGTTTTACGATAGCATAGAGGCACAAAACGAAAAACTCTTTGAGGTAACGATCTTTCTGAAGGGAATTCGACTTCGAATTTTCTCTTAATTCTTTTGACATTCAGTATTCCTTGGATCGTCTCGAGCCTTTCATAGGCAGACGCTCGCATTCATTCGAGTGTATCAAATTAAAAGATAATCGTTTCGGGACATTCCGAGACGCTTCGCTTTTGTAGCCCAAAAGCGGGAGATTGGTTAATTCAGAAGAACTTCTTGCATTGGTAGCAGTGCACAAGGACCGCTCAGATTTCCACCCATTGAGAAATTACTACTTGCTGTGGTTAGAAACTACTGAGAAATTTCTCCAATGTATCAGGAGAGTCCTNTTGTTAAATTATTGAGCAAGCTTGTCTCAATACCAAGTATCAATCCTTCCTTGGATCAGGAACTGATTGGCTGCGGTGAGGAGCCTGTAACTGCCTTTCTTGAAGAAAATGCCAGGAATGCAGGGTTAGTAACCGAAAGNCAAAAGGTTGCGACTGGNAGAGACAATTTATTGGTCCGCTTAACTCCTGCCGGTGAAGTTAAGAACCGTGTATTGCTTGCGCCTCACCTCGATGTTGTTCCTGCTGCTGTCGAGGCATTCACGCCAAAAATTATTGGCAATCAGTTACATGGACGTGGGTCTTGTGATACCAAGGGATCAGTTGCCTGTTTTTTTCAGGCTTTGCTTGATCTTGCGTCATCTTCTCAACGCCCAGAGGAAACAGAGATACTTTTTGTTGGGTTGGTGGACGAGGAATTTGCTCAGGCCGGATCGCGGACATTTGCGGAAAGTACTATTATGGGGGATCTGGCGATTGTCGGAGAACCAACCGGTTTGGATGTGGTCTCTTCCCACAAAGGAAGTCTTTGGATACAATTAGAAACAACTGGAAAAGCAGCTCATGGCTCCACTCCTGAAAAAGGAATAAATGCCATTGAAAAAATGCATCAAGCGATGAACCTCCTGCTTGGAGAGTATCAAAATAGTCTAAATTCGAAGAGTGACCCCATGCTTGGAAGGCCCACTTTGAGTTTAGGTGCAATAAAAGGCGGGGATCAGCCCAATATTGTTCCAAGCCGGTGCCAGTTAGAATTGGACCGAAGAACCATTCCTGGAGAAACTGTAGAATCAGTAATTGAGGAACTTACCTCTTTATTTGAACCCTTGAAAACATCAGCTCCCAAAATAAAAATTTCCCGATCTGTTCCTTGCCCTGCACTCAACACTGATCCATCACTTCCCTTCGTTCGACTTTTTTTGCAGTGCACCCAACAGCAAAAGGTAAAAGGTGTCCCCTATTTTACAGATGCCTCCCCCATTTCAATGGGAGGAACCCCTTCCATAGTTTTTGGACCAGGAAATATTGCACAGGCCCATGCAGAAGACGAATGGATTGACCTCTCACAATTGGAGCAGGCTCGTTCAATAATCTTAAATTTCCTTCGGGAATTACCATAAACTTTAATATTTCTCTCTAGCACTCCATTTTCAAAATTGTAGCGATTAACAATCTAGGCTTGTCAAAATTGCGGGGTTTTTTGCATAGTTTACTCGTGTTATCTTAGTCCATTTTGCAAATTTACACTAACGAAACAAAAACCTATCAATGAACCAAGCTCAGCCCAGTCTACCCTCTCCCTTTTCACGCCGCCAGTTCCTAGGTACATCTGGTAAAGCTGCAATTGGTGGTGCTCTTGCGGGAATGGTGCTTCCTCATGTACATGGACAGAGCGGCTCCACCAAAAAGATTGCATTGATCGGATGCGGTGGGCGAGGAACGGGTGCAGTTGCAAATGCCTTTGATGCTTCTGGACCTTACTGCCAGTTAAAGCTTCATGCGATGGCAGATGTTTTTGAATGGAGGGTCAAGAACAGCTACAAAGGTCTCGAGTCCAGTCATAAAGACAAGATGGATATTCCCGAGGACCGGCAATTTGTTGGCTTCGATGCCTACAAAGAAGCAATGGATACCCTTGATCCCGGAGACATTGCCATTTTTGCATCCCCTTGTGCTTTCCGCCGGCCTCATTATGAATATGCCATTAAGAAAAAGCTCAATGTATTTATGGAAAAGCCAGTTACCCCGGATGGGCCTTCCTCAAAGAAAATACTAGTTGCTAATGAAGAAGCAAAAAAACTGAATCTCAAGGTGGGTGTTGGCTTGATGTGCCGCCATAGTGAAGCAAGAATAGAACTAAAGGATCGTATCGATAACGGAGAACTTGGGGAACTTCTTTACCTAAAAGCAGTTCGTATGCAAGGTAGGCTTATAGGGTGGGATAAGAGAAAACAGGAAACTAAAGATAAAGATATCAGTGATTTATTGTATCAAATCAAAAACTTTCACGGGTTTCTTTGGCTTAGTGGTGGAGTATACAGTGATTTCAACATCCACAATATTGATGAATGCTGCTGGATGAAAGGAATGTGGCCTGTCAAAGCGATGGGTCTGGGTGGGCGTCACTACCGTGGAGATGAGATTGACCAGAATCTCGACAGTTATTCAGTAGAGTATACTTTCCCCGACGACACTAAACTTTACTTCCAGGGCAGAAGCATGAATAAATGCTACCAAGAATTTGCCAGCCATGCCAATGGCACCAAAGGATACGCTTTAATTTCAGGTCCTGGAGGACATGCATCACAGGCCAGAATTCACAAAGGCCAAGGCCCTAAGAGTGAACTTGCCTGGATGTTTGGCACTGAAGGTGGAGGGCGGCCGCGCCGTGAGAAAAGTGCATATGTTGATGAGTGGGACCACCTGCTTGATGCAATTGTCAACGACAAGCCCTACAATGAAGTGGAACGAGGTGTGGCCGCAAGTGTGGTCACTTCCATGGGACGCATGGCTACTCACTTAGGCCGTGAGGTTTCTTATGATGAGATGCTCAATTGCTCTCATGATTTCTGTGCAGGTATCGATGATATCGTGGATGGAGACTCACCCTCCCCACTTTTGGCAAAAGCGGATGGAAGTTATGCGATTCCTCAGCCTGGTCAATTGAGCACAGAGTACTAAATTTCATCCTCCAATTAGTTATCGAGGAGAGGGGCAGATTCTCCTTGCTCACAGCTCTCTTTCTGATGTGCGAATAAGTTTTAGGCCTCTTTATTTGTATCCTTATCTACTTGTCTTCATGTGTTTAGGAAAACACAAAAGAGGACATCATGCTAGATCAGGGAATCACAGTTGACCAACTTGTACCCATCCCCCTAAATCGTCTTATCCAAGGAAGTTTTGGGGTAGGCTTTCTTGGCTTTAGGCCCGTCCCTCGGTTACCGAGGACGGGCCATTTTTTTACCTGTATAAAGCTTCAAGGCTAATCAAATGATTAACAATCTTCTCCATCGCGAGGGGAGGAATTGACTCACCAATGACCTCCCTTACCAAGCGGGGAGAAAATCTACCGGTGTTGTCCCATTTACCCAAAGGCACGGCTGAAAAATCATATCTTCTTTCCCATCGCTTATGATCAAGAGTGGATAATTTCATGATTTCCCGCAGGGAAAGAACGCGGTTCTGTTCAGGGTGTCCTTTGAGGTCACTTGAAATGACACCGCTGTTCATCGTNAGGGTGCCCGCTGGTTTATCCCACCACATCCTCCGATATGAGGAACGAAAACCTTTGACCAATCTCGAAACCCCAGANTTTTTCATCTGTGGAACAGGTAAAGGTCGTCCACATGATTTGCAGGTAATTTGTGTGTGGTNATCCTTCTCTGTAAGGCATGCCATACAGGTGGAATTATCAAATGCAGTCTGACCTTCAGGCGTATGCTTCATCCAAAAATACTGTTTGTCATTCCAGCTTGGTATACAGTGATAGGGATCGAGATTATCAATACACTTTTTTTGAGCATCCAATGAAGGTAAGTCACCGATTACATCACGAAGAGTAACCCAGGGAGGTTGGCCTTCTCCACCATGAGTAAATGGTGCATGCAGAGAACTTGCTGTGTTGGAAAAAATTGCTTTATTTGCAGGGAATTTCGATACAATTTCAGGAATCCGACATCCAATTGTGATCAAGCGCTGCCGATGATGAGGAACGCCAAGATTTCTAAAATCAAGGATGGAAGATCGGATAGAGTAATTTAGTGGATGCAATCTTCTCGCTAAGCAATCGAGAATGTTTTCTGGCTGGTTTTGTTCGTTCCGAATGATGGTGTTTTCCATCCGTCTGACATTTTCTAGGATAAACCAATCTGGTTTAAGAGCTTCGAGTACTTCGATCCCCGGTAAAATCAAACGGTTGCGCTCATCTTCCCTGGGTCTTTTCCCCTCACGAATCGCAGCCGAAATTCTCCCCGCTCCATTNGATGACATTCCCTGGCACGGTGGTGACAAGGTAAGTAACCATGGTGCTTTACCTGATAGTTTATCCTGGAAATAGCTAATGTATTCGTTTTTTAAATTCCAGATATCTCCCTCAAAAACATGAGTCTGAGGAAAGTTCTTGCGGATTAATGCTGCTCTTGAGGGCAGCAATTCACAAGCCGCAAGCACCGGGATTCCACTCCCCCACTCAATTCCAACATCTCCTAGACCGCCGCCCGAAAAGATCGATCCAGCACTACGGTTTTGAGGATTTCTTAGTTTCGTTTTACTCAAGCCTCCGTTCTCCCAATTCTTTAATCAGCTGTCACGTTTAAAATGAATTACAGAAAGCCGTCTTAACCTATTAAAATTTCAAAACGCTTGGAGTTTCGCTTGGCTTAGTCAGGAAAAATTTTAGNTTTAANAGNTGTATGACTAATTCTCCTCCAAAGTATTTGAGAATATTTATTTATGTTACACTCTACTTATCCTGTTGGAATCTTATTTGGGGGAAGATCGATTTTAACCGGCAGATCCGTCCCATCCTCTCAGACAAATGCTTCAAGTGCCACGGNCCGGATGCCAAAAACCAAAAATCCGAATTCCGGCTAGATACTTTTGATCAGGCGATCAAAGAGCACAATGGTTTTGTTGGTCTTACTCCGGGCAGCCTGGAAGATTCGGAAATTCATTGGCGAATACATACCGATGATGAGATCGAGTTGATGCCTCCTCCTGAAAGTAAGCACCCTCTCACAGCAGAGGAAAAGAAGCTTTTGGACCAATGGATCATGGAGGGTGGCAAATATGAGAAGCACTGGTCCTTTCAAAATCTCCCCTCATCCATTGAAGTACCCCAAAGTAATCATCCAAAACCTGTAAACTCTATCGACCACTTCATTGCCGAAGGGCTGAAAGACAGTGGGCTTTCCCCAAGTCCTGAAGTTGATCGAGCACTGTGGTTGCGCAGGGTTACCTTTGATCTCACCGGACTGCCTCCCACCCTTGGGGAACTCGATTCGTTCCTGAGCGATACGGCACCTGATGCCTATGAAAAGGTGGTGAAACATTTACTCAAATCTGATGAGTACGCCGAGCGTATGTCTGCAGAATGGATGGATGTGGCCCGCTACTCCGATACCTTTGGATACCAAGTGGACAAGGGCCGTCAGGTTTGGCAATGGCGGGACTGGGTNATTCGATCTTTCAAAAAGAACATGCCTTATGATCAATTTGTGACTGAACAAATTGCGGGTGATCTTTTACCCAACGCCACGCGGGATCAAATTCTCGCCACCTGCTTTAACCGTTTACATTCACAAAAGGTTGAAGGTGGTAGTGTGGAGGAGGAATTTCGCATAGAATATGTTTCTGACCGTGTCCACACCTTTGGAACTGCCTTCCTTGGTCTAACCATGGAGTGCACCAAATGCCATGATCACAAGTATGACCCCTTAACCCAAAAGGACTATTTCTCTTTGTCGGCTTTTTTTAACAATATCGATGAGGCGGGTCTCCATGCTTTCATGGGAAACCCAACTCCGACCCCCGCTCTTGAACTTGCCGATTTACCCAGTGATCANAAAATTAAAGATGCGGAAAAAAAACTTGAGCAATACTTAAAGTCCGATGAACTTCGTGCATCTTTTAATAATTGGAAGCAAACAACCAATAATAAGCGATTGGGCANCCACTCATATTTTNNTCANTCGAATGATCAAAATGTTACCACTTATGGTATGCCCATCGCCTACCTATCCTTTGATAACCGCAAAGGGAACCAATACCCAAACCCCATTGATTCCAAACTGTCTGCCCATACCAATCACCACAACAAAGTTTGCGAAGGTAAGATTGGCCAAGGTATACAATTTTCGGGCGATGATGCCTTAAATTTNCCCAAAGAATTTGCTAACTTCACGCGCCATCAACCCTTCAGTGTGGCGTTTTGGATTAAACCTACCATGAACCATGAGAGGGCGGTTGTGCTTCGAAAATCGCAGGCATGGACAGATGCTGCCAGTCGTGGTTTTGAAATTTTAATCGAAGAAGGAAAATTATCCGCTGCCCTAATTCATTTCTGGCCAGGTGACGCGATTCGTATTCGTTCAACCAATCCACTACCCTTGAATGCATGGACGCATGTTTCNCTTACCTACGACGGTTCAAGTAAGGCCGCAGGACTTAAACTTTCNGAAAACGGAAAATTAATTGAACCTGAAGTTGTTAGGGATTACCTGACCCGAGCCATCACATCACCCGCTCCCTTTGGCTTTGCCGAACGCATGAGAGACAAAGGCTTCAAGAAAGGGATGTTGGATGAATTCTACATCTATGACCGCATTCTTACTTCTGCAGAAATCAAAATCTTAGCCGAACAAACCAAGGCGGATCAAGGCATCGAGTTGGATGATCAATCCTTATTTTCCATCTATTCTCAGGCGGTGGATCCAAAAGCTTTGGAACTGCAAAAGGATTTGTACGACCAACGGCTTTCTTTCGGGAAACAAAGGGAAAGAATTGGGCAGATCATGGTAATGAAAGAAATGCCAAAACCCCGGAAAACTTACATCCTGGATCGTGGCTTGTACTCAGAACCATCAGAGGAAGTATTTCGGGAGACCCCGGCAGCTCTTCCCCCATTGAATGAAAACTACCCCAAGGATCGGCTCGGACTGGCAAAATGGTTGACTGAAAAAGATCATCCTCTGTTTGCNCGGGTGACTGTGAACCGCTACTGGCAAATGATTTTTGGCAGCGGTCTAGTATCCACCAGTGAGGATTTTGGCAGTCAGGGNAAACCACCCAGTCATCCCGNACTTCTGGACTGGCTNGCCCGNGATTTTATCTCTTCTGGATGGAACCTTCATCACCTGCTCACCCAGATGGTACTTAGTTCAACNTACAAACAAAGCAGNANAATTNCCAAAGATGCCCTGGAAAAAGATCCCCAGAACATTCTCCTTGCCCGATCTTCTTCTTACCGATGGCCTGCGGAAATGATNCGNGATTCTGCTCTNGCTTATGGAGANCTGCTTCACCAGAAAGTCGGTGGACCAAGTGTACGTCCCTATGATCTGCAAGCNTCCTTCAAACCGAGCAGGACAGACACTCCCCCTAACATTCATCGAAGAAGCTTGTATACCTATTGGCAAAGAACTGCACCGTCGCCCGTTATGATGGCTCTCGATTCCTCNAAGAAGGATATATGTATGGTAAAGCGGGAAAGAACCGATTCTGCGGCCCAAAGCCTGGTACTTTTAAATGGACCACAATTTGTGGAAGCTGCCCGTNCAACCGCTGAAAAACTGATTCAAAAGCACGGTGTGGATAATGGTGAAGCTCTTAGTACCGATGCNTTCCGTATGCTTACNAGTAGAAAACCTACANTAAAGGAAGCTGGTATNCTNAATCGTCTGCTTAGTGAGCAGATCGAAGTATATCAGGACCAAAATCAATCCCATGCTTTTCTTGGAGTTGGACAGGTCAAAACCCAGACTAAAAACCCTTCCTACACTGCTGCTGTGACCTCACTGGTATCGACTCTGATGAATTTTGATGAAAGTACCTCCAAGCGATAACCATTAATAATGATCCAATGAAAACTCCTTCAGATTATTGTACCGGATATGATTCTCCCTTGGGTATGAACCGTAGGAGCTTCCTGCAAAGATTTGGCGGAGGCTTGGGAGGAGTAGCCCTAGCCAGTATTCTTCATGCGGACAGTGGAGTTGGCCTTCATCACATGCCCAAAGCCAAACGAATCATTTATCTTTTCCAGTCAGGAGCTCCTTCCCAAATTGATTTATTTGACCACAAACCCAGATTAATCAAAGAAACCGGACAGGAACTACCAGATTCCATTCGTCAGGGACAACGGCTCACGGGAATGTCCGGAAACCAGTCCAGTCTACCCCTCGTTGGTTCCCCCTTCTCTTTTGCTCAAAATGGTCAAAGCGGACACTGGATGAGTGATTTGCTCCCCTACACCCGCAAGGTGGCGGATGATCTTTGTGTGATCAACTCCATGCACACCGAAGCGATTAACCATGGCCCTGGTGTTACCTTTATGCAGACAGGTTCAATGTTTCCAGGAAGACCGACCATTGGATCCTGGCTATCTTATGGATTAGGTTCCATGAACGACAACCTGCCTAATTTCGTAACCCTGGTTACCAAAGGTGGAAAAGGTCAGCCCCTAGTATCGAGATATTGGGGAAATGGGTTCCTTCCTGGTAAACATGCAGGTATCCGCTTTCGTTCTGAAAAGGATGCCATTCTCTACCTCAACCGCCCCGATGGAGTATCTGCAAATGGCCGAAGGCTCATGCTTGACCGCTTGAAGGAACTCCACGAAATTCAGCTTGAGAAAAACGGAGATCCTGCCCTGGAAACCCGTATTGCCCAATACGAAATGGGCTACCGCATGCAGGCATCCATACCCGATGTTACTGATTTTTCCAGGGAACCCGAATCAACTTACAAGCTTTACGGCGAGGATGCCCGCACGCCAGGCACTTTTGCTGCCAACTGTTTACTCGCGAGAAGATTAGTTGAAAAAGACGTAAGGTTTGTACAACTCTACCACCAGGGATGGGACCACCATGGAGCCTTGCCCAGTGGAATTAAGGATATGTGCAAGCAGACCGATCAGGCATCGGCTGCTCTGATTACTGATTTAAAACAAAGAGGTTTGCTCAAGGATACCCTGGTTGTATGGGGCGGCGAATTTGGAAGAACCAATTATTGCCAGGGAAAATTTAACGAAAAGAATTTTGGCCGTGACCACCACCCCAGGTGTTTTTCCTTATGGATGGCAGGGGGCGGAGTGAAACCTGGATATGCCCACGGACAAACCGATGAATACAGTTACAATGTGGTCAATGATGGAGTCCATGTGCATGATTTCCACGCCACTCTCCTTCATTTGCTTGGGATCGACCACGAGCGTCTGACCTATAAATTCCAGGGACGCTACTTCCGCCTGACTGATGTTCATGGACATGTGGTAAAACCTGTTATTGCTTAGGCACTGGCTCATATTTCAGGCTTTCACCAAGTCTCGGTTTCGCTAGGGTTTAGAAATGCCCGGCCCTTTAAAACACTGCTTCTTTTTAGTTAGTTTTCTGTGCACATTCTTCTGGGCACAAGGAGAAGCTGAATGGACACAATGGCGTGGGCCAAAAGGGGATGGACATGCTCCCGAAGGCAGCTACCCAATTCGCTGGGGCGAACATCAAAATATTACCTGGAGAACTTTTCTCGTCCCAGGCAAAGGTCATTCCTCCCCCGTAGTGCAAAACGGAAAAATCTGGCTCACCAGTGCTGTGGAAACTCCCGCCACTGAAGAGGAAAAGGCAGCGAGGGTAAAACAAAGCAAATTTCCTGGTGCAGCCGGTTTGCATTACTTATCCAAAGTGGCTTTCTTTGCCATCCAGTTGGACCTTAGTAACGGGGAGATTCTCAAAGAGGTGAAGGTTTTTGAGGAAAGGAATCCCCAGGCGATTCACCGGCTTAATAGTTACGCATCCCCCTCTCCTCTATTAGTTAAGGGTAAATTGTTTGTTCATTTTGGGACCTTTGGTACTGCTTGTCTGGATGCTGAAACCGGTCATTTGATATGGAAAAATCAGGATTCAAATCTTCGGATTCATCATGAGAACGGACCAGGGAGTACCCCTATTTGTTGGGATGGGTTATTGATTTTTCATTTGGATGGAACAGACAAACAGAGCGTGGTTGCTCTGAACCAGCAAACAGGGAGGCTCATCTGGCAGACTCCAAGGAGCGGGAAATTAAAAGATAATCCACAGACGAAAAAAGCGTATGCAACACCAGTGATTGCTGAGACTGAAAAAGGCCCCGTTCTTATTTCAAACGGTGCAGACTGGGTATATGGTTATGACCCCAAAAGTGGAAAAGAACTATGGAAAATAAACTATGGGATCTTAGGTTTTTCCAATGTGTCCAAGCCCATTCTCCATCAGGATTTATTCATTATTTCCACCGGTTTTATGAAAGGCGAACTCCATGCCTATCAATTAAAAGGTCTTAACCGGCCCGAGCTGGTCTGGAAATTATCCAAGGGGGCACCCAAAAAACCTTCTCCTATTTTAGTGGATGGGTTTGTCTATGTGATCAACGACGGCGGCATCCTGACTGTAGTAAGGGCAAGGGATGGTGATTTGGTATGGAGGGAAAGACTGCAAGGAGAATACAGTGCGTCCCCGACCTATGCCGGTGGCCATATCTATTTTTCCAATCAGTCAGGAATGACCACCGTAATCAAACCCGGCAACCAATTGGAAATTGTGGAGCAAAATCAACTCAGAACCGGTCACATGGCCAGTTTCACGCCCATCCCTAAGGGGCTATTGGTTCGAACCAACGAAACCCTTTATCGGATCGAATAGCAAAGTCTTTTAAAACTATTTCAGGGCATTCTCAGCCCGAAGTGCAGAGAAAACAGGACCGGAAGGAGTCGCTGGTAATGTTTTTTGCCATTCCACAATTAAATTTTTGAGTTCCAGTACCACTTCAGGCTGAACAGAGGATAATTCTTTTGATTCAAGGGGGTCGGCAACCAAATCAAATAATTCAAATTTCGAGAGCTCACTATCTGCCACCATCTTCCACTGTTTATGAACCACAGCAAAGGCTCTGGATTTTTTGGCCATCCTCCAAAACAGTGGCGTTTCCCTGCCTGTCGTTGGTTTACCTTCTAGAGCAGATACCTGACTAATTCCATCCGGGCGGTAATCAACCGGCAAGGGCGCATCCGCCAAGGCACAAAAAGTGGGTAACAAATCGACCGCTGAAATAATATTGGTTTTATCGATAACACCGGCAGGCACTTTCCCTGGCCATCTTGCAATAAAAGGCACTCCGATACCACCCTCCATCAAAGAGCCTTTGTATTCCAAACGCCCACCAGTAATTCCCTTAGCCGCACCCAGACCATAGCCGAGACCAGTGGCAGTGTCGTAAGTCAATACAAGGGGCGTACCGGGTGCTCCTCTGGCTGGTCCGTTGTCAGAGGAAAAAATAACCAGAGTATCCTCAGTCAAACCATTGCTTTCCAGGGCATCCAAAAGTTGCCCAATCCGTAGATCGGCATGGAAAAGTGTGGCCGCATAAATCGCATCCGCCTGCGGAAGTTCACTGAATTGCTCCATAAATTTGGGGTCGACATGGAAGGGGGTGTGCGGTTCATGCATCCACAAGTTTATAAAAAAAGGCTTACCCAGTTCATGACTACGCTCAATGAAAGGAATCGCCATCTTCACATCATCGTGAACAAACATCTGAGGTCCTGCACAGTTGAATGCACCATACTCGTCGATTCCATAGGCACTAGGAAGGGGGGAATCAGGAATCATATCATTGGCCAGGTGCCATTTGCCATAATGCGCGGTGGCGTAGCCAGCTTCCTGTAAAAATTTAGTTAGCAGAGGTGCCTGAGGATTTAACCAATCGGGCATATTGCGCTTCTGATTGGAAGGCACCCAGGCAAAATGACCATCAATTGAGTAACGTGCAGGAAAATGGCCAGTCATCACCGCTGTTCTGCTGGGAGAACATACCCCGCTCGCAACCGAAAATCTGTGAAAATCGGTCCCCTCCTCTGCCAAACGGTCAATATTGGGTGTCTTTAAATATGGATGCCCATGACAACCAAGATCTCCCCACCCCCAGTCGTCCGCAAAAATAAAGATAATATTGGGTCTATCGTCACCAAAACAAACTAAGCTTAAGAACAGAAATATATAAATGGTTCGTAGTATTTTCATAAAAAGATTCAAAGAATCAGCTTTGTTTTGGTATTCGTAAAGATTAATCCACGAAGTATTTCTGCGAGTACAATTTGAAGAGTATCTCAGGCTTTTTGATGTCGAAATTTTAGTCGATTCCCTTCATTGGAAACTCAGACGATGGAATATGTTCGTTTTCCATAATATTTTCGATTTTCGAAACAATATCAGGATACCTAGATGCAAGATCTCTGGACTCAGATTCATCCATCGATAGGTCATAGAGTTCAATTTTTAAAGATGCTTTCTTTTTGCGGATGATGTTTTGCCGAATGCCCTTCCATTTCGCCATCCATACCGCCTGCTGTCCCCCATATCCGGAAAATTCACGGTACAAAAATTTTCGTTTACCCGAAGGTTTTCCCAGTAAATGGGGCCCAAGGCTCCGTCCATCATGATAGGATGACAAAGGGGCTTTCGCTTCAATTAGTTCATGAAAGGAAACCAACCAGTCCTCAAACCCACTCATTTTATCGGACACTGTAGCCCCTTTTATTTTTTCTGGCCATTTAACCAGCAGAGGAACCCGGACACCCCCTTCATAAAGAGAGCCCTTTAATCCGCGAAGATTACCCACACTCTCGAAAAAATCATAATCCACTTCCTGTTTGAGGTGAGAGGCACCGTTGTCCGAGGTGAAAACAACGATTGTATTTTGAGTCAGACCCAATTCATCCAATAATTTAAGCACCTTCCCTATGTAACGGTCCATCCGGGTGATCATTGCTGCATAGGCTGCCCGGGGAGTATAGTGCGGAGTATAGCCGCCCCCCCTAGCTTTGGTAAAAGGAGGGTCATTCCATCCAAGTTTCAGATAAGGCTTAAGTTCCTCATCAGGAACATGCAAAGCAAGATGGGGAATAATGGTGGGATAATATATGAAAAAGGGATTATCTTTGTTTGCCTTAATGAAACTGAGGACTTCCCGATTAATTAAGTCTGGGGCATATTCCTGGCCCTTAAACTGGTTATAGCTTTGAGGATCTTGCATGTCCGTACCTGGAGGGAAGGAAGCATGGCCGGCAATAGGTGGATTGTTAGCCAAAGGCACTTTCTTTCGATCGCTCCAGAGATAATCAGGATAATAACTATGAGCATGGCGCTGGCAGTTATACCCGAAGAAACGGTCAAATCCCTGATTAGTTGGATCGCCCTCGGTACCAGGACCACCTAGTCCCCATTTTCCGAAAGCTCCGGTTACATAGCCTTCCTTTTTGAACATGCCTGCAAGGGTAAATTCGCTAGCGGGAATGGGTCGCTGCCCTTCGGGCTGTACCTCCCCGTTGTTGCGAATGAAGGCGTGGCCAGGATGCTTGCCAGTCAGAAGAACACATCTGGATGGTGCACATACGGCACTTCCTGAGTAGTGTCTGGTAAAACGCATGCCATCCTTGGCCAACTGATCAAGATGAGGTGTAAGGATTTTTTTCTGCCCATAGCAACCTAACTCGTTGTAACCAAGATCATCTGCCAGGATAAAAATAACATTGGGCTTCTCAGAAGCTATGATAAATCCTCCCAAGATAAAAAAACATGAAATCATGAGGTTTTTCATCACAGCGAGGCTATAGGAGAAAGTTTGAAATAGATAGCAAATTTTATCTCACCAAAATAAAATAATATGTCAGATCCTTTTTGTCTTTTACGAAGCATTTAGATTTGCTCTGATAGACATAAACCTCCAAGCCCTTAATCATGAAAACCCTACCTTTTTTTCTCATATTTATTTTCTTACACATGGCTCCAGCTTGGGCCAAAGAAGGAGAGAGGTTTAGGAGTTTACTAAACGGCAAGGACTTATCTGGCTGGAAAACAGATGGGAACTGGGTGGTTCAAAAGGATGGGTCCTTGATGATCGATCCTAAGCCTGGTCAAGAAGGATGGAAAAGATTTGATGATTATATTTTTACCGAGAAAAAATACGGGGATTTCATTCTCGAAATGGAATATAAATATCCAGCCAAAGGAAACAGTGGTTTATTCTTTCGGGTGGGTAACAAAAAGAATCCGGTACACACCGGTATGGAGGTACAGATCCTTGACTGTTTTGGCATGAATGACGAGAGCATGACCCACCACGACCATGGAGGAATCATCATGTTTAAAAAACCCAAGAGAAACATGTCCAGGAAACCGGGAGAATGGAATCATATGATCCTATCGTGTGAGGGACATCACCTACGGGTGGCAATTAATGGGGTGGAAGTACAAAATGTTTATCTGGACGATGATGCAGATGAGGGGCTACCACCCAGCAAACTTAGTGCACGGCCAATGAGTGGCCATATTGGACTGCAGGACCATGGGGTTCCTCATAGGGTGGTTTTCAGAAATATCAAAATCCTTGAACTTTAATTAGAGACATTGAAAGTTTATTTGCTGCAATTTTCTCCTGTTTGGGAAGATAAGGAGAAAAATTTTGAGCAGGTTAAAAAATGGATTAGGTCAAATAAGCCATCACCGGATTCGCTGCTTGTATTGCCAGAAACTTTTGCCACAGGGTTTAGTTTAAACTTGGACAAAACCCTACGGGGTGAACCTCACCTGACGGAATCATTTCTGAAAAACTTATCTTCACAATTTGGTATTTGGGTAATGGGAGGAATGATTTCTCCTGCTGGGATTAATTCAGCCAGGGGGAAAAACTCTGTGGTTCTTTACTGCCCAAATGGGACAAAAACGGGCAGCTATGAAAAGGTCCATTTATTCAATCCTTCCGGAGAGGAAAAAGTTCATCTGCCCGGAAATCAGGTAAAGCTTTTTGAGATTAACGGGCTGAAAATCTGCCCTTTAATTTGTTATGATCTACGTTTTCCAGAAGTCTTTCGTGAAGGCACAAAAAATGGGGCTGAAGTTTTTGTGGTGCATGCATGCTGGCCACGCAAGAGAAGGAATCACTGGAAAGTTCTACTTCAGGCTCGGGCAATCGAAAACCAGTCTTATGTCGTAGGAATCAACCGAACAGGGGAAGAACCCGAAACTGAATATGCGGGTGGCTCCATAGTGATTGACCCACAAGGCAATATCATTCTGGAATTGGGCAAGGAAAGTATTTGCAAGGAAGCCATTTTGGAAAGGAGTTTGGTAGATGAATGGCGGGCTGCTTTTCCGGCATTACCAAAACGGTAAGGCTCGATTAAATAAGTTTATGCTTCACTGGCCCAAAGTGATTTGGGCAAATTTATCTTAGCCACAATCTTGTCAATTTGCTCTTCTTCTTCGGGAGAAAAACTCAAGTTTTTTACTGCTTCAACATTGTTGTTTATTTGGTCAACTGAACTCGCTCCCATTAGAGCACTGGTAACCTGGTCGGTCCTAAGCACCCATGCCAATGCCATTTGGGCAAGAGTCTGGCCTCTTTTCTCTGCCAGGTTGTTCAGTTCTTCTATGACCCGAATATTCTGCTCACTGATCTCATTTTTACGAAGTGGGGAATCTTGAATACGAGCACGAGAAACCTCCGGTATACAATCGAGATATTTATCAGTTAAAAGACCCTGGAAGAGTGGACAAAATGCAATGACTCCGATTCCGTTTTTATCACAAAAATTAAGTAGGTTACCCTCCACCCATCGGTTAAGCATAGAATAATTGGGTTGATGAATGACAGGTTTTACCAATCCATTGGATTTACAAATTTCTAAAACATCTTTGGTTTGCTCAGTTAAGTAACTGCTAATTCCAACATATAACGCTTTACCCTGATTAACCGCTGTATCCAACGCCCCCAATGTTTCTTCCAAAGGAACAGAGGCATCAAAACAGTGGGAGTAAAAAATATCGAAATACTCAAGACCCGTGCGCTTCAATGACTGATCCAGACTTGCAAGAATGTGCTTACGACTCCCGCCCCTACCGTATGGACCAGGCCACATATCGTAGCCTGCTTTGCTCGAAACCAAAAATTCATCCCTTGGCATCTGCGAAAGAATTTTTCCCACATTGGTTTCAGCAGACCCATAGGGAGGACCATAATTATTGGCTAAATCAAAGTTTGTGACACCAGCATCGAAAGCGGTGTGTATCATTTCTGATTGTTCTGAAGTTGGACTGGAACCACCAAAATTATGCCAAAACCCAAGACTTAAAGCAGATAACTTTAGCCCGGTGTTGCCACATATCCTGTATGGCATCCGTCCATCATATCTGAACGGCGGACGCTCACCAAGGCTCATAATCTAGTCCGATTGACTGGGCTCAAAAAAATACGGTTAAGAATCGGTCGATCCTGCTACTGTTTCCTCGCCAATTTCCTTATCGGAATCTTCAGTATCTTTGTCTAAATATTCATGAACACTAAGATTTCCCACAAAGGACTGCCCTTCCCTGCGCTCAACCACATGGTATCTCTCCACATAGCGCTGCACCACATGAATCTTGGCATCCAGAGGTTGAACAATCAACAGCTGTAAATGGAACTCTTTAAACAGGTCCAATAGATACTGGGAAAATTCATCATCGGTCTTACTGAACATTTCATCCACTGCGACCAAACGAAAAGTCTCGGTTTGCTTACCCCCAACATCAATACCATATTGGTAGGCAATTGCGGTAGCCAAAATCGTCGATGCAAGACGGTTTTTTTCTCCACCAGATTTACCTGCTGCCCCACTGTAACTTTGACGCAAAGTATCTTCCTCTTTGTAGAACTCGTCAGCACGAAACTTAAACCAGTTTCGAACATCAATTACCCGCTCAGTCCAATTCAAATCCTGTTCCAACTCCCCAAGAAACTGTTCAACGCGATGATAGCGCTCGCGACGACGCTCATCGTCATCATCCGATTCAAGGTCTCCCTCCAAGGCATGCCTACGGAGTTTCTTAAATCTGCGAACACCGTCATCCCCTGCATCCTCAATCATAAGCTGGATGTAGGTAATTTCCTTTCGGTCGAAGGTTACCCGGGAAAGATGCTCGTTTAGTTCATTGACCCGTTTGCGTATGCGGTCCCTGTGAGACTCCAGTGCCTCACTGAAACCGGAAACCTCTTCAGGAACCTGAACCCTTAATAACTCCTCAAAACGCTCATGGTTTTTGGCTAGGTCCTCCTCTTCAATTTGTTTACGTACTTGTTCAAACGAAGAATAAGTGATCTCGGAATATCCCTCTTCAAGATCGAGAACAAGTTCGTCCCTGAATGCTTGATTCCGACCGTCTGCAATGAATCTTTGCATGGCCGCTACATTTTTATCGCGCATTTTATCAAGGGAAAGTTCGAGCTTCTGGATACGGGAATCGACCTTGTGTGCAGCTTCACGAGCTGATTCCTCAATCTCATCTGGAGACTCCGGAGGTGTACCAAATTCCTCTTCTATTTGAGTGTAAAGTTCCTCCAATGCCTCATCTACTTTGTCATTTGCCTCCTCAGAATCCTCTCCTTCAGCTAATTCCGGAATAAGATCGGCACGGTATTTTTCGAGTAATGTACGGATCGCCTCAATACGTGTTTCATTTCTTTCGGCTCGGGCTTCGACTCCACCAATGCGCTGAAGAATTTGATCTCTGGTGTTCTGCAAAGAATCAAGCTTTTCAACCATAGCATCATGATCTTCCTTCAATTTCTTGAGGACATCAGAACCTCCCACAATCACGCGCTCCTCTTCCTCAAGATCGGCCATCCTCGTAGAGAGACCAAGCACATCAATATCGGAAAATTCATTGGCACAGGCTTGTAGTTGTACACCAGCACGTAATTTTGCCCTTAAAGTCTGTCTCTCAAACTCAGATTCCCGGATGGAGCGGCCTGCATGATCAGATTCTTCTCTCCATTTACCAAGTGCTTCATCCAATGATTTTTGTTTGGGACTGAGATCCCAACCAAGGACCCATGTGGCTGCATCGCCAAGAAAAAAAGTATCATCCTTTTCACGGAGCGAACCGCCCGTTTTAACAAGACCCTCGAGAGTGATTGCGTCAGCTACTTCATCGAATCTCTTATTTCTCTCTTCAAGGCAAAGATGGGGAAATCTACGGTTGATTTCCCACTTCAGCCAAGCTTGTCTTGATTTCTCAATCTCTGAGCGAATCACCAGTTTGGCGAGCAAGGAATCATCATCCGGCTTCACTTTGGAATGCCCGGAACTTGGGCAGATAAAAGCGAGACGATCCGCAAGATGATTTTCCTCAAGAAATTTTTCGGCCTCATCTGCCAGTTTGGGAGGCACCACGATGGTAAGAGCAAAGGGACGCAAAGCCCGCTCGATTGAACCGATCCATTTTGACTCATCTGGCAATACCTGAATGAGTTCGGCAACAAAAGGGAGTTCAGCAATATCCCGATCCAAAGCGGTGGCCAGCGATGCACGTAAACGGGCCAGTTCGGGGGGGACATTAGTGTTGGCCTCGAGAAGATAATTCCGCTCATCCTCCAAGGTATCCACCCGCTCATTCGCTTTCTTTAATTGGTAGGAAACTTCAACAATTTTTTCATCAAGCTCGGCAATCTTGCCTTCCATTCTTGGTAACTGCGTATCCAATTCCCGACGAAGGGTAAGAAAGTCATCCTCCTGCTTTACAAAAGAGCCCTTTTCCCAGGCACTTAAATGACGCTCAAAATTTGCAGCCCTCTTGTTTACCACCTCGCGCTTATCGCGAAGACGATCAATTTCTGCCCCCACCTGTTCGAGTCTCCGGTTCTCATCACTGTCAGAGAGGGCTCGTTCTAGATGATTTAATTTTTCGCGATACCTGTCTATCTCGCCCCTGGCAGTTTTTAAGCGTGCACGTTCGGCTTCTTCCTGATGCTTCAATTCATCAATCCAGTCGGTCCTTCGCTCCAACTCCGCCTGAGCATAAAAAGGCTCGATGGTCTGTCTAATTTTTTCCGCATGCGTACGGAGATTCATTGAATCCAGAAACTGGGAATGAGTGTTCCGAATTTCGTCCAACTGCTCAATCTGGTAAGAAGCCGTCTCAATCCTACGGTGTGTGCTTCGAAGATCATCAAACCTTTCCTGAAGAGCAACTAATTTTTCCTTGGCTCCTCCGTCATCAAGCATGTGCTCACGAATGAATTGGGTAAGATCCTTAACATCCTTGATACAGACAGCCTGATTGAAAATGGACATGGGAGAACGTGTGCCCAAATCCGCATCCAGGAAGAGCATGGACTCGAATTTTTTGTGGTAAGCGGTAAAGGAATCAAAAATGTTGAAACCACGCTCCTTGAGGATACGACGCAAATTGTCAGAGTCGCCCAACTGGTTAAAATCTTCCTCAACGGTAAGTTTTCTTTTTTCAACCATGTATACCTTATCCACCTTACCTGAAGGCAAACACCAAAGAACCTGAGCAATAGTTACTTCGGACTGGTAAGTTTCATTAAAAAAATGCGCAAGTAAAACGGTGTAGGTTTCGCCAGGCTTACGTAAGGTTTCCTTGCGCCCCTGCCCGGTTGCCGAATCGTGAATTTCAGAGTAAGCACCAAGCACATAATCCCTTTCGTTCCGTTCCCTGCTTCCAGCGGAACTAGAAGCAACATTATAGTTACGGACACGATTGGGCACAAGTAAGGTAAGTAAAGCATCTACCAAGGTTGATTTACCAGAACCATTACGCCCGGTAATCATAGAGGTGCGTCCATCTGGTTTGATAGTATATACTTTTTCGTGAAATGTCCCCCAATTAAGAAGGGATAATTCGTGCAGTCTATATCCGGCGGTTGATTTATCCGGAGAAAATTCTAGTTCTAATTGAGATTCAAGCATCTTCTTCCTCCATTTCTTCTTCAATTTCTGGAGCTCTTCGTTTGATTTGGTTTTTTATTTCGTTCAATTTTTCTGGAGGCAATTTCGCTTTAATGATGCGCTCAACACGGTAGAGCCCCTCCTCTTTATCCCTCACCTTTTTAATAATTCCCCACTCCTCAAACTTATTAACCAAACCGGCTATTTGACGATGCACCTTTTTTTCGTCATGCAGTTCAGGATAATAAGGCATCATCAGTTCTGTAAGATCGAGACTCGACCGGTACAAGTGATCACCCTCTTCCTGGTTTTGCTCAAACTTCATCAATTCTTCGCGAAGCAAAATCATGAAGATGGTTTGGTGATAAGATAACCTAGTCCGCCGCAATACCCTTGGCAAAGGTGCAGATACTTGATCGTCCCAATTTTCTGCCTCTTCATCAGAATTCTCTTCACCTTGACGAACATAGGCATATCCGGCCGAATCATCACGGGCGACATCCAATCCCATCTCTGCAAAATGGCCTTTAATTTTTTCCCATTCGGCTCCAAGACGACTCCATAGATCGAGATCTTCTTGATAAATAGGTCCGTTCAGTAGGCGAACGATAACATGACGGTGAGTGATAGCTGGATTCATAAGCTGTTTCTTTGAAAAATGAGTTGCTCAACTTCAACATAACGAGGTTGTGCAGGACGGTTTAAATCAACCTGAATAAGCTCATCTTGAAGAATTTCATGTCGCGGGTCCTCCCCGGCAATTACGCGGTAGCAGACAATCTCGACTACACCACGCTCCAAGGGATATCTCTCCACCATTTCGGAAAGGGTAATTTGCTCTACCTCTCCCAATGTCTCGCTTACACGGGAACGGTATTTCTTAAGATCGAGAGGTTCACCAACAGAGCCCAGGATTTCGTTTATCCAACCTGAGTCTTCCGACTTAGCGGGCTTAACCTCTGCAAATGCCTCAACTGCTTTGGGTTCCCAGAATTCTGCCTCCATCAAAGTAAAAAATTGCGGTCTAATCTCGATTTCGAAATCCCAGTCCTCCAAAGTAACATCGCGGAGCTGGTATGCATGGGCACGAATTTCAGCCAGAGTATCTCGGACTTGTCGGCCACTTCCACCTGCATGGTCGCCGACTACTTGCCGTAGTTTTCGACTAATCCGACCATAAGCACCATGGGCGGAGCTGGCCTCACCAAATAAACGATCTCCCAAATTAGAAAATAACTTTTGAGGATCCAATCCTCTCTTTTTAGCGATATCAGATGTTTGTTCGGCCAAGCTTCGAAACATTCGGGCTAGCGATGGGTTCATCATCATTTCCCGGAATCCAAAATAACTCTTTCCTTGATCACAGGCTCGCAACTGCTCATCTGCATCGAGCACATGTTCCACAATATCCCCCTTTGAGGCTTTTCCCTGTGCATAGAGATTGGAAATTTCGCGGGCATGATCACGAAAAAATTCCTCAATTGCCCGAAAATCTGATAGAAAATGCTCAACGAGGTCAGAAAGATCATAAACTTGGTCTCGGATTACATCTTCGCCAAAGATGGGAGCCTCTCCAGTTTCTTGAATTTTACGAATTTCTTCTTCAATATCCTCACGCTTTCTGACAAGTTCGCGAATTCTCGTATCCGGGTCGGAGTTTACCCCATTGCTCAACTCCTGCATTTCATGAACAATTCGATTAAACCGGGATTCGGTAGTAGCATATCCACGATGCTGCATAGCAAGGAGATCATTGAGCCAGCTCAATGCTTTTTCCGAGTGCCGGGTAAGTCTAAATACATATTCCTCGCGTTCCTCGTGATAGCTCTTGGTTAGGTAGCGATGTTCTTCATCACACCATTCATCTAAATATTCCTGCGGACTGCGTTTCGGTGCTTCTGCATCTTCGATCTCCCGAATCTGCTCGATGTGTTCGGCCAAGGTAGCTGAGAGTTCTTCTTCAGAAGCTTCAATAACTCCCCATTTCTTAAATGTTTTGAAAAAGAAACCGGTTACAAAGGAGCCTAACCTTCCACGCATGAGGCGTAGAGCAGGCGACTCTTCGAAAAGGTGTAAGAATTCCTCATCCATTGGCTAAAGACAGAAGTTAAAACATGACTGTGAAACGCATTTAGGGAACGTCAAAAAGAAGTTATCCCCATCCATTTTAAGTTGTTAAAAACTCAACCAATTAAGTTCAAATTAGCCAGCATTCGAAATATAAATTGATACTTCTACTTCCCTCTTATTTGAAAGTCACAGAGTCCGGAATCTTCCTGCGGATAATTCCTTTACGAGCTTGCAAGTAAATCCACCCTTTATGTGCTCTTATCCTAAAGCAAGGAAAGGGAAGATCAGTTTGATTTATCAATTTGCCAAGGGTGAGATCAAAAATCTGCAACTTTTTACCTCGACCACTAATTACCACAAGGGAGTCACCCTGTGGATCGATCGTATCCATGGAAACTGGTCTTTCCCGAAATTTTGCAAATTTAATTAAATCCCAACTCTTTATCATTGATTCTGTTGAATCGTTTAGGTTGTAAACAATAACTCGGTTGGGGTTTGATTCTGCAACCAATAATCGATTGCCTGCGTCATTGAAAATAAAGTCGTTAGGACGAACAAGGTCTTCATTGAGAACCTGCAACTTACCTGCCTGAGAATCAAGTTTATAGATCGTTGCTGAATTGGGGGATCCTACAAAAATTTCGCCTGTTCCGGAACCTATCAATCCTTGAATTTCAGAAAAACGATACCCATCATAAGAGTCTGCCAGGTTCTCAAGTTTTCTGGCATCTTGGGAGATCCTGAGAATTTTGCCGGTAAATGACTCCGCCAAAATCAACCTGCCCTCGTGATCCACCCAAATGTCATCAATGCGTAATTTGCCTGAACTGTCGGGCTTCAACCACTCCTTGAGATCAATAAATCTATCAATTATTTTGTAATTCGTTACACTTGCTTTGTTGACTATGGAGTTATCGATAGGATCAACGAAATAAATTACCCCATCATTCGATATCGAAAAAACACCCCCGTTTAGCCAAAATTTGGAAGTTAACTTAGATGAAGGTTCATGGTCCTGTACAACTACTTGGACGGGGCCCTTTTTTTCAGTCTGGAAATCAGTAAACGGAACACATCCTGTAAGCAACAAGAGCATGCCCGCAAAAAGTTTTATAGAGTGTTCCATTCAAAGTTTAAAAAAGTAATGACTAAAAAATATAAAAAGAAAGAGGTTGATGTACGAAGCTTCAAAACAAAAGTGATCATTTGAACTAAAATTATTTTTGAGGAATGTCCTACGAACTTTGTAAAATCACTGAACTAATCCATAACTGTAGTGGATTGCTGGTTGGTGCGGGTGCAGGCATGGGAGTAGATTCTGGCCTACCTGATTTCAGAGGGAAAGACGGGTTTTGGCGGGCATATCCTCCGCTAAGCAAACTGGGCATTAGTTTTGAAGAAATGGCGAACCCAAGATGGTTTTCCGAAAATCCAGAATTAGCATGGGGCTTTTATGGTCATCGATATAATCTCTACCAATCAACTAATCCCCATGTGGGTTACAGGATTTTAAATAACTGGGTAAAAAAGTTTAAAATTCCCAGCTTTGTTTTTACATCCAATGTCGACGGGCACTTTGTCAAATCTGGCTGGGATCAAGAAATTTTAGAATGCCATGGTTCATTAATGAGATTGCAATGCCTAAAGAATTGTGGGCAACCGGTATGGAATTCTAATGATACAAAAGATCATACTTTCGAAATTTGTTCTGATACACTTACTTGCTTATCACCCATGCCAAAATGTCCAAGATGTGAAAGCCTCACCCGGCCAAACATCCTAATGTTTTCAGATTTCTACTGGGATTGCAGGATACATTCGATACAAGAAAAACAGCTAGACCAATGGTTACAGAAGCATGGAACGGAAAACCTTCTTATCATGGAAATTGGTGCCGGACTGCATGTGCCCACAGTACGCTTCTTTTGCGAAAGTACTTGGAAGGAATTTAATTGTAATATGATTCGAGTGAACCCCAGAGATAGCCAAAGTCCCACAGGCGTAATTTCTATGCCGATTGGAGCACTGGAGGCAATTAGCAAAATAGAGGAGGCAATGTAAATTGTGCTTCGCTTGGAAGAGCTATTCTACGGTAACGGATTTAGCTAAATTTCTGGGTTTATCCACATCCAACCCGCGCAAGCGGGCAAAATGATAAGCGAATAACTGCAAGGGTAAATTCGCTAAAATTGGCCGGACAACTTCATGAGCAACGGGCAGCCGAAAAATATCATCCACAGCACCATCCGGTATTTCTACATTCTCTGGAGCAAACGCAATAACGGGTCCATTGCGAGCTTTCACTTCCTGCATATTGGCAATTGTCTTGGCTGAAAGCTTTGTCCCTTCAACCAAAAAAATAGAAGGACATTCAGGATTAATCAAAGCAATCGGACCGTGTTTAAGCTCAGCTGCAGGATATCCCTCTGCGTGAGCGTAGGAAATTTCTTTAAGTTTGAGAGCTCCCTCCAAGGCAACCGGGTAAAGGCTTTGTCGCCCAAGAAAAAGTAAGTGCTCTGCATTGGCATATTTGATCGCAAGCTCTCTTACCTGTTCTCCTTTCTGCAGGATTTCTGCTACTAAATCTGGCATAGTTTGCAAAGCGTCCACAAGATTTGCCCCATCCGTGGGAGATAAATCACGCATTCTGCCAAGAGCTAATCCGAGCATCGCGCATAAGCATACCTGCGAAGAAAAGGCTTTCGTTGATGCTACACCAATTTCTGGGCCTACTCGTTGGTAAACTCCACCATCTGTCTCCCTAGCAAGCGAAGAACCAACCACATTGGTAATACCAAGGGTGAGTAACCCTTTTGTCTTGGCTTCCCGGACAGCTTCCAAGGTATCTAAGGTTTCTCCCGATTGACTGACTGCGATTACTAAAGAGCGACCGGATTTGGGCGAATTACGGTAACGAAATTCGGAAGCATGCTCTACTTCGACGGGCACACGAGCTAATTTCTCGATTAAATATTCTGCGACCATACAGGCGTGTCGGGCAGTCCCACAGGCAACAAAAATGATACGATCAACATTCCTAAGCTCATCCTCGTGCCCCTGTAATCCACCCAACTTTGCGGTAGTCCCGTCATCCCCAAAGCGCCCGCGAAGTGTGTTACTCAATGCTGTTGGTTGCTCATAAATTTCTTTCTCCATGTAAGAACCAAAATCTCCAAGCTCTACCTCTTCAAGAGTTTGATCCAATGGCTGAGCGACTGGTTCTGCATCATGTCCTTCCTGATTGGTAATTCGGAATTCGCCATCTTGCAAAATAGCTAATTCTCCATCTTTAAGAAAAACAGCCTGTTTGGCCCTGCCCACAAAGGCTGAGGCGTCACTTGCAATATAATTGGCATCCTCTCCAATTCCAACAACTAAGGGAGAACCGCGCCGGGCACCAACCATCATATCCGGATAATCAATGCACATTACCGCAATACCATAAGCACCGCGTGACTTTCCCAGAGCTGTACTTACTGCATCAATAAAACGGTCCTCACTCGCAGGCAATTGTTCATAGTGATAGGCAATTAAGTTGCAGAGCACTTCGGAATCGGTATCGGAAGAGAATTGTACCCCTTCTTTGAGAAGAAAATTTTTGAGGGAGGAAAAATTCTCGATCACACCATTATGAACCAACGCAAATTTTTTATTGTGGCTAAGATGTGGGTGGGTATTGGATACAGTAACCGCACCATGGGTAGCCCACCTTGTGTGCGCTATGCCTAATGACGAATGGCTGCATTCGGCCTTCAATGACTTAGCTAAATTTTCAACCCGTCCAGTCTTGCGGGCCAGGGAAAAGCAATTACCGTCATGAAACGCCACACCCGCTGAGTCATATCCACGATACTCCAAGCGACGCAATCCATCAATAAGAGGTTCTTGTGCAATACCCTTGCCTAAATATCCTACAATTCCACACATGGTAGCTTTTTTATAATTAGAATGTACTCTACACACAAGCAGATGTTTTGTTCATTTTCGATTGTCGTGTGTAAGTTAAAAAAGTGCTTCAAAAAGATTCGCCAATTTAAAATTCATTACCAAAAGTGGGCCTATGTACCATCTTTCCATTCCATGGATTTTTTTGTTTTTCTGGATGCTTCAACCAACGAATGCACAAACAAAAGAAAACCAGCCGAATCTATTGGTTTGTCTATCGGAAGATCATGCAGCACATCTTTTTGACTCCCTGGATAAATTAGGTTCGTCCATTAATCCAACACCCCATTTAAGTGGCATCGCAAAATTGGGTTACCTTCATCCAAATGCATACTGCACAAGTGCAGTCACTGAAAATACTGCTTTTTCTCTCCTTACGGGTTTAGTTAAAAACTCTAATTTAGAAACTTTTGACCATTCCAAATTTATAGGACATTCATTCGATGCACTTGGTTACAAAACCGCATTTATCGGAACTTGGACTTGGGAAGATAAACCCAAATTCTATGGCTTTGATTATTGGCATATTCTTGAAGACCCAGATGTCCTTTTTAATCCAAAGGTTAAGCATAATTGGGGTAATTCTGTAATTGAAGGCCATTCGACTGATATCATAACCGATCTTGCCATTCGATGGATTCGCCAAGAAGGCAATTCCGAAAAGCCCTTTTTTATGATTGTATCATATCCTTCAACGAGAAGACCGTGGATTCCGCCTGTTCGTATGATTAAAAATTATAACGAAGAGTGGTTCGAGGCTCCTGATAACTTTTTTACTGATTTTGCACAACGAGCACCCGCAAATAAGTACCAGCGTATGAATATAGCCCAAGATCTCGATCTTATAGACGATCTTTTTTTTCAGAGTCTGCCAGATATCAATAAATCAACCGATGGGTCCTCAATTCTCGAAAAAAATCTCAACTCCATGAACGATGAACAGAAATCTGCATGGGTACTTTCATGGAAAGCACAAAATGAAGCTTTTGCCCGGGAATCGCCAAATGAACAGTCTCTAGCTATCTGGAAATTTCAAAGATTCATTAAAAATTATCTGCGATGTCTACTCGCTATGGATGAAAACATTGGCCGTTTGGTAGAATCCATAAACTTGGAATCAGATCGAGGTCTTAATTTTGTTTACACCTCTGAAAGAGGCAGGTTCACTGGGGAATTTGGTTGGTTCGGTAGCGAATGGATGTACGAACCAAGTACTAGAGTTCCTTTAGTCCTTGCCAGCTTTAATGGAGCACAATTTCCCAAATTAAATCAAGATGAACTCTTTTTAGATATTGATATGTATAATCTTTTAAAAGAGTTGGGGACGACTGAAGCCATTGCTCTAAATAAACAAAACCCCGACTCTAATTATTCAGCACTTACAAGCAAAGAACTCTACTTTGTAAAAGACAGTGATCGGGACAATTACAGGGTTTGTTCGCATCATGGACTACGGAAAGGGAAATATAAAATTATTCATTACTTCCCTTTTGATGAGTGGGAGTTCTACGATCTATCAAGGGATCCCGGTGAGGAGGAAAATCTTTACCGGCAAAATATACATCAAGATTTGATAGAAAAATATAAAGAACTGCTGAATCAATCTGCCAAACTTGCCAAAAGCCAAGTATACAAAAAGGTTTTTTCCGAAGCTTGGAAAAGAAAACAGAGAAGCCCGGAACAAAGAAGTCGCTAATGTTTTTTGGCTATCGCTCCAGAAAAAGTGTGCTTTTTCTGGAGAAACCTCAAGCGATTTTACATCCCTGATAAAACCAATTGCTGATTTTTATCATTCATCCAATCGAAGATATTCCACCGCTTTACTAAAACTCGATATTTAGCGGCATTGCATTTAAAAGTTGGTTCGTAGTCAGTGTAGAATGCCGTCATCATATTTCCTTTTTTGTCCAAGCACACAGAAGATGGATAACCCAGGTCAAATGCTTTATCGCCACACTGATGGAGAGTCCATGGTGGAAGCCATGTTTTTCCATCATCCAAGCTCAAACGAGCAGCAAAGCCCATCAATCCACGATTTCTCAAACCATAAGTCAGTAATAGGGATCTTGATCCAATTTGAATTAAATCTCCAGGATGCTGCATGGGAAGAGTAACCGCTGATTTATCCTGCCACTTTTTTGAATTGAGGGAGAATTCACAAATTTTTATATGGTGATCTATGTGGGTTCTTGCTGCCCCCAGTAATCTGCCATCACCAGCTGGACAAAGGGCAACTTCATTGGAATCGTTTTTCCCAAGTTTGTAATATCGATCCCAAGATTTTCCGTCATCCTCGGAAAAACATACCCATGATTCTGAAGGGTTTCCTCGACCCTGACTACGATAACAAGAATATACCAAAGTGTTATCATTCATGCATACAATTCGTCCATATGGTATACTTTGGCGAAGTTTGGGAGGAATAGATGGTTCTTTATCTTCTTTCCAGGATAAACCGCCATCAGAAGATCGAGATAACCAATGACCGGCAAAACCAACAAATTTTTTATTCTCTAATATAAATCCACTGCTAAAACAAAGAATATCTCCATTATTGGCAGTTCCTACCGCCAGGTGCATACGGTTTCCTCTCGGTGGCCTGCGGGAAACCACAGACAATTTTTGCCACCTCGACGAAGAGCTCTTCTTTATAGAGCAAATAAGATCACCCTCCATCTGGCCATGGCTCGGGGCATTAAAATATACGCAAACTAAATCTCCATTCAAAAGTTTTGTCAGATTGGGCCATCCACAAGCATGGGTAGCAACGACGGACAAATCAGCTGAAGACATTTAATTAAGTTCTTACTCTAATCTCTATTTTTTAAGGAATTACAGAACTGAATAAATCCTTTTGCTTGTTCTGATAAACGAGAGGAAATTTCCTCATCGGTAATGCCTTTTGCAGGGTCAATTACCCTATAAGAGTCAGCCAGAAACACTCTCTTGGGATAATTATAAGCATTCCTGTAACCAAAAACTTGCATCGCATGCTCGACTGGTCGAAGTCCACCAAATTGTCCAGCTGCCACGCCTACATAACATACGGGCCGGTTTTCAAAACTCTCAGGAAAGGGAAGTAAATCAATGAAAAGTTTTAGAGCCCCTGGCATACTTCCATTGTATTCTGGGGTAATAATCACTAAACCCTTTGAACTTTGAACTCTTTGTGTAAATTCTATTACTTTTACGGGTTTGTCATGGTAGGCATCCGGAGTAAATGTTTCAGGGGGTAAGTCCTGCAAGCTCATCAGTTGAGCTTCCACAGACAGCTCGAGATACTTATCTAACAGGCACTTTCCGAGAACTTGAGACAAGCTGCCTCTTCGATTTGTGCCAACTATAATTTCGATCATTTAGCCACTATAAATGAATACAAATCATCATATGTTTTGCAGACTCTTATATCCGGGTACTCATTAGTAATGGAATCTGGCGGATTAAAAAAAGTACAGCGGTTAGCGGTCAGCAACATCCCAATATCATTGTAGCTATCACCGGCTGCAAGAACTTCAAAATTTAATTTTTGAAAGTATTGAACGGATTTTCTTTTGTGATCAGCTAAACGAATCTTAACTTTTTGAATTTTTCCATCCTCTGCAATTTGGAGCTCATGACAAAACAAAGTAGGGAAATCGAGCTTTCTCATCAAAGGCATTGCGAATTCCCTGAATGTGTCAGAAAGAATGATCAGTTCGTGGGATTCTCTCAGTTTTGAAACAAAATCGATGGCACCAGACAAAGGCTCCAATGTTTCTATTACTTCTTGTATCTGAGGTAGTTTAAAACCGTGCTTATCAAGAATATTTAGCCTGTAATCCATTAATTTCTGATAGTCAGGCTCATCCCTTGTTGTCCGCTTTAATTCTTCTACTTGGGTTTTTTCCGCAAAAGCCACCCAAATTTCGGGTATCAAAACCCCCTCAAGATCCAAGCAAACAATCTGCACAATCAGGTAAAGAAATTAAGGAAGAGATGTCTCACCCATGAGAAAACGATCGCATTCTCGGGCAGCAGCACGACCCTCATTAATCGCCCAAACCACCAATGATTGGCCTCGTCTTACATCTCCCGCTGCAAATACCCCTTCAATATTGGTTGAAAATCTACCATACTCAGCTTGAATATTGGATCTGGAATCTCGCTCTAAACCAAGCTCTTCGGCGATAGTATCTTCAGGACCTAAAAAACCCATTGCAAGAAAGGCCGATTGAGCCTGTATTTCTCTTTGACTGTCTTCTACTTCAACGGGAGAGTATCTACCATCCTTCTCCTGCCATTCGATATCACAAATCTCGATGCTTTTGAGATTACCAGCATCATCGCCGATAAATCTTTTAGTCATGGTAAGGTATTTGCGGGGATCCTCACCAAATACCTCCTTGGCTTCTTCCTGCCCGTAATCGAGTTTGTAAACCTTAGGCCATTCTGGCCAAGGATTGTCAGCAGCTCTTTCTTCAGGAGGTCGAGGCATAATTTCAAGCTGGGTAACACTTGAACAGCCATGACGAACAGAAGTGCCTACGCAATCTGTACCCGTGTCTCCCCCGCCGATCACAACAACATGCTTATTTTTTGCAGCAGTTTCAAAAGCGGTTACATCCTTTAACTCAAGTAAGCCTTGGGTATTAATTGTCAAAAATTCCATTGCGAAGTGAACGCCCTTGAGGTCCCGCCCTTCAATCGGCAAATCCCTGGGTTTGGTGGCTCCACAACAAAGAATCACCGAATCAAACTCTTCCACTAATTTCTTCGCTGGGAGGTCTTTTCCAATTTCAGTTGAAACAATAAACTCAACACCTTCTGCAGCCATTAAATCTACCCTTCTCTGAACGATTTCTTTCTCCAACTTCATATTTGGAATACCGTACAAAAGAAGTCCACCTATACGATCCGCCCGTTCGTAAACAACAACGGAGTGTCCTGCTTTGTTGAGCTGGTCAGCAGCGGCAAGTCCAGCGGGACCAGAACCAACAACTGCTACTTTTTTACCAGTTCTGCTCGTAGGCGGATTGGGTTTGACCCATCCTTCTTCAAATCCCTTGTCAATGATTGAGCACTCAATGCTTTTGATGGTAACGGGAGGTTCGATAACGCCTAAAACGCAAGAGCCTTCACAGGGTGCAGGACAAACCCTTCCTGTAAATTCTGGAAAATTATTGGTCTTGTGCAGCCGTTCCAGGGCATCTTTCCATTTACCTTGGTATACCAGGTCATTCCACTCTGGGATAAGGTTGTTGATTGGACAACCACTCGCCATGTTGCTTATAGTCATACCCGTGTGGCAATAAGGAGTGCCACAATCCATACACCTTGCACCCTGCTGGCGGATTTGCTCGGGATCGAATGGTTCGTGAATTTCCTTCCAATCCTTGATTCGCTCCAGTGGCTTGCGATCGGGAATCGCTTTTCGTTCGTTCTCTAAAAATCCAGTTGGTTTACCCATAATTAACTCGTTCAGTAAAATTTGATTAATGTCCGGCAGCTACATTTTCTTCAAATGCTGCTTGTATCGCTTCATCACCTTGCAATCCGCTTTCTTCTGCTCTTTTGAGGGCCAGGAGAACGCGTTCGTAGTCTTCAGGCATAACTTTAATAAATTTTTGGGAAACATCATCCCATTCCGTCAGTAAATATTTTGCTCTTAATGATCCGGTATGCTCAAGATGGCTACTGATTAAGTTTTTAACTTTTTCAATCTCTCCATCCTCACACTCAACCAAAGGATAAGTTTTCACCATCTCAGTGTTCAACTTTGAGGATAGGAAATCACCATCTTCGTCAAAGATATAAGCAACCCCACCGGACATTCCAGCACCGAAGTTTCTTCCTGTCTTTCCAAGACACAGAACAAGACCTCCAGTCATATACTCACAACCATGATCACCCAGTCCTTCTACCACCGCGTGAACTCCAGAGTTTCGGACGCAAAATCTTTCGCCTACGACACCCGAAACAAAAGCACTGCCTGCAGTAGCACCATAAAAACAAACATTACCAGCAATGATGTTTTCATGTGCTTCAAAAGGTGAATCATCTGGAGGCCGTACAATAATTTTGGCTCCAGACAAACCTTTACCGAGGTAATCATTTGTATCTCCAACTACATTGAATGTCATGCCTTTAGGACAGAAAGCTCCAAGACTTTGCCCCGCAGACCCGGTAAGGTTTATTCGCACCGTATTATCCGGCAAGCCCTCTGCTCCATGGTGCCTGGAGATTTCAGCTCCGGTAATCGTACCTACAACCCTGTCTGTATTAATGATAGGCAAATCAATATTGACGGGTTGCCGGTTGCAAATCGCAGGTTGGGCCTGCTTCAGAATTTCCCGATTGTCTAAGCACTTGTCCAAAAGATGATCCTGTTTCATTTGGCAATAAGTTCCAACTTCCGGGCCAACTTCTGGGCGATGAAGTATTCCAGAGTAGTCCAAACCTTTTGCTTTCCAATGATCAATGGCTTTGCGAAGCTCAAGTTTATCAACACGCCCAACCATCTCATTGATGGTTCTGAATCCGAGTCGGGCCATAGTTTCACGCATTTCTTCTGCCACGAAATTCATGAAGTTAACAACCGCATCAGCACCACCAGCAAATTTAGCCCGAAGTCTGGGATCTTGTGTGGCAATACCTACCGGGCAGGTATTTTTGTGGCAGACCCGCATCATTAGACAACCAAGGGTGACAAGCGGGGCTGTTGCAAAGCCAAATTCTTCGGCACCAAGCAAACAAGCGATAGCAACATCCCTACCTGTCTTTAATTGACCGTCTGTTTCAAGAACAACCCGGCTACGCAAATCATTGAGCAGTAATGTTTGGTTAGTCTCTGCCAGACCAAGCTCCCAAGGAGCTCCTGCATGCTGAATTGAAGATCTAGGGGATGCTCCCGTTCCGCCATCATAGCCCGAAACAAGAATCACATCGGCTTTAGCTTTTGCAACACCTGCAGCAACAGTACCAACACCCACTTCAGATACTAATTTAACATTTACACGTGCATGATGGTTGGAATTTTTAAGGTCATGAATAAGTTCTGCTAAATCTTCGATCGAGTAGATGTCGTGGTGAGGAGGAGGAGAAATTAATCCCACACCAGGGGTGGTTCCTCTTGTTTTGGCAATGGGAGGTAATACCTTATGACCAGGCAGTTCACCACCTTCCCCGGGCTTCGCACCCTGAACAATCTTGATTTGAATCTCATCGGAATTTACCAGGTAGAAACTGGTAACTCCAAAACGGCCACTCGCAACTTGCTTAATGGCAGATCTTCGGGAATCACCATTTGCATCTGGTGTAAAACGGTCAATATCTTCACCCCCTTCACCAGTATTTGATTTACCACCAAGTCGATTCATAGCAATCGCAAGACTTTCGTGAGCTTCCTGGGAAATTGAACCATATGACATAGCCCCAGTTTTAAAACGTTTCACGATTTCACTGGCTGGCTCGACCTCATCCAATGGTACAGATTCGGATGGATCACCAGCAAACTCCATCAGGCCCCTTAAGGTAAAAAGGTCACGAGATTGATCATTGATAGCGTTTGAATATTCCTGAAATACTGCATAATCTCCAAGTCTGGTTGCCTTTTGAAGTTTATGAATCGTAGTGGGATTGAAGAGGTGTTTTTCTCCATTGGCACGCCATTGATAGACTCCGCCAGTGTCCAGGTTAGTTGCCCTTCCATCAACACGCTCTGCAAATGCTGATTGGTGCCTGCTCAGCGCTTCTTCAGCAATTGCATCTAGACCGATTCCTTCTACCCGTGATGGGGTTTTAGTAAAATACTTATCAATGACTTCCTGATTGAGTCCAATCGCTTCGAAAATCTGCGCTCCGCGGTAAGATGCAATAGTGGAAATGCCCATTTTGGACATCGTTTTTATTACACCATTAAGGTTGGCTTTTAGGAACTTTGTACAGGCTTGATGAGGCTCACCAGCAAGGTCACCTGTATTTATGAGATAACGAACAGTTTCAAGAGCAAGATAAGGATTAATCAAGTCAGCCCCATATCCCAGTAACAGGGCGAAATGCTGGACCTCCCTGGGTTCTCCTGATTCTACAATCAGTGAGACTTTTGTGCGGGTTCCTTGATGTATCAAATGGTGGTGCAATCCTGAGCAGGCAAGCAGACATGGGATTGGTGCTTCTTCAGGAGAGATGCCACGGTCGGAAAGAACCAAAACATTCACTCCCTCATTGATGGCGTCGTCAGCTTTTTTGAAGAGGATATCCAGGCCAGCCTGTAATTGAGCATCGCTATTTTCTGATCCTGCAGAAAATTGAATGGGTAAGGTAGCTGAACGAAATCCTTCAGGTAAATCGCCTTGGAGTTTCCTTACCACTTCATCAGCAACCAAAGGACTTTCGAACTTGATCATTCTGGAACTTTCAGGCCCGGGTTTAGTAAGATTACCTTCTGAACCTATAAAAGTTACCGAAGCCGTTACAATTTCCTCGCGGATAGGGTCAATTGGTGGATTGGTAACCTGGGCAAAAAGCTGCTTGAAGTAATTGTAAAGAAGTTGGGCTTTATCTGAGAGGACGGCAAGAGGAGAATCATTACCCATGGACCCAAGTGGTTGCTTTCCTGAATTGGCACTGGGACCGATTAAAAACCTCAAATCCTCAAAAGTGTAACCGAATGCCTTCTGACGAACCAATAGGGTATCGCTATCATCCTCAATGCTTTGAGTAGATGATGCCAGACTATGCTCGGTGATGATAGATTGATCAATCCACTCGCCATAAGGTGCCTGGCCTGCAATATCATCCTTGAGTTCAGCATCTTCAATAATTCTACCTTGTTCCATGTCTACAAGAAACATACGACCGGGCTCCAGTCTTCCTTTCCTCACAACATTGGAGGATGGAATTGAAGATAACACACCAACTTCAGAAGCAAGAATTACCCGGTCATCGGAAGTTACATAATAACGAGAGGGACGGAGTCCATTACGATCCAATACAGCACCAATCTGCACACCGTCCGAAAATGCAATGGAAGCAGGACCATCCCATGGTTCCATCAAGCATGCGTGAAACTCATAGAAATCACGCTTGTTTTTATCCATACTTTGATGTTTTTCCCATGGCTCTGGTATCATCATCATCATTGAATGAGCCAGACTTCTTCCGGATAAAGTTAAAAATTCTAAACAGTTATCAAATTTTTGAGAATCAGAACCGTCTTCTCTGATAATGGGAAAAAGTTTTTGAACATCATCTCCGAAAACCTCACTAGCAAGTTGCATTTGCCTTGCATATAACCAGTTTTCGTTTCCTCTTACTGTGTTAATTTCGCCGTTGTGACATATATACCTAAAGGGTTGTGCTCTTGGCCAACTGGGAAATGTATTGGTAGAAAATCTCGAGTGAGTTAGGGCAAGTGCCGACTCCATATCAGAATCACTCAGATCAGGAAAATAATCCCCTAACTGTTCAGTCGTGAGCATACCTTTGTAAGTCAGGGTTCTTGAAGAAAAGCAACAGGCATGAAAATCCACATCATGAGATTCGCCCGAATATCTCAAACGATGACTGATTATTCGTCGAGCAAGGTACAATTTTCTTTCAAATTCCAAGCCTGGGGCAAGACCTTCTGGTTTTCGAACGAAAACCTGCTCCATGACTGGTTCACAAGCAGCTGACGCTTTACCGAGAATTCCACTGTTAACCGGAACAGGTCTCCAAGTTATAAGTTCGAGATTTTCATCAAGAAGAACCTCTTCAACCACCTTTTTTTCTTTTTCTCGTGAATTTTGATCGGCTGATAAAAAGAAGAATCCAACACCATAGTCGCCTAAATTAGGTAAATCGATGGAAAGTTGGGTTTTGAGAATTTTTCTAAAAAATTTATCAGGGGTTTGGATGAAAATCCCCGCACCATCCCCAGTTATTGGATCGCACCCACAACCACCACGGTGGTCTAAGTTAACGCAGATTTCAAGTGCACCCTGGACGATATCATGGGACTTTCGTCCTTTCATATCTACGATTAATCCAATACCACAGTTCTCATGCTCGAACTGAGGGTCATATAAACCTTGTTTGTTAGGGATAGTCATGGTTTCAGAAATATGTAAAAGCTCTAATTTTTCAAAAAGGAAGACATATTCTGCGCCATGCAGATATACGGTCAAGGCAGAAGGCTTGGTGGGTATTAGTATTTCTGAAGATATCGGCCAGTGAATTTGCTCAAGTTTTTTGATATTAGAATTCTTTTTTTTTGAGTAACACTTGAAAGGAATTAAAGTTTTGCGAAATATTCAAATTCTAGTAAGATAGGTTTTCATGAAAATAAGAGCATTCCTAAAACCTCAATGTGGCTGGAGTATGGGAGTTAGAGCCATCATGGATAAATATTCTCTCGAATATGATGATTTGGATATTATTAATAACCCAGACCTTTTTCATGAAATGGTTGAGCTAACTGGCCAAACAAATCAGCCATGTGTAGAAATTGACGGTGTCATGCTCGCTGATGTTAGTGGTGAGGAAGTCGAGGATTACTTAAAATCAAATGATCTTGTTAAGCTAAATGACCAAAAGCCTGCCGTTCCGATCGATTCTGCTTGCTCAGACGAGGAACATAGACGTATGGCTGAAGAACAAACATCACCTGTAAGGTTTTTTTAATCTAACAACAAATTTAAATATGAGTTATGTCGTTACTGAAAAATGTGTAGACTGTAAGTTTACAAGTTGCGTATCTGTATGTCCTGTCGATGCGTTTCATGAGCTTCCTGATCGTCTCTACATCAATCCCGAAACCTGTATTGATTGTAATGCCTGTATGGATGAATGTCCAGTTGAGGCAATTTATCCAGACATGGATGTACCAGATGAACTTCAGGAATGGATTGAATTAAACGAAAAGGCAGAAGATTATCCGCAACTTGTTGGTCAAAAAGAAGCCCTCAAAGGCCCTAAATGTTCAGACCCTGACGCAGATCAATAATCATAATTTGTAATTTTTATACATTTCATTTAATATTTTTCGAACCTGTGGTTTGATAAATATCTTAGACGCAAACAATTTGCGTTCACGTACCATGATCAAAATGTTAATTTTGCGAATATTACCTTTTATGTGTTATAATTTATTTGTATCATAATTGATTTTTTATGTGCATAAGTAAAAATTTTAACCAATCCCCTTATCTAATAATTTTTGCTTGTTTTTGCATCATTTTGCGGTTTCTTAAAGTTTTGCCCAATGAATCCTAAAATAAAATCAATCAATCTGCATACTAATAATACGAAGCCTGTTTCGTTCAGTCTAATCGATAAAAACTTTGCATTTGTAATTTTTCATAATTCAGCATCCGTTGAAGCTAATGACCTGTTATTGGATGCCCCTTCTGGTAGTGTTATGCTACGCCAACCAGGATTACAATTAGACATTCGCCCCCTTGGTAATTACACTCTTTCTTACAGCATTCTATCATTTCGCGGAACGGATGCACACAAACTTTCAAGTCTTTCCAATATTGAGCCGAATATTTTGCTCAAACCTTTACAGATTCACTACACAGACAGCATACTTACAAAAATTGGCTTTGAGATAACGAATAAGAGCATTAATTGGCAGAGTATTATTTGTGCTCTTATTCTTGAGTTGTTCAGCAAAACATTTCGTCTTTGTAATCACGATTTTACCGAATCACTTCCTGATCACCCACAAAAGCTTAGAGATTTGCGCTCTGAAATTCATGAAAATTTCGCCAAGCCCTGGAAAATTGATGACATGGCTGCGAAAATGAAACTAAGTACCAGTAGATTTGCCTCACTTTATAAATCGACCTTCAAAATCAGTCCGACCGAAGACCTCATTCAAACACGGATTGATCAGGCAAAAAAAATGCTGTCCAGTTCGAAGGTTAGCGTAAAGAAAGTATCGGAAGCATGTGGTTTTGAAAGTGTCCATTATTTCCACCGGGCATTCAAGAAAAGAGCCAACCTAACCCCCAAACATTTTCAAAACGCTCAATTTGCCCAAGAAGGCTCTGTTTACACACCTCAAAGACATTTCTCCCTAGATCGCCTCACTCAACTTGCCGAATACTCCGGCATTATCGAATTTATCGATGGGAATTTAAAATTTCACGGAAATGCAAATCATGTTGCTGATTTACTGGGCTACCCGGAATCTGAAATGAGGCAAAGACCCTTCATGGATTTTGTAGCAACAGAAGATCTCGACATTGCCAAAGATGCTGCACTCAAGATCATAAAAGGTAAAAACATTTTGGATTTAAATATTAGAATGCTTAGCAGATCAGGTGAACACATACCTGTTCAGTTTTCTGCCCTGCTGAAGGGCAAAAATTGGTATTGGTTCATCAAGCATTCAGCAGTTAAAACTGCATCTTAGCTTTATTTCGCTGACCAACTGAAATTGCCAGCACCCTGGCCATTAACCTGTTTTTCTATCCCATCATCGATGGCAAACCTGATGTGTTCGAGTTTGGAACTATAACACCTGAAGCCCTCGCTAAAGGGTATTGATTTTTCCCATCCAAGTTCAACATTTTTAAATTCATGAAAAACCTTGGGCGATTTTCCTTCATCGCTAATAATTAATCTTTCAATCGGTCCAATCGCGGCGAGTTTGAGAATGGATTCCTTATTTGCGTTTTGATCGGTAATTTCTTCAGTAATTAAATTTGTGCCAGCATCATTACCTGCATTTAATTTTGTTTCACGAATCGTAGTTTCCACTGGATCATTTTCCAGATCGGATTGCTGGGTATTCTCGTTATTCGAGGAAAAAATGATAATAAGGATGATAGAAAGAAGTACGATTGCAGCACCACCCGCCCCTATGAATATTAATGTTTTCCGGGAAGAGTCAGCACTTGGAAGCTGAGAACGAGAAGTTCCTTGTTTATCAACTGCAGTAATGTCTCTGCTATTATCTGGTGATTCAGAACCACCAATTTTTCCAATCGACTTTTTAACATTTTTATTTTTCCCCGAGCCAATTTCTAAGTTCAAATCAGCCACTGCAGATTCAGGGTCAATCCCAAGAAACCTTGCATAGACTCTTATAAAGCCCCGAAGGTACACTTCGGGCAATTTAATATCAAAATTCCCGGCTTCAAATGAGGTGAGGAAATCTCCACGAATTTTTGTAGATTCTGAAGCTTCACGGATTGATATGCCTTTACGATTCCTAGCATCTTCGAGTTTTTGTCCAATGGCCATAATGGATAATGTTTCAAATCACATTTTCACTAAAATGAAAGATGATCAAGTGGAGAATGCAATCCATTATAGATCTAAGAGAATTTCTCTTCCCTGCCCAGGCAAATCGGGTCCAACCACTCCCCTCTCTTCGAGCTCATCCATAATTCTTGCTGCACGATTGTATCCAATGCTCAGTTTTCTCTGAAGATTCGATGTAGATGCTCTCTTGGTTGTGCGAATAATTTCAACCGCTTTTTTAATCATGGGGTCTTCGTCTTCTGCATCACCACCCGAACCAAGTATATTCTCCTCGCCCGCAGATTCAATTTGTTCACGGACTTCTTCTATAATTTGAGGAGGACCGTTTACTTTTAGATAATCAACTATCCCATTAATTTCATCATCACTCACAAACGCGCCCTGTGCCCTCATAAATGTCGCACTACCTGGCGGAATGAACAGCATGTCTCCTTTTCCGATTAATGACTCCGCACCTTTACCGTCCAAAATAGTTTGACTATCTCTGTAGGAGGCTACTCGAAACGATATTCGACTGGGAAGATTGGCTTTGATCACTCCAGTTATAACATTAACGGATGGTCTTTGGGTAGCGATAATAAGATGGATTCCGGCCGCTCTTGCCAACTGGGCAAGCCGGGCGATCCCTGTTTCAACATCTGCTTGAGCTACCATCATTAAATCAGCAAGTTCGTCTATAATACAAACAATATAGGGTAATTTATTTTCTGGAATTTCCAGTGCATCATCATCTCGGGGAACTTGCACGGATGATAGTGCAGCACGCTCTTCTGCAGTCATTTCTGCGTCCAGTAACTGGGCTTTTTCCTTTTCTTCTTTATCTTTGAGGATTTTTGCATTGAAGCCAGCAATGTTTCGAACTCCCACTTTTGAGAAAATTTGGTACCTTCTCTCCATCTCGACCAATAGCCATTTCAGTGCACCTGGAACCTTTTTTGGTTCGGTGACAACAGGTATAAGCATGTGAGGCAGATCGTTGTAGACTTTCATTTCTACAATTTTGGGATCAACCATGATAAACCTCACATCCTCTGGACTGGAATGATAGCATAAGGAAGCAATAATAGCATTGATACAAACTGTCTTTCCAGAACCGGTAGATCCTGCAACTAAAAGGTGAGGCATTTTGGTTAGGTCGGCAACTAAAGGTTTACCACTTGCTTCTTTTCCAAGAACAATTGGTATCTCGGCATTAGCATCTGCCCAAGCCTTGGACTGCAGGATTTCCTTTAAACAGACCGGGGCAGCTAGTTCATTTGGAACCTCTACACCTACGCAACCTTTTCCGGGAACTGGTGCTAAAATACGTACGCTTTCTGCTCGTAGAGCCATAGCTAAGTTTTTATCCAAGTTAGCTATTTTCTCCACTCTTACTCCTGCTGCCGGGTGTATGTCGTAGCGAGTAATCACGGGACCGGTGTGCACCTCTCCAAGTTCGACATCGATCTTAAACTCAGACAAAGTTTCTTTTAACCTTTTGGCCTTGATCATATGATCCTCATCTCCCCCAGAGCTTATTTCCGGAGGTTCCATTAATAAGTCCAAGGTAGGAAAATGATAATCTCCCTTACGCTCTGGAAAGAGATTGGTCGCTTTTTCGGTTTTTTCTGCTCTGACTACCTTGAATCCATCATCTAATGATACTTTTTCCAAATTGTCATCCTTGACACCCTTTTCCTCTTTAGAAGGTAATATTTCCTGCTTTGGGCTATCTTTTTCTGGATCCTTCAGACCATCAGTATCATCTACAATCGACTTTTTATTCGTCAATTTTTTTACTTTATTTGCAGGCTTAGAAAATCCTTCGTTTGTGGTATCTTGCTGCGATACATCTCTGAATAGTGGATCTTGTTGACTCGCTACTTTGGTGGGCAAAATAAAGCTCCAGAATGGCTTCTTCGGGGAAGAAGATTCTGTTTCTTGTTCAACTTCTTTGGTTACTTTGGGTGTTTCTTTTGTGTTTTTATTTTTCTGCGGGAAAGAAAACATCTTTGTGATTAAATGCAGGGCTGTGCGACATTTAGATGTACCAAATGAAAAATGAACGGCAATAGATGATAATAGGACAAAAATGGCGAACACCCATGTACCAACCTCTCCAATCCATACCCTAAGTATTCCACTGCTGACTTGTGGATTGCCTAAAAATGGCATTCCAGAGTAAAGCCAAGCTCCTAGTGAACCACCCGCACCATGCTCAAAAGTCAACGAATCAAGCAAAGGTTTCTCATTTTCTAAAATTTTATTAAAATCGTGCAGGTTGGCCATTAAACAAACGGAAAGTAAAACAAATGGCAATGGGAGTAATTTTTGTAATTTCTGTCTCTTGGTGTATGGTTTTAGCATCAACCATGAACAAACTCCAAAACACCACGGTAAAAACCATGCCGAAACCCCAAGTATTGCAAACGCATACCTAGCTGTGATTATTCCAATTTGCCCAAGCAATGGTGCATCACCATCAGGCGGGTATGTGTGGTAATTGGATGGGTCGTAATCCCACAATGAAATCAAGAAAAGTAAACAAAGGAGGGCAAATATTATACCCCACCCAGTTTTTCGAACCGGCGAGAGCTGAGTTAATCCACTCTTCTCCTTACTTTTTCCAGTTACATTTGCCACTTGTCTAGAAATAGCGTATTAACGCTATGATAATTTCACCACCCATACCCTAACATAGAAACTGTAAAGGAGATGATTTTCAAGTTTGAACCGCATTATTTTGAAAGAGTCTGGGGGGGACGAGCCTTGGAAGAAGTTCTGGGGCGTGAAATTCCAAAAAATATCAGGATTGGAGAATCTTGGGAAATCGTAGATCGCACGGATTGTCAGTCTACCTTGGTAGACTACCAAGATGAATCGATTACTCTTCGTGAACTTTTAAAATCTCAACCCCATAAAATTATGGGGCCCGGATGGGATGAGGGAGAACGCTTTCCAATACTTGTAAAATGGCTCGATTGCACAGATCGGTTAAGCTTACAAGTTCACCCGCCAAGTAAACTGGCAAAGTCATTAAATGGAGAGCCTAAAACTGAAAATTGGTATGTTGCTCATGCAGAAGCACATGCAGGATTATTTGTTGGCCTTAAAAAAGGTAAAAGCAGAAAGGATTTTATTCAGGCATTAGAGCAGGAAAGCCTGGAAACTGTTTGTCACCGTATTACATCAAAAGCGGGCGATTCGATTCTTGTCGAAAGCGGACAGATGCATGCAATTGATGCGGGTAATCTCATTTTAGAAATTCAACAAAATTCCGACACTACTTTTCGGGTTTTTGATTGGGGCAGAGAAGGAACGGATGGACTACCACGAAAGTTGCATATTGAAGAATCTCTACAATGTATTGATTTTGATGATTTTGAGCCATCTGTCCTTAAAGAATCTCAATCCACAACCCAAACACTGGCTGACTGTGATCATTTTAGGATAAGGAAATTCAAGGGGATAAAAAACCAGACATTGTCACTTAAAAAAGCCAATGAGCAATGTGTCATACTTAATCCAATGGGAGCTAGGATTTCTGTTGGGGGAAATGTAATTGAAGCGGGTAATCTTGCTTTATCTCCCTTTGACCAAGAATGTAAAATAACCTTTCTAAGTTCAGGTGATCTCATAGTTACAGATAATTTTTATCAACCCGCTTCTGTGGACTAATCTAAAACAACAAAGATCCACTTCATTCATGTTGACCTAATTTTCAAGGAAGCATTTATTTAAACCCTTTGGGCTCAAAACTTTAATAATGGAAAAGAAAGAAGATTTAACAAATTCTGAAAATGATGAATCCAACTCCACAGAGGAGGAGTTTGTGAAGGATGAACAAGAAATAGACGAAAGTCCTTCAGTTCTTAAAAATCAACTCTCTGAAGCATACAGCAAAAACGAAAGTTTACAGTCCAAATACTTGAGAACTTTTGCGGATTTAGAAAATCTGAAGAAAAGATCAATCCGGGACCGCGAGGAAGCAATTCAGAGAACTCGTCTACAGTTAATAGAGGACCTGCTCCCCGTTATCGATGCATTTAAAATGGGGTTAGATGAAGCCCAAAAAGCGGATCCAGAGGGTCCAGTTGTTAACGGATTTAAAATGGCAATCAATCAAATGCAAAACACTTTAGAAGACTATGGGCTTGTTTGTATCGAAGGAATTGGTGAACCATTTGATCCAAAATTTCATGATGCAATCGGTCATGAGTTGGGCGAAGATGAAGATATGGTTTTACAGGTAATTCGAAAAGGATACCGCCTTAGGGACCATTTACTCAGACCAGCATCCGTAATTGTTTCAAAAAAAGCTGTAGATGAGTCCGTTTCTTAATGGTCTGGACATGTAAATAAAAACTTTTTTGTAGATAAAATCATGTCAGATAAAGACTTCTATCAAGTATTAGGTGTTAGTAGAGATGCATCTGAATCAGAAATTAAAAAAGCATACCGTAAGTTAGCTGTTCAATTTCATCCTGATAAAAACCCCGGAAATAAAGAAGCAGAAGAAAAGTTCAAAGAAATATCTGCCGCTTTTGATATTCTAAAGGACCCAGAGAAAAGGGCAAAGTACGATCAATTCGGTCATGATGCATTTCGTGGAGGGCATTCTGCTGGAGGTGTGGATCCTTTTGACTTATTTAGAGATGTCTTTGGTGGCGGTGGTGGTGGTGGTTTCGGTAGTATATTTGAGGATTTCTTCGGTGGAGGGTCCTCAGGTTCCGCATCCGAAGGAATTAGAGGAAATGATCTGAGGGTTACCGTATCGATCAGCCTAGAACAGGCTGCTAAAGGGGTTGAAAAAGAAAT
Source organism: Opitutia bacterium (assembly GCA_002686835.1). Classification (GTDB taxonomy): domain Bacteria; phylum Verrucomicrobiota; class Verrucomicrobiia; order Opitutales; family Seribacteraceae; genus Chordibacter. The sequence goes on along the minus strand of NYYP01000002.1, from coordinate 115,759 downwards.
CAAATATTCTCGCCATCAAGCCTGTTCTAAATGTGATGGCACTGGTTCATCTGATAAATCGTCTAAAACTATGTGTCACACTTGCGGGGGCGTTGGGCAGGTTGCTTCCAATCAAGGATTTATTAGTATCAGGAGGACCTGCCCAACTTGCAACGGTTCCGGATCCATCATCGAGAACCCCTGTACCTCCTGTAGTGGTGAAGGACGCACAAAAAACAGCGATTCTGTGAAAGTTAAAATTCCCGCAGGAATAAACGACAATTCTCGGTTATGCTCGCGGGGAAGAGGAGATGCTGGACCTCGGAATGGGCCGTTTGGGGATTTGTATGTTGATGTTCAGGTAAAATCACATGATTTGTTTGAACGCGATGAAGATGATCTTTTTCAAGAAATCTTTATACCATTCACTCTAGCAACACTTGGAGGAACAGTCGAGGCAGCCACTTTGGATGGAAAAGTAACTTTGAAAATACCTGCTGGCACACCTTGTAACAAAACATTTCGTATTCGTGATAAGGGAATGCCTAATTTACGATCTCCTTCCCATAAAGGTGACCTTTATGTTAAAGCAATAATTGATGTACCCCAAAACCTAAATAAAGAACAACGGCAAAAACTCGTGGATTTTGGCCTTTCTTGTGGGGAAAAAGATATTGGTGAAGATTCTAGCATACTTAACAAAGCAAAACGTTTTTTTGAGGGAGATGGCTGAGTATGAATACTCGCGGTAAGTTTCCCCCAAAGTGCTTCACCATTTCAGATGCGTGCAAAGCAAGGCAGGAGAAAGTCAATCATAACAAAAAGATTGTTCTTACTAACGGATGCTTTGATCTTTTGCATGCTGGTCATATTTACTCTTTGGAAAAAGCTTCCAAATTGGGTGATGAACTCTGGGTAGCACTCAATTCGGATTCAAGTGTTCGTTCATTGAAGGGCAAAACCCGTCCGATTTATTCTGAAAATGAACGAGCTTACATGCTTAGCTGTTTAAAATTTGTTTCTTTAGTTTTTATCTTTGAGGATACTCATCTTGCAAACGAGATTCTTGAATTAAAGCCAGAAATATATGTCAAATCTGGTGACTATTCCTTGGAAAAACTAAACGAAGAAGAACGAATTTCCTTGGAAAAAGTTGGGGCTGAAATCCATTTTGTTCCTCTTCTTGATGGTTTTAGTACGACCAATATCATTAATACCATTCAAGGTACCCGAATATCTCCCAATCTGCCTGATAAATGAGAACTGTAATTATGGGTTCAGGCAAGGGCACAAACTGCCAAGCAATACTAGACGCCCAAAGATCAGGATTAATTCAGGACTGTGATATTGTGGGTGTATTTTCAGATAAGCCCAACAGCGGAATCCTGGAAGCCGCAAAATTAGCTGGTGTTCCTCAAGTCTATTTAGGCAGCTACAAACATTCCAATGTAACCGATGACGAGAGATGGGTATCTGGAATTAAAAAGTTTCGCCCCGATTTAATCGTCCTTGCTGGATTTATGCGAATTCTAAGTAATCAATTCATCCAGGCATTTGATTCTAAGATTATCAATTTACATCCAAGTTTATTACCAAGTTTTCGAGGCAAGGATGCGGTTACTCAAGCGTGGAACGCCGGAGTTAAAATTACTGGGTGCACAGTTCATTGGGTATCACCGGAATTAGATGCCGGCAAAATAATTGCTCAGGCACCTGTTCGCATTATGTCTTCAGATACATTAGAGTCTGTCATGGCAAAAGTTCAAGCTGCCGAACATATGCTATTACCTGCTGTAATCGCAGAAATCTCAGAAGGATTTTGTAGCTAATGCCTGAAACTCTTTACAAAAGCTCCTCAATTATTCCTTCAGAACAGACTGATTATGTAGAAGGTTATCTTTTTGAAAATGCCCCATCTAAATGGGTCTTAGAGGTCAATTATATTACTGGAGATGGTCAACTTCATGGTTTCTTTGCATCCAAAGAAGAAATGCAACAGCAACAATCTGCTCTATCTCAAGAAATCGGCAATTTAGTAAAATTTACATTTACAAACACATTAATACACGATCAAGACTGGAAAGAATCCTACAAAATGCATTTCACTCCTTGGCGGTACAGATCCTTTCATTTGATTCCTCTTTGGCTAAAGGATACATACATCGCCTCCAGTGAAGAACTCGCACTCTTTTTAGACCCAGGCATGGCATTTGGAACCGGAAACCATGAAACAACAAGGATGTGCTTGGAGTTTCTGATTGAAAGGAACAAATCTCAAAAAAACGCAGGAAGCCTATTGGACCTAGGTTGTGGATCGGGGATTCTTTCTTTAGCTGCCTCTTTACTGGGATATACAAATGTTGTTGGAGTTGATAATGACGAAGACGCAGTACGAATATCTAAAGAAAATGCACACATAAATAATTTAGCACACAAAGTAAATTTCAATACCTACGATGTGTTTGATTTAAAACAATCCATAGGCACATTTGATTGTATTGTTGCTAATATTCAGGCTGATATACTTATTAAATGCGCAAGCAAAATACTGCAACATACCCATTCCGGATCTTCCATTGTACTTTCTGGAATATTGACAAAGGAAGTCAACCAAGTCCTACATGCATTTCAAGAGGCTACAACCGGCAACCATCCCGAATACAGCTTAAAGGAGATGGGAGAATGGACTTCAGTCCAATTTTTTAACTGCTAAAAAGATCAACCGCCAAGGTAAGTCAATGCTCGGGGAATTGGTAAAGTATAAAATGCGTAACGATCAATACCTATTTCCTCAATCTTAGAGGATATCTCGCCCATTACATTATCAACAGAAGCGGGGGCAAGGGATGTATATACAAGTGCCCATTCTTCATTGCATGCTTCTTCACCAGAACCTGTCTGATCTGCCATAACACCAAAGTTAGTACTTACTCCAGGTGCTCCGGCATCCAGTATAGAATCGTATACCTCTGAGTAAAAATCCCTAGGTACAACACAATATAATCCAGTCAAGTTTTGTAAAAAGGTGGTATTCAAAGAAGTGGACTTACTTTCTCCAGTTGCCCTCCAATCTTTTCCGCCTTTAATTTCATCAAGGGCAGCGATAACCTGTTCCATGCTGGCTCCATGAGAGGAGCTAGACACAGTACTGCTAACATTGATAATTCCATCAGACACTGGGATGGAGTACATAAAGCCACGACCTGGCTCAGTAATTCGACCAGCCCGGGCCATATTAATAAAAACCTCACTTGATTCAGAGCGGTCGACCACACACCATACGAATTCTTTCTCAGGACCCTTAGTCATGCGAAGGAGAGGGATTTTATCCCGAATGCCCCCACCCTCTCCAAAAGTTACAGTTGGACCAGGTGCACCTGCTGTTAAAGCTGCTTGAGCAATATCTTCTGCAACGCCTTTTTCACAAATACAGCATATTGCCTCCATAGACGCTGACTGATGAGAGTTAAATTCATCGCTTCCATCAGTCAGAGGAAAACTTTGTGAATGATACGCTTTATCACAGGATATGCTAAAAATGGCACCGGCCCCTACACGGTCTAGCCGCCCTGATGATATCGCTACATCGGAGAGGCGTTGTTTTTCTGAATCTGGTATCAATACTTGAACCAGGCATTGTTCTGGTGCCGGGGGAGGAAACATTTTCGAAAGGAAGCCACCTTCACTAATTATTGAGCCTCTAGCGGCAACATGAAAAATCCCCTTAGCCCCAGCCTTTTGCAAATCAGATGTCACCGATGACAAGGAATCTTTCGGTAAGATTAAATTCACCAAAGAGACATTATTTTTACTTTCTAGATTATTCATTTATGCAGCCTCCGGTTGATGTTCTGAGGAAGTAGGATTTTTTGGTTTTTTTCGTACAAGCAAACCAACTGTAAGAACGGTTATTATTGGACCAACAGAGGCGAGAGATAGGACTCCAAATCCATCAATGGCACCAGTTTTTGCACCAATTCCAAGACCCATTGCTAGCACCAAAGGAACCGTAATCGGTCCTGTAGTAACACCGGCACTGTCCCAGCCAAAATTTACAAAATCCTCACTCGAAATAAAAGTAAGAACCAAAAGCATGGCGTATGGAGGAATCAATAGATACCAAAGTTCTAAGTTGAAAGCAATTTTAGCCACTCCAGTGCCAATTCCCAAGGCAACCCCAGTAGCGACTGCCTGCATAAGAAGGTTCTTTTTGAATGCTCCAACCGTAATTTTCTCAACTGTTGCTCCAAGAGCGTTAAGGGCAGGCTCAGCTAAGGTTGCTCCATAACCGAGAATAAATCCGAATAAAATGGCTAAACATTTACCAACCGTTGAAGAATGAAACATCGGATCGATGAATCCCTCGGATTGCCAGGGTTGTATAGATGCAAAACTGGAAACAACATTACCACCGAGCTGTTCACCCAAAGGAGTGAGACCAAGGGAAATCCCCAAATTAAACAGGCACATACCAATAACAGCACAAGCTATTCCAATAATCAACTCATCCATGTGCTTGGGTTTTTGTCTTAGCCCAACAATCAAGACGAGCAATAGTATCGTACAAAGTGGAACGATTGCCCATATGGCACCTTCAAGGGCACCACGATCTTGATCCGGCCCAGTGAGTTTACCATCTGTTTGCGAATAATTTATGGAGCCGTCTGCCTCAATACTGTAAAAATCTTCACCGGGATCAACAATTCCATTATTATTTTTGTCCACTTCCTGTGGCCTGAAGGTATTGGGAAAGAAATCAAGTTTGTTTGTAAAAGCAGTTGCCATATCTGCGTTAGGATCCCACACAGCATCGGGAGCTTTGTAGCCTTCTCTTACCACATAAATTTGCGCTCCTTTTATCTGTACATTTTCACGCTCACTGCCCGTTAAGGCACTTGGCAAAATAGAGCCTTCAGATACTTTAGTTTTTATAGTATAACCCTCGGGGAGAGACTTATGCTGATTCAAATGCTTTTGAATCAATTTTCTTTCTTCAATCGATAAAGACCATGCAAGGTCATTTTCACCAACACCCCCTTCTGATTCAATCTTTTCCTGAGCTTTTAGCTCACCAAATTTCTGAAAATCCTTAGAGTAATTCTTGCCATATTCTCCAGCGTCTTGATGCCATTTTGCAGTTGAATGCTTAGCAAAATAATAGTTATCCGTCTCAAATAAATACAAAGCATAACACATTACCGCAAGGATCGGAAACAGCGACGCTAAGGTTACGACGCCAAAACCGGTATTGCTTGACCCACCAGTCGAAACAATTCTGCAAACTCCAATACCGAGGGCTAAAACTAATGGAACGGTGACCGGACCTGTTGTTACAGCACCGCAATCCCATGCCAACCCAAGCACATGCTTAAGTCGATCATCGGAGAATTGCATGTAAAGAGTCAGGCAGGAAAGGATGACTACGCCAGCATATATAAAAGGCTTGAGCGACCAACCTTTGTAAAACCTAAGTACACCCAATAAGACGGCAATTCCTACACCCACGCCGACACAATTTACCAGTAACCCTGCCCCTGTGTTTAGAATGGTCCACAGCAAGGGAGCGGCGGTTGGGTCAACCCCGGCTCCAGCAGCTCGTAAAACACCGATTGCCGGTTCAGCAAAGGTGGCAAATGCACCCAAAACAAATCCAAAAGCCAAGCTTGTAGGTAAACAGGGAATACCCAAAATCTTCTTTCTTGGAAGAGTTGAACCCAGTGTTTCTCCCAAAGGCATCAGTCCAAGTCTCAATCCTTCCATAAAGAAGGCTAGACCAACAATCACTATCATTATCCCAGCAGCAATCATCAGCGAATAAACGATAGGTAACCCAAGTACAAGAACCTGAAATACTATCAAATAGAGAATTATAAACCATACGCATTGGATTTGCTCGACGACTTTGTCCTTCGAAAAAGACAAAAGAATGCCAAGTTTCTGCTGTAAGGTAAGTTGTAGTTTTTTACTGTCAGATGATTGTTCTGTGCTCATATATAAATTTAATAAAAATTAAAACCTAGACTTATCAAAGTGTCAGTAAAGCAAAATACTATTCCCGCCAATTTGCATTTGCTAAAGTTAGGGAAGTTTTATTGGTTCCCGATCTAAGGCGAACTGGCACATTCCATACCGCCCCGGTCTTACCAACAGGCGCCGTACCAACCAAGAAGAATGAACCCGTGGATAAATTTTTGAACTCTGCAAATCCGTCTATATCTGTTCGAACTCGGTGTCCATGACCCTGCTCTACTTCGCTGAGCAGAACATTTCTTATACGCTTGTAAATGCCTTGAAAAACGAATGGTGATTTTCTGGATTTCGCCCAAAGTTCTTCAAATGAACTTACTTGAGGGAAGTCTTTTAAAAAAATACCTGCATCAAAAAGAAGTTCAGGGAAACTTTTAGAAATAAGAAAAAATTCAGTATAAAAAACTTCTTTATTTTTACCATTCAAAAGAGTGACAACCGCATCAAATTCAAGACTGCAAACCACAGAACTATCCAAAATTTGAGTTGACTGGGAAGGATTCGGTCTAAGAGAAGAAGCGTAGGGTTGACTCGAACGAACGGGTATTGATGAGCGATTAAATTGAGAAGGGTTCACCCTAGGTTGTAATGAATCTATACCATTTTGAAATTGATCGTTCTGAACTCTTAAACCATCAATTTCTCGAGATTTTTGAATCAAACTTGATTTAAGGAGTGCAATCTCACTTTGGAGCACTTGCAATTGGTTGTCTGATGTTGAACTTTGAACATTTTTATTTTCAGTAACCTTTGAAGTTTTGGTGTCGGCCCTCAGTCGTTGAATTTCCAAGATTAGCTCCTCATTCAAGCGAGTAAGTGAGGCAATCGTCTGATCTTTGCGTTCATTTAAAATTTCAAATTGATCCAAGCTAATTTCTAAATCCCCTAGGACTCTTCTAGGTTCTTCAATAGTTTGGGTTTGGGAAGAAAAGAATCTATCATCTGTCCCGTTTACATTATTTATGCTTTCATTATCTGAAAGTTCATTTACTCGATTGGCCACAGCAACGGGATCAGGGGCGTCATTTGCACCATCGATGACATCTATAGCTTCCGCTTCTTCACCGCTCTCCAAAAAGGCAGCAAGGTCTCTGGCTCCTCCGGTCTGACTCGCAACTAGAGAGCCAAGGTCTAACTGATTAGTATGCTTGGTGCTAAGTTCAGTTGATGAGGGAGTTTTTTCAGAACACGATGCAGCAAGAAAAATAAAAAGAAGAACTTTAAAATATTTTAGAGGCATTTTGTTCCGAGATAATTACTGCCTAGGCGACATTGATATGAACGGCAAGGTTCTTATTTACAGGCACTGCTTTTTTTGGCAGAGATAAAGTATGTCTCTTCTACCCCCTTCCGAGACTAATTCGCTTGAACGTGAATTAAACTTCTTAAAGCAGACCATAAGCTCTCTTCGTGAACAACTGGAGCAAAATATGGATTTGCACGATACGGAGCTTCAGTCAATTGAAGAACAACACAGGAATAGTGAATTAAATCTTCAATCTGTTATTGCACAACTACGAGTTGATTATGAACAACTCGTGGTGAAACAACAACATGAGCAACAAAAATTGGAAAGTGCCTTTGCTGTGGAGCGAAAGGAGTTCACTGGCTTGGTGGAGCAACTCAGGCAAAAATTACAAGATTCAAAAGAAGCATCGTCAGAAGCAGTACAAAAAACAAAATCTGCCCACGCGAAAGAACTAGCACAATTACATAAATTGATAAGCTCTTTACGGGAAGAGCTGGAATCTAAGGATATTGAACAATCTTCGATTGAGCAAAATATTTATCAACGCAAGCAGAGTGAAATTAGTAATTTACAGAAACTTGCCACAAAATTGCGTGAAGAAATTAAACGGAGTGAAATTCGGCATGAGCAAGAACTCTCTAAGATTGCTCATTCCCAAAATAGTGAGGTCCAGTCTCTTCATTCCACTATTGAAGATTTAAGATCTTCCCTGGAACAGGCAAAATCTTCCAAGCAAGAAGATATTCAAAAATCCATAGCAGAAATAAATAGAGAGAAAAAGCTCCTGCAGGAATCATTACAAAAAAGTCGAGAAAGGATCGATCTAACAAACATTAGAAACCAAGAGAAAATCCAGAAACTTTCCCTTTCACATTCTCAGGAAATACTGTCACTGAAAGATACAATTGCCATCCTAAGAAGAGAAATTGACTCTTTTGATGAGCGTATTCAGGAGGCAGTTCAAAATGAAAAACGTATTCATGTTGAGGAAATCCGACAACTCCGTGGAACACTTGTAAACACCAGAAAAAATTTAGAAAGGACCCGTAGTGATGCACAAGAGAAAATTCAAAAAGCAGAAAGTTCCCAACAACGAGAACTAGATTCATTACGGGAAACGATATCAACTCTAAGACATGAGCTTGAGGAGAATGAAATTTCAAAAACGGATGAAATACAACGAGCTGCAAGCTCAAAAAACGCGGAAATCAAGCAGCTCAAGGAATCAATGTCTACCCTCAGACATAATCTTGACCGATTAGAAATCAGAAACGCAGAATCAATTCAAAAGATTCACCAAAAGAGTAATGCTGAAAAGGAAGTTCTTAAAAGTACAATTCAAACCCTACGGGATGAAATTGAAACGGTACATGAACAAAAAGAATCCGCGGTACAGGATGCCCAAAGGGAAAAGAACCAGGAAATCAATCAATTAAGAAAATCTTTACTCCTTGTCCGTACATCATTGGAACGGGAGAGAGATCAACTAGATGTTAGAGTACAGAAAATTTCAGCTGCATCTCAGCAGGAAGTCAACTTATTGAAATCTTTGGTTGCTGAACTTCGAGAACAAATTGAGGAAGCCAAGGCACAAGAGCAAGCGAGTGTTCAACAAGCACTTGGATCTGCAAATTCAGAAATCATTCAGCTCCGGGACAGTTTGTCAAAAACCCGGGATCAAATCTTGCACGAACAAAATATTCATGCAGAAAAGGTTCAATTATTAGAGTCTCAAAAATCATCAGAGATCAAAGACCTTCGTTCAGTTGTAACGGGACTTAGAAATCAAATTGAGGAAATACAAAGCGAACACGGCCAGGAACTTCAAAAAGCAACGAGCACCTTTCAAAATGAAAACCTCTTACTAAAAGAAAGCACTGCTAAAATTAGAGATAAATTAGAAAAAGTACAACAGCGGCATCAGGCAGAAATAAATAAAACGCAAGCTGAGAAAGAAAATACTTCGCTATCTCAAAAGAAAACAATATTGGAGTTACGCAAGGAACTTGAGCGAATTTCATTGGACAATGAGACCAAAGTGCAAAAAAGGGTTTCCACCCTTAACCTTGAGAATCAAAATCTTAAGCAATCCCTATCACGCCTTAGAATCAAATTGGATAATGCAAAGACCGAAAAACAAGAAGCTGTACAGCGAACTTGCAAATCATATGAACAGGAAATTTTGCACTTAAAGAGCACAATCACCTCGTTGCGAGAAGATACTGAGAAATTAAACTCTCAACTACTAGAGGATTCACAAAAAATTGCATCTTCTAATTTTAGTGAAATTAATCATTACAGAAATATGATCCGGTCATTGAGAGATGAGATTGACCACCGAGGTTTTCTTTATGATGAAAAAGTGCAAAAAAAATCCCAAAGTAATGAAATGGAGTTTAAGCAACTAAGAGATACAATCATTGAATTAAGATCCGAATTAGACAAATACCATGGCCACTGAATCCAATTCCAAAGAACCTAAAAAAAGAACCTCCAGATTCTCCGACATGCTGCTTCAGGTCACTACAGACCTGGCAAAAACTAAAAGTTTGGATGAGGCACTGGAGACTCTTGTGAAAATTACTACTTCAACCATCGGAGCGGAACGGGGAACTATTTTCCTTAACGATGCAGCAACTGGCGAATTATATTCCCGTATTGCACAAGGAAATTTCCGAAGAGAAATTAGGATCATGAATACCAAAGGGGTTGCCGGCTGGGTATTCTCCCACAACGAGGGTGCAATCATACCTGACGCTTACAAAGATGACCGTTTCAACAAAGCCGTAGATGTGAGAACTGGCTTTCGGACAAAAAGTATTCTTTGTGCTCCTCTGCGAACTGTGAATGGCGAAAAAATTGGTGTATCTCAAATTCTCAATAAAGTAGACGGCGAATTCACCCAGGAAGACCTAGAAATGCTTGAAGCCATGACAGAACAGGCTGCCATTGCAATTCAGGGGAATATCATTGTTGAACAAGTTGAAGCTGCTCGAAAACAGGAGTTAGAGTTCCTGGATGTTGTCTCACAGGTTTCATCCGAGCTCGAACTTACTCCGTTGTTACAGAAAATAATTTCTACTATTTCGACTATGTTAGATTGTGAAAGGGCAACCCTCTTTATCAATGACGAAAAAACTAACGAGTTATATACTGAAGTCGGGGAAGGATTAGACGAAAAATCTGTTATACGTTTCCCCAATCACCTGGGGATAGCCGGTACTGTTTTTACCTCAGCAAAGGCGGTTAATATTCCTCACGCATATGCGGATTTACGCTTCAATCCCAGTTTTGATAAGCAGACAGGCTTTTTTACCAGATCAATCCTCTGCATGCCTGTTTTAAATAAGGAAGGGAAGACCATTGGTGTAAGCCAAGTGCTCAATAAAAGAGGGGGCTCTTTTAATCAGGAAGATGAAAAAAGACTGGGTGCGTTTACTTCCCAAATTTCTATGGGAATCGAAAATGCAAAACTCTTTGATGATGTTCAAAACCAGAAAAATTACTCTGAAAGCATTTTATCAAGTATGCATGACGCGGTAATTACAATTGATGAAAATAAATTGATTAAAACTTGCAATCCTGCGGGTCTTAAAGTCTTCAAGTCTCCCCTACTCGCCGATATTCTCAACACATCCATCACAGAATTACTTGGTTTTGCAAACGAATGGTTGAATACTAAGCTGGAAACAGTCTCAGAACAGGAAGAATTTCTCGACACAACACTCGAAATTCAGGGAGAAAAACTATCGGTAAATGTTTCGATTACCCCATTGATTGGCCAGAAAGATGAAAGTCTTGGAGTCATGATAATGATCGAAGATATAAGTTCAGAAAAAAGAATGAAATCTACGATGTCCCGCTATATGGACCCTGAACTTGCTGATCAATTAATGAATGCTGGTGACGGCGATGATGTCATGGGGGGCAAACAAAGCATTGCTTCAGTATTATTTTCAGATGTGCGTAGTTTCACTACCATCACAGAAGAGCTTGGTGCTCAGGGCACGGTCAAACTCCTGAACGATTATTTTACCATTATGGTTGATTGTATTACGGATGAAGGGGGTATGCTGGACAAGTTTATTGGCGATGCAATGATGTGTATTTTCGGTACTCCAATTCCTCACGAGGACGATCCTGATCGAGCGGTGCGAGCGGCTATTCGCATGATGACAGATTTGAAAGTTTTTAATGACAAGAGGTCAGCTGAAGGGAAAATGCCCATTGACCATGGGATGGGCATTAACACTGATTCCATCGTGTCGGGTAACATCGGTTCGCCCAAGAGAATGGATTACACCGTGATTGGGGACGGTGTAAATTTAGCTGCGAGAATTGAAAGTGCCTGCAAGCAATACGGAGCTCATATTTTAATAAGTGAATTTACCTATAAGGCGGTAAAAGCAACTTACCGAACCCGGCAAGTAGACTATGTAATTGTCAAAGGTAAGACAGAACCAGTTGGAGTTTATGAGGTGCTGGACTTTCATGATGAAAATTCCTATCCAAATATGGTTGAAGCCTTGGGTAACTTTAATGATGGGTATCGTGCTTGGAATAACGGTAATTGGGACCAGGCCATTAAGCTATTTAATGTTGTCAAAAAGATTAATTCCAATGATAAAGCGGCCCAATTGTATATTGATCGTTGTAATTATATGAAGAAAAATCCCCCTAAAGGTCAATGGGACGGTGTCTGGGTCATGACTTCCAAGTAATTCCCTTCTCCAAGATGGAAAAAAACGCCAAACAACTGCTAGAAAAAGCCATTGAGTTAGATCCTAATCTTGCACCTGCTCATTTTAAACTGGGCGTGCTTTATCAAAATGAGAAAGATTTCGATTCTGCAATCTTGCACTTTGAGAAGGCTGTAGCTCTTGACACCTCCTTCCCTGCTGCCGAATGTGAACTGGCTGTTGAATTGTGCCGAGCGCAAAAATTTGAAGATGCAAGAGAGCATTTTTTAAATGCCCTAGAATTAGACCCCAATTTTGTTAAGGCATATTTTAATTATGCCCTATTATTGGTTGAACTTAATGATTCTGAAGAAGCAAAAAACAATTTTGATAAAGTTGCAGAAATTGACCAAAACTATGCTCCTGCATACTTTAACAAAGCTAAACTTCTAACAAGCCCCGATGATTTTGATGAAGCAAGAAAAAACTATGAAACCGCACTTGACATCAAAGAGGATTACATCGAAGCACATTACTCACTTGCCAAGTTACTCCTTGGTGGTAAAGCGACAAGCAAAGATGGTTCCACTGTGGATAAAAGAGACTGGGAAATTGCAAAATTCCACTTTCGGAAAGTACTGCAAATTGATGAATCCAGTCATAAAGCCAATTATAATTTAGCAAGAATTCTTTTTGAAGAAAATTCATTAAAAGAGGCAAAGGCTTGTTTAGCAAAGGCCATTAAACTAGAGCCTAAATACTCAAAGGCTCATTTTCTCTACGCAAGAATTTGGGAGCTTGAAAAGAATCTTGAAAAAGCGTTCCTGCATTACAATAAGTCGATTGAATATTTTAGTGATAATCCAAAGGCTCTGTTCTATTTGGGTAAGTTACAATTCTTTTGTGACAATTTTAAAGAAGCAGAAAAAAACCTTAGACTGTCCATCCAGCTCGAACCGCAAAATGCAAATGCAAACTATTACCTAGCTAAGATTCTTACTCATGATGAAGACCCCACTCTTGCAAAAAAACATTTTTATAAAGCACTAGAAATTAACCCTGATTTTGCCGAGGCCTATTTTGATCTGGCCTTTCACTCAGAAAACTCCGGAGATACAAACGAAGCTAAAATACATTTTCANAAAGCAACGGATGTCGAACAAAACTTTGCCGAGGCATATTTTAACCTAGCCAGACTCTCCTCAACTGCCTCAGAATATGATATTGCAGAGAGGAATTTTGANACGGCTCTCGAAATAAAGAAAGATTTTGATGAATGTCACTATTTCTTTGGCAAGCTCCTGGCAAAAGGTGAAAAAATGACAAAGGATGGGAGTCTGCTAGTCCAACCCCAGACTGACAGGGCAATTTTTCATTTTCAACAAGCGATTAAGATTAATCCCAAAAACTATAAATCTTTTTACGAGCTAGGCATTTTACTGTCTCAACAGCAACAGTTTAAGGAAGCATTTGATTCTTTGCATAAATCAATCGATATTAACCCGAATTTTGCCAATGGTCACTACCAACTGGCAGTTCTATTGATGAATGAATCAGCACAGTCAGAAATAAAAAAAGCAAAGCGAACAAACCGGTCCAAACGGGCTTCTTCCAATAAAAAAANGACAAAGTAAATTTTGTTATGAGCTTGGATCCAATGTACCACTTGGTAAAAGCCCTAGAATTAGAACCTCAAAATCCAGAAATTACTCACTTACAGGCGAAACTACTCCTTGACCAAGGAAAAGAGCACTCCGCCGTTGCATTGATTCAATCATTTCTAACTAAATTTGGCGACAATCCTGATTTACATAACTTACTTGCATTAGCCTATTTGCGAACAGGAAGTATCGAACAAGCAGAAGAATCAATAAACCTAGCATTANGTCATTCACCCAGGTCAAAAGCTATCTTATATACTGCGTTCCTCATAAAGAAAGCAAAAGGAGATAGATTCTCGGCATATCATTTTTTAGAGAGAATTTTACGCTATGATGATCAATCCTTTGAAATTTACTGGGAAATGTCTCAATTAATAGACCATAAAGCAGAAGCACAAAAAAAAATTAACCTGCTTGAAATTTGTTATACTCTAAATCCTAAAAATTTAAATATTTTTAAAGAACTGATGACTTGCTATTGTGACTGGTTTGAAGTGAACCCGCAAAAGAGTGACCTACCGCCATCAACAAAGACATTTTTAGNCCATTCGAATAGTCCTCTTTTTGCTAAACTATCTTCAGGTTCACAAAAAAGAATAATGTCTATTTTAAATTATATCACTCAATAGAATATTTACTTAAACTTTCTAACATAGAGAGCAAATACTGGGATTGATATAAGATAAGTAACTATCGCAATTCCTAATGAAAGCCACTGTTCACGAACTATTACAGCGGCTGCTAAAATGACCACAATTAATACAAAAATTACTTTTCGATAAGAAATTCTATATTTTATACTTTTCAAGGAAAGTGTTGGAATTCTTGAAACCATAAGGATACTAATTGTCATGACCCAAATACATACATAAATGGGCTGAATAGATTCTTGGGCTGTCATGCCAAATCTTTCTAGATTAACCTCCAAAATGATTGGAGAGAGTAAGATGATTGCTCCTGCAGGAGATGGTACACCTACGAAATGACTGACTGACTGCTTTTGTTTATCTTGAATTGTTTCTCGGTTGGTTATGTTAAAGCGAGCTAGTCGAAGCACACAACAGGAGGAATAAAAAATGAATGGAATCCAATACCACCCCAGTAAATAACTGCTGTCCGCCTGGATAATAGATACAAGCCAAAGATAAAGTATTACTGTTGGAGTAACACCAAAACTAACCGCATCAGATAGACTGTCTAATTCGGCACCGATTTTTGAAGTTGCCTTGAGCATCCGAGCAGTTAACCCATCAATCAGATCAAAAAATGCTGCAACTAAAACACAGACAACAGCAGACCTCCAGTCAGACTCCAGTGCAAACCTAATACCAGTAAGACCAATACACATACCTATTGTGGTAAAAATGTTTGGAATGAGGCGGATAATCAGAAATTCATCATTGGACAAGGCTTGATTATTTGATTTGGGCTTCATTATTTCTTGAAATTATCAAAATATGTTTCAATTTTCAGTTTAATCATGGAAACGGCTATCAAAATCATGATTCTCCTTCATCTTGCAATTACAGCCAGTTGTACAAAGTGGGATCCTAATTTGCAGTATTTTCACGAGATATCTGCCAAAGAAAAGTTACTTTCCAACCAAAAGCAAAAATCAACACCTGATCGCTCGGTTCATTTGAAACTTGGACAGTCATTTTCAGAAGTTATAAGCATTATTGGTAATGACTACAGAATCCTGGCCCGTTTAAAAGACAAGAAAACACATTGGTTAAGAATTGAATTTTTTAACAATTCAAATCGTTTAACATCTTCTGATGGAAGAACGGAATTACTCTTTAAAAACAATTTATTAATAAAAATACAGTAATTTAAGTTATCCTAACTCTTTTACGAAAGTAAGCATTAATTTTATAAGTGCACCCTCGCTTAAAAGCGAAGGAGTTATGGATAACAACTTCCAGCCTTTTTCATACATTTCGTTTGATTTTTCATCAATGGCCACTGCAAGTTCAGCACTTGTATCATCTCCTTTAATGCGAAGCCCTTTTGTACTAACTACTATGGTTTTGTAGGTTGTGCTCATAAGTAAGGCTATATTTAGGATACAGATTCTTTGCCTTGCACAGTTGGAGAAGAAGGCTCGTCGTCCCTCTCTCTTCCGTAGTATTTATTGTAGTATTTGTAGCGGAAGTAGCCGTATCCATAGTAACCAGAATAGTAATACCCAGGAGCTTTCTTTTGCGGAAGATCGTTCAAGACAACTCCAAGAATTTTAGCTCCTGTCTCATCTAAATTTTCCAAAAGGCTTTTTGCAATTTTTCGTGAAACTTTTCCGTAACGAGTTACGAAGAGAACCTCCTCAACTTTTCTTGCCATAGCAAGAGAATCAGGGAAAAGTCCAATTGGAGGACTATCAATTATGATAACATCTGCAATTGTCCTGAGGATTTTATGAATACGGTCAAAACTGTTACTTTCCAAAAGCTCAGTAGCAGCCCGTGTTTTACCGCCCGAAGGAAGCACCAGTAAATTTGGATGAATTTGGGTCACTGTGCTTTGAGCAAGTTCTTGCAATTCTTTCAAATCAGTTTTCTCCGAATTAATTAACGACAGAAGACCTTTTTCATTAGTAATATTACAAAATTTATGGATACCTGGACGCCTTAAGTCAAAATCGATAAGAATTGTTTTCTTGCCATGATTAGCACAACTGTAGGCAAGATTTGCAGAAATTAAACTTTTCCCTTCACTTGGAATTGCAGATGTTACCAAAATTGTTTTGGGATAATCGTTTAGAGAATTCATCTGAATCCGACTAAACATACTTCTAAATGATTCAGTCAATCCATCATCTAGGTCATTGCCTACGATTAAAGGGCGTTGGTTTTCTTCAACCTCAGAAATTTTTGGGATACCTGCAATTAGGTCACGACCGATAAAAACCTCTACATCCCACGGTGACTTAACTCTATTATCAATAAATTCTAGCAGAAATGGAATAATTACAAATATAGCCAANCCAAGCATCGTGCCATCACGCTTAATTTTGTTTTTGTCTGGAGTGAATGGAGCACCNGGGAGATAAGCAAATTGTTCCTTATTGAGCGGTTCTTCCTGTTCACTGGGTAAGGCCTGCTCAATTCTTACATCATTTAAACGGTTATGAATCTGATCTGTGGTCCGGGTTACTACAGCTAGTTGCCGGTCGAGATTTTTTAGCTTCTCTTCTATTTCACTGAGGGTTCGTGATTCTTCCTGAACTTTTGCCATAGCCGAGGCAAATTCTTTTTCCTGTGCGGTCAGTTGAATATGCTTATCACGCAAATCTTCAATGGCTGACTTTACCTCTTTATTAAGTGCTTGCTTGACCAGCTGTACCTGCCTGGCATTTTCGATCATTTTAGGATGCCGTTCAAGATATCCGGATCCGGTCTCCTGGTAATCCCTCCTCTTACTTTCAAGGTCATACAAGTTTTGCCTTAAGGAAGGAATAGATCCGTATGACTCAATCGCATCTATCTCAAAAAATTCTTTGATCACAGCAATATCATCATCAATGTCCTGGGAACTGGTTGATTCACTTTGGGAACCAATTCTTACCTGAATTTGAAGAATTTGTCGAAGAAGTGAGTTTATTCGAATTTGTTCAAGTTTGGAGCTGGTAATCTCTGATTGGTATTGGCTTTTTCGTGCAGAAGTATCTTGTTTTTCATCCTCTAAAAAAGGGAGGTCGTATTTCTTTTTAAATGAAGACTGCTCCTGAGAAATCCGTTCCTCCTCCTGCAAACTTTTGTCGAGCAGTAACTGCAAAACATTTTTCACATTTTCAACTTGTAGACTCTTTTTGCTTTTATGCAGTTTTTCATACTCAGACTGTACTACATCTGCAATAATTTGAGCTCCCCGTCCCGACCTTGCCGTAGAATTTATGGTGAACCTCGGCCTTCCTTCCGAAGGCGGGGATACTGAGATGGAATAGGAAATTGTTGCCCCAACGTCTATCGAAATACCATCTTTCAAGTAGGGACTTAAGAGCTCTGATTTTAATTCTGGTGTATCTTTTATCTTCTGGGTCACATTTAACCTGAGGTCTTGACTATTTAACCCATCTAAATGNTTGGCTACCAAACCTTGCACATGCTGATCACGATCTACTTTTTGTAAATTAAGAATCGCTGGTGGCGGTATTAAACGAAAAGATGCACTGGACCGGAATAATTCAATTCCTTGAGATTTTACATAAATATATGCCAGTGCGANAGGCAGTGACAGAGTTAGGGCAATCAACCAACGATCACGCAGAATAAGAATAAAATCTCCAATACCTTTGATTTTTGAGCCTGTAGGGGAAGCACCACCATCACCGGTCATTTTGTTAAAATTATCATCCATGATCAGAGCAGTCTTTCTGGTACTTCAATACGATCTCCCGGATATATCCAAAATCTTCTAGAAGCATTACCCACATTGATCCCGGAACTTAAGGCTTCAACATCGACTTCATAGGTTTTGGTATTGGTAGGGCTACCATTTTCATCAAAAAATGTCCGAGTGACATAAACCCTATTTTTCTTGGCAATGTCATTAAATCCCCCGGCACGAGCGATTACTTCAACAATATTCATAGCCTCAACTTCCGGAGGAAAAACATAGGGGCCTTTACGGTTCACAGAACCGGTTAGAAATACCACTCTTTCAGAATAATTCGTAATGGTAAGAAGGGCCTTGGGCCTGGCAAATATTAATTTCCTGACATATTCTCTTTGAATTGCGGACTCTGACTCTCGCTTGTTTTTACCAACAAGTCTTAAATCTCCTACATAAGGCATGTTGATGGTCCCATCATTGGTTAGAACTGTTTCAACAGTACAATCTGATTCTCCTTGAATAATCACCCTCACTCTATCGCCTGGGCGCAATTTATATCCAGTCGGATCTTTGAGCACAGATGCATCGAAATAAGCACCTTGAGAGAATAAACCGCTGCCAATCAATAATGAACTGAGCCCATAAAATACAAAATGTTTGAAAAACATACTTTTAAAATCTTCCAGTGATCTGAGCATGAACAAGATGCCTGCCATAACTTCCTGCCTCCGATCCTTTATCCATAAGGGTAAAATCGTATCCACCTGATGATGAGAAGGTTCTGTTTATTTTTTTAGAAACACCAAATCCAAAACCAAAGGTTTTCATAGAAGAGGAATCGACTTTCCCCTTTTCAGGATCATCATTCGGGGAAAAATTATCTTGTGGATAGGTGTAGTCTGTTATACCTGCACTTAAATAAGAATTTCCGGAAAGAGTGTCTGTAAACCTATGGGTTAATCCTGCTCGAACAGAAGTTGAGAAGGTCGAAAACCCTTGTGCGGTCGGAGAAAAAGAACGGCTTAAAGAATAATTGGACGAAGTTTTGGAATTATGCTTCCAATTGAGGGAAACTGAAGTGATGAGATTGTCCTGGTTGGGTTGATCCGATAATTCGTAATCGACCAGGCTGTAACCNAGGGATACNNTTCCGCTAAATTTTGATGAATATACACCATCAGCTCCAATGCTTAAGGAATGNTTTATTGCATCGGTAAGATTGGTCTGTGAAGTGCCATGTGCTTTAGANCGAGCAAATGTGTAGTTTGTAAAAAAATCAAGCTTTTCGGAATAAATATAAAAAGCCCGCAAACTTAAGGGAAGAGTGGAAAAATCCATGTTTGGCCTTTCATCTGTATTTGCAGATTGGTAAAATCGGTAGGAATAAGATGTGCCCCCACCTAAACCAAATTTTGGGCTATGATTGTAGCGTACATTAAGTCCAGCAGAGATGTAGGTATAAGAAACTAAATCCTGCTCAAGAACACTCGCACCGATTTGTTGACCAATGTCAAAAGTAGACTCGAATCTGATCTTTGCGTTATTAGAAATTCTTTTCTTTAATGCCAATGTATCATCAAAATCGATACTCAGCGAAGTAGTTGGTACAATATTGCTCATATCTCCATTGAGGAGATATTGTGATATTTGTACACCGGCTGAACCGTTGATTTTGAATAGACCCAGCTTGTTAGTAAAATGAACAGCCGGTGAAAATGTAATGATGAAGTCATCTTCACTTTTCAGTCTACCTGTATTAATGCCAGTTGACCCATTACTATCTTGGACAGCTTTAAACTCGTTGCTCGGCATTCCAAACACCCTCGAATCATAAGCGAGTTTTAAAGATGCACTTGCATCAATCCTGCCCAGTTTACTTTCGTATAATGCAAATGCGGATATTGCACATGAAAAGGAGTATAGACAAAGTAAAAGTAGCCTGATCATAGGAATTATCACTTTTATTGAATTTACAATCTGAGAAATTGTCAACTTAATCAGTTTCAACACTTTACAACCACTTTATGAGTAAATCCTTTAAATTATGTTTGCTGTATTTGATTCTCATAACCTGGAACAGAGCTGGCCATGCTGAGGGATATGGAATAATAGCACTATACATACTCGGATTGGCAATTATTTGGAGTACAATTGGCAAACTGAATTTTTGGAAAAAAAGAAGAATATTTCAGTGTCTACCAATTATTTCATTAATCGTTATTTCAATAATAGGTTGGTTTAACCCCTATTATCGATCTGTTTCTGTAAAGGATTTAGAGGAACTAGAATTTGAGAAAACAGTTCTGGAATCCAAAGACTCAAACAAAGTGGAAATGGTATCTAATGCCTTTAAACTTATCCTTAACCAAAATACAGAAGACCCTTCAACTAGTCTTTCACTGTTTTTTTATTTTAAAAATACTTATCTGGATAGATTTTTGCCCAATGAAGGGGATAGTATAAAAGAATTTTTTATTAATTGTGAGAAAAAAATTAAACTTCCTCTTCAAAAACTTTTACCTTCATGCACTATAAATTCACCAAATAATTTAAAAAGGATTTATTTTTTCTCATTTAACTTATTCATCGGAATAGCAATATTCTATTCTCTCAGGGATAAAACAGATATTACGCTCTTTTTACATCTAATGGTTATAAATTGTCTTGTTTTATGCTTAGTAGGTTTTTACCAAAAAATAAACCACCAATGGACCGATGATTATCTGGAGATATTAGGAATATGGAATGCACCAGAACCCCGTTATTATTTTTCCACCTTTACCTACAAAAACCATTGGTCTGCATACGCAATTATTACACTATTCTTTGCGTTTTATTTATTAAGAAATGAATTCATTAAAATTTTAAATAATGGCACAAATATTATAAGTTCTAAAATTTTTATTTATTTATCTATATCAATCATAATCATTTCATCTTCAATTCTTTTTTCTGGGTCTAGGTCAGGAACATTACTTCTTATTTTATCATTCATTATTTGTTCCTATGAAATTTATAAGTCCAAGGTAAATCTATTAAAATTTAATTTAAAATATTTGTTTAATATTTTTCTTTTTATGCCAATTTTATTCTTTCTTTTTTACACATTTAAGAATGATAAGAAGTTCAATGAAATGGTAAATAATTCAACTTCCCAATGGCAAAATTTAGTCGAAGGTAAATTACCAATGAGAATCTTGTTTTGGAATGATACAATTGATATGATTCAAGAAAAACCTTTTTGGGGATATGGATATAATTCTTATTCTTCCATATACCCTAAATTTCAATCAACTGAAGTAAGATATGAAAGAGCCCTAGGCTTAAAAAATGCTCACAATCCCTATATCCCGTTAGTGGCTCATGCACACAACGATGTATTGGAGTTTTTAGTTGAATGGGGTTTCATTGGAGTCTTCTTAATCTTTTTACCATTTTTACTACCTTTACTTAGAGTTGTGTATCTTTCTACAATAAACTCATCATCTATTACAGGATGGGGTTGTATAGTATTTTTGCTTTATTGCTTTATTGATTTTCCTACGCGTACCCCTGCCTGTCTGGCTACATTTTGTGCGTTGCTTGCAGTTACATTCAAAATCCACTCTTTTGAACAAAAAGATAGCCAAAGATTTTAGTTTGCAACTGCATGGCTATTGGTAAAGGTTAACTGTTTATGAGAAGATGCGGTAGTTTGCTTTCCATTATGATGTTAGTTTTCTTAACATCTACCTGCCTGCATCTAGAAGCAAAAATGTCCTCATCCATGCTTGATAGTATTTTGCTTATCAATCTCGATGAATTACAGAAAATTTCGCATGAGAATAACTCCAAACAAAGGAGAAGCCTGTTATCCCCTGAATTAATCGAAGACAGTTTAGACCAGAACCCAGTACCAGGTTTACCTGACACATTAACAAGCACATTCGAAGCTACTCACGCCCCACCCATTGAAACAAATGTAAATCTCACTCAATCATTGAGCGATGGGTTTGCCATGGATGGACCTCCAACATTTGAGGAATTTACCCAGTCAGTTGAGAACCTGACCAACATAAAAGATGGTTTTAACCTAACCAACAAATCTTTCCAATCTGCGATCAAATCAATGATTTCAGCTTATTTACGAGCCGAAGGTAAAATTGAGCCACAAGATAATCTACCAGCCACTTTGTACAGCGCAATCCTTCCCAAGATTGATTTGTGGGAAGGGGGTACTGTATCAACATGGATCAAAAATATTTCACAAATAAGCGTAGAGGCTTTTTTAGAGGAAGATCGATCAATCAAAGAATTGTCTGAATTAGCAGGTGCATTTGCGTTCACCACAGCAGAACTCATCAGTAAGCCAACTCCCCTGACTGATCAGATGGAGTTAAACGATTTAAATCTCGACTATCTTGAAGGTGGTGATGATCTTACTTTAGAAGACAAACTTGCCTCCGGGAAAAACTACTCACCCTCCAAAACTGATCTTTTACAACAGTTGAGTGTAGGAATAGCCCAAGGCTTTTTTGGCTCCAGGGACTTCAACGATAGAGAAGCTGGACTGACTGTAGAAGATTTTGCTTCCTTTTCCCAACCAGACAGCAGTCCAAGTGCTGTCAACGATGGAAAGATTGAGGATAATATTATCACTGGCTTTTATGATGGTTTGTTAGATTCTACTTCGAATCTTGGTGAGTCGAAAGAGGTTTTCCTGTATGATTCAGTAAAAGCTTCTGCGAATGGTTTTTTGATAGCGAGCACGGTTGCGGCTACATCCAAGCCGGAATATATCGAACAATCCCTATACCTTGATGCTGCTTTGATGGCATCTAAACAGATATCCCAATCTGTCATGCTTCACCACAACGACTCAGTAAATGGTTCAGTTTCCTATACGGTTGCTCTAGACTGGATTGAGGCTGACCGTGTCGCTGAATCTGCCGCATCTGGTTCAGCCATGGGTAGCCAACTGGCCACTGTGTTGCCCAAATCAATGGAATATGCTAATTCCTGGGAGGTTGCAACAAACATCAGGAGAGAAGTTGCTAAAGCGGTATCCAAAGGAAGTGCATCTGGAGCAGTCAATTCCGCCGCATGGCTCGGATCCCTCATCAACCCCCAAGTTCAAAACGAGACTGTTTTAGAAGGAAACGATGTTGAGCGTGTCACACGTGGCTCCGCTTTAGGCTCCATGATGGGAAACACCGGTTTGGCAATCTATTACCCAACAGACCAATTAGTTCCCATTATAAATTTCACCGCACAGGGGTCTGCGTATGGCAGCACCAATTCACAAAACTTATCTCTGGTCGCTTCTGACAGTACAGAAACCGTTGATATAAGCATTGCCCGACAAGCCTCATTGGGCTCTTCAATGGGTGCAATCTTTGAACCAACTGTTCTTCTGGGATTAAATCCCTCAGAAAATTCTAATGATAAAAAAACCGTAGATCACCTAACTGCCGCAGCTTTTGGGGCAACTTTTGGAGCTATTCTAGGCCTGCAAGATAATACTGCAGAAATTATTTCCAGCAACGGATCTTCACAATTTGATGAATCCAGAGTGGTTGAAGTTCAACAAGCAACAAAACAGGGTGCTATAGAAGGAGCGTTAGCAGGAGCAAAACTATCATTAGGTTTGGACGAGGTTAGTTCCGACACCTTGAAATCAAAATCTGCGATGCTTAAAGCAGTGAATAATGCCAATACCCGAGCGGCGGCAAACTCTTCTGCAGATGTGGCAACTCAATCTTTAAGGACTAACCCGCAAGACATGCTTTTATTGATGAGAAAGTTTGGCATTAACCCCCGTTACACCAACCCGGCAAAAATGTACAAACGACCCGTTGTAGTTCAGATCGATGAACCTCCGATTGATGACGAAACCTCGGACGCCATTAACAATGCTTCTCCCCTGTGATTAATTAAATTTAGTAGCGTAAATGTAACGCTTTAATATTCGACAGTTGTCGGTGTTGCTGTAAGTTTTACTCCCAATTATGGAAGGTCAACACTCACAATTCGGATTAATAGGTTTAGCGGTTATGGGGCAAAATCTTGCCCTTAACATTGCTGATCATGGCTATCAAATCTCGGTCTACAATCGCACTTATCAAAAGACTGAAGACTTTTTAAACCGTAACTCTTACTGCAGCAACCTCTTAGGGTTTGAAAGTTTACAATCTTTTGTGGGTTCCTTGGAAAAGCCCAGAAAAATCATTATAATGGTACAGGCAGGCACTGCTACTGATGCAGTGATAGAATCTTTGCTTCCACACTTGGATGAACAGGACATAATCATTGATGGTGGTAATGCAAAATGGACTGATACCATCCGCCGGGAAAGCATGCTTAATAAGAAAAATCTTTGCTTTGTTGGTTCGGGTGTTAGTGGTGGCGAGGAAGGGGCTCGCTTTGGTCCATCCTTAATGGCTGGTGGTTCAAAATATGCATGGGAAGAAATTAAAGAGGCGTGGTTAGCCATTTCTGCTAAAGTCGATCCCGCAACAGGCAAGCCCCTAGAAGGTGCGTTGCCCGGTAAACCTATTGATGGTGGTGTTCCATGTGCTGCATATATTGGGGAGAATGGAGCAGGACACTATGTTAAAATGGTTCACAACGGCATAGAATATGGTGACATGCAAATGATTTGCGAAGCGTATCACTTAATGCGCGACCTGCTTGGTATGGAAGCTAACGAGATTGGTGAGACTTTTTCGGATTGGAACCAGGGTGAGTTAGACTCATTTCTAATGAATATATCCGCAGATGCTCTCCAGCAAAAAGATCCCAGTAAAGGTGGCTACCTTGTAGATCATGTGCTGGACACTGCTGGACAAAAAGGTACTGGTAAATGGACCTCGGTTAATGCATTGGATATGGGAATACCCGCCCCTACTGTAGCTGAAGCAGTATTTGCACGCTGTATGAGTGCAATTAAAGATGAACGGTCCTATGCAAGTAGTATCTTACTTGGACCATCAGAAGGTTCTTTACCCCCCATTGATAAGAGTAAATTTTTGGAAGCTATCCGCGGAGCATTATACTGTTCGAAGATTTGTTCCTATGCACAAGGCTTTCAACTTATGCAGGCAGCTGCCGAGGAATATAGATGGGATTTAAACTATGGAGAGATTGCTCAAATTTGGCGTGGCGGGTGTATTATCAGGGCTGCTTTTCTGCAAAAAATAACTGAAGCTTACGAGAAAGATTCAAGTTTAGCCAACCTGTTACTGGACAGTTATTTTAAGGAATCCCTAGAACAGCATCAGTCCGAATGGAGAGAAGTTGTATCAAAAGCAGTAATGCACGGAATTCCGATTCCTACATTTTCTTCAGCACTTTCCTATTATGATTCCTACCGGTCAGAACGATTGCCCCAAAACTTGCTCCAAATTCAGCGTGATTATTTTGGAGCACATACTTATGAACGAACCGATCAAAAGAGAGGGGAATTTTACCATTTAGATTGGTTAAATCCAAATCGCCCTGAGATTAAAGTTTAATTTCGTCCTAATGAAATTAATTAACCAACAAAAGTTTTTTCATCTGACATTTAAATAGATTTCTTTGATTTTTTGGTAATCAGTATCACGGTCCATAGATTCCACAACAAAATCAAATTCCCCCTCGCGTAGAATTTCTGCTTTTGCATTGGCAAGACGAATACTCATCTGCTCATCGCTCTCACTTGCCCGATGGTGCATACGTTGCCTTAAATCTTCCAAAGTTAATGGCTTAATAAAGATTGTTTTCAACCGCCCGTTAAGTTCTTGTTTATTATTACAAAACCTACGCAAACTAGCGGTGCCATTGACATCGATATTAAGTAAAATATCGATTCCTTCCAATTGGGCATTCAATAAAGACTGCTTAAGGATACCATACTTGTTTCTATGAATGATTTCATGTTCTAAAAAAGACGCATCTGACAATTTTTGTTCAAATTCTGATTCAGTGAGAAAAATATAATCAACACCATTTACTTCCTGCGGCCGTGGGGATCGAGTGGTTGCGGTCACCAATCGATTTAGCCTTGGGGCAAATTCTTCGATCAATCTGTCACAGATCGTTGTTTTCCCAACAGCAGCTGGTCCAGAAATTGCCAGTATCAAGCTCATCCGAAGCTATCAATAGGTGAATGACAAAATGACAATCAATACACCCGTAATGATTAGAATCCGACCCAGGTAAGTAAATCGGCTACCTCTGTGGTTCATCCATCCCATAAAATCTTTTAATTTGTAAGGCCAAGCACCAAAATAAATCGACAAAATGATGAAAATGTAAGTGACCGTTACTAGAACCAAACGACTACTTGCATCTTGAAGAAAAGCAGCATCTAAAACCTCTCTTGCCCAAAGTAAAATTATCATAGCAAGCCCACGAACCGCCAGGAAATCCGGTACAAATACAAATGACAAAATTGCAGTACCTAGGGCAACAGTACCAATTAATAACTTATAATTTCCAAAATCTGCCTCACTCAAAAAAAGGACATGTCTCCATAAAAACCAAACCGTGGCAATTCCAACAAACCATAAACTTAAGAGACGCGATCGAGGGAATCCAAGTATTGATGCTCGAACTTTACTGTTTGTTGAGGCGATTAAGATACCAAAAGAACTAAGTATTAATCCCGTTAAGAGGCTGGCTTGAATAAGTGACATGCTGTTAAATTATTTAGTCAATTCTCCAGTTAGGCTGGTGGGAGAAGCATCAGTTATCATGATTGGCTTGATTTCACCTATCATGGAATTGGACCCAGCAAAATTTACCTTCCTAAAGCACCTCGTTCTACCCATAAGTTGTCCTTGCCCCTTACGAGCCACACTCTCGATTAATACCTCATGAGTTTGACCAATTAAACTTCGGTTGGACCGGAGAGATTGACCTTCCAAAACTTTAAGAAGTTCCTGATTACGATGTTCAAGTTCTGTACGCTCTACTTTTCCATCCAGCTGAACTGATGGGGTGCCAGAACGATCACTGTATTTAAAAATAAAGCCCATTTCAAAACCAGCTTTGATAAATGCCTCCTTAGTAAGTTTAAAATCTTCAACCGTCTCTCCGGGAAAGCCTACTATTACATCTGTGCTTAATCGCATACCAGTTACTTTTGATCGTAAACGATCAACAATGGTAAGGAACTTTTCAATTTTATAGGGTCGATTCATCGCCTTTAAAATGCGGTTCGATCCACTTTGCATAGGCAAATGGGCATAACTGCCTAATTTTGGCAGTCGATCAAATGCATCGATCAAATCATTCCCGTAGGCTATTGGATGAGGGGAGGTAAATCGAATACGTCGAATACCTTCAATTTCATGAATTTTATCGAGGAGTTGAACAAAGGGTGATTTTTTATCTACTCGGGAAAATTCTCCTCGACCATATGCATTAACAATTTGTCCAAGTAAAGTAACTTCTTTAACCCCGTTATCTGAAAGTTGATAAATTTCATCAAGAATTTCTTTCATGGGCCGGTATCTCTCCGCCCCTCTCGTCTTTGGCACAATACAAAAACTACAGTTCATGTTACATCCCTGCATGATCGATACAAAAGCGGTTGGCCCATTTCCTTTACTCACATGGTGTTTAATTTCATTTTGGGATCCGTTTTCGTCGGATAAATCAATGACCTGTCTTTGCGTTGAAGTCTTTGCCAGCAAATCAGGAATTTGGTGAAATTTTTGGGTACCTGCCACCAATGATAACCCGGGTAATTCTTTAAACAGGGAACTTCCCCGGTTTTGAGCCATGCACCCCATAACTCCAACAACAGGCTTTTGCGGGGAAGCAGAATTAAGGATTCTTGAGGCTTTACCTATTGCTTTCTGTTCAGCCTTTTCCCGAACCGAGCAGGTATTCAGCAAAATTACATCTGCTGACTCTTCATTGTCAGTAATCTCATGCCCATTTTCCAACAACTTGCAAATAACTGCTTCAGAGTCACGTTCGTTCATTTGACAGCCGTATGTTTTGATGAAGACCCTGCTCATAAGTAGCCTGCTAATCTATCGGTTGGGATTTTCCGGTCAATCGTGAACCCCTTCAATTACTTCCGTTAAGCATCTGATTGTTTGTGCAGGCACCTTGCACAATCTTTCCTTGTCAAAATGACCGTGCTCAAAAAGAAGTGCCCTGCAGTCAACTAGTCTGGCTATCTCCAAGTCATGCAAAGTATCACCAACGAACAACACTTCATTAGCATTGAGGTTTAGCTTCGAAAAATGCTTGCCCACCCTGTCTCTTTTTCCTTTCGCTTCTATATTATTGGCTCCATCAATATGTGAAATCCAATTATTTATTCCATAATAAGAAGTAAATTGTTCGAGATCATTTTGCTCTCCGGCTGAAAGTATAGATTGAGAAATACCCATTTTTTTTAGTTTCTCAACAATGTTGAGAGCCATGTGATGTAATTTACATTCCTTAAACCTACTGCGATATTGTGAAATATAATATTCAGCGAGTTCTTCATACTTTGGTCCAGAACTTGGAAGCCCAATGGAACCATAAAATTTAGCTACTGGAAAAAAGAAGGTGTTTTTGTATGCCGACAGAGAAATTTTATTTTTTCCGTGGCAATTGAGAATGTCATTAAGAATATCGACACACAATTTGACATCATCAACCAAGGTCCCGTTCCAATCCCACACTACATGCCTTAACATACCTCTATCAAACAAAGTCCCCTACCCTACTAGTCTAAATCATGTTAGATTTTTATCAACCTACTCCACCGATATGCTTTTGTGGGATAGCGGTTCATGAAACACAAAATATTATCACCAAAAACAGATTTCGCAGATCTACTTTTCAATTTGCATTAAAGAAAGTGCATTTTGTAACTTGTTTGGCTAAATTTCTTGCCTTCAGTATTACTTGCACCAAATTGGTTTCACTAATCTCATCCAAATCATGTCTAAAGCATCTGAAAAAAACCCCAGTAAATCAACGTCCGATCTAGATTTAGCTCTACAGAGCATAAATAAGAAATTTGGTGAGGGAGCCCTGATGAAGCTCGGAGATGCTACAAAAATGAATGTTTCTGTAATCTCTACTGGGTCTCTAGCTATTGATCTGTCCCTTGGAGTGGGAGGTTTACCTAGAGGTAGAATTGNGGAAATTTATGGACCAGAGTCGTCAGGAAAAACTACCTTTTGTTTAAGTGTAATCGCCGAAGCTCAAAGAAATGGAGGCAATGCTGTGTTTGTGGATGTAGAGCATGCATTGGATCCAAGATACGCCAAAATTGTTGGAGTTGATCTAGAAAACCTTATGGTTTCTCAACCAGAAAGCGGTGAAGATGCTCTTAATATTACCGAAACCTTGATTCGCTCTGGTGCCATAGATGTTATAGTAGTGGATTCAGTTGCAGCATTAGTTTCTAGGCAGGAGCTTGATGGTCAAATGGGAGACACTACGGTTGGTCTACAGGCTCGAATGATGAGTCAGGCTATGAGAAGGCTAACTGCAGCAATTTCAAAGACAAACTGTGTCTGTATATTCACTAACCAAATACGTGAAAAGATAGGGGTAATGTTTGGGAGTCCCGAAACTACTCCTGGGGGAAGAGCACTAAAGTTTTTCTGTTCTGTACGAATGGATATTCGCCGGATTGGACAAATTAAAGAAGCAAGTGGAACGGTGACAGGTTCAAGAACAAGGCTGAAGATTGTTAAAAACAAAGTGGCTCCACCATTTACTGCCTGTGAGTTTGATATTATGTACAATGAAGGAATTTCCAAAACCGGATCGGTGATCGATTTAGGGATCGATCATAAAATTCTGACCAAAAAAGGGGCATGGATTTCATTTGAAGGAGACCTTGTAGGCCAAGGAAGGGAAGCTGCCAAACAAGCCCTTGCCGAAAACTCTGAAATGATGGNAAAAATTACCACTGCCATTATGGAAAAGGTGCAAGTCTCAGTTGGCTCGGTCTTAGCAAAAGGAGAATCCGAGGTAAGCGACTAAGAACTTCATTACCTCTATTTCCATTTTGCAGTGATGAGTACAATCATTGCTCAAGCCACGCCTGCTGGGGAATCAGCCATTTCGGTGATTCGAATAAGTGGTTCATTATCTGTCCAACTGGCAAAAGATGCATGTGGCTACAATTGTGAAGAACCAAGGCGTGCTAAAGTAGCAAATTATCAAAGTATTACTGGGGACATAATAGACCAAGTTGTAATCACCTATTTTGAAAAAGGTAAATCATACACCGGAGATGATTCACTGGAAATATCATGTCACGGTAATCAATTAATTTCACAACTTATTAGTGAAGATTTACTGCAAAGAGGTTGCCGTACGGCTGCACCTGGAGAATTTACAAAGCTAGCCTTCTTAAATGGCAAAATTGATCTATCACAAGCTGAATCAGTCGCACAAATCATCTCCGCAAAAAATCATTTTTCACTAGCAGCAGCACAAAGAAATTTAAAGGGGGATCTGTCAGAAAAGCTCATTAAAATACAGAATGATATTTTGAAGCTGCAAGCATCAATTGAAGCATACATTGATTTTCCAGAAGATGANCTTGATACTCAGGATTACTCCATACAAGATGAAATTTCTAAGTCTATTCAAAAAGAGCTTGAAACTCTGCTTGCGCAAGCATCTAANTCTCAGCTTTTAAAAAGAAATATTCGGCTTGTTCTCATCGGATTACCTAATGCAGGAAAGAGTAGCTTGTTTAATCATATAGTGGCTAAAAAGAGAGCACTTATTCATGAAGATGCTGGGACGACAAGAGACTATTTGGAAATGGAGATCAAGGTGGGTAAACATACAGTTGTCGTAGTGGACACTGCAGGGATTCATGATACAAATTCACATGTCGAAAAGGAGGGTGTTAAGCTTTCCTATGAACAAGCGTGTGATGCAGATATTATTTTGTGGGTAGTCGATGGATCAGTCCCCCACCCTACTGACCTGCCAATTGAATTTGAACAACTNATAAAAAAAACACCAACCATTCTGGTGCTGAATAAATCTGATATAAATACGCATGATACAAAACAGATTCAAATTGAGTTAACAAAACAAAGTATTAGCTGTAAAAACAATGAGGGTATCGAGGAATTAGTCTCGAACATTAGTGAGCTAGTCACGGAGTTGTATGGAATAGACAATGACCAAATACTTCTTATTAGTCAGAGACATCAACAATTAATTTCACGGTGTAGTAAGGAAATTGAAAATTTTATGTTGGATCTAAATAATAATGTTGGATTTGAAATCATTTCAAAATATTTGACATCTGCCCGAGAATATATCGATCAAATGATTGGAATCAAAACCAACGAAAATATGTTAGACGAGCTCTTTGGGCAATTTTGCATCGGAAAATAATNATGCCATTAAAAGTTGATCTACCCCATTTGCCATATGATGTTATTGTCTGTGGTGCAGGACATGCAGGTTGTGAAGCTGCTCTAGCCGCTGCCAGACAAGGGGCAGAAGTTCTCCTTTTAACAGGTAACTTGGATACAATTGCTCAAATGAGTTGTAATCCAGCCATTGGTGGTCAGGGAAAGGGACAAATTGTCCGTGAAATTGATGCATTAGGTGGCGAAATGGCCTTAAACACAGATTTTACTGCCATTCAATTCAAATTACTGAACACTTCGAAAGGTAAAGCGGTACAGGCACCAAGAGCACAGTGTGATAAAAAGGCTTACCAACTTAGGATGAAGCATGTTTTGGAACAACAAAGNAATCTTACCATATTCCAAGCAATGGTTAACGGATTGATTGTTGAAAAATCACGTTGTAGAGGTGTTGAAACATCAATGGGCCTAAAATTCTTCGCCAAGTCAGTTGTTGTCACAACAGGTACCTTTTTACAAGCATCTACTCACATAGGAAAAATCAAATCTTCTGGTGGAAGACTTGGAGATCACACCGCTACAGGCCTTTCTTCGCACTTCATAAAGCATGGTATTGAATTAAGACGTTTTAAAACNGGAACTCCACCAAGATTACTTGGACGATCACTCAACCTGGACGGACTTGAAGTACAATCTGGTGATGAAAACCCAACCAGGTTTGCTTTTTATGATACACGATCAGATGATGAATTGTTCCACGTGGAACACAAAGGGAGGTGGATCCAAAAGGGTTCCAATCAATTAGGAAAAAATCTTATTAATTGTTACCTTACTGAAACGACATGTGAATCGCATCAAATAATTAACGATAATTTACATTTATCTCCACTTTACAAGGGAGATATAGTAGGTACAGGTCCTCGATACTGTCCCAGTATAGAGGATAAAGTGGTTCGCTTTTCAGGCAAAGACTCTCATCGTATCCATCTAGAGCCTGAAGGCATTAATTCTGACGAGTGGTATATCAATGGTCTTTCGACCAGTCTACCATTTCATGTACANCAGGAATTACTTCAAACCATTCCAGGTCTTGAAAATTCAACAATTATTCGACCAGCATATGCTGTTGAGTANGATTACGCTCCACCCACTCAACTCAATCAACACCTTGAATCACTTCTTGTATCCTCTCTCTTTTTCGCAGGTCAAATAAACGGCACTTCCGGCTACGAAGAAGCAGCAGCACAAGGCTTAGTTGCAGGAATCAATGCCGCACGCAAGGCAACCTGTCAGGATTTATTTTCGATTGATCGCAATGAGGGTTACATTGGTGTAATGATTGATGACCTGGTAACCAAGGGTGTTACCGAACCCTATAGAATGTTCACCAGTCGTGCGGAACACCGTCTTCTCTTCAACCACGGAAGTGCAGAATTTCGCTTTTTGAATAAGTCTAAATCATACAACCTTTTAAATCAATCTCGACTCGCCAATATTCAAGAAAATCTACATTCCGTAGAATCTTGGCTCGATAAGTTGTCCAACTCTAAAGGCGCATCTGGTAAGACTTTTTCACACCAAATAAAGACTGATGCTTGCATACCAGAGGACATTCCCTCAGCTTTTAATTCCTTGTGCCCAAGCGTTAAAGAGGAACTGCTGTACCGAATTGTTTATGATGGTTATCTGCAAAGGGAAGTCAAAGCAGCGCAACGTCTACATACAGCAAATAACATGATTATTCCGGATGATTTCTCTTTCAAAAGTCTTCCAGGTCTGCGCAATGAATGCATAGAAAAACTAACTGAGATTAAACCAAATACCTTAGGACAAGCATCGCGTATCTCTGGAGTCAATCCAGCAGATATTTCTATTTTGCACATCTACTTAGAGCGTTACAATAAGGAAAAGCCTAATGCATCACGGAATTGAACCATTGCCTGAATCAAACCCTCCGAACTATAAATTAGAAAAAGCAAAACGGATCAGTAGGGTAGGGGACTACTTTCATGCAAATGTCATTCCAGCGGTCCAGAAGCGCTTTGCCAAAGGGTTTCATTTGGAAATAGGCTGTGGCCATGGACACTGGCTATCATCATTTGCTCGTCAAGATCCCAACAAAGTTTTTGTAGGCATAGATTTAATTAGTAAACGTATTAGAAAATCAGAATTAAAGAAAAATAGGCATTCATTAGACAATCTTTTTTTCCTCAAAGTTGAAGCGTCAGAACTCCTTCTCTCAATTCCCGAGGAGCTAATTATTTTATCTACCTACATCATGTTTCCCGACCCATGGCCAAAGAAACGCCATCACAAAAATCGACTAATCCAACCCGGTTTTTTGGAATCCTTAGCCAAAGTATCATCAAATAATTCCAAACTCTATTTTAGGACTGATCACAATGATTACTTTGAATGGGCTCAGAACAAAATAAATTTGAGTACGCATTGGAAATTGGTCGAACCCCATTGGCCCCATGAATCCTGCAGTTTTTTCCAAGACTTATTTGAAACAGCCCACACATGTTGCGCCACAGTTACATAAGCACAGCTTATACAGTAATCCTAAAATGTTAATTGCTACAAATGATAACTAAGATTAAAGAAATGTGAATTGACGATTTGTGAAGTTTTACTTATAAATCTTCCTTTTTTGTGAGAAGATTAGCAAATTTAATCATATTAACATTTCCCATGTCGCTAGTGAAGGGTGCCGGAGACGGTGTCAAAGTAACTGCAGAAAAAGTTTTTTCATTTGGCAATTTTCCCATCACTAACTCAATGGTTACGAGTTGGGTTATTTCTTTGTTTCTAGTTCTATTTGTCAAATTACTCGTCGGTAAACCTCAGCTAATACCCTCCAAAGGCCAGCTCATCCTTGAATCTGTTATCGGAGGCATTCGAGGCATCATTGAACCAATAGTTGGTAAAAAAGTATTTTTCCCTTCATTCTGGCTTCTTAGCGGTCTTTTCTTCTTTATACTAATTCATAACTGGAGCGGATTACTGCCAGGAGTCGGTACAATTGGGTACGGTCATGTAGTCGATAATCATTTTGCAATAGATAAACCTCTTATCAGGCCGGGTAACGCTGACCTTAATATGACCCTTGCCTTAGCCCTCGTAGCAAATATTTGCTGGATTTACTTTATAGTCAAATATGCTGGTATCAAAGCAATCATCAAGGATTGGTTTGGAAATAAGGCCAATAAATCTGAAGTCAGCTCAATTATCTTTGCATTGCTTGGTATCATATTTTTGGCAGTGGGGGTCATTGAGGTAATTTCAATCATCTTCAGACCAGTATCTTTAACTTTCAGACTTTTCGGAAATGTGTTTGGAGGAGAAAGCCTTCTGCACAAGATGTTTGTCTTGGTTCCAGAATTACAGTGGATTTTACCTGTTCCCTTTTATTTCATGGAAGTGCTTATTGGATTAGTTCAGGCACTCGTCTTTATGTTACTCGTTTCGGTTTATATCGGGTTGATATGCAACCACGAAGATGCCGAACATCACTAATTTACGCGTAGGACTATGTAAAAATGTAGATATGCGATCCCAAAATTAAAACAATCAACCAACTCAAAAAATGATCGAAGTACTCGCACAAGCACCAGAACAACTAGCAGGAATCACTGGAGATTTGAAATCCATCAAAGCAGGCCTTGGATGCCTCGGAGCCGCCATTGGGGTAGGTATTGTTGGCATGAAAGCTGCCGAAGCTGTTGGACGAAATCCTGATGCATCCGGCCAAATCCTTGTTCAATCTATTATCGGTATGGCTCTCGCCGAGGCTGTTGCTTTCTATTCAATTTTCCTTTAAACATCGAGGTCTTTCCTCTCTCCTTACATGATTCTACTAGCCAGTTCTAATCCGATTACAGGAATAGCTGATCAGTTTGGTGTCGATTGGCCTATGCTGATCGCCCAGGCAATCAACTTCCTGATTGTCGCATTTGTGATATGGAAGTTTGCCTTCAAGAACATCCTCTCAACCATTAAGGAGCGAGAAAAACAAATTTCTGATTCGCTGAAAAATGCAGATCGGATTAAGCTCGAATTAGAAGAAACCGAAAAGCAACAACAACAAACACTCCAAGATGCTTCTTTGGAGGCCAAGAAGACGATCTCCACAGCCCAGGATCAAGCCAAAGCATTCATTGAAGCTCAAAAGGATGATGCACGCAAACAGGCTGAAGAAATCATATCCAAGGCCAAAATTGCCATGGAACAGGAAAGGGAGCGTGTTTTAATGGAAGCCCGGGAAGAAATTGCTTCTTTGGTTGTTTTAACTGCTTCCAAAGTTCTTTCAAAGGATTTATCCGATGAGGAAAAAGAAAAGTTTTCTTCACGTGCCACCCAGGAGTTGAATATAGCCTCTTAACTATATTTGGATATGCTTTTTCGGTACAAAAGCCTTGTTCATGAACTCGTAAAGAGATCAGCCAATGAAGATGGCGTAATAGAAATGTCGCTCGTCCAGCAAGTTCTGTCCTCATTGAGGGAATGTCAACCAGCAGGGCACCGTGAAATTCTAAAGGCATACTTTTTTGAAATTCGTAAAACTCTCCGCCAGCAGCTTGTTGAAGTTGAATTTGGCTGCCAGCCAAATGAATCGTTAATTTCTAGCCTAAAAAACAAATTAGAGGAAATTACTTCTCATTCGATTGAATTGCAAGTCTCACAAAATGACCAGCTTATCGCAGGTTACCGCATCCGGTTGGTGGATGATGTTTTTGAAGACTCAATCCAATCGAGATTATCCAAACTGTCCCAATCCCTTACTTCCTAATCTATCTTAAACAACCATCATGAGTTCCATTACTGAACTAATACGCAAGGAAATTGAAAGTCTTTCCACCGATTCAACCCGTACCAATGTCGGTACTATATCGACACTTGCTGACGGGGTAGCTCAAGTGGACGGACTGTCTAAAGTAATGTACAACGAAATGATCGAGTTTCCTAATAATGTTCTCGGAATTGCCCTGAATTTAGAGGAAAACTCAGTCGGATGTGTCTTACTTGGCGATGTAAGTTCTCTCAAAGAAGGGGATGAAGCCCGAACCACTGGAAGACTCCTTTCTGTACCAGTTGGGAAGGAACTGCTCGGTAGGGTAGTGGATGCAATTGGACGCCCCATGGACGGCAAAGGTGCGATCAATGCCGAAGAGACACTTCCGGTCGAAAGAATAGCACCTGGAATTATTCCCCGTAAATCAGTGGATCAACCTCTTCAAACTGGCATTATGGCGGTTGATTCGATGGTGCCCATTGGCAGAGGGCAGCGCGAACTCATAATCGGAGACCGATCAACGGGCAAGACTACCATTGCGATTGATACAATTATTAATCAGGCAAAAATAAATAAACAAGGGGAGAAGTCAGGTGACTCCAACTTTCGACCCGTTTATTGTATCTATGTTGCAGTTGGTCAAAAGAACGCCAATGTGGCTCGCACCATTAAGACCCTAGAGGAGAGTGGTGCCATGGAATATGTAACCATCGTTTCTGCTCCCGCTGCTGACAACCCTGCCAACCAATACCTTGCCCCCTATGCGGGGTGTGCCATGGGTGAATGGTATATGGAAAACGGCATGGATGCCCTGATCGTTTATGACGACTTATCAAAGCATGCGGTTGCTTATCGTCAAATATCACTTATCCTGAAGCGTCCATCTGGTCGGGAAGCTTATCCAGGAGATGTTTTCTACCTTCATTCACGTCTGCTCGAAAGGTCTGCCCGCTTGAACGAAGACAGCGGAAACGGCTCCCTTACTGCATTACCTATTATTGAGACCCAAATGGGAGATGTTTCTGGTTACATTCCTACCAATGTAATCTCAATCACNGATGGGCAAATCTTTCTAGAGACAGATCTCTTCAATAAAGGCATCAGACCTGCGGTTTCAGTGGGATTGTCCGTTTCTCGTGTTGGCTCTGCTGCACAAATCAAGGCCTATAAAAAAGTAGCCGGAAAAGTTAAACTTGAGCTCGCACAATTTCGTGAACTTGCTGCTTTCTCTCAGTTCGAGTCTGATCTGGATGCAACCACCAAAGCTAGTTTGGACAGAGGTGCACGAATTGTTGAGCTTTTCAAACAAACCGCATCTAATCCTATTTCTGTGGAAGTTCAGACTGCTATCATGTGGGCAATGCAAAATAATTTCTTTGATTCAATTTCAGTAAGCGATGTGAATCGTGCTACACAAAGTTTGCGAGAATACATGGAGACTCAAGGTGAAGAAGCATGCGAATTGATCTATTCGACAGGAAAACTTGATGAAGAAACCGAGCAAAAACTCCGTAGTTCGGTAGAAGACTGGAAAAGAACTTTTTCCTGATAGTACTTATTCCTCATTTAATGATTTNATAGATGGCCAATACTCGGGACATTCGATTGCGTATAAAGGGGGTTAAAAGCACCCGACAAATTACCCGTGCCATGCAAATGGTAGCCACATCCAAGATGAAAAAAGCTCAGGATGCGGCCAAGAATGGACGACCCTATGCAATGTTGCTTGCTGATGTAATTGTATCGGTTGCTGATGAATTTGAAGAGATTACTCACAAATATTTTAACGATCGTCCAGTCAGGCATAGGGGTATTCTTGTAATTGGTACGGACAAAGGTCTTTGCGGAGCGCTCAATTCCAATCTTTTCAGAATGTTGTCGGATGTTGACTCTTCAGCCAAGTTTGTTGCCGTCGGTAAGCGAGCCACCCAATACCTCTCCCGTACACACAAAGATTTACTGGCTGATTTTAGTTTGCCCGACAAACCGCGTTATTCTGATATTAAGCCAATTATAGAATTTCTCCTGCGTGCTTACGGGGATGATCAAATTGATACGATCGAAGTACTTCATACAGGATTCGTAAATACCCTTAGACAGGAGCCCGAGCTCGTGCGTTTGTTTCCTTTAAATGACCTCGATGAAATGAGCCAAAAACTGCATGACCGGTTTGGTATTAAGGACCATGAAGTCCCTAAGGATAAGCGAGAAATCCTTATTGAAAACCGTGATCAGGTTTTGGCTGAGTTAGGTACCTTATATTTAAAACAACAAATTCATCAAATGGTGATGGAATCGCAAGCTTCGGAACACAGTGCCCGCATGGTTGCCATGAAAACCGCAACAGATAATGCTGGCAATTTGCTAAACGACCTAACTCTACAATACAACCGGGCCCGTCAAGCTGCCATCACTCAGGAAATTCTGGAAATCTCCGCTGCAACTCTTTCAAATTAGAATCTATTTTATATCATGGAACAGGACAATTCGAACACAACTCAAGGAAAAATCGTTCAAGTCATCGGTGCCGTCGTCGACGCCGAGTTTCCCGCCGAAGGAATGCCGAAAATTTACGATGCCCTCGAGGTCACATACAAACTGGACGACTCAACCGATGCAAAGTTGGTTTTAGAAACGCAACAGCATCTGGGTGATAATCGGGTCCGTGCCGTTGCAATGTCTTCAACCGAAGGCTTGGTCCGTGGAATGGATGTATTAAATACAGCTAATCCAATCTCGGTTCCTGTAGGAGAAAAAGTCCTTGGACGAATCTTTAATGTTACCGGTGATACAGTGGACAACCGAGGTGATTGTGGACACTCAGAAACCCGCCCGATTCACCGCCAGGCACCGACCTTGGTCGACCAAGATACCGAAGCAAATATNCTTGAGACTGGAATAAAAGTAATTGATTTGATCTGTCCCTTCATNAAAGGAGGGAAAGTGGGGGCGTTCGGTGGAGCTGGTGTTGGTAAAACTGTGGTAATCATGGAATTGATTAACAATATTGCCAAGGCTCACGGTGGTTATTCTGTCTTTGCCGGAGTAGGTGAGCGTTCTCGTGAAGGAAATGATCTTTATCAAGAAATGTCGGAAGCAGGGGTTATTAACCAAGATGATATTTCTAAATCCAAGGTGGCATTAGTTTATGGACAAATGAACGAACCACCTGGAGCTCGTATGCGCGTGGCTCTTTCAGGACTTACCATGGCTGAATATTTTCGTGATGAAATGGGACAGGATGTTTTGCTCTTCGTAGATAANATTTTCCGTTTTTCTCAAGCAGGTTCTGAGGTTTCTGCACTTCTGGGCCGTTCGCCATCTGCTGTTGGTTACCAGCCCACTCTATCCGAAGAAATGGGTATCCTTCAGGAACGGATAACTTCAACCAAGAAAGGTTCGATCACATCCTTCCAAGCGGTTTATGTACCAGCAGATGACTTGACCGATCCNGCCCCGGCTAACACTTTCGCCCANCTTGACTCCACCATCGTATTGGAACGTTCGATTGCTGAACTTGGTATTTATCCGGCTGTTGACCCCCTTGCTTCTGTTTCCAATGCATTGTCCCCTGAAATCGTTGGAGAAGAACACTTTCAGGTNGCACGGGGCGTACAGGAAGTTTTACAGGCTTATAAAGACCTTCAGGANATCATTGCCATCCTNGGACTTGATGAATTATCTCCTGAACAAAAACAGACTGTCTTCCGGGCCAGAAAGATTCAAAAATTCCTTTCTCAACCTTTCCATGTTGCGGAAGTTTTTACTGGAGTGGCAGGCGAATATGTATCAGTTAAAGACACAATTCGCGGTTTCAAAATGATTCTTGACGGCGAATTAGATGAAGTAGCTGAAAATGATTTTTATATGAAAGGCGGAATTGATTCCGTTATCGGAGGAGATAATTCCTAATTATCCAGAAACACAGCTACCATGCCCCTGACTCTTGAAATTGTAACCCCGGACGCCAAGGTTTATTCCGAGGAAGTAGATTCTGTGGTTGTGCCTACTGCAAACGGTAAAATTGATGTTTTGCCCCACCATGTTCCCATTATCGACAAGTTGAATGCAGGCGACCTCAAAGTCGAACGAAATGGGTCATATGAATATTTAGCTGTGAGTTCTGGATTTGTTGAGGTCTATTCAGATAAAGTTTCGATTCTTACAGATGAAGCTCTAATAATCAGTGAACAAGATGATTCTGCAATTCAAGATGCAGTCAATCGAGCACAAGAGGCCCTTGCAGAAGGGAAAAAGAGTAACTTGGATTTAGCCGCAATTCAAAAACTGGAAGCGGCTGCACGCTTTGCCTTGGCTCAACAGATTGCCAAGGGCAAATCCAAATAATTAATTGTAAAATGGTGGGCCCTGTCGGACTTGAACCGACGACCCGCCGATTATGAGTCGGATGCTCTGACCAACTGAGCTAAGGGCCCGAAAGTGTACTACACTACTTCATTTCGGATCAGATACAAGTTTGATATTCCCAAAACTTGACCATTTAATTGCTTTAAGCTGCACAGAGAAATTTACCTGAAACCAATCTTTTCAATATTTGATCTCTTTTCTGGCGGGCATGCTTAAGGCTACGAGTCCGAAGGGATATTCGTCTTCTTTCTGAGGTGATTGGGGTAGGGTAGACGGTGTAATGCATCCACCAAGTACCATTGTTGTTCCATAAGTGATGATTAGGGTTCGCTAGGTCCAGCCGTATAGCTAGTTGCTCAGTGAATAGATCAGGTGTTTGATGCATGGTGCGTAATTTGGTTTTTACACACTTTGCTCGAATCGCCTTAGGATTCGAACAGAGCGCAAATTTCGGTTATAGATTTTAACCGCACATCCGGGTTTGTTGACCGTTGTACCACCGTGACCGCTCAAAAACGTTCGGTTGGCTGCCAGATACCTGGCAATCTGTGGATGCACATGGCTAGGGTGAGTTAAAGAACAATAACTCTAAAATTTCATGAAATGAAAAAATAGACAACCTTATCCTGTGTCATAAAAAAAGATTGGGAAATTTATTATATATGAATCGCTTCACCATGTACCGATGCTGCCGCTTCCGCCAGGGCCTCACTCATGGTCGGGTGGGCATGGATTGTTTGGTGAATCTCATCCACGGTTGCTTCCAACTTCATGCCCAATCCATATTCAGTAATAAGTTCAGTGGCATCTGAACCAATGATATGTGCTCCTAATATTTCCCCATATTTCTCTCCCACCAAAATTTTAACAAAACCTTCGGGATGGTTAACCGCTACTGCTTTACCCGAGGCAGCAAAAGGAAATTTTCCAACTTTGTACTCCACACCTTCCTCCTTTGCTTTTTCTTCGGTTAACCCAATGCTTGCCACTTGGGGTTGGCAATAAGTGCATCCTGGAAAAGAATCGATTGGGATAGGAGTTGCATGACCAAACATTCCATTGACAGCTTGCACAGCTCGGTAAGTTGCTACATGGGCCAACCATGGCGGTCCTATAATGTCGCCCGCGGCGTAGACATTCTTCAAAGATGTCTGGTAATTCTCGTCCACTTTGATATAGCCCCGGTTCAAATCTAATTTACAGCTGTCTGCCAGAACTCCGTTTAAATTAGGGACAACCCCAATAGCCAAAAGAACCGATTCTACCTCGAGTATTTCGTCACCCTTTTCACCATGCAGACTTAACGAGACCCCACCATCGATCAAATCAATCTTATCAACGCGTGTGCTTACCCTACAATCAATTCCCTGTTTTACAAATGCTTTGCCCAAGGTCTTTGAAATCTCAGCATCTTCAATGGGCAAAAGGGTGGGCAACATTTCAATTAAGGTGACCTTACAACCAAATGCATTCAAAAAGTAGGCAAACTCCGCACCGATTGCCCCCGCACCAAGAATCGCGATGCTGGATGGCATTTCTTTCATCGCTAGTGCCTCACGGGATGTCATGATTCGTTTCCCATCAACGGGTACTTCATCCAAAGTTCTGGGCTTGCAGCCAGTGGCAATCATAACCCGGCTTGCTTGAACTTTCGTTCCAGCGTACTTTCCGTCCACTACCTCAATGCTACCAGGCTCAAGCAAAGTTGCAGAACCTACCAGATAATCCACCTTGTTTTTCTTAAATAGAAATTCAATTCCGCCACCCATTTGATCTGCCACTTTTCGGGACCTCGCCATTACTTGGGCAAAATCGACCTCAATATCCTTACAAGTAAAACCGAAACTTTCCGAATGCAGGGCAGACTGGTATGCTTCGGCACTCTTGAGCAGAGCTTTGGAAGGAATGCATCCCCAATTTAAGCAAGTACCTCCCGCCCTCTCTTTTTCCACAACTAAAGCACGTTGGCCCAGTTGGCCTGCTCGGATACCGGCCGCATAACCTGCAGGACCTCCTCCGATTATAATTAGATCATAGGAATTTTCGAGATTCATGGGCATGCAATAGTTGTATAAAATTACTCAACTTTTATATGGTTTACCTAATTCCGTCAATGAAACGAGATTTTTCACCCTTGGGCTTGAACTTTTCCCAGTGCAATCTACCTTTGAATGATTTGTATTTTGAATGATTGAAAAACTAACAACCCTTCACGACTATCGTGATGTTATCTCAAAAAATCTCGGGAACTGTCTGGTAAGCACCGATTTGACCGGACATCCCAAATATCAGGGAAAAGTTAGAGATCGATACGATCTCGGTAATCAATTCGCACTTATCACAACAGACAGGCAGTCTGCTTTTGACCGCGTTCTAGCAGCCATACCGTTCAAGGGTCAGGTTCTTAATCAAACAGGTGCATGGTGGTTTGATCAGACCAAAGACATTATGT
The DNA here is from genome assembly GCA_002686835.1 of Opitutia bacterium. Lineage (GTDB taxonomy): Bacteria > Verrucomicrobiota > Verrucomicrobiia > Opitutales > Seribacteraceae > Chordibacter. The sequence goes on along the minus strand of NYYP01000002.1, from coordinate 72,892 downwards.
CTAACCATTTGCTTGGTATTCCTGATCCCAATGTTACCCTAGCTCAAAAATGTACACCATTCCCGATCGAATTTGTGGTGCGTGGCTTCCTAACTGGCAGTTCTAGTACATCAATCTGGACGCAATATCATAGCGGGAAAAGAGAATATTGTGGCATATCATTACCTGAAGAAATGCAAAAGAATGAACAATTTCCTCAGCCAATAATCACCCCGACCACCAAAGAAGAGGCCCATGACCGGCCCATTTCTCCCCACGAAATTGTTAAAGAGGGCTGGATGTCCCAAACACACTGGGAATATGCCTGCGAGCACGCTTTGTTACTGTTTTCCCGCGGTCAGGAAGTGGCCCGAAGGAACGGACTGATCCTTGTTGACACTAAATATGAGATGGGACTCTCAGAAAATGGAGAGGTTGTGCTGATTGATGAGATTCATACGCCGGATTCCTCAAGATACTGGCTGGAAAAGAGTTACGAACAAAGATTTAAACAGGGCTTAGAACCAGAGAATATTGACAAGGAGTTTTTAAGGCTCTGGTTTCGTCAGAATTGCGATCCATACAAGGATGAAAAGCTACCCCAAGCACCCGAAGAACTGGTGGTGGAATTATCAGCAAGGTATATACATCTTTACGAAATGATTACTGGTCACATTTTCAAGTTTCCAAACTCATCAGAACCAATCAATCAAAGAATAAATGATGTGCTTCAGGCTCTTTAGGCCATGAAAAAATCGAGGTCTTGGCAAAACTTAGCGGATACTTGAGATTGCAGATAAAACCCTTGAGGAAATAGTTTCATAACGCTCGGGGTCTGATTTACCCGGATCGAGATCACTCATAGGGATAGGATTACCATATTTGATGATTAATTTACGGCCCATTCTTGGCAGGAGCATTCCTTTTCCTAATACTCTATGTCCGCCGATAACCCTTGCAGGTATGACGGTTGCTTGAGACTTTGCTAATAATAATCCTATTCCTTTTTTCCCGCTACCTAATTGTCCGTTAACCGAACGTGTACCCTCTGGAAAAACAAGTAAAGGATCACCAGAAGCTAATACCTTTAAAACTCTCTTAAGAGTGCGAAAGTCCAATTGAGAACGGTTAACTGGAATTGAATTAAGATTATGAATTAGGACACCAAGTGGCCAGAAAAAGAGCGAATCTCTGGCAAAATAGTGAAGATTGCGAGGAAGCTTACATCCAAGTGCCGGAGGATCAAAATAACTTGAATGATTGGAAGCTAAAATGAAGGAACCCTCTGATGGAATGTTACATAGGCCATGCACTTCAAAACGATGAAATAGCCGGAAGTATAAAAAACTTGAAGTTTGGGCAAAACGATAGAAAAGTTTCATCCTAGCGATAAAATATGCTGGGAAAACAAATCCACAACATGATCTATTGTATGTAATCCTGTATTGATTGAAATTGCATCAGCAGGACATACAAGGGGAGCAGTCTTTCGGGTACTATCGAGTTTATCACGCCCAGAAATAGAATCAGTTTCACCATCTGATGACCGTCTCTGTTGACGGATTGACAAATCAGCATGTAGGAAAAATTTTAAGTCAGCATCCGGAAGTACTACACTTCCAATATCCCTCCCGTCCATAATGATACCTGAAAATCCGGATTTTTGTCCATAAGCACAAAGATCGCGCTGATAATTCAATAATAAATTACGCAACTCAGGTAGACGGGCATAGTAGGAAACATTTTTATTCATTTCCTGGTTACGCAATTGTTCTGAAGAAAAGTGATGTCCGTCCAATGATAAATAAACTGAAAAGTCATCGATTACTGAGTTCATAGATATGGAATTACATGAAAGGTAATCACAGACCTTATCTGCAGAAATATTTTTATTTAAGAAGTACAGACATAGACTCCGATAATGCAAACCAGTATCTACATGTATATATTTAAATTTCTGGCAAACTGCTTTGGCGGTCGTGGACTTACCTGAACCAGCAGCCCCATCAAGCGCGATTATAATATATTTATTTTTAGACATGAGAGTCTAAATATATAGTGTTTAAGCAGTCAAAAAACTGTGGAAAGGTTTTGGCACAGCATCCAGGGTCATTGATATTCAACCACGGTTTTCCATTTCCCAAAAGATCTAAACAACCAAGAATTGCAAAACTCATGGCAAATCTGTGGTCTTTATAGGTGTTAATGTGTACACCATTGGCAGCTGAAGTTTTTAATTTATTTAAATCTGGATGAATAATTAGTCTGTCGGCTTTTTCGACAACTTCTTGCCCTAATTTCCTCAATTCTGAAGCCATTGCTGAGATTCGATCAGTTTCCTGCTTACGAGTGTGTTCGATTCCATATATTTCAAGACTGGTACCAAACAAAGGGCTAATTGCAGCCAAAGATAGAAAAGTATCAGATATGTCATTAAAATTAAATGACCCACCCGGTAAAGATTTGTTAAAACTGCTTGTTACAGCATCGAGACCAAAGCGAATTTCAACTCCGAGTTGCTTGAGAACAGTACAGTACCCTATATCTCCCTGTATCATATTGTTTGTGATCCCAGTCACTGTGCACTCACCCCCAACAACTAGTGGTAAAGTAAGAAAATAACTTGCAGCAGTGGCATCCGGTTCAATTTTATACACAAAATCACTTTTTTTATAGTTACAATTCTTTAATGTAATCGAATTATTTTTAAAAGTATAGGATGTGTTTTTATCTTCACAAAATGCACGCATCATTTCAAGAGTCATCCCTACAAAAGGAACGGATACTGTGCCATTTTTGAAATTAATTTTGTATTCCCTATTTTGCTTACAGCACTGCATGAGAATTCCAGAGATATTCTGGCTGCTCTTTTGTGCATTAATATTGATATCTTTATCAGTTAAGCCGTTGCTGTACATCCTGTAAGGAAAATGCCCTCCTTTTTCATCGTATTCAATCACACACCCGAGATCTTGCAGGCAATCAAGTAATTCTAACATTGGTCTCTTGCGCATTGCATCGCTACCATCCATGTAAAATACCCCCTCCTTTTGAGCGGCGAGAAGACAGGTCAGAAATCGTGCAATAGTTCCTGCATTTCCTACATTTATTGAACAGTCTTTTTTAGAAATTAAACCACCAGTCCCGTGCACAATATAATTATTGCCTGATTTTTGGATATATACACCTAAATTTTCGAGTGCTTTCCTCATTAAATCAACATCTTCACTTTGCAATAAACCCTCCAACTCGACTCTCGCGTTGCACATTACCGATAAAATGAGGGCTCTGTTCGAAATACTTTTCGATCCAGGCACTGTTGTCGTAGCATTACATGATGCACGAAAGGGTTGTATAGAAATTGTTTTCTTATCCGTTATCATCCAATTTGTCTCGAACTACTTTTGCTGAATCCAAAATTTCCATCAATNGTTCCCGATCATTAAATTCCAGGGCTTTTTTTATTAGATTTAATTCTTCAACCATATGATTTATCCCTGCTGTGACATTGTCTTTATTNCCCATAATAATTTGTTTCCACATTTCAGGGTTACCGCTGGCAACTCTTGTGGTATCTTTAAGCCCATTCCCGCAGAANTTTATCCATTTTTCATTTTTNTTGTTTATGGCATTTATCAAACCAGAGGCGATGATATGTGGTAAATGACTTACCCAGGCCACTATCTCATCGTGTAATTCAGGATTAATTTTTGTTACCTTCATCCCCAGTGCTTGCCACATTCTCGAAATTATTTGGCATGAATCCGTATCGGTTTCATACATTGGAGTGACGATACAATTTTTATCTTTTAATATATCAGAGGATGCAAACTCGATTCCATTTTTCTCCGAACCTGTCATTGGATGTGAACCTACAAATGAGCTCGGTCTATCTTTAAACCATCTATGCGCACATTCACATATTTCTTTTTTCAGACTTCCAATGTCAGTAATTAGACAGCCTGTCTTCACCCACCCAGAAAGCATAGGCAAGTGATCGAGAATCGTTTCCACCGGCGTACACAGAACAACAAGTTCACTCTCTTGCACCGCCTCCTGTAAATTAAGCACTGCACGATCGCACCAACTTAAATTTGTGCAAGTTTGTCTCTTTTTCTCATCTCGTAAATAAGCCCAGATTTCTCCGGTAATGCCTTTTTCCCGCAATGCCATCCCAATAGAACCGCCTAACAGTCCGGGACCGACAATGGTGACTCGACTGNATGAGATTGAATCTTCTTGTGACATATTCAAGTGCGTGAATGATAAGGTTACCGTGAATGATAATTATAAAAATGAGAAAGNTAAGGAGGATGACTGGGGCAACCCCCCNTCACCCGACACTCCTGAGAATCGCAAAAAAGCACAAAACGCGCAATTGATTATTGGCATTGTTGCACTAGTTGGAATTTTTTTGCCTGGGGTTTTATTTTGGCTGATGAATGGATGATTTTACTTATCGCCAAAAATTGCATTGATGTTCAAGTATATAAACCATGAAGTATACACGCGGATTTTCAACGATTGAACTCATTCTTTTTCTTTTTATTGCCGGCATTTTGCTTTTTCTAGCAACCCCATTTCTTCGCTCTCTTTCCTTTAATTCCAAAGAAGAAACAAACAAATTGGTGAGAGATTCTCCAATTTTTTCCAATGAATCNAACCTGTCTTCCCTCTCAAAAGAAATTCCTGACACCAACCAATCTTCTGACCTGCCTGATTCCGATTAAATGGGCAAGAAACTGCTTCTACTCCTTGGGGGAGTGCTGATCGTTTTTGCGCTCCTTTTTACATCTTATATTCTGTTGGTTAAGATCCTTGGTAAGGATTTTCAATTATGGCTCGAAAGTTCCTGGCAAATTCTTCGAGTTACCCTTACGGAAAACGGTCCATTGCTATTCCTTGCAATCGCGGTTTTACCCGGCTTGGTCCTGCCCGTTGCCCCACTTCTTGGTCTTGCGGGCCTGTGGGGTGGAGAAAATGGCCCTTGGTTAAGTTGTCTTTATTGCACCTTGGCCTTGTTTGCCAATCTTACCTGGACCTACTGGCTCGCTCGGGGACCGGCAAGAGGGTTAATTCAGCGATTTCTAAACAAGACCCGATTTGGCCTGCCCATTTCACCCCCAGATAATATGTTGGAATGGGCACTTATTCTGCGACTTACTCCAGGTGTTCCTTTTATTTTTACAAACTATGGACTTGGTCTTATCGGCATGAACTTCAGCTCCTATCTGTTGGTCTCATTGCCCGTGCTCGCCTTTACTGCCTGCGGATATGTTCTTACAATTGCCGGAATCTTTGGAGGGGGATGGCAATATCTATGGACGGGAACCTGCATTATTGCGATTACGGTCATACTGGGAAGGTTCGTCCTTAAACGAAGAGGAAGAAGTGCAGACTGAACTCTTCAATCAGGAAGAAGACCGTTCTACAGTATGGTCAATTACGGGCTTAACTCAGGCAATCCGCAAATCCTTACAGTCTGACTTCCCTGTGGTTTGGGTAAGGGGAGAAATCTCAAATCTCCGGGCACAGGCAAGCGGACACAGATATTTTCTATTAAAAGACGAATCTTGCCAACTTAAAGCCGTGCTTTTTCGTGGAGATGCTACGGGTTCTGGCTACCTGCCCGAAGAAGGAGATGATTGCCTGGCATACGGTGAGATAACTGTCTACGAACCGAGAGGTGAATATCAATTACGGGTTCGTCATTTGTTGCAGGATGGTGTGGGCAATCTTCGTTTACAGTTCGATAGGCTCAAAGAAAAGTTATTAGCTGAAGGTTTATTTGAAGAGGAAAGAAAAAAGGCCTTACCAAGTTTTGCCCGTACAATCGCAATTGTCACATCTCCTAATGGTGCAGCATTACAGGATTTCGTAAGTATTTTAAAAAGGAGAGGCTGGACGGGAAAAATATGGTTAGTTCCATCACTCGTCCAGGGCAAGGAAGCCCCGAATCAATTAATTGATGGCATCATAAAAGCATCAAACATTCCTAATATTGAATTAATCGTTCTGGCTAGGGGAGGCGGTTCAATGGAGGACTTATGGAGTTTTAATGATGAACAACTGGTCAGAACTTTATCTCAGTGCGAAACCCCAACTATATCGGCAATCGGGCACCAGACGGATTTTGTCCTAACTGACTTTGTGGCAGATTTCCGTTCAGAAACCCCCTCCGCTGCCGCCGAATGGATTAGTTCGCAATACCTAAAAAAGATCGATCTTTTAAACCAGTTAGAGACAAACCTATTACGGTTCCCCGTTGATTTCTTTGCTCGTAAATCAGACAGGTTGGCTCTCTTGGAAGCCGCCCTTCAAAAACTGTCTCCCCAAGTCCGCATGGATAGGTACCACCAACAATTGGATGACCTGGAACACCGGATACAAACCTGTATAAACAATCATTTAGAAAAAATTAGAAATAAATTGGATACTCTTGAACAAAGAATGCATGCAAACAGTCTGCCCGCCGTGCTAAAGCGCGGATTTTCTTATCTATGCGACAAAGATGGCAACTTGATTCGCTCAATCGATAAATTATCCCAAGGACAACGAGTACAGGCACACATGGAAGATGGTAGTCGTTCGCTGGAAGTTCTTGAAGAAGGTTTAGACTAGTTCGTACTCCACAAACGTACCTAGTAATTTACAACCCATTGCATCATACAAATTACCCACTTCAAGCCATTCGCTAAAAAGTAAACAATTATGGTATCCCAACTCCTTGGCATGAACTGCCATACGGGTAACCAATTCTCTGCCAATTCCTTGCCTGCGCATTTGGGTGGGTACATAAACCATATTAATGACCCTGTACCTTTCGGTTGAACGACCAAACCCGGCCATTGCGCAGGGATGATTTTGTGGATCAGTCAGCACAAAAAGGTTATGGGTCGAGTACATCTGCTTGGCTAATTGCGTAATGGCAGATATGTCCAGGGGGGGGTCGGCTTCCATCGCAAATTGCTGGGCCCATATTCTTGCTTTTGGCCAATCAATTTTGCTTACCGGGACAAGTTTATAATCCTCAAACCTAGGATTTTCATTATGATTGGAGGTTTGAAAAAGTTTAAATACCCTCTGGGAGGAACATGGGCTTGGGGGTCCTTTTTTCCCCTGGTATTCCAAATAGGAATTCACCACCGTCTCCGGGCCGCATAGTCCTGCCAGCTCCCATTTCTTGTCCAGAGAATATTTGGACATAGTGTGCACTGCATTTGATGATCCATGAGAGAGCAGTAGATAGTTTGAGGGGGTATGAAGGGCAGATAAAAAAACTTCACCTTGCTCAAATACATTTCCTGCCCATTGTCGACACGAGGTTTTTTCCTTAGTATCTATGATCTGCCAAAAGAGATTATTCCATCCTTCCTCCTTTCTTAAATAAGGAAGAGCTTTATTTTTCCATGAGGAAATTTCTGAATATGACTGGACTCTTAATCTCAAATTTTATCGATAATTAAACGACCCAAAGTGCTTTCGGATGGTCAAGGGTGCAAGCAAGTAGTAGGACATAATTATATGGAAGCTTCCCAAAACCGATACAATCAACGAGGCGTATCTTCGAGCAAAGAGGAAGTCCACCGAGTTGTGGACCGTATGGACCGCGGCCTCTTTCCTGGGGCGTTTTGTAAAATTACTAATGATACCCTGACTGGCAATGTGGATCTGTGCAATATTATCCATTCTGACGGGGCAGGCACAAAGTCAATTCTGGGGTATCTTTGGTACCGCGAAACCGGTGATCCTTCAGTGTTTAAGGGAATTGCTCAAGATAGCCTAGTAATGAACCTGGACGACCTTGCCTGTGTGGGTGCATGGGATCGGGTTATGATTTCTAGCACAGTCAATCGAAATGCCCGAAATTTTCCAGCAGAAGCCCTGGCTGCTTTGATCGAAGGAACAGAGGAATTTCTCCAGTCACTACGAGACCTTGGTATTTCTGTATCAAGCGGGGGAGGGGAGACAGCGGATGTCGGCGACCTGACCGGCACGGTGGCGGTTGACTCCTGTGCCGTAGCGGTTATGGCTCGAAATCGGGTGATTGATAATTCAAGAATCTGTCCCGGCCTTGCCATTGTTGGACTTTCATCAAGCGGGCAGGCTAGTTACGAAAGCTTTGAAAATAGTGGCATTGGCAGCAATGGGTTGACTAGTGCCAGGCATGAGTTGTTATCGAAACATTATTTTGAAAAGTATCCAGAGACCTGTGATCCGAATACATCTCAAGAATATATTTACTGTGGGCCCTACCGGATGATGGACCCGCTTCCCGGCTCAAATCTTAGTGTCGGACAAGCACTGCTTAGCCCCACCCGCACCTACTTACCAGTGGCCAAAGCCATTGCCCATGAACTTGGGGATCGGTTAAATGGCTTGGTTCATTGCTCGGGTGGTGGGCAAACCAAGTGCCTTCGATTTGGTAGTGGTGTGCATCATATCAAAGACAATTTATTTCCGGTCCCTCCCTTGTTTGCTGAGATTCAAAAATCTTCCGGCACTACAGATGAGGAAATGCACCAAGTCTATAATATGGGCCATCGCCTGGAAGCCTACTGTTCAGAAGAGCAGTCCCGGCAAGTAATCGAAATTTCCCAATCCTTTGGAATCGATGCTCAGGTAATTGGGCGAACAGAAGCTTCGGAGCGTACGGACCAGACAAATCATGTATCCATACACCGGCAGGGGAGAGTTCTATCCTATGGCTAAAGAATGCTCTTTTTCTCTATCACAAGCCTGCAAAGTAATTGGCGAGACTTGGGGAGAAATACAGCCACAGGCCTGCCTGGTTTGTGGGTCTGGATGGGGCGGGGTTGTAAAAGGTTTATCCCCTGTGTCTTCGATCCCCTATGAAAATATCGAGGGCCTGCAGAAGACCACAATAAACGGTCATTCGGGAAAACTCTGGCTGGCAGAGCCCGATGGAGTCAAAATTCTTATTTTTCAAGGACGAAGGCACTTTTACGAGGGCGAGGGCTGGGCTCCTGTAATTTTTCCCGCACTACTAGCCCATGAACTTGGTGCCCGGACATTGCTACTAACCAATGCTTCTGGCGGAATTCGATCTGATTTAAAATCTGGAGACTTCATGATTCTGTCCGATCATCTTAATTTTATGGGGAGCAATCCATTCATTGGCCCAGTCCCACACCCTTCCATAACTCGATTCCCTGACCAATCAGTCATTTATGATGCAAGCCTTCGGAAAAAGATTTATCAGGCGGGAGTAGCAACCGGGCAAAATCTTACCGAGGGAGTATACCTTGCCCTTTCCGGACCCGCCTTCGAGACCCCGGCTGAAATTCAATTATTTGCAAAATTAGGTGCAACTGCAGTTGGTATGTCGACCGTACCGGAAGCAATGGTAGCCAATGCATTAGGCTTACAAGTTGGGGCAATATCATGCATTAGTAATTTAGCAGCTGGCCGGTCACCTTCACCATTAAGTCACGCGGAGGTTGCCCATACCTCACAAAAAGCACTACCCAAAATGACCCAACTCCTTGCCCAGCTTCTTCCCGCTCTTGCAGTCTAGTCTATTCCTGCTACAAAAAGCGGGACGGGTCATGCCCTTGTGGCAGAGCACAACTTTCTTTTTTGCCAAACCAGCGATAACGCAAGCTGGCAATCATTTTATAAATCCAATCTCTCAGTGGTTTAGGAAAGGGAAGGAGGAGGAAAAAAAGATTCCATGGAAATTTCAGCTTTCCAGAAATTCGCAAGAATGCAGAAGACCGGTCATAAGCTCGTTTGTTTTCAATCAATACCAGCCCGTCCAAATAGCTTTCCGGATACCCATATTTTCGCAGCAATTTCTTTCCGGTTTCTGACTGTAAGGGAGCAAATCGTACTGCAGAAGATTTTTCTTTTTTTAGGATAAAAAGCACCGCACGATCACAGAGGTGACAGACCCCATCAAAAAGCACAACGGTATTGTTTTCCTCCACTGACATTTACATTTTGTAATTGAAGATGGNTTTTGAATACAGAAAATTTTCGATTGCAGGAAATTTTCCCATTCGACTAAGCGAAAGTGGCATAGTAATAAACGATGATGGATCATTATGAATTGGAGAACGGGAACGTGCTTTCGCTCGATTTTACTAAGCTCGCAAAGGTCGCTGCCTGCGAAGAAGATCTTATTCCTGCAGTGGCTCAGGATGCCGATACTGGAGAGGTATTGATTGTTGGCTATGCCAACGAGTTGGCTCTTGAAACTACCCTGGAGCAAGGAATGGCCACTTTCTGGAGTTCCAGCAGAAATGAACTATGGATCAAGGGAAAAACCTCTGGTGATTATCTCGAAATTGTGGAGGTTCGTGTAAACTGTGAACAAAATTCCGTCCTTTATCGGGTACGGCCAAAAGGGCAGGGGGCTTGCCATGTAAAGGATGAGCAGGGCGTTGCCCGAAGAGGTTGTTATTATCGAGTGATCGGGGAGGGCGGAAAACTAACCATTAAACCATCTTAAAATTCATCACCGCAGTATGATTTCTTCAGGATATAAATATTAACCTCCCCGAAGAACAAAACATATCCTCTATCTAAACATCGTCCTCCCGAAGCCAGCGGAAGCGGACAATTTTAAATTTTCTTCCAAACCTCTGGTTAATTCCTTGGTAGGAAATTTGGGATGATGACTCCGCATCTTCTTCCTGTGGATCCATCTGTAATTTCAGATCGGAAAGCATCCCATCCCTGTAATCTTTTTCTTTTCCCAATTCTCCAACGCCAGGCAGGTCGGGCTGTGGTTGGGTATCTCCATTGCGGTTTAAATCTATCCAATGCTCATTTAATCCGTTATCCCAATAACCGTTCAGGTTTATATCTTTGAATGGTTCATGAGGGCGATGATGCGGCGAATCCAAGTCGGACTTTACATAGTCCGGAGTTCTCTGAACCACCAACTCCGCCCATGCTTTAGCACGGGTCTTTTCATTCGTTTCGCCCATTACCCGGATTACAAATGTGTCTGACCTTGGGGAAGTTACCGGCATGAGTGGGCTTAGTAGATCTGCTTGCATTACCCAGCCCGGTTTGTTTGCTCCTGTTGCCAAGTGCTCTACAGCAAGTAAATTCTCCGGGGCTTCTCCATAATTTGTACTCGGGTAAGAAATAAGATCATCCCTAACCGAATCAATACTGCCATCGCCATTAACATCGCCAACTATTACTTGTTTTATTTGAGTGGATGATCCAACACCCCAGGACCGATTTGTGCCACCATTTGGAGAAAGTTGATTTAGCTTTGAAGAAGCATGTAAACCAAATATTGAATCATTAAAATAATTGTCCTTAAACCGCCCGGTTGGAATAGCTGGCAAAAATGAGCCTTTTTGGGGTAGCCAACCATATACACTGGGCGAACTTGTATCATCATAAACAACTTTGTTCCCCAGAATCTCTAAATTCGTAGCTAAAGAGCCTTGGTCCATCCTGTTGGGATCGTTAAGTCCTGACTCCGCAATCGCAGATTGAACAGCACCACGCAAGCCCTGTACGGTATATTTATCCTCCGGGTATTTACTCCAATCATCAAGATCATGTAAGACAAAATTGACCCTGGTTCCCCTTGCTTTACTGGTGTCACTATCCATGGGGCCAAGAGCGAGTCTGCGGTTTACAAAATCTGCCATTGAAAGAAACGGTCCGCGAAGCTTAACTTGCTTAACAATGGCTTTGGCTAATTCCTCGATTTCATCGTCCGAAAGAAGACGAATTTTATTCCACTCGTTTGTTTCCGGCTCCTCCAAAAAGCGAATTACCGGAGTCTGTCCAGAGCCAACCTTTACATTTTCAACACTGTGCCCACGCAAGCTTGATAATTGGGCGATCCAGGCATCAACCGAGGTAGAGTTAATATTAAATGCACCATCCAAGATAAGATCACTGGCAAGAGATTGAAAGCGATAATCAGAATCATTGCTCGTGGTATTCCCCTGCTCTTTGCTTTTTTCTCCATAGGATGACTGAGATGATTCCCACGCATTATCTCGGAAATAACCGATCAATCTGTGATTGCCGACCACATCCATATCTTCCATGCCTTCGGATAAGTCGACTGGGTCTCCAGTCAAGGAATCCCAGAGATAAGGCCGGAAACGCTGCCCTATTATTGAATTTTTTTCTTCGGTAAAATCTCTATGATTCGATGAACCAGAAAGAAAAAAACCATCCATTAGAGCCACATTTAAATAATACGAATAATCAATGGTTGTATTTTGATGATTCAACATATCAGCTCCCCGAAATCTCCATGGAGCAAATCCACCTTGCGGATCGATATCCCATTGTATGAAATTAACTAGGCCTTTTCTTTGTGCAATCTCACTACCAAATATGTTTCGGTAATAGGCGATTGCTTCCTCTTCATTTTCCATATTGCGAGCAACATTGGTTAAGCCTCCTTCAGATGTTGGTCTTTTTTCGATACTTTGAACTCTACCCCAACTACGATGCCTTGCTACCTGAGTGGTGGCATAAGAATTTCCAAATGCGTAGCTTGGCCCATGTAAATAGTTATTAAAATTGGCATGACGATATTGGAGTAAGGAAAGAATTTTTCCCTTAGGTACTTCAAACAGCACTGCGTGTGAGGAATCAGAGAATTTACCCGTGTAAGGAGCAGAGAGTGTTTTGTCTTCACTAAAAAAACCGATCCTTTCCTGCCCCCATGCAGAACTCACCACCGGAGAGTGTAAAAAATCAGGATTATCAGAATCCTCAAAATCGTAATTAGTGGCTTTTATGGAAAAACCCAGGACATTAGCTCGGGCATCCGGATCAGTAATATTATTAATATTCGGAATGGGCTCAGGGGATCTCGTGGCAAGGGGGATATAGATATCAGGGGTAGATTTTGGGTAACTCGGACTGTAAGCTCCGGATGTCGTATTAAATGCAAATGTTGTTCCATTTATATCGTAAGAAATCGGAGATGGAGCCGGGGTAAATTTAAGCTGTGGCGGACTTGTATGATGAGAAGGAACTAATGTGCGCGCACTACCTAACCAATCTCCTTGGCCGTGCTGGGTGCTATGAACTAGTGCCCGAGTATTAAATTCAACCAGAGGAATTCTTTCATTATCAACATCTCCTGGCATTTTTAAGCTAACTTCCCAGCCTAAACCAAAAAGTTTCTTCTCAAAATTTCCATGTTGTGGTGAATTCACATCCGCAACTTCTAAATTTAAAGATAGATAGTTATTTGTACTAAATTTAACATCTCTTCCCAGGTCAGGAAGAACTGTTCTTGGTCTGGTCATTCGACTGACAACCACACTCGAATCAAGGGCTGGGTCCCCCTGCCATAAGGTAAAGCATTTTGGTTCCCTATACCCACTTGAAGAAGACCAACCAGTGCTCGACCGAACGCCATCGGCTTCGAATCTTTCTGCTGTTTGCGTAAGGTAACCTGCCAATCCGCCCATCTCGATTACATAGCCACAAGCATCCTTGTTCAAAGCAAAGCCAGAATCCCAAACAAACCCTTTTTCAACTTCTCCAGATGGTTTTCTCGAAACATTAATAACTCTGGGAGGGGCTGGATTCTGACCAACAGGTTGATTAGTCTCTACATCATCTCCACTTGGAGAAGCATACGCAGCAAAGGTGGCAACTTCTCCGGGGCCTAATATGGTCTCATCCTCTGCCCCATCTTCACTGGTGATGGCTAAAATAATGCTGCTAAATGATACACTCTTTTTGGCAAAGCTATGAAAGGTAAAGGTATAATCTCCCATGCCATCCCTTGGATTTTCATGGTAAAACACATTCCCCTCCAATTTAATACCTAACATCGAATCCGGAGGTACTCGGTTATTCCAATTCCCCATATTTACTCCCAGTTCCGGTTTTGCCCCACCTCCCATCATAAAGCGATCAACCAAACCCTGTTCACTTTTTGGATCCCCCAAACTGTTGGTTCCTGATTGAAAATCATAAATCCCCCAGGGCTCTTTCCAGTTTTTAATTTCTCCACTGTAATAGGGACGATATAGCGATGGTATGGAAGTATCTCTCAACTCAAAAGACGCATTAAAATCGCCGTACATATAAGCCCACCATTTACGATATAAATCATATTCACGAAAATCGACCTGCGTGACCGAGCACTTGAATGGCTCATATTGTCCTCCTCTTCCAGAAAATGGAATTTCCACAAACAAATCCTTTAACCGCATGCTTTTATCATAAGGATTCCAAAGAGTGACCGATGGATTAATTCCTAAACAAAAGTTTCCAGGATTATCAGTTGCTACAGGAGATATAGAAAGCCGAGATTTTACAAAAACCGGAAGGATTGGATGGTTTTTTGGTTCGGGCCGAATTTTTCTTACCGATGAACTGAAGCAATTAAAGTAAGGATAGGCTTCGGTCGCGTTTCTAAATGCATCTCTAGGACTGTTGGGTGCCCTTCTGCCAAAAATTAACGCATTATCTCCAACTGTTCTGGGAAACTGGTCTGGAGCCTCCATTTCTAAAACACTCTCGGTGGTTTTGAGGTTATGGTAATCAGCGAGGACTGACCAAGGAGTTCCAGCTAGCAAAGCATCTGGATCATCGACCGTGGCATCATTTGCAGATACAAACCACTGGTTTCTTTGTGCATTTGGCTGAAGAGGTATATTTTTCATTGCCCGGACGCGGTCCCTAAAAATGAAGTTATCTGCAAAGTCTTTTTTCCATGCATTACTTGACTCCTGATCCAAAGAAAATACCTGGCTTAAGTCTCGCTTTAAACCACCTGTTCGTACATCGGCTAATACCCCAAATGAATCCGTGGTCATCGAATGGTAATGATGGTTTACCGTTTCTGACCCAGAAGAAGTACCTTCCTCGAGAAGGTTTTTTACACTTTGAGAAGTGATTAAGTCTTTTCGCTGCTCATCATCAATTTTGGCTCCTATGGTAAAATCAAACTCAAAGCTGCCATTTTGAATGTTTGGTTCTGCTGCCACCTTCAGTTTATTCTGATCACTCAAAAGATCGACAATGTTTCCATCTTCTAATTTAAAGGGTTTCATGATGTTTATCTTGGCTTTTACCCCTTCATCGCCGACCCAGTAAGCATAACTCCCACTCCTTGAGTTCCAGTCTATATCCTCATCTTCATTTCTTTTATCTTCATTTAGATGGAGGGCAGTCTTTAATACTTTTACGGGTTCAGCCGATAAATAACTTGTCCAAGTTTCTTGATGATCAGGATTATCAATTTCAAAATCCTCCCTTAAAATTGGATTCTTTAAAAGCCAAACGGTTTGATCAGACCCTGAAGGATTATCGGGCCCAATAGGATCCTCAAGGCCAATTAAGGGATGATGATAAAGGCCCGATGCATCTAACTCCTCCACCACTTTGGTATGATCAATCCATGGATTTTCATCTTCTCCATATACTCCCCCCATAGGATTGTTTACTATTCTTTTCCCTTCATCATCTACAATTATTCCCTCTGGAACTTCAATAAATTCGTCCACAGTTTCTCCTTTAAAAATCGCTAGCTTGCGATCCCACCCCTCATTTCCACTAACTAACCAAGCTTGCTCGATAGCGGGGTGAGGATCGTAACTGGAATCATAAGACCATGATAAGGTAAGGGCTTTCCCATCATCTCTATTTTCCGGAAGAGGAGGGGTTGCGAGTCTCCTTTCTGCCCAACCTCCCCGGTGTTTCCACACCCCTGTCCATTGACGCTGACCAAGCTCAACATGGTTCGTTCTGCCTTCATGCAAATCTGCTCCTCTTGAAGAACTGTTGATCGGGTAACCGGAGGTCAAATAATCCTGCTCCGATTCAATCCGGTCATCGTAAATATCCGCCGTGGTGCTGATCCGCATGTCTGGTCCCAAATGCTTTTGAATTTCTCCTATTGCCACCATCATCCCCATACGGGCATGAGCTTTGGCAAGAATCTGGTTTTGCCGGGCATCAGAATAACTGAAGTCCAATCGAATCTGACTGATCAAGGTAATAACCAGCAAAAAGACAAAACTGATCAGAGAAAGGGTAATAATCAATGCAAACCCTCGTTTTTCTCTGGGCTTAGAAATTGAAAGGTATGCAAGGAGGCGACGAATCATTGATCGTCTTAAAGTGACCCACAAAGTGGCCTAGGGGCAACTGAATTTGTAAATTTTTGCTTGGGGTAAGAATAATAGTTAATGCCTTTTAATAACCTGAACGCATTAAGGTTTCTAGCGGGAGGGGATCGCCAGGATTTCTGCCTCGGAAGGCCAATATTTTTCGATCTCTTCCAGTGCCGGAATCTCACGGGGGCGAACAACCCGAAACCCAACAAATAAAGCATCGGTATGATACCATACACTCTTGGGAATCTGTGGGTCTTGCTGTTTCCACGATTCCTCAGAAGCCATACGGGCAGATGAACGATGGTTTTTAGAACCATCATCCCAGGAACCTCCCTTGACCACACGCGGATAAAGAGATGTGGGAGTGACCAGAGGGTTTTTTCTTTTGGCAATGGGTAACTCGGTTGGGGGAGGGGCAAATTGATCGAGTGTCCATTCCCAAACATTGCCATGCATGTCATGTAGACCAAATGGATTGGCGGGTTTTTGACCGATTGGCTGGTATTGAAAAAAGCTGTTGTTTAAATGCCACGAGAATTCGGCCAGCTTCTCGGGATCATCTCCAAAATAGTAAGCGGTACTGGTTCCCGCTTTGCAGGCATATTCCCACTCGGCCTCTGTTGGGAGGCGATAAAACCTCCCGGTTCTTGCACTTAACCACATGCAATACATTTTAGCGGATAATTGAGTCATGCAGATGGCAGGATATCCGGTTTTTCCCATGCCAAATGTCATGTCCGTGTAAGGAGCAGTGGGCTTAGTAACGGCATCGGATAGGGAATCTGACTTGGTTTCTTCGAGTTTTTTAAATGCCCGATTATCCCGGTCGATATTGAGCATCCATAACTCGTACAGATCCCAACTGATTTCGTGCTTGCCCATCCAAAAGTCAGATATTTCGACTTGGTGGGCCGGCCATTCATCATCCCCTCTGTTCGGGTCATCCAGTGGACTACCCATGGTAAATTCTCCTCCACTGACCGGCACCATAGTAAATCCAAGATCTGAGGTATGAATATCTTCTTCATACTCGGAAAATTCATCCTGGACCGCACCCGCAGAAAAACCAAGTTCCTGATAGAGATCCTTCGGCATTGTTCCCAAAATGGTCAGGGACTTCTTTTGGGGCGTTAAGGTTATATCTGATGGCCAATCAGCCCCTTCATCAATCCACCTTCTAAGTGTGTACAGGTCGCCAGAGGAAAGGGGCTCCGCTGGAGCTGGGGGCATAAACATCTCATCATCCATTGGTAAGGTGCATAAGATGTACAGGTCACTCTCTAAAGCATTTCCCGGACTGATCACATAATCTGTGGCAAATGCAAGTTCCTTGGTATCCAGACGAAGGTCTCCTTTGACTTTTCCCTCATAATGGCACGCAACACAATGCAACTCTAAGATAGGCTGTACATGCTCGACGAAGGAAATTTTCTTAGGCAGTCTTTTGCGTGGTTCCAATACGATGTCTTCTGGCCATTCCGCACCATCGAGTATCCATCGTTCGAGTACCGCCTGTTCATCCTCAGTTAGAGGGTAGTCCTTTTCCTCATTTTTGATCGGTGGCATAATAAGCTCGTCATCAAGAGGAAGAGTGGTGGTCCAATACAGGGAGCTAGACTCGGGGTCCCCTGGTACCAACACATCATCCCCGGCCAGGGTGGCTTCTTTGGTATCCAAACGGATATCTCCTTTCGCGTTATCTTCACGGTGGCAGCTAACACAATTGTGCTCAAGAATTGGTCTGACATCGCGGACAAAATCTATCTCTGCAGAATACCCTTTAAACCAGGGCGTGATCAGGCATGCACAAAGTGCTGATTTGCAAGCAAGTTTAAAAAACCTCATGATATCTTATTAAAATATCCTAACAAAGGGATATTAAATATAAATCTCAATCTTATTCACATCCTTTAATCGTATTTTATGATCTCCTACCCTAAAGTTAGGTTCATCCCCATTCTTTTGTTTTTTGGCGGGTTAGTGAATTTTTCTGCGACGAAAAAGGCCATGGCCAAAGTGGAGTTTTCTCAAAGGTTAATGGGGATAAATGTTAGAATGGTGGTTGACGCACCCATAAGCCCAGAGCTTAGAAGATCGGTAAGTTTGGCCTTCGAGGAGGCTATTCGCCTTAACATGATTTTTAGCGATTGGGAGGGCGGAAGTGAAATATCGCACCTCTCCCGAAGCTCTCAATATGGTAATGCATTTCCCTTGTCCAATGAACTCCTGGAGGTTCTTTCATACAGCCAAAACCTCGCACATAAAAGTGGGGGAGCCTTTGATGTGACCATAGGTTCGCTTTCAAGATTATGGAGAATTGCCCGTCATCAAAAAAGATTACCCGAGAAGCAAAAGATTCAACAGGCATTAAAAAGATCGGGTTACGAAAAATTATTAATCAATGAATCAAATTCTTCAGCAAGATTGACCACTGAAGGAATGGTTCTGGATTTGGGGGGCATTGCAAAGGGCTACATCGCAGATCAAATGCTCGGCGTAATGAAAAAGAATGGTTTTTCCAGATGCCTGATCGATGCCGGTGGAGATTTGATCTTGGGGGACCCACCCGCGTCCAATAAGGGTTGGCGAATAGACATAGGAGGCATATCCAGTTCTTTACTTCCTACACTCGAACTTTCAAATTGTGCCGTAGCAACCTCTGGAGATCTCGAACAGTACTTGGAATTGGATGGTCAGAGATATTCGCACCTGCTTAATCCGCAAACAGGTCTCGGGATTGCGGGAAGGGCACAAGTAACCATAATTGCAGAAAATGGTATGTCTGCCGATGCGCTTGCTTCGGTATGTCTTGTCCTTGGCAAAAATAAGGTTGAATCATTTTTACCCAAAACAAAATATTTTAGCATGTACTATGTTGATTATGTGGAAACTTCTTTAAAAACTGAGATTTTCGTACTGCATGCCTTAAAAAATGATTAAAGCTTTAATCTTGTCAGAAAACTCTTTTGTGACATGATAAAACCCTTACCTCATTTTTGATATGTCTAGAGTATGTGCAATTACAGGAAAGCGACCCAAAGTCGGTGGTCGTATCATCCACAAGGGTGTAAGTAAAAAAGCTGGCGGTATTGGTCTGCAGTTGGTCAAAAACAACAAGCGTACCTTTCGTCCAAATTTACAGCGCGTCCGCGTCAAATTACCCAGCGGGCAAATCAAACGTCTTTGGGTATCTGTCAAGGCAATCAAAGCGGGAAAAATTCAAAAAGCCTAGCTTTTTGTTATTTGCCCTACCGGACTGGGCCTTAATGCAATGAATCCGGAGTTAGTTTTTTGGAACCCATACACTTCTGGCTATGAGAAGGAAAAAATCTATGGGGAAAAATGGTTGCGCTTTAGCTATGAAAACTATCTTGGAAAAATTGGTCTTTGGGCAATGGTGCAAAGAAAATGGTTTTCCCAGTGGTACGGAAGGAAAATGGATACCCCTGCAAGTCGTGAAAAAATTTTTCCTTTCATTCAAAACTACAATCTAAATCAAGGAGAATTCCTTCAATCTCCAGATTCCTTTAATTCATTTAACGAATTCTTTTACAGAAAATTAAAACCGGCTGCCCGCCCTGTGGATACCTGCGAAAACAGCCTTGTCTTTCCCGCAGATGGTAGGCATCTGCTCATCCCTGACCTTTCAAAAGTTAAACAGATTTACACAAAAGGGCAGACTTTTGACTTAAAGCAACTGTTGGGTTGTGCCACCTTGGCAAATAAATTTGAAGATGGATCGATGTTAATCAGCAGATTGTGCCCCGTTGATTATCATCGTTTTCATTTTCCCATCTCGGGACATCTCCATCCTACTCGGTTGATCAAAGGTGCTTTATTTTCAGTCAACCCAATTGCCCTATGTCAAAAAATTTCTATATTCTGGGAAAATAAACGTTATGTCTCAATTCTTGAAAATCAGCATATTGGAAATATTGCACAACTTCTGATTGGAGCCACCTGTGTTGGTTCAGTTCACCTTACCAGCAAAGAAAACTCTTCGGTTCAAAAGGGCGAGGAGTATGGATATTTTTCTTTCGGAGGTTCATGTGTTATCACTCTCTATTCAAGGAATAAGGTGGACTTCCGTGAAGATCTCAAGGAGCAATCGGGTAAGGGGTATGAAAGTTATTTCAAAATGGGAGAAAACATGGGGCAATTTAAGCTTTGAGGAATCCCAAAATAAAGCTCTTTGCTTGAATGCTTTTTTGTTGGTGCTAGTCTAAGGAAATCACCCAAAAATGCCTGTACTAAGATCGAGCCACCCGAAGGGCTTTACTGTTCTTGAACTGATTGTTGCAGTTACGGTTACTGCAATGCTCTCAGGCATGCTCTTGCTTATCTCAAACCAAGTTTTGGAAACTCAATCAAGAGCGTCCGCAGAATTAGAACATAACCAAATTGCACACTTTGTCTTAGATCAAATTCAGGAAGATCTTCAATGTGCTCTTTTCCGCAATGACGGCAATGTATGGATGGCTATCCGATTACTGGAAGACAAAAGTAATAGCGGTTCATGGATAAACGCATCCAAAAGTGAATTTGCGAAACCTCCCCTTGATTCATTTAGGATCATTTCTTCAGACTGGCCAACAGACAGTTTGGCAGATTCGCAAATAGATGTTCTTGGACAGGGACCCCTGGAAAAATCCCGTTTTGGAGTAGCAGGTGCTTGGCTGCGCTTTTTTACTCAATCCCCCGAGCTTGACCCAAGTGAAAAAAATAATGGTGCGGCACGAGCCATATCATACCAAATTGTAAGGCATGGGGTTACTGGTTCTCCCACTTCCAGGCAAAGGTATCACCTTTTTCGTTCGGATGTTTCTGCAAAAAATACCTTTGAAGCGGGATACAACCTGGACCCAGAAATTACAGCAGGAGGCTATGGGATTTCCGCCTCATCAATTTCCCTTGATCCCAATGCTCCTGGAACTCCCCGCGTACCCTCAGTTATTGTTAACCCAATTATTAGCGAGGGCACGGAATATTCTCCCACTTCGTTTTCATTATCGTCCAATATAATTGATTTTGGTATTCGGGCCTACCGTTTGGAAAAAAATAGCTATGGCACAGGCAATCTAATTCAAATCTTTCCAGCAATCGACCTGGATTCGCCCGGAAATCTACTGGCAAATGAGTTCTTCGCAACTTCCCACAAAAGCTATCACACGACAGGCAACCCACTTTTTTACACCTTTCCAGATATCATTGATGTTATGATCCGCGTTCTTTCCCAGGATGGAGCCAGGTTCTTGGAATCCTATGAAAACGGGGAGGTTCCCAACACTACAAATATCGATTGGTGGAGCATTGCAGAAGAACACTCCAAATGCTACATTAGAAGAATCAAAATTTATGGCAGGGGAATCTAGCCTCAGATAAATCCTTTTTGTTTTCTATATTTGAGCGGGGTAATCTTCATTTGCCGACGAAATAATTGTGTAAAGGAACTTTGATCATAAAATCCGTTTTCCTTGGCAATGACAGAAAGTTTGTTTGCAGAAGAAAGTAAATCGTCGCATGCGGCTTCAATTCTCGTTCTCGTTATAAATTGCATCGGAGCAATACCAAACAACTCAACGAACCCCCTATGTAATTTTCGGTGAGATAACCCCGAGATCTCAACCAAATCACTAATAGAAATCTCACCTCGAAAATTGTTTCGTATATGATTGACCGCACGACCAATTTCATCGTCTCGTTCCCATTTCAATTCCTTATTTTCTCCGTCGCCATAGGGGCGTACAGTACCCATTAAACCTACGACATCCTTACGATCATTAAAGAGCGGATATTTATTGGTTAAGTACCAGTCGGGTAAACCTTGGCTATTGAAAACCAATTCTAAAATATTTAATTTTGGTTTTTTTGTTTCAAATATTTCGCGGTCATCTCTTCTAAAATGCTCTGCCAAGCGGGCGGGAAACAAATCAAAATCAGTCTTCCCAAACAACTCTTCCTGAGATAATCCAAGACGAGGCAAAAAACTGGCATTTACCATAATCAATCTGTGCTCCCGGTCTTTGACAAAAAAGCTTAATCCGGGAAGATCATCGAAAAGACTATTTAATAAAAGAGCATTGCATTGGTTTCGCTCAAACCAATTGGTCGCATTCTGGATAGAACTCACTGTTTTGCCAAAATCATGACTTGTCATAATTTTAGATAATTACCAAAATATTTTTAACGCAAGTTTTTTCTAAGNTCGCAATCGTTCATTTTATGGTAATTCTTGGCGATCAAACATTCTGGGAATTTTAACCTTTTACAAAAAGGGAGAGACTGCAAATGAATACACTTCAAAGGAATCGGCAGGATTAGCATAAAAAACTCAATAGGTACTGACCGGCAGTACAAGATTCACCACCCGATTACTCGAGGCCCAGTTTTTTTAGCTTTGGACGGATAACAAAGGAGCAATAACCCTGATTTGGGTTTTTGGCGTAGTAATCCTGATGGTAATCTTCCGCTGGATAAAACTTTGGAACAGGAACAATTTCGGTAACAACAGGGTCTTCAAATTTTTCGGCAAGTTTAGCCTTCCATAATTGGGCAATCTTTTGCTGCTCCTCGTTGTAAAACATAATAGTTGACCGGTATTGAGTGCCAACATCTGCACCTTGTCGGTTAAGTGTTGTTGGATCGTGGGCAGCTCCAAAGGTTTGGAGAATCTTGGAAAAAGAAATTATTTCAGGCAAAAATTTAATTCTAATAACTTCTGCATGGCCGGATGTTCCTGTGCAAATATCCTTGTAAGTAGGATTTTTAAGATCACCACCAGCATATCCTGAAATTACTTCCAGAACACCATCTAACTTCTCGAAAACAGCTTCAGTACACCAAAAACAACCACCTCCGATCAAGGCAAATTCGTGAGGGGGTTGTGTGTTATCATCCAAATCCGGGCTCATATCGTCCTTTTTATCTGAATCAGCCAAGAGACCAAGAAAGGTAATTAAAAAAAACAAAGTACAATGGATTAATTGGTGCGCTCTTTTCATTATTTATTGGTTATCCATTCGTGTCCTCTCTGCAGTAATAATTTATCTGCAGCAAGAGGACCCCAAGTTCCAGCAGAATATTTCTCTAAACCATGCCCCGCCATCGTATGCCAAGATTCCAAAACCGGAGAAAGCAAACCCCAAGACTGTTCTGCTTCATCTCCCCTAATAAATAAAGTCCCATCACCCACCATTGAATCAAGGATCAACCTTTCATAAGCTTCGGGAGTGTTGGACCCGAAAGTTGTATCATATCCGAAAGAAAGATTTACTGGTTGAAGCTTGGTTTCTAGACCCGGGGTTTTTGAATTGAGACTTAAACTAACTCCTTCATCTGGCTGAATCCGGATGGTTAGTAAATTTGGAGAGAGAGGTCGGTTGGAATTTTCCCCAAAAAGGATCGCCGGAGGTCGAGTAAATTGGACCACAATCTCACTTACCTTTTGTTTTAGACGTTTGCCCGACCTTATATAAAAAGGGACTCCCTTCCAACGCCAATTGTCCAATTGCAAGGAAAGAGCCGTATAAGTTTCAGTAAAAGAAGAGCTGGGCACTCCCTCTTCCTCGTGATAGCCAATCACTTTTTCGCCACCGACTAATCCTTCTGTATAAACTCCCCGAACAACCTCAGCATTGGCATTTCCCAAGGACAAAGGTTTTATTGCCTGCAAAGCCTTTACTTTCTCGTCCCTTATCGCTTCAGGATCTAAAGAGGAAGGTGGTTCCATAGTGGTGAGGGCAAGCAATTGCATGACATGATTTTGAATCATGTCGCGCAATGCCCCGCTTCGATCGTAATAACCAGCACGGGAACCAACTCCTAAATTCTCGGAGACGGTGATTTGTACACAAGACACATAGTTCCGGTTCCAGACTGGCTCAAAAATAGAATTGGCAAACCTTTGCACTAAAAGGCTTTGGACAGTTTCTTTACCCAAATAGTGGTCGATGCGAAAAACTTGAGACTCAGCGAACCTCCGGTTGATCATTTGATTTAATTCACGAGCACTTTCTAAGTCTCGACCAAATGGTTTTTCCACAATTACCTTGGAGGCAGATGGCGTATTATGATGTAACCTTGCCAGCCCACTGTTTCCTAAATTTTCAAGGATAGGCAAAAACCCAGATGGTGGTGTGGAGAGATAAAAAATGGTCTGCACCGGCTCACCAACCGATTCTTCAATTCCTTCGATCTTGGATTTTAGTGCTTCAAAACTCGTCGGGTCATCATAGGCACCATTATGAAAAGAGATTCCTGGAGCCAAACTATTCCAGGCATTTTCTTCGATCGGCCTCCTCGAATGTGCGGATAACGATTTTTTCAGGATTTCACGAAAATGTTCGTTTGAAGCAGACTTGCGTCCATAGCCAATTAAAAAGAAGCGTTCTGGCAGTAATTTATCAACCGACAGATTGAAAAGTGCCGGCATAAGTTTGCGGGAGGTTAGGTCTCCCGATGCGCCAAAAATTACCATCACTGTGGGAGGAATGGATCGTTTGCCAAAATTTGTCATAAAACTTTCATAATAGGGATACTCAAATCCTATGGAAAGAGGGAAACGTTTTCATGGTGAAGCACCTTGCCACTGGTTTTACAAAGATCTACTTCAATTACATCAAATCGATAGTTTGGGAACTTGGGGAACTCGATGCGTAAACAGTCTCTGCAAGCACTTAGGAGCGAAGATCTTTTTTTGTGATTAATCGTGTGATAACCGGTGTTTAAAGAACCGATAGATCTGGAACGAACCTCAATAAAAACCAAGCATTCTCCATCTCTGGCAATAAGGTCAATTTCCCGCCTAGCATCCAGGGGGCTTTGCCAATTTTTTTGTAAGATATAGAAGTTTCTTTTCTGTAAATATTTTCGGGCAAGCCATTCCCCGTACCATCCACGGACTTGATTGTTTTTAAAAGCAATGTTGAGACCCACCTTCCACATACACTCGTAAAAAGCCCTGATCAAAACAGTTTGGTTTAGCGCCATTCGTGCTTGGGGTAACGGCCTGCCAAATCTTTGCGAACCTCCGGATAAGACCCTTCCCAAAAACTAAGCAGATTTGAAGTTCTCTGAACTGGTCTGCGGTTTGGAGCAAGGATCTCCACAACCAACGGATATTTACCAAAGACAATAGTGGGATGAGTTTTAACATCATATAAATCTTGTAAAATCGCTCTCAAAACCACTTCTTTTTTCTGCGAATAATCGAGTGTGTAAGGTCGTTTACCCATACCCAAATCGAAAGTTTCCGGAGTAGCGTGCTCCAAAGTTTCTCTTTCTTCTTTGCTGCAACAATTAAGTAAAGGTTCATATACTTCCAAATTCCTTATCTCCTTCCAGGAAGATCCAGACTGGCAGAGCTCTTCAAGAAATAGGTTTTGGGTATCGTTATCCATTTCAACAATTCCCAATTCAGGATAGTTAGCAGCAAGAAAGCTTTGACGGTTTAAAAAGTTTTCTACCCGTGCGTTCCAATTTTTTAACTTTAAATCACCCCGTACCAATGCTCCAGCATATCCTTTGGCCCTGTCTTTTTTGCTAACATCTTCACTTTCAGAAATAGATAGAATTAATTTCCCCCATGACTCGGTTTTTCTCTTCATTACTTTCCTGGAAAGAGGATCCCAAACGATATTGGTCGATGTAATAATTTTAGATCCTAAAATATTTCGAATCCACTCTTCATCGAGACCGCTAGTCCACTCCATTTGTAAAACTATACGGTTTTTTATCTTTTTCTCTACAACCTGGAGGGGAAGAACAAATTTTTCGCTTCCCAAAACTGAATGTTTACTCAGGTGTAAGCGTCGACCGGCAAAATCTTCATAAATATTGCGCCCATCACTGACTAGATGCGCGATCTTATTAGGGAAGCACAAAATCAAGGCTTCTGCCAAACTTCTATAATCTGGCAACTCCAACCGATACCCAACTCCGACCAAGTTGCATAACTCTCGGGCAAGTTGCTCAGCTTCCCTGCATCTCCCCGCATGGACTCCGATCTTTTTACAGTCTTGAATTGAAAAGCTTCTTCTCTCCCCCTCCTCAAAAGCCAATAATAAACAGTAAATATCCGACCTTGGACTACGGAGGGGGAAAAAGTCTTCAAGCATATCCGGTCGAACGATTGGACGGCCTTCAAGCATTGCTAAAATTAGTGCAATCGAAGGAACTATGTTCTTTCTTTTGGCAATGAGTAAAGCATGAGCCCAGCTTGGGTGGGTGGGCAATTCGCTCATTTTTATTCCATGTTCAGTAAGGTTTTCCTCACTATTGATTGCACCGAGACTTTTTAATTTTTCCTTGGCCGCACAAATAGAATTTTCTGAAATTGGCTCGATGAAAGTGATTTGCTCGAGCGACAAACCCACCCCTGCTAAATTTAAATAAATTTCACATAAATCTATGCTTAAGATTTCAGGAATATCAAATTCTGGCCGGGTTTCATGCTCGGATTCTGACCAGATCCGCAAACAAAAGCCCGGCCCTAACCTACCAGCCCGACCGGCCCTTTGGTCTGCTGAGCTTTTACTGATTGGTTCACTCAGTAAAGCGTTTACACCACGGACGCTGTCATACCTCATTTTCTTTGCTTTCCCGGTATCAATGACAATTTTTATTCCTTCAATGGTAAGAGAAGTTTCCGCAATATTGGTGCTAATTATAATTTTTCTTTTTTCCGTATTTGAGAGGGCCAAATCCTGCTTCTCTGGAGACAAATCCCCATAGAGTGGCCTAACTTCCAAACCTCTTGACCAAGTACTGCTAAGTATAGAATTGACTGCGTGAGAGATTTCATAGGCTCCATCCATAAAAACTAGGATATCTCCCTCCATCTTTTGCAAAAGTGTGGGCATAACCTCAACCACTGACTTCCATGCAGGATAATCTTTTTTGGGTGTCCTGTATTCAACTTCCACGGGATAGGAACGGTCTGAAAGCTCAACCCAAGCAGAATCCGGAATATGCCTGGCTAATTTATCTATGTCTAGCGTTGCCGAAGTAACAACTAATCTGAGCTTTCTCCTTTTGTTTTCCCACAGTTTTAGTGCCAGTGCCAAACAAAGGTCCAACTGCGCACTTCTTTCATGAAATTCGTCTAGAATCAATACCTCCACATCACCAAGAGTCTCATAATCTAGAAGCTTATTTAGAACAATTCCATCAGTCGCATAGATAATTTCTGTTTTTTCACAATATTTCTTTTCAAACCTTACCTGATAGCCTACTTGTTTTCCTTCTTGCCAATTTGCCATTACAGCTAGCTGTTTAGCAAGTAACCTAGCAGCTATACGGCGCGGTTGTGCGACCAAAATCTTTCCGCTTACTAATCCTAAAGTTTTCAGTAAATAAGGAAGGGCAATGGACTTTCCCGATCCGGTTGGAGATTTTAAGATTAAATGGGATTTTTCGTCCCATTTTTGCTTAATCTTTTCAAACTCCTGAAAAACAGGGAGATTTTTGATCAATTCCACACACCGAAAATTTCGGGGTTTGGATATTTTTCAATCACAAAAAAAGAGAGAAAGCCTACAACATGTCCCTCTTTTTGTGGTAGATTGAGTAATTTTCGGGCTCTTTGGCTTTTCGACAAAACTTGTGCCACACTGACACAGGCACGATTTCACTAAAGCAGATGTTGCTTAAAAGAGGCTCTTGTACTGCACAAGCATGCGCTTGGCTGTCTGGTCGCCTTTTTGTGCGGCAACAGATAGCCATTGCTTCGCATCTGTAGGGTTTTTTTTAGTTCCTTTTCCAGATAATTTCATCAACCCCACAAGACGAGCCGCCTCTGCATATCCTCCCTTAGCTAAAGGCAACAACATGGAAAAGGCTTTTTCGTAATCTCGAGTCTTACCAATACCGGTGTAATACATACGTGCTTCCCGCAAAATCTCCACATCTCCAAGTTGAGTTGAGGCACTAGGCATAGTGAGGTTCCCTCCAGTTGAGGTACTTTTTATCTCAGTTTTGATGTCCATCTTTTGTAAATATGCCTTGGCAAGTTTATGATTTTGATTTGTGGCCTTGTGCAAATAAGTAACCCCTAAATTCAAATTTTTTGTAAGTGATTCATCACCCTCAACAAATAACATACCTAAAACATACTGTGCTTCGGCAAAATTTTGTTTTTCAGCGACCTGGAGCCACTGTGCCGCCTTTAGTGAATTCTGAGCCACTCCATCTCCATTGTAATAAGCCATACCAAGATTAAACCGTGCAGTCAGTGATTTCGCCCGCACCCCCGCAGAAAGTAATGCCACTCCCTTTTCCGGGTTTCGCTCAAGCAATCCGGGCAAGCCTTTGAGGTACAAGGCACCGATTGTAGCTTGTGCCTGAGGATATCCTGCATCCGCAGATTTTTTAAATAAATCAAGTGCCCGTGACACATTCGTTGGTATGACTTGGAAATCAATTTCTCCCATGCAATACATGGCCACTGGATCTCCCTCAGATGCACGCCGTTGGAGTAGTAAGGCTGCATCCTGATACAGCCTAGTCGCCTCCGAAAAATCTCCATCCAGCATGGCAAGATTAGCTAAATTATACGAACCGAATGGATGTCCTTCTTTTAATGCCGCTTTGGACCATTCCGCGGCTGCATTTAAATTTACTTTGCATCCCGCTTCTCCGGAACGCAAATAAATCCCAAGTAGACCCATGTGATAAGGAGACCCTTCCTGAGCCTTTAAAGCAATCTGGTCATAGGTTAAGTCGCGGTTCCATGAACTCTTACCCCAAACGAGTTGAAAAAGTACCAGAGAACAAAAAATCAGGAGTAAAAACTTTTTCATAGTAGAAGATTATAAAATTACCCGTTAACAGCGACCCTTCCAAGCTTGAAAGCTTTTAATATTTACACTTGATTGGAGTTAAATGTCTTCTTTTTTAGAAAATTTTTTTTACCTCTCTCTTGTCTGTTTGCTGGGGTTGACCAATACTTTGCATGCAAGCGGAGAAAGCTTGTCCGACCTCGAACTCTCCAAAATCATTGAACAGCAAAGTCGCCTTTTAAGACACGGAAAGGATTGGTCTGAAGACGAACTTACCAGGCAAGCTCAGCAAATTGTTACGAGCTACGAAAGTTATCTTTTGGAAAACCCAAATGATGTGAACGCCCTGCTACTTTTTGGAAAGTTTCTGAGAAAAACCGGTCTGCATGAAAGTGCCGTTTCTTTATTTCTTCAAGCAGATCAAATCAATCCGAATATTGCGGTTGTTAAGCAAGAAATAGGAAACTTTTTGGTGGAAGACGGCAAAGTTGTTGAGGCTTTCCCTTTCTTCCTTATGGCAACGCGACTTGCTCCCCATGAGCCAATTTACCACTATAATCTAGGGAATTTTATTTTCCTATTCGAAGATAAGCTCTCCCGAATAGAAGAAAGCACGAATCTTGGTATGCTCATGCATGAGAGCTTCAAAGAGGCTGTAAAGCTTGATCCAAAAAACTTTGATTATCACTTACGATTCGCCCAGAGTTTTTTTGATTTTGAGCATGTCATGCAACAAGAAGCTCTTATTGCCTGGGATACACTAACTTCTGAATTTGGAGTGAGATCCAGGAAGGAAGAGGAATATATTAATTTCAATAAAGCTCGAATTCTTCTGGAAATTGGGAAGAAACAGGAAGCAATGATTATGCTTCGTTCAATTGAGTCAGAATCTTTGCAAAAAGAAAGGAACCAACTCTTAAAAAAAGCCAAAGCCGAAAATGAAAAACGCTTAAAGAAAAGTTCTCAAATAAAAGGTCCATACAATCATTATCCATACATCTCGTCTAATTTATTTCCCTCTGACCCAAATCTTCGAAGAATGAAAGTTGTGACCTCAAAATTGCGGCAAGAAAGAATGCTCAAAGAGTTTCAGTTCGATGTAGTACAAGCCAGAATACTTGCAAATGGTGATGTATCTCTAGAACTCACGCAACAAGCTCTGTCCAACGAGAGCTTGAAATAAAAATAATTACCACTTAAATAACTCGTCTTCTCAGTAATCCTAATTAGGAATAAACTAATGCGATGTGTAGCAGATTTTGACACCGAAAACCATGCCCTGAAATTTTGGGGATTCTTAAAACAAAAAGGAATCGATTCTTCTTTGGAAAAAGGAGACGCGGAAAGTAGCGGATCTTGTCAGATTTGGGTATTAGATGAAGATCAACTCAGTCTCGCATTCTCATACCTCAATGAATTCAAATCTAATCCCGATGATCCTAAATTTTCGACTGCCCCGAAAAAAGATAAAATAGAAGAAGCCCCTCCTAAGAAACGGGGCTTCAAGGAATTCAACCTGCGGGAAAAATGGCAAAAGACCGATCGTTCTTCCGGCACTATGACCTTATCGCTTATCATTACCTGTGTGGCAGTGTTTTTGCTTTCCGGAATGGGTAAAAATACAGAATTGGTTGGTGGTTTTTTTATTTCAGAAAAATTAAACGGTCGATTATCAGAAGTTTCTTCTGGGCAAATCTGGCGTCTATTCACCCCCATTTTCTTACATTTTAATTTCTTACATGTTCTATTTAATATGTTTTGGCTTCATGATCTTGGCGGGCAGATTGAGAAAAGGAAAGGGCCGAAATTCTTTATATCTTTCATCCTCATCATTGCACTGGTTTCAAACCTTGCCCAATTTGTTTTATCGGGCCCGGCATTTGGCGGGATGTCTGGAGTGGTTTATGGGTTATTTGGTTATGTATGGGTCAAAACCCGTTTAGATCCTGCTGATAGTTTCCGTCTAGATCCCATGGTGGCCATGATCATGTTTGGTTTCTTTCTGGTTTGCTTTACCGGAGTTTTCGGAGGGATCGCAAATTGGGCACATGCAGGGGGGCTAGTTGTAGGAATTGCATGGGGATATGCTTCTGCCTTTCGTTGGAATCAGGGCAGGGGATAGGAGGTAATCAGCTACCTTTAACTATTTCGTAAATTGCTAATCCTGCCCTAAGATTTGGGAGAAAAGAACATTTATTAACCCAATCTCCCCTGTAAAATAACTTTCTTCCCAAATTTACCTGCATCCCGTTTGCATGTAATCTTTTGGAAAAATCTTCGAATTCGCTGATCGAAAAATGGTTACTCAAATGACTGCTTTCCCATTGATGAGGATAGACTTCGTTACAAACACGTCGACCTTTGAAAAGAAAGTTCCAACGATTTCTCCAATAACCATGGTTGACAAAGCTTACCGCTACTTTGTGCCCAACCCGAATAGCCTGCTCTATTATCTTACCTGGCTCTGGCAAGGACTCAACCATTCTGGAAAAAATGACCCAGTCAAAGGAATTATCACTAAACTTGGACAATGCAGCTAGGATTTCTTCTTGATAAATGGGAACTTTCCGAGAAATACAAGAAATCGATTTATTCAGCTCCCAATCAACGCCCAAACCATGAACATCCTTAGCTTCCCGTAGATGCTCTAAAAGTAGACCTCTTCCACAACCAAGATCCAACACCTTATCCTTTGGAGCAACCCAGTCATCGATGGCTCGAAAGTCTGCTTCTTTTTTTACCTCATACCTATTTTTCAGTTTTCGAAAACCATCCTCTTCTAAAGCTTGTTCGGTGGTCGTATCCTCCCCTTGAAGAAAGCTCCCAAGTGCCTTCAGGAAAGGGCCTGAATCTATGAGAAAAGAATCGTGGCCATGGGAGTGATCAATTTCCAAGTACGATGCATTTTTTCCGGCCTTTATAAGAGCATCCGCGATATCCTTATTTTGTTTGGGTGTGTAAAGCCAGTCGCTCGAAAATGCGATTACCAAAGTGCGGGTATCCACATTTGCAACCGCATTAGCCAATCCATGCTCACCAACTAAATTGAAACGATCCAATGCTTCGGTTAATTTCAGGTACGAGTTTGCATCAAAACGATCGACAAACTTTTTTCCTTGGTGGTCTAGATAACCCTGCACACTAAATTCAAAATCTTCACTTGAGTCTAATCTTTGATCTCCTCCAAACTTTTCTTCCATCCCTAAATCTGAAAGATAGGTTATATGGGCCATCATTCTGGCAACGGACAAACCTTGGGCTGGACCTTCATTCTTTTCATAACTTCCATCTTTCCAACCCAAATCACCACGAATGGAACATCTGCCCGCTTCATTAAAGGCAATGGTTTGAACACTGTGCTGAGCTGTAGCCGCAATAATGATCGCATTTTTAACAAACCCAGGATACTCAACGATCCATTGCAGGGTTTGCATGCCCCCCATACTTCCTCCCACCACCGCATGTAAAGTGCTGATACCCAAATGATCAATCAGGGCTCGCTTGGCCCGGATCATATCACAAATTGAAAGATCCGGAAAATTGGCTCCGTAAGATGTCCCTTTGCTTTTAGGGTCCTCACTTGATGGGCCAGTAGATCCTCTGCATCCGCCAAGACAATTGGAGGAGACCACGAAAAAACGATTCGTATCAATGGGTTTTCCTGGACCGACTACATGATTCCACCAACCTGGCTTTTCGTCATCATGGTTGTAAAAACCAGCAACATGGTGGTCACCCGTCAAGGCGTGACATATGTAGATGGCGTTGTCTCTTTGAGCGTTTAATTGGCCATAATATTCATACCTTAACTCAAAACCCGCCAAGGTTCCCCCGCCAGTAAGACTAAAGTTGTCTTTGTAAACAAAGGTTTTTTCCTCTACTTTGCCTACATCATTGGCATCGCTTAGGTTGGTTTTATCAGCAGGGGAAGGCATTACAATTTGGTATTTTTAAGTAGTGCCCATAAAAGGCATTCTTCTAAAATTTTATCAGGAGAATTTTTGAAGCAAAGCTTTGTCTATGTCATAATTTCCATGCACCGACTTGACATCTTCAAGCTCTTCAAGAGATTCAATAAGATTCATCAGTTTACGGGCAGTTTCCTCATCTTTAATTTCAACTAAAGTATTGGGGAGATAAGCCAGTTCAGAAGAGTCTGGCTCTATGCCTCTTCGCTCGAAAGCCTCTGCCAGCCGATCGAATTCAGAAGTTTCACAAACTACCTCATAATGATCTTCCTCTGTCAAAATATCCTCCGCTTCGTTATCTAAGGCCAATTCAGTCAATTCATCCTCTGAAATTTTTTCTAGTGCCAAGAGAAACTGTCCTTTTCGTTTGAAATTAAAAGCTAAAGCACCCACCCCCGCCAAGTTTCCTCCTCCTTTTGAGAAAGTACTTCTAACTTCTGAAGCGGAACGATTTTTATTGTCAGTAGTCACCTCCACAATCAAACCAACGCCACCAGGACCATACCCTTCATAGAGCAACTCTTCGATAGTAACTCCACCTAGTTCACCGGCTCCTTTTTTGATCGCTCGATCAATGTTATCCGATGGCATATTTGCCTGTTTAGCCTTAAGGATGAGAGTGCGCAGCCTGGGATTAAACTCTGGGTCTTTGCCACCATCTCGGGTCGCAAGGGATATTTCCTTGCTAATTACGCTAAAGATTTTCCCGCGCTTCGCATCAACGGCAGCTTTGTGCCTTTTGGTAGTTGCCCATTTACTGTGTCCTGACATGAGTTTAAAATCGAATCAAATGATCCTGGGTAAAGTCAAGATTCCTTATCTAGTTCTTTTTTAAGAGATTCGTAAGCTTCATTAATTTTATCCCGCTTTTCTTCTGCAGAAATTCTCTTTTGCTCGGTCATGTTTGCCAATCTTTTAGGGCTGTAATGTTTCATCCTTTCCTTGTATCTCAACTCAAGCTTTTCAGCATCAATTTTGCCGCGAACCTTTAATCCCAATAAATTTCTATACCTACGGTTATCCTCATCCACTTCTTCGTTTGCTGAAACTACTTCATCCGCATTATCGCGAATGCGTTCAAATCCTTTCTCCCTTGCTTTGGATTCCTTATCTGCGTTTGCATCGGAAAGGACCACATTTTTAGTCAAAAGGGTCTGCAAGATGGTCATTATATTTTGAATCGTCCAGTAGAGAACCAGGGCGGATGAGAAAAAATAAAGAAAAACTAAAAACATGAAGGGCATAAAGCGCATCATTTTAGCATTGATTCTTTGGGCCTCGCTCATCTCTGGTCCAAGCTGCATCGGATTTAAGCGCATTTGATACCACTGGGTTAAAACCATAAAAATCGGCAAAACATTAAGGGAAAAGCCCTGCAGCATGACCACGCTATCCTGCTCCGATAAGTCATTGGCCCATAAAAACTCTTGGCCATATAGTTCAGCTGCAGAACGCAACATCCAAAACATTCCTAAAAAGATGGGAATTTGGATAAGAATTGGCCAACATCCAGCAAACGGGTTTACTTTATGCTCCTTATAAAACTTCATCATTTCTTGATTTAGTTTTTGAGGACTTCCCTTGTGCTTTTCCCTTAATTTGGCCAACGGGCCCTGCAGCGCTTGCATCTTCTTTTGTGAGCGAGTTGCCTGTGCGGTTAAGGGCCAAAGGATAAGTTTTACGATTATTGTCAGAAAAATAATTCCAAGACCATAACTTCCAAATAGTGAGCTAAGTTTGTTAAGACTCCAACTGAGAGGCTCAGAAATCCACCAAAACACTCCGAATTGCATAACTTTCTTTTGCTCGAAAGATAATTTTGACAGTTCCACATAATCCTTGGGACCTGCGTAGAGACTGAATACGAATTCTTTGGATTCACTCGGTTGAAGTATGCCCAAGGGAAATGAAATAGCACCACTGATTCCAAGAACTTCCTCCCCTTGTTCATTTTGATTTGATTGAACAGACTCTCCCCATACCCGAAGGTCGGATAGCTCAGTTTCCGGTCGCAGTAAATTTACAAAAAACTGGTTGTTCACACATGCCCATTTTGCCTTCGATAATCTTCTGGGTTCAATCTTTCCAGTTGGCCCCATTTCATTTAACTGAAAGAACTCTTCTCTTTCTCCGTCAATTCTGCCACTGCAGGTTGCACAGGAGCAACCCTCAGCCAAGGGTGCACCATCATTGTAATAGCCCACACTCAAATAGGTAGACGCCTGATCAAATGGATTATACATACGAGGGATTTGGAAGCTCGAGCCCAAAGACATCCGAATTCGCTCAATGGCCATGGGTACATCCCGTAAGCTAGTAAAAACAGTACGATGCTTGAGAACATACCCGTCATCTTGGGATCGTTCATAGATTCGATCGATGCGAAGGTTGGATTCAGATTCCCAACGATAAACCACCCGTTTATCAGTTTGCTCCACGAGTTGAAAATCTCGAGGATTAGGCAAGGCCTTTGGAAGAAGATTCCCAGTGCTATCTTCGAAAGCAATACCAAGCAACGGCTCCTCAGTATGGTTTAAATCATATGCTTTGTTCAGTCGGTTCGATTGATGCAATTGTATTGAGCGAATTCCACCAGTATGGTTCGAAAAAGTTACGGATGAGAGTTCCGAAGCTAACCCAAGGGATAATTTTTCCTGGCCCAACTCCTTGGTACTTTCAAAAAATAGTTCTGTTGAGGATTCGCCATCTTGGGCAGTCTGTCCACCTTGTGAAAAAGAACGGGAAGTGTTACCCTCAGCAATAGGGTAGGGTGAATCGCTCGTTGCTTGATTGGTTGATCTTTGATCTGCGTAATCAATCTGTTCAGATCCCTGCTGCCAGATTAAATAAAATGCAAGAATAAGAAATCCAATTCCCAGTAAATAATTTTTCATAGTCTGTTTGATGCTTTTACGACTGCATCCTTAAATGAGCTCTCTAGCTCGGTATATACCATTTTGAGGATAGCTTTCCGAGGGACTACCACCGTTTGGGCAGACACTGGAATAAAGGCCTTATGTTTACGATACATTTCTCTCACCAATCGTTTGGCACGATTTCGATGCACTGCATTTCCAATTCGTTTAGTTGCAATAATTCCCAGTCTTGGTGGATCGTCTGTTAAACCAAGTGACATTTGCAACCAGAAGGATGGGCATTTCACCGAGACTCCTAATCTCTTTACGCTTAGAAACTGCGAGGCTTTACTTAACCTCTCTGTGCGTGAAAGACCGTAGCTCACGCAATTAAAATCAAATTTAGACTATCGGAAACGAGGCAAAACCGAAGCAGTCAACTTCGCTCTTCCCTTGCGACGACGATTTTGGAGCACCTTGCGACCAGCACTAGTTTGATTGCGTTTTCGAAAACCAAATTTTCTGGCACGACGCAGTTTAGATGGATTGTAGGTAGGTTTCATGACAAAGGGTAGAAAGTAAAGTTTCGTGGAATAATGTCAAACTCCTAGAGTCTAAGATTTAAATTATTAAATTCGTCTTGCGAAATTAAATTATTTAAACAGTATGAGTGGCTTGGTCCCGTTCGTCTAGCCAGGTTAGGACACCGGGTTTTCATCCCGGCAACAGGGGTTCGAATCCCCTACGGGACGCCATTCATCTCGCGTCTTGTCCAATTTCTCTTTTCCCGTAGAAAGATCAGATGTCGACTCAACCATTGCCCATACAGTTAAAGGGTGCTCAAGAAAACAACCTAAAAAATATCGATTTGTCGATCGAGCCTGGACGCTTGACTGTTATTACAGGATTGAGTGGGACAGGCAAATCCACCCTGCTTTTTGATGTTCTTCATGCTGAGGGTCAAAGAAGGTATGTAGAGACCTTTAGCCCATATGTCAGGCAGTTCATGGAGTCACTTCCTCGTCCCAAGGTCGAGTCAATGCTGTATGCCCG
The DNA here is from genome assembly GCA_002686835.1 of Opitutia bacterium. Classification (GTDB taxonomy): domain Bacteria; phylum Verrucomicrobiota; class Verrucomicrobiia; order Opitutales; family Seribacteraceae; genus Chordibacter. The sequence goes on along the minus strand of NYYP01000002.1, from coordinate 36,167 downwards.
ACCTTCCATTGCTGTAGAGCAAAAAAATACCATCAGAAATTCCCGCTCCACCGTAGGAACGATGACCGAGTTGTGCGACTACTTTAAAGTTTGGTTTCCCCAGGTTGCCAGCCTGCACGACCCTGATAACAATGGGAAAATCATTAAGGAAGAAACGGCTTCTGCCCAGGCAAAATGCTGCATTACAGAGTTATTAAACAAAGATATAATTTTGGGATTCCGCATAGAATGTGGCAGTCTAAAAGCGGATGATTTTCTCCATTTTTTATTAGCGGCAGGATACTCGCGCATTTTGGTCAAAAGAAAATACCAACGGATTGAGGATGTGCTAAAAACCTCCTGGGAAGAACCCTTTGCCTTTGTGGTTGTGGACAAGATCAAGGCAATACCGAAAAATAAAATTCGTATAGCAGAAGCTGTTACCCTTTGTTTAGAATTAGGCAAAGGCCAGGCGGAGGCTAGAACTCCTAGTGGTAAGATTTGCAAATCATTTTATCAAGGGCTCCGATCATCTGTTTCAGGCAAGGCTTATTCCTCGCTGGGTCAAAATTCTTTTTCCTTCAACTCCCCGCTTGGTGCATGCCCAAAGTGCAGGGGCTTTGGCAGGGTTATAGAGATAAATCCAGCTCTGGTCATTTCCGACCCCTCCCTGTCTTTATCCCAAGGAGTCATTAAACCCTTCGAAGGAAAAGTTTATGGGCACTGCCTGAACGATCTGCTGGATGCATGCCCGGAGCAAGGTATTGACCCTCATAAACCTTGGCAAAAACTATCTGCACAACAGAAATCCTTTATTTGGAATGGTGATCCGCAGCATGTTGAAGGAGACAATCTTTGGTACGGCATTCATTCCTTTTTTGGATGGTTAGAGAAGAAAACTTACAAAATGCATATCAGAGTGTTTCTCTCGAAATACCGTGATTACTTCTGTTGTCCTGATTGCAATGGAACCAGGTTTAAGAAGGAGCCCCAATTATGGAAATGGAAAAACCATTCACTGCCCGAGCTCTATGCAATGCCTATCTCTGAACTGCTTGACTTAATGAACTCTGTGGGACTTTGCAATGACCCAAAGACGGATTTACCTGTGGAGTCCATTCGTACCAGATTGGGCTATTTAAGAGATGTAGGATTGGGCTACTTGAGCTTAGACCGAACTTCAAGGAGTTTGAGTGGCGGAGAAACCCAAAGAATTAATCTAACCGCCTGTCTTGGGGCTGGATTAACAGACACATTATTTGCCCTGGATGAACCAACCATCGGGTTACACCATCAGGATATTGGACGACTGATTGAAATATTAAAAAGTTTAGCTTCAGCTGGAAATTTTGTTTGTGTGGTCGAACATGATGAACAAGTGATTCGGGCTGCTGACCGAGTCATTGAAATGGGTGCCCAACCCGGGGCTTCAGGGGGACAAATAGTTTTTAATGGCTCAGTCCCCAAATTATTACAATCTGCTGATACAGAAACTGGGAAATGGCTTACTGAAAACAAATTTTCTTCTCTGCCAAGGAATAAAAAGCCTAAGCTAAAGGATTCCCATTTTATTAAAATTAAGGATGCACATATTCACAACCTCCAGAACTTTGACGCAGAAATCCCTCTTGGTAAATTAACCTGTATTTCGGGCTTGTCCGGATCCGGCAAGTCCACCCTTTTGGAAGATTTAATATACAAAGAACTTAGCCAAGGCTCTCCCAAAGGCTGGGTTCAAAGCACCCTCAATTTTTCTGAGATTGTCATGATTGACCAAGAAACAATCGCGAAATCTCCCCGCTCCAACCCTGTTCTGTTTGCGGATGCCTGGAGTCCAATAAAGGAGGCATTCGGCCGCACAGAGCAAGCAAAAGCTGCTGGGTTTAATGCTTCTGACTTTTCCTTCAATTCCGGACAAGGTCGTTGTGACTCTTGCATGGGCTTGGGGTATGAGAATGTCGAAATGCAATTTTTACCCGACATATCCGTACCTTGCCCAATTTGCCAGGGTAACCGCTTCAAAGACGAACTTCTGGAAATTCGCTTTGGAGGGCTCAATGTATCAGAAACTCTCAATCTCACTATCACAGAGGCACAAGAGAGGTATTCACAACTGCCAAAAACCCACAGGAAACTTACTCTATTAAAGGAACTGGGACTTGGTTATTTAAAATTAGGACAACCATTAAACACCCTTTCAGGCGGAGAATCTCAGAGATTGAAGCTGGCAAAATTTATGGGTCCTTTGCAAAAAGAAAATCGTTCAGCACTTATCCTGCTGGATGAGCCTACCACAGGGCTTCACCTCGCTGATGTACAACGACTTATAGATTGCCTCAGGCAGGTGGTTTCCAGGGGGCATTCCCTGTTGGTCATTGAGCATCACTTATCTGTTCTACTTCAATCCGACTGGATTGTTGAACTTGGCCCAGGGGCTGGTAAATTGGGCGGCAATATTATTGCCAGTGGTACACCAACCAGTTTTCACCGTTTAAATACTCCGACTGGCCGCTTATTCAAAGGTTACCAAAAGAAAAATAATCCCTCGAGGAATGGACCATCTTCTCGAGTTAAAAAATCCAACAAATCCTATTTCAGGAAAAGCAGCCTTGAAATTATAGGTGCTCAAGAAAACAACCTTAAGGATTTGTCTCTTGCTATTCCATCCAATCAATTTGTGGTCATAACCGGACCTTCGGGTTCAGGAAAATCTTCTCTGGCATTTGATGTAGTCTTTGCAGAAGGGCAGCGACGATTCATGGAATCCATGTCTTCATATGCCCGTCAGTTTGTTGAGCAGGTAGGAAGGCCCAAAGTCGATTTAATTCGAGGTATCTCGCCCACGGTTGCGATCGAACAGAGAGTCACCCGTGGTTCTAGAAAATCCACCGTTGGGTCCATTACTGAAATAGCACAGTATCTTCGACTTCTGTACGCTAGACTTGGTACCCAGTGCAGTCCGCGAAACGGCACTCCTTTAGTTTCATCCACTCCACAAGAGATTTGTAGAAAATTAGCCAGGAAAATTAAAGGGGTAAAAGGTGCTCAACTCCTCTTCCCTCTGGTCACCAATCGTAAAGGTCACCATAAACCTTTAATCAACTGGGCAAAAACCCAAGGGTTTGAACTAGTCCGTTGTGATGGTAAACTTCTTTCCACTCAGTCTTTTGATGGACTGGACAGGTATAAGCTCCATGATATCGAATTGGTTTTAGAAACTTGGGAAAAGCCTCCTAAAAGCACAGTACTCCAAGGATCCGTTCAATACGCATTAAAAATGGGGAAGGGTAGGTGTTTGTTACTCCTACCCAGTGGAGAAACATCTTGGTTTTCCATTCATAATTCAGACCCTGAAACTGGAGAAGCCTATCCTGACCTTGAACCATTACTCCTGTCTTGGAATTCTCCAAAAGGATGGTGCACTTCCTGCCGGGGGTATGGCAGGATTTATGATTGGATGAAAGACGATTTACCTGCAAACGGACAATGGTGGAGCATAGAGGATGGCGATGTTTGCCCAACTTGTTCAGGAGATCGCTTGAATCCTGTTGGCCGCAATGTCTTTTTATTTTCCCAAAACCGGCAAAGTTATTCTTTGCCCCAACTACTCGCACTGCCCCCAGTTGAGATTGAGCTGTTTCTTAAAAATCTCAAAATTAACCCTCAACTTAATGCCATCAGGGACGCAATTCTACCAGAAGTCTTTGAAAGATTGAATTTCATGAGCAACGTGGGGTTGGAGTACTTATCACTAAACCGCGAAACCGCATCCCTTTCAGGAGGAGAATCTCAAAGGATACGACTGGCCGGACAGCTTGGTTCAAACCTTTCCGGAGTTCTTTATGTTTTAGATGAACCTTCCATTGGTCTACACCCTTCTGATAATCAGAAGTTAATCGATTCTCTGAGGAGTCTTCAAAAAAAGGGAAATTCCTTGCTCGTTGTTGAACACGACCAAGAGACTATCTTGCAAGCAGATTGCATCATAGAAATTGGACCTAATGCGGGCGAGCATGGCGGACATATAGTCGAAATGGGAAAACCGGCAGCCGTTGCAGAAAACGGGCTTTCAGGAACAGGCAAATATTTATCTCTGGGAATCTCCCATCCTATCAGAGGCAATTGGAGAAAGCTGGCTCCTTTCAGAAAGAACAAAGAAAAAGCTTATGTTGAATTATCTAAAGTTACATTCCGTAACCTTAAAAACCTGTGCATTAGAATTCCCATTGGTTGCCTCACCGTATGCTGTGGCGTCTCCGGAGCAGGAAAGTCAAGTTTGGTCAGAGGACCGCTTTTTCAAGGGATTAAACAATCCATTCGAGAAAGTACGGATATAATCAAATCTGATAATTACTTATTGAAAAACGGTAATCTTTTCTCCAAGGCGATCGAAGTCAGTCAGGCACCAATTGGTAAAACCTCTCGATCCAACCCGGCTACTTATTTGGGTGTCTGGACTCGTATCCGTGATTTGATTTCCACTCTGCCAGAGGCAAAAGCACGGGGCTTTTCCCCCAGTGACTTTTCCTTTAATGTGAAGGGTGGGAGGTGTGAAACATGCAAAGGAGCGGGCAGAATAAAACTGGAAATGAACTTTTTGCCTGACTCATTCATCGAGTGTCAAGAATGCCAAGGAAAGCGCTATAAGGATGAAGTTCTGAATTTGCAGTGGCACGGCAAAAACATTGCCGAAATTCTCGATATGACCTTTGACGATGCAGTTGAATTTTTTTCCTTTGATGAAGTTCTGAGAAAAACTTTCCTGCTCATGGTCCAGACTGGGCTGGGTTACCTAAAACTTGGTCAAACTTCTCCCACCCTATCCGGAGGAGAAGCTCAAAGACTAAAACTTGCATCAGAATTGGCAAATGGCATAGAGATTCAGGGCAAAAAACATAAGAAATTGAAAAAGAATTTTTATGTCCTGGAAGAACCGACCATTGGCCTGCATCCACAAGACAGTGAAAAACTGATCCTGCTTCTGCATCAACTCGTGGATGAGGGGCACACTGTAGTAGTAATCGAGCACGATGTGGATTTAATCGCCGAGGCGGATTGTCTGATTGAACTTGGTCCACGAGGTGGGGCAGACGGAGGCAAACTTTTGCACCAAGGCACAGTTCCCTCCCTCTTAAAGAAAAATTCTAGCCCAACCGCAAAATTTCTAGCCAGAGTTGTAAATGCAGTATAATTATTCTGTTAATACTAATAAGTTACTCGTAAAAAGATTTTCTTTCCTGCCTTAATAATTGAGTCAACTTTGTTGGTTTTGGAAAAATCAAAGTCAGCATCTTCAATTTTTTCACCATCTATTTTTATAGCACCTTGAGAAATTAATCGGCGGATTTGACCTTTGGACTCAAAAAGTTTCGAACTTGCTAGAACACCCAACAAGGTTGGGCTTTCCATTTGTAAACTAGCTATGGAAATCTCCGGCATATCATCAGGATCTTGTCCCCTGGAAAAAATCTGAGCAAAAGCCTCCGCTTCTTTTTGGCCCTGTTCGAGGCCATGGAAAAGAGCGGTTAGTTCAAGAGCTAATTGCTTTTTGCTTTCCATGGGATGAACTTTCTTTAATGCCTCTACCTCACTTTTATCCTTTAGTAGCAAAAGCCGATAATAATCCCACATGACATCATCTGATATCGACATAGTCTTACCAAATATGTCCTTGGGGGAATCATTAAAGGCAATGTAGTTATCATAGCTTTTTGACATTTTTCTAGAACCATCTAATCCAACCAGCAAGGGCAGGGTCATAACTGCCTGAGGAATGGCCCCTTTTTCTTTTTGCAAATTTCTGCCCACCAACATGTTAAACAACTGATCACTACCTCCAAGTTCCAGGTCAGACTGCAATATGATTGAATCATATCCCTGTATTAATGGATACATGAACTCAACCATTGAGATAGGTTGATTACACTTAAAACGTTTTTCGAAGTCATCCCGCTCAAGCATACGGGCCACCGTCATACTTCTGGTCAGAGCCAGTGCATCAGCAAAGCTCATCTTTCCGAACCATTCACTGTTCCTTCTTACTATGGTTTTATTTTTATCAAGCACCTTAAAGGCTTGTTCGAGATAGGTACTTGCATTTTCATCGACTTCTGCCTCGGTTAATTCCGGGCGGAGTTCCGAGCGACCGCTAGGGTCTCCAATCCTTGCGGTGTAATCGCCAATTAAAAGAATCGCTTCATGACCTGCTTCCTGAAACTGTCTTAATTTATTAAAGACAACCAAATGACCAAAAGTAAGGTCGGGTCGGGTCGGGTCTACGCCAAACTTAATTTTAAGTTTTTTATCACTATTAAGGCTCTCTGACAATTCTTCCTGCCCAATGATAACATCTGCATTTTCCAACAATCTATTTTTCTTCATGGTTGTATCTATGTCTTCCTATCATATTGTAGATATTCTACGAGTTAAGAATCGTTTATGGGCTGTCTAAATTTATACTCTGATTCAGCTTGCAAGTTACTTAGCAAACATTACCAAATAAATGTTCCTAACCCCAATTATTTATTAATATGACCTTAGACATTGGCTCTGACGCCCCAAACTTCACCCTCAAAACTAAAACCGCAGAAGGCTTAAAGGATATCTCCCTGGCAGACTATCATGGTAACTCCAGTGTCGTCCTGCTTTTTTTCCCATTCGCATTTACCAGTGTTTGCATGGCAGAAGCTTGTTCTGTACGAGATGATTTGTCCGAATATGAGAAGTTAAACGCCCAAGTTTTTGGGATCAGCGTTGATAGCCCTTTTGCCCAAGAAGCTATGTCAATCAAAGAAGGCTTGAATTTTTCCCTTCTTAGCGACTTCAACAAGAAAGTCTCCCAAGAGTATGGAGTCTTATATGAGGATTTTATTGGCTTTAATGGAGTATCCAAGCGTTCCGCATTTGTAATTTCTAAGGAAGGTAAAATTTCTTTCGCCTGGTCGTCTGATGACCCCAAACAACTTCCCGATTTCGCAGAGATCAAAAAAGCTCTATAATCACGCTCAAATTCATTGTGCACGATTTGCTAGAATTAAATTAATACTTGGTGGAGATAAATTATCGAGTTCATGTAACGCCAGACAGAGCCTTTGTAAAAATTTCGAGTAAAGCCTCTTATCTCAACTGCGAGCCATTACGCAAATTTTTCGAAGAACAAACTAAGGCTGGACAGAAACGATACATCATAGATTTTAAGGAATGTACCAGTATGGACAGCACCTTCTTGGGCATTCTTGTAAGCGTAGCTTTAAAAATACGCTCCAAACAGAATGGCGGAAGTATGGTTCTACTAAATTTAATGGGCAGAAACTTGGAAACCGTATGTAACTTGGGTATTCATCAAATCACTGAAGTCAGTTCTGAACAGATCAAAGATATAGAACATTTGGACGAACTGGCTCAAAATGCCACCCAATCCAGCGTTGGTTCTAATACAGTTTACCAAGCTCATAAAGCCCTCATGAACCTCAATGATAAAAACCTAAAGGTCTTCTCAGATGTGGTTAGTTATTTAGAGCAAAAAAAAGAAGAATAAACTTCGCTCCCCACTTTTAAATGCTATCAATATTTTGTTTTTTAGGTGGGCTAATTTTTGGAATTGGAGCGTGGTTTATTGCAAAACGCAATTGGGCTAAATCACACAAACTTTTATTTGAGCAAAAAAATCAACTTGCTCAGGAAAAGAAAATGGCCGTCGAATTTATGCATAATCTTGCAGAAGCGATTGGCGAAGGTGTGGAAAGAAAAGTCCTGTATCAAAGGATTGTGCACACGGCCGTCATGACCACGGGTGCGATGAGTGCATGCATCTATGAAAAACTTCCCAATGGTCGATTAAAGGGGGTTATGGTGGAAGGCCTTTTCCCTCCACAACGAGTCATTAAGACGAATTTGGATGAAAAAAACATACCTAGGGCCAGATTTATTGAAAAGATTCTAAATTCTGAAATTTTAGAGGCAGAAGAAGGAATTGTTGGACAGGTGGTAAAGACCGGTAAACCTGTTTTTATTCCAGACGCACTGGGCGATCCACGAGTTATCAAACACATGGATGCATCTTTGTCAGTACGATCGATGATTTTTGCCCCATTAATCCATGACGATCATTGCCTAGGAGTTCTTGCTGTCGCAAACCCAGCCAGTGGCTTACCTTTTTCGGAGACAGACTTCTCCATGATTAATTCCCTTGGGGAACAAGCTGCACTTGCAATTAAAAATTCAGATGCGATGAATTTGAGGCTCGAAAAAACCAGAATGGACGGAGATCTGAGACTTGCCCATGATGTGCAGGAGCTGTTTTTAACCCGAGAATTCCCCCTCATTAAGGGCTTAGAAATCGGGGCCAGGTATGTTCCCTCCGCTCAAGTAGGTGGGGACTTTTACGATTTTTACAAACTGTCAAACAACAAGTTCTGTCTTTGTGTGGCCGATGTCTCTGGTAAAGGAGTGCCAGCCTCTCTCCTCATGGCTCTTTGCCAAACTCACCTAAAGCACTTGGTGCATAAAAATCGATCCCCTGCTGAAGTACTCGGTCTATTAAATGAAGAACTCTTTCCCAGAATTCGTAAAGATATGTTCATCACCCTTTTTCTGGCGGTATTAGATACTAAATCAGAAAAAGTAACCTATGCCCGTGCTGGTCATGAACCTGCTCTGCTCTTGAAAAGCCAAGCTTTAAAGGCGGATCAAGAAAATGTTCCTGTAGAAGAATTAAGGGGAAATGGAATGGCCTTGGGTATTTTGGAACCCAAGTTATTCAACGAGCTTATTTGTGATGAAGTTACTGATTTTTCGATTGGTGATTTACTATGCCTTTACACCGATGGCGTTACCGAAACATCGAATCTCGAAAAGGAAGAGTTTGGGCTTTCTAGACTAAAAAGCGAACTCATTCAATACAGAGAACTCGACCCTGAATCCTTAAATCAGAAAATTATTCAAGATTTAAATAAGTTCAGCACACAAGATCTTGACCGGGATGATCTCACTTTACTCACCATCAAACGAGTGTAAAGTGTTGCTCAATTTCTGGATTAGGAGATTTTTTTTTCATCGAAATCAATAACATCTGCAAAAGATCGTAAGTCCTCGCGGTCTGAGGCACCTAGACCATCTTTGATTTCATTCAATTTTTCTAAGGCCAGGTCAGACATTCCAATTTGAACCACACGACGGTTCCACTCGTTCGCTCGCAATTCATCAGGAAAAAGTGCGAGCAAACTTTGGTTTAATTCCTCTTCGTTTTGTGCCTTTTGTACACAATCGATCATTTGCTCAGGATCCACGCCTAAATGTAGGCATAAAAATCCGTCAAATCCTTTAGTAAAATTTCGCTGATAACTTTTGGGAAGGCTTCCTGTTAGATGTTTTTTAATCTTTGCGAGGAAACGGGGTAAATGTAAAAGACCACAAGGGTGGGCTTGGTAAGGAGAGGGAAGGTCCAAAAGTGTAGCTCCAGTAGGGCCATGAATGATTTTTTCGTCCAAGTTTGTCATGCGAGGTAAAATACTATTTTGTAAATTGTTTTTATTTTAAGTGATGTGCCAAACCAAAAAAAACAAGGTAATTTCCAGGGTTAGTTCTTATTTATTTTTTCACAAAGCTCTCTTTGTAACTACGCTTTTAATTGCATGTACGATGACTGTCCTTTCGGTACTCGCACCGTCGGTTATCCAACAGGTCTTAGACAAAGTACTGTTAAATGGTATAGGAGATGGCGAAATTTTAATACAAGGGATTTTATTTATTGCTGCGATTTTTTTCTTCAAAGAACTACTCAATTGTCTTCGCATTCGGATAAATAATAAACTTGAACAAAAAGTTATCTTTCGCTTACGCCAAGATCTTCACAATAAATTGCTGCATTTACCGATTAATTTCTATGACCGCCGTAAAAGTGGTGATATTTCCTCCCGCGTGATTGAAGATGTGCAAAGCGTGGAACGGGCAATCTTGGATGGTACTGAACAAGGAGTGGTCGCAGTTTTAACTTTGGTGGGCGTATCCATCATGATGTTTTGGCAGGAGCCAAGACTTGCCGCTCTTGTTTTTTTGCCTCTTCCCATCCTTTCATGGATGGCCATACAGTATGCACGGATTTCCAAGAAAAACTGGAGAGCAGTTAGAGATAAATCAGGAGAACTAAACTCTCTTCTAGTTGAAGATATTCAAGGCAACCGATTGATCCACTCTTTTGGATTAATGGAACGCGAAAAGAATAGATTTACCAAGATCGCCAAATCCTTGGAATCATTGTCCCTAAAAGCGATGTACCGATGGTCCATTCAAGGCCCTGGTGCCAGTTTTACATCTTCCCTCGGCATTCTTGGAGTGGTCGGAATGGGTGCATATCTTCTTGAATCTGACCCCAATTTTACCACTGGGCAATTTTTTGCCTTTTTACTTTATACAAATATGTTCTATGAGCCCATTAGACAACTAGTGGGTATCAATAATCTGGTTGCAGCTGGAAAAGCTTCAGGTGAGCGCGTTTTTGAAGTATTGGATGCACCTATTGAAATTAAAGACTCACTGCATCCATCCCTCTTTCCTCTGGAAAATCATACAATTAATTTTTCCCAGGTCAGTTTTTCTTATGCTCAAAGAAGTCCTGTGGTGGAGGGCCTTTCCTTTTCCTTACCTCATGGTTCGACCACAGCTCTTGTCGGACCCACTGGAGCTGGCAAAAGCACCGTGGCCAACCTACTGCTTCGGTACTACAATTTAGACAATGGCTCTATCTCCATTGGCGGAATCCCTATTGACCATATTCCATTAAATACACTCAGAGCCAATATTGGCCTAGTTTCGCAAGACCCATTCTTATTTGACACCACTGTTCGAGAAAATCTCTTACTAGCGGATGAAGGCGCAACAGAGGAAGATATCATCAGTGCACTTCAATCAGCACACGCTCGTGACTTTGTGGAGGGATTGCCAGATGGTCTCGATACCCATATTGGAGAAAGAGGCGTCCGCTTGAGTATGGGAGAAAAGCAAAGACTTACTTTGGCCCGAGCCATGCTTAAATCCTCACCTATTCTGATCCTTGATGAAGCAACAGCGAGTGTAGATGTTGAAACAGAAAGAAAAATACAACAAGCATTACAGCACCTGATTAAAGATCGAACGACACTGATAATTGCACATAGACTGAGTACGATTCGTGAAGCAGATACAATTATCTTTCTAGAGAATGGAAAGATTATCGAACAAGGGTCACACCAAAAGTTGATTGGGCAACAAGGTGCTTACGCCAACTTCTGTCAGTTGCAGGAAAATATAGCTACCGTCTAGCAATTTAATCTTTTAGCGAACTTTGTCCAACCGCAAGAATGATCCTTATCAAATTGAATAATAGATAGGGAAGGCACAAAAACGAAAAACTGGCTATTGAAAAAATATCAAGCCCACCCAAAGGACCGTATACAATTTGTTCGGCCCAAGTACGAAGAGTAGTATTTAAAAAAAACTCAATTCCTATGCTAAGACCCAGATAATAAACCATCAGCGGCCAAATGGTAAAACCAACCGATAAAAAAAGCAGGGCAAACCAAAGTTCTTTAGACCAATTCATACAAAAGTGATAATTGTAAACATACTATTCAACTCATATTGAACCGCAACTCCCTAGTATTTTTAGGTAAAAATTTTCGTTTTCTAAATAGATTCGATGGCGCTTCGTTCAATTTTCTCTGCCCTGGATTGTAATAATGTTTGCGTCTCATTCTTGCATGCTTTTTTTTGGCTTTTTTATGGATGCAAGAGACAAAGAAGTAATTACTATTTTCGAAGAGACTAATGCCTTGCTCAAGGGTCACTTTATTTTACGCTCCGGCCTTAGGAGCGAGTATTTTTTTCAATGTGCTCAAGTTTGCCAATATTTAGACAAGGTTTCCAGACTCGCAGAACTTCTAATTGAAAAGCTGGTGTACAAGAAAATTGACTTGGTTGTGGCCCCAGCGATGGGAGGTCTGGTTATTGGACAAGAAGTCGCCAGACAACTGGGAGCTAGGTTTATTTTTCTGGAAAAAGTTAACGATCGATTAGCCTTAAGAAGAAATTTTCTTATCCACCCCCAAAACCGTGTGTTACTAGTTGAAGATGTTGTTACTAAAGGCGGGCGGGTTATGGAAGCAATTCAAATTATTGATCAGCACCCATGCGACTTTCTTGGTGCTGTAAGTTTAGTGGACCGAAGTACCGAACCTTTAAATTTTGGTATTCCTTTTACCTCTTTGCTAAAGATGAATTTCCCTACTTATCAAGCTGACCAAGTCCCCAAACATTTGCAAAACATTCCTGCGACCAAGCCTGGAAGCTAATCAGTGAAATAAAAAATTCGTTTTAAGGAATTCGGTAGGCAAGAAACCGATATTTTCCACGATACCACACATAGAATCGATTAATCCCAGGATATAAATTATCAGCGACATCATCAAGGTCGAGGATTTGTGCACCATTGATTTCCACAAGGACCACACCTTCTTTAAATGTTTCAACTTCACCTTTAGAGTTCGTGACAACCACCCCACTGACTTTATTGGGAACCTGATATTTCTGTCGGCTTTCAGGTGTTAGCAGAGCAAGCTCGATCCCTGGAAGAGGGCTGAGTTCTTCTGACATTGAACCCAGGACTACATACAAACTCAAAGGTTTATCATTGCGAAGGACTTCAATCGGGATTTTTGATCCTGGTTTAGCTTGAGAAATAGCAACCCTTGTCTGGTTAACTGATAAGACCTGCTTATCTCCCACCTTGATTATTTTATCTCCAGGCAAGAAACCAGCCTTATCAGCAGCACTTCCTGAAACCACACTTCCAACCATCGCTCCATTTTGGTTAAGGTCAGAACGAAGTGAGACACCAAGGAATCCACGGCGAATTTTTCCTTCTTCTATGTAATCGGTTAAAGCTCGGCGAACCATATTCACAGGAATGGCAAGACCGATGCCTATATTGGCACCGGTTTGAGAAATGATGGCAGTGTTAATGCCAATCAATCGCCCTTTGGCATCCAGAAGGGCACCCCCTGAATTTCCCCGATTAATCGAAGCATCTGTTTGGATAAAATTCTCATAAGCTCCTTCTTCTCGAAGAATACCAAGCTCCGACTTTCTGGTGGCAGATATTATTCCCATTGTTACTGTCATTCCGATCCCAAGAGGGTTCCCCACCGCAAAGACAATGTCACCCACTTGTAATTGATCACTATTGGCAAGTGTGGCAAAAGGCAGTTCATCTTCTGCATCAATTTTTAGGACTGCAATATCGGTGGTGTGATCGTAGCCGATTACATCGGCAGGGTATTCTTTTTGCTCTCCCATTTGCACAAGCACTTCTTCCATTAGTTCCCCTGTTCTTGGATCAGTTATTACATGAGCATTTGTCACAACATGTCCTTGTGGGGATACAATTACTCCCGACCCAATTCCAGTGGGTACCTTTTCTTCTTCTATTCTTGCCTGGTTTAAACGAGGAAGTCCATAGTACCTGCGAAGCATATCCTCGATTGGATTGCTCCCTCCCGGGTAAAGCTTCCTTACCAGTTGCTGAGTAGTCACCGCAACAACAGCTGGAGTACTGGGTTTGAGGATGGTTGAATAGCTCTGGATTGGGCTGGGCGAAGAACGATCTAAAGCAGATTCATCTACCCTTAACGAAAAACTTTTTGATTGCGCGAGGGTTACGCAGGCCAGCATTAGGAAGTTTAGAAAAGTAAAGCCGTTTCTTTTCATGTAAAATTTTATCAGTGTCGAAAAAGCGACTCCACATAGAGAATTTGTTTTAAAAAACTAGGAATATCGCTTTAAGTTCAAAACCCTTTGACCTCAAATAAACTGGATATACTGCTGTCTGTGTGAGTGCGCTGGATAGCCTCGCCCAATAAAGGAGCGATACTCAATTGTGTAATGGGTAGACCATCGACTTGAATATTTACAGAATTGGTAGTGATTAATTCATCTAGGTGCCCTTGCTCAAGGCGTTCTCTGCCAGTCTCGTTAAGCACACAATGACTGATCACTGCGGAAACTCGACGGGCACCTCTTTCTTTAAGTAATTTTGCGGCTGCGGTTAGAGTACCCGCTGTCTCTGTCATATCATCGACAATTAATACCTCACGCCCCTCCACTTCACCGACTAAATTAGTCGCTTCTACTGTGCTAGCTCCAGTTCTACGCTTTGCAACAAAACCTAAGGGGCAACCAAGCACTTCTGCATAAGCACTTGCCATTTTCATTCCCCCAACATCTGGAGTGAAAATTGTCATATTTTCGGTGTTCCTGTTTCGCAGGTATTCAAAAAAAACAGGAGACGCATACAAATGATCTACTGGAATATCAAAAAATCCCTGAATTTGCTGGGCGTGCAAATCCATAGTCAAAACTCGGTTCGCTCCAGCAGCTACCAATAAATTAGCAATCAATTTAGAGGTAATAGGCACTCTGGGTTGATCCTTACGATCTTGTCTAGCATAACCAAAAAAGGGGATCACTACAGAAATCCGTGCAGCCGATGCTCGTCTTGCAGCATCCACCATGATTAAAAGCTCCATAATGTTATGGTTTGCAGACGAGTTTGTGGACTGCACAAGAAACACATCCATACCTCGAATATTTTCGTTGTATCGAACAAAGCTCTCGCTGTCAGGAAAAGAAGTCACTAGCGCATCCCCCATCTCCAAATCCAGATAGGCACATATCTCTTTGGCTAGGGGTATATTCGAGTTTCCGCTAAAAATTTTTAGGTTAGTTCCGTTTCGCATGCCTGTGTTTACTCTTTTGGTTTTTCTTGGGCAAATCTATTGAAAAGATCGGGCAATTTTCTCTGCAAAATCGCAATTCTTTGGGCAAGATGGAAGGGCAGGGCGGGATTACCTTTAAGAAAAGCACCTGGCTCAACATCTTTGGTGATACCTGCTTGGCCAGCAATCTTGGCACCTTTGCCGACATTCAAATGCCCTGCAAACCCAGCTTGTCCACCCACAATTACATTGTCATCCATATTCACGCTTCCACTGATTCCAACCTGTGCCACGATAAGGCAATTTTCACCAATCCGTACATTATGACCGACCTGCACTAAATTATCCAGCTTACTTCCTTTTCCAATTTTTGTCTCTTCAAAACGGGCACGATCAATACATGTGTTTGCACCAATTTCTACTCCATCCTCAACAACCACTCTCCCTATATGGGGAATTTTATGATGACCCTCTTCACTCTGATCAAAGCCATACCCCTCGGCTCCAATCACCACACCTGCATTAAGCACAACATGGTTACCAATCTCGCAGGAAGATAATAACTTTACACCTGGATATAAAATACAACTCTGACCAAGAATAGAACCAGAACCCACATGGCAGTGAGTGCTCAATTTACAACCCGGACCGATTTTTGCCCCCTCACCGATATAAGTAAACGCACCAATTGAGGCACTTGCATCGACTATTGCATTTGCTTCCACAAATGCAGTTGGATGAACGCCTGGTTTGACCGGCGGATGTAATTTTGACTCTATAAGTTCACAGATTTGAGCCAGACCACGAGAAGGATTTGTTACTCTTACAAATAATTGATGGGGAGATGGTTCTTCAGTATATTCCTGCGGAAGCAAAATTATGCTAGCCTCACAATTTTTTACATGACTTTTGTATTTCGCGTTGCCAAGAAAAGAGAGGTCTCCGGAACCTGCATCACGAAGATTGGCAATTCCTCTTATCTCTTCAATCAGACAAGACCCAGAAATATCTGCATCCGGAAATAATTTTAATATGTCTGAAACTTTGACGCTAAGATTCACCAATTTCTCTTAGCTTTCTTGCAAACGAAAGAATTACTCTTTGTTTGCGTTGAGGGTGACAATGACCTCCTCGGTATAGTTTGTACTGTCCGATGCATAAAAAACACCCAATTGGGTCTCAGAAGAATTGAGCACTAAGTCCAGACCTTTTGCTGCAGAAACTTTTTTTATGGCAGCTCTGATATCTTCCAGGTGTTCCACCAGTAGATTTCGTTGTCTTTGTGCTATGGTTGCTTTTGCTCGTTTATCATAGGCAACCATATCATCCTGTTTATCTTTAGCTACTTTAACTTTTTCTTGGTACTTTTGCTTGAGAGTGGAGGTGTCGATATTGGGGTTTTTTAATTTTTCCTCCATCTCTTTCAATTCGTTGACGATCTTTTCCATCTCATCACGAAAAATTTCAAGTTCCTCCATGGCCACTTGCTTCGATTTATCTAACCTTTCTCTGGCATCCTTAACCTTTTGGTAACCATCGAAAACTTTTTGCACATCAACGACTCCAATTTTTTGAGCCAAAAGACTTTGAGCCAACGCGAAAAGGGCAATGAATATTAAGGGTTTGAAGAATTTCATAAATCAAACATCATGAAACCTAGGGAAGTAAATGGCAACAATACTTTAAAACCTTGTACCACCAGAGAAGTGAAATTGGGTTGAGTTACCCGATTCACTTGGATCAGAGAGAGGGAAACCAAGATCGAGCCGTAAAGGCATCCCCATGACCATAATGCGAATACCCAATCCCCAATTGTCGTGCCAACCCTCATCGCCTTCACCNGGGGAAAGTTTAAAATCTCCTTNGCGTAAAAACCCGCCGTCATAGAAGAGTGCAAAGCGAAGAGGGTCTGCTACCTTAAATGTATATTCTAAGCTTGCATATGAGTAAGAGTTTCCACCTATTGGCTCGCCATCTATATTACGACCTGCATCTCGATAATCCCACCCTCTTAAATTATAAGGCCCTCCGAGAAAAAACTTTTCAAAAAAAGGAACATTTGCATCTTCTCCATCAAATTTCCCAAGTGTACCAACACGACCTGATAAAGATAATACCTGTTCCATCGCATCAAAAGTTTTAAAGAACCTTACTCCCTGTGCCTCAATTCTTCCATAATCAGCATCGCCTCCAAAAATTCCCCCTGCGAATTCTTTGCGGATAGTGACAACACTTCCTTCTGTAGGAAAAAGTAGAGCGTCTCGAGTATCTCTGCTTAAGGTGAGACCAACTTTAGAAATAGTCCTCTGGATCTCATTTGAACTAGATTGATAAGCCGGGTCATTTCTTATCCAAAGTGTCCTAGAAGTACTTTCGATATCTTCNATCAAGACATCTTCGAAACTGTAGAANAAACGCCCCTCCACGAGCTCAAATAATCTCTTGCGGAAATATATTTCAAAACCAGCTCTTAATTCGTCATAATAAGAGCTTTGGTAATCTGATTTTTCCCGAAATATTTCAAAGCCTGCAGCTACCCGTCTGTTAAGAAACCAAGGCTCTTCCAACGCCAAACGTGCCTCATTACTTCGAGATCCAAGCTTGAGTCGTAGCCGGAACTTTTGGCCATCTCCCTGCAAACGGTGAGGAGCCCTCCACTTCATGAGATCAAAATTACCTTGGCGAAATTCGGCATACATCATCGCCTTTTCAAGCGTGCTAAAACCCACACCAAAAGAAACATGACCGGTTCTTCCCTCTTCCACATCCACAATTAAATTGCGCCTGGAATTTCTAAGCTCTGGGTCCCGGGATGAGATGGACTCATCACTGATATCAACTCTTTCAAAAAGTCTTGTATTTTTGAGCCTGGCCTCGCTGGTCTCCATTCTGGTTAAATCAAAAGTTTCCCCTGGAGCTAGTGCCAGTTCTCGGATTAAAACGATCGTTTTAGTCTTTTCATTACCTCTAACTTCAATGGTATTGACTGTGAACTTATTGTTTTCTGTTATCTCAAAATCTAAATCTATCTGGTTTTTCTCAAGATTGGATTTTCGATTTACTCTTATTTGTGTATCCAAATAGCCATCATTACCATACAATCGTTTGATTCGGCTTCTTTCTTTCGATAATAATGCTGGAGAGTAGGGATCACCTGTCTTAACCAAGGCATCATCAAGTATAGTTTTTTCGTCAAGAACCGCCTGTCCAAAAACTCTTTGCTCTCCAAAATAGGATCTCGATCCTTCGTCTATTTTAATATGCAGGTCGATGCGGCTTGAACCCACCTTGGTAAGAGTGATATTGGCATGATCAATTCTGACATCCAGAAACCCCTCATTTCGATAAGTCTGTGAAATTTTGTCTAAATCTTCTTCAAGAACGCGAGGGAGGTATTTTGACCTTTTAGACCAAAATCTCCAAAATCTCCAAGGTGCTGTCTCCATAACATCAAGCAATTCATTATCTTTGAGTTGAGTGTTTCCAGAAAAAAGAACTTTTCGTATTTTTCTCGAATCATTCTCTCGCACATCAAATTGGAGTATGATTTTGGAAGGATCATTCTTCGATGCAATGACCTGGTAGTTTACAGAAGAATTCCAAAATCCTTTTTCGAGGTAAAGATTTTCCAATAAAATTTTATCCGCCTTCGCAACGGATTCATCATACAATTCACCTTTATACGAAACAATTGTTTTGGATAGCTTCTTGTCGCTCAAGTCATCATTTCCATCAAAAATAATTTTTTCAATTCTTGGCTTTGTAACAACTTTAAAAACAACTCCCAACCCATCCTGATTCGAATTTTCTGGATCAACAAAAACCTTTACATCTTTGATGGATCCAGTGTCCATAAGATTGCGAATCGATTTATCGATTGATGCGGTGCCATAAATACTACCCTCCTCAATCTGCAAATTTTGTTTGATGTACGACTGTCCAACAGTAGGTGGCCCGGAGATCTCAACTTTTATCGAAGTAATTACCCTGCCTTCATATAAATCTTGGGCATGTAAAGAGATGTATCCAAAAAATAGAATGACTAAAAAAAGAAAAGGTTTCATCCGTAGTGACTAATTTAACCGATGGTCTTGCTGCATGCTTTCGAAACGAGTGAATTTTCGTCTAAAAGCAAGATTGATTTTACCTGTAGGACCATTTCTCTGCTTTGCCAAAATTAAAACAATAGGCTCAAAATCTTCTTCCGGTGCTTCTGTTTCACCGTCATAATCCATCTCCCGGACATCTTCTCCCTTTCTTTGTTTTCCCAAAAGCATAACGACATCTGCATCTTGCTCTATAGCACCGGACTCCCGCAAATCCGATAAACGTGGGTCCCTGCGTTCTTTTTCTGAATCTCGATTTAACTGACTCAGCACAAGAACAGGTACATCAAGTTCTTTGGCCATAGCTTTAAGCCCCCGAGAAATTTCAGATATTTGATTTTCTCGTGATAACACTCTGGAGTCGGTCGAAATCAACTGCAGATAATCTACAACCACAAAATCTAATTTGTTACGCATTTTCAACCTGCGAGCTTTCGCACGAATTTGGTTAATACTCAACCCGCTCGTATCATCGACCCAAAGAGGTGCTTGTTGAAAGTCTTTACTGGTTTGATGTAATTTTTCTGCTTGGCCTCGGGGGACAAAACCCTTTCTAAGGTCATTCATATTTACCCTTGCCCGACCACAGATTAATCTCATCGCTAAAGATGTAGCACTCATCTCAAGACTAAACACAAGTGCATGCCTCGGAGATTCTGCGTACTTTGGAGAAAATGCAATATTTTCTACTATGTTCATGGCCAGGCTTGTTTTTCCAACTGAAGGGCGGGCAGCAAGTACGATCATTTCACCTGGCTTAAAGCCATTCGTTAAACCATCCAGATCAGTATATCCAGTCAAAACACCGTCTGTTTCCTCACGCGAGAGCATTCTTTGAATTTGCTCCATGGCATGCTGGATTGGTTCTCTAAAGGGTATAGATGCCCGGAGATTTTGCTCATCTCCCAATGAACAGACTCGTTGCTCGAAATTAGCCAGGAAGTCTTCTACATTACTTGGTTGCTGGTTGGCTCCATCAATCATTTCGAAAGCCATGTAGATACACTTTCGAAGAAGGGATTTTTGCTTAACAATATCTAGCCAAAATGAGGAATGAGCCGTTGTGTCAATCCGCCCAGCTAAACGGGTCAATCCATCCTGGCCTCCTGCTTGCTCTAAATTTCCGTTTGACTTAAGTTTTTCAGCAAGAACGATTTCATCAGGCTCGATAGTTTCATTATACAAATCCAACAAGGCATCATAAATCAGCTGATGTTTGGTAAAGTAGAAATCTTCCGGCCGAAGTGCCCTTTCAATGCAATTGCTAATTACTTCTCCGGATGCATCTACTATGCAAGCGGCAAGGATTCCTTGTTCAGCATCTAAGTTACTTGGTAGAGCTTGCCCTTCGATCTTTTCAGAAGAAACAGGTTTGTTGGTAGAATCACCGGAATGCCCGGGAAAATCTTTCGATTTTTTCGACGGAGACGAAACGGCTGACATTGCAAAGCTTCCCTCTCAGTCGGTTATTCTATTATTCTTCTACCTCAATGGGGTTTTCTGAAACAACCTCCACATTTAATTCAGCGGTTACATCTTTGAACAAATTCAAGGAAACGGTGTTTTGACCTAGAGTTTTGATCGGAGAAAAATTAGTGAAGTGTCTTTTGTCCAGGGAAAACCCTTTCTCCGCAATTTTTTCTATAATTTGTTGTGCAGTAACGGAACCAAATAGCTTGCCACCAGCACCAGTTTTAACCGCAATTGCGATAGACAAGTCGCTGATTTTTGATGCCACATCCTGTGCATTCTGCAACTCATCGGCTTCTCGGGCTGCACGAGCAATTTTGAGAGAGTCCAGCCGTTTCTTGTTCGCTTGGTTCAAAGGAACCGCTTTGCTTCTTGGGAGAAGGAAATTGCGCGCATACCCAGATCGGACTCTAACGACATCTCCTTCAGATCCAAGGTTGTCGACTTTTTCTAAAAGTAATATTTCGGTGTGTGCCATAGTAATAAATCAGTAAGGGGGGTTAAAAAGGGACATCCTCATCTAGGTCAGGATCATTAGGGGCAGGGTTTTGGTTGCCTGGAGCATCCATTTGCGGGGAAGAAGGATTCTTGGCTTTTTGTTGCGAATACTCAGGGCTCACGGATGTATCAGGTTTACCGGCATCAACAAATTCAAAATTGTCTAGAACAACCCGAATCGCACTCCGTTTTTCCCCTTCTTTCGATTCCCACTGATCAAGTTTTAAGCGGCCTTCCACAAAGATCGGTCTGCCCTTGGAAAAAAACCTGCCAACTGCTTCTGCACGAGGTCCAAAACATTCGACATCAACAAAGGTTACTTCCTCCCTCTTATTCCCATCAGAGTCTTTGTAATTTCTGTTAAGAGCCAATCCGAAATTACAAACCGGCCGCCCCGAAGACATCATTCTGACTTCAGGATCTCGAGTGAGGTTGCCGATTAATAAAACTTTGTTCAAAGAGGCCATTGAGAAAGAAAAGGTTAATTACTGCACTCGATTAATATGCGATCAACCTTTTTCTCCAACCGCAGTTTTTCTTTAATTTTACCTGGTGTGTCAGGACTTCCAGTGATCTCGAATTGCAAGTATGTCCCTTTGGTAAAATTCTTTTTGATGGGGTAGGCAAAATCATGCTGCCCAAGTTCAACGACTTTATTTACCTCGCCATCTGATTGTGCGATGGCTTCAGTCAGTTTTGGAATCATTTCATTGGATGAACCTTCGCTACCGCTAGGGTCAATTACAATGGTTGCCGAGTAGTTTCTTGTTTTCATTTTAAGAAGATGGGGAAGGTATAGGGTAACGGTTGATATAGTTGGATGCGAATGAAATACCTCGGGAGAAGATTAAATCAATAGCATGTTTTAGTTTTGGAAACAAGGAATCAAGAGATTTTTGTTCTTCAGTTGATAGTTTAGATAGCACAAAATCAGACAAGATCATATCAGGTGATCTTCCCGAATCAATACCCAACCGCAATCTTAACGGAGGATATCCTAACTCCTCAATAACATTGCGGACACCATTGTGACCACCAGCAGACTTTCCCCGAGAAAGTTTAACCCTGCCAAATGGAAGGTTTAACTCATCGTGTACTACCATAAATAAATCATTTGAGGATAAATTTCTCTTAAGAAAATTGGTAATTCCAGTTCCGTTTGCGTTCATAAAGCGAGTCGACTTTAAAAGGATAATTCCTGTGTCTGCAAAAGTGAATGATGAAAAACTAAAGTCCTGAGAATTTACGAAATGAGCATTGCAATCAGATGAAAAGCGATTGACGAACCAATGTCCAAGGTTGTGCCTTGTATCCTGATACCTGTCTCCAGGATTACCAAGACCAAGAAGTACAAACTTCACACAACCTGTAAGTGTATATTAAGAATTCTCGTTTGCCTTTTCTTCAGATTCTTGAGCGGACTCAGACTCACCTGATTCCTCAGTTTCCTCGCTCTCCTCTGTAAGATCTTCTTCTCCGGCACCAGCACGTCCGCTAGCACTTCCTACACAAGTGACAATATTACTTTCTGCATCTGCAACAAATTCCACGCCCTCGATATGTGGAATGTCCTTGATTTGAAGACTGCCGCCCAACTCCAGAGTGCTAATGTCCAATTCCAAACTCTTCGGCAACAAACTTGGTCTGCAACGAATGAGAATCTCACTTTGGTGGAGTTCAATGATACCACCCATGTTTTTAACACCTGGAGATTCCCCGACTAGGACCAGAGGCACACCAGTCTCAAGGGACTGTCCGCGAGTTACATGAACAAAATCGAGATGAAGGATCGAATCCTTTACCGAATCAATTTGCATGTCTTTTAAAAGAGCAAGTTCTTTTTCTCCTGAATCCTCAACCAGTTCGATCAAAGATAAGGATCCTCCAGATTTACGCATAAGAGTACGAAACTGGCTATCCTCAATAGTGTAGTGCTTAAGAGTATCTTTTCCGTAAAAGACTGCAGGTATACGCCCGCCTGCACGGAGTTTTTTCGAAAAACTACTACCATGCTGTTCACGGTTTTGTACGAGTAAAGATGAATCAGTTATATCAGACATGATTTTATTCGGGGTTTTAAAAGCAAATGGGCAATAATGGACTAAATGGTCATATCTTGCAAGCCAGTTGTTTAATCGACGTTGCGTACATCTTTTCTATGTCATCTCGAAAGATAATGGAATTATTATCCCAAAAATAGGTGCATTGGCAAATCTGATTTCCAGTCCGTATTGTCGTTCTACTTAAAAACCATCTAGAGCAATATTTATTTATTTTTTTCTTTGTGATGGATGCATAGGATTGTGATCCTACAAATGTGCTCTCAGTCATCCATCTCAAACAAATTCAAGACCACTGCAAAAAATATTCTTCAGCTATTTGTGCAAAATAAAGACAGTAAAGATAAGGCTTAAACCTTGTTTTTCATAATTTTCTAACAAAGCTTTTCGAAAATATTTCTGATTGATTGATTAATTTAAAATAATTGAAATATACAAATTTAAATATATTTTTAATCAATTTTAAGTGAAATAATATTTGTTTAAATAAGATAACTGTTTTCTTGAAAAAAGTTTATTTTGTGATAGATTATTAATCAATGAAGAGCATCATTTCATTGGTTGCAATAATAGTAAGCCTCCCATTTTTAGAATGCCTGTGTGTTGGTGGTGAATTGTATACATCTGAATGCAACCATTGCGAAAACTCCTCCCGCACCCAATTGCCCAGCTCTTCTCATGACTGCTTAGACATAGTTGAATTTTTCACAACATCCGATCCCACAGCACAACCGTTTATAAACCCAGAAACATTTATTTTGGGAACTAAATCTGGGGCAGCCGACTCTTTTATAACTTCCGTTCCTGCTGATGACCAGTACACTTGGTTTGGAAAATTAAAGTCGCATTTAGCACTAAATATCATACGGGTTTGATTCGCTAGGTAATTGTTTTAGGTCAGCATTTAGTGCTGAGTTACAATTAGTCGTTAAAGCTAATCAAGCCATGTTTTCATATATTTTACCCAGTCCAAAAATATTGTTAGACAGAAATATTTTATTTCTACCATCATTTTATAAATTATTCCCATTACTGTTCCTTTTTTTATCTATCACTTTATTTAGTGGTTGTCGATTTCTGGAAGAACCTAGTGTATCTGTTACTCGTGCGGTTTTACATCCGACTTCCAGCACATTAGCAATAAAATCAGTAGGTTCATTGGAGAATAGAGATCTTCTTCTGCAAGCCAGTGGTTGGATTGAGCCAGATCCCTATCCCATTAGGTTGCCTGCTCTATACGATGGAATCGTTAGCGAAGTATATATTCTTGAGGGCGAAGAAGTAAAAACTGGTCAAAGAATAGTTTCTTTAATTAATGAGGATGCCCAGTTATCTCTTCGTATGGCAATAGCAGAACTTGAAAAAGCTAAATCAAAGGAACTGGAAATTGTTTCCGAATTATCTCTAGAAAAGTTTGCTTTGGAAAAGGCTTATTTCGAAAAACTGCAAGCACAAGCTCTTTTGGATGAACATGAGGATTATTTGAAGCGTCTTGAAACATTGCCGACAGGTTCGATCAGTCCATTTGACCTCAATCGTTCGAGATACACCACAAATAGTAAAAGATTTTCCCTCGATGCAACCCTTTCAAATATCAATTTTTCTAAGGAACGACTTACTCTGCTAACGCACAAACTTCGTTCGCAAAAGCAGGTAACAGAAATGAAAGCGATCCAGGTTGAAAAAGCTAAGCTAGACTTAAATCGTACCGAAATTTACTCCCCAATTAATGGCAGAGTACTCAAACTCTTTACGAGTCCGGGTAAAAGGCTAATGCAAAATATGGATGCACCTGATGCATCCACTGCAGTCATTCTTTACAAAGACGAAAAGCTGCAGGCTAGGATTGATGTTCCCCTCGCAGATGCCGCAAAATTAATTAGTGGACAGAAAGTTGAGATTACATGCTCAATGTTACCAAATATGAAATTTGATGGCCGCTTAACCCGAATTTCAGGAGAAGCAGACTTACAAAGAAATACACTGCAAGTTAAGGTTCAAATCTTAAATCCAGATAAAAGACTGAGACCAGAAATGCTCTGTCGGGCAAAGTTCTTCTCCAAATCTGAGACTCTATCCGATTCTCAAAATAAAGATAGGCTCGGGGTATTTATTCCTCTTTTCTTAAAACCTGAAAATAATCAATCCAAGGCTAATTTATGGATTATTGGCAAGGAGGGCAACCGGGCTGAAATTCGTGAAGTGGAATTAGGAGATGAAATTATTAGCGACTATATATCGGTTAAGTCAGGAATTCAGGCTGGTGATCTAATTATTACAAACCCACCTAATTCTTTGCAATCTGGTGATTCAGTAAAAGTTTTAAGGAACCAATGAAGTTTTTTATAGAAGCCAAGAATTTAACCAAGGAATACCACAAGGGCGATCAAATCATTTCGCCAGTGAAGAACCTTTGTCTCGATGTTTACCCCGCTGAATTTGTCGCTCTAATGGGCCCATCTGGCAGTGGTAAAACAACTCTTTTAAATCTTATTGCTGGAGTGGATGTCCCAACTTCGGGAACATTAAGGGTCGGAGATTCTCACCTCAATCAGATGAGCCGGGATGAGCTCACAAACTGGAGATCAAAAAACCTTGGCTATATTTTTCAACTCTATCATCTGATCCCCGTGCTAAGCACTTACGAAAATGTAGAGCTTCCCCTGTTAATTAATGCAATGTCGAAAAAAAAGCGCAGGGAACGTGTAGAAACTGTTCTTGAGCTCGTTGGTCTGTCTGATCGGAAAAACCATAAACCTAAAGAATTATCGGGAGGGCAGGAACAGCGTGTTGCCATAGCTCGTGCCCTTGTCGCAAACCCATCTCTAATAGTTGCGGACGAGCCAACTGGTGATTTAGACCGCGAAACTGCCGACGAAATCCTAGACCTGTTGCAAGACTTAAGCACAAAAGAACAGAAGACTATCGTAATGGTTACTCATGACCCCAAGGCTGCAGATCGCGCTTCCAGAAAGTTTTTTTTAGATAAGGGAAAAATCCTAAACGAATTGTGAAAGTATTCTTAAAATTGACTAATCTGGCTGAACTAGCAGCAAAAAATGTAGTTAGACATCGCACCCGTTCGCTTCTTACCCTGCTCGGTGTTGGGACCGGTATGTTTCTCTTTACCAGCATAGAAACAATGCAGCAGACTCTGCATAACGCGACTGTCGTTAGTGCGGAAGATTCCACCCTCGTTGTATATAGGGAAAATCGGTTCTGTCCCGCTACCAGTCGATTACCGGAACATTACCAAAACGAAATTTCACGCGTTGCAGGTGTAAAATCAGTTACTCCAGTTCAAATTGTGGTAAATAACTGTGGCACGAGTTTGGACGTGGTGGTATTTCGAGGTGTACCCTCCGATACTTTAAAGAACCAATCTTCTGGTGTCCGAATATTGGATGGTACATTCGAAAACTGGGAAAAAAGGACTGATGCCACTTTAATTGGAAAGAATTTAGCAAATCGAAGAAATTTACATGTTGGAGACAGTTTTGATGCAGCAGGTATTACAGTGCAGATTGCTGGGATTATAGAAACGCTGGATGACAGTGCCCAAAATGATAATGTAGCTTTTGTACATCTATCATTTCTCCAACAAGCTTCGAGAATAGGTCTTGGCCTTGTTACTCAATTTAATGTCAAAGTAGAAGAACCATCTATGCTTAAAAGAGTAGCTAATGAAATTGATGAGAGATTTTCTACGGACACAGAGCCAACTTCTACTCAGCCTGAAAAAGCTTTTTTTGCAAATACGGCAATGGAACTCATTGAGTTAATAAGGTTTTCGCGATGGATTGGATTAGCTTGCGTGATCGCAATTATTGGCTTGGTTGCCAATACCATCCTTCTAACTGTTAATGGGAAAATTGCAGAGCATGCAGTTCTCAAAACTTTGGGATACTCTAAACTGTGCATTGGCTGGATGGTCCTATGTGAAAGTATTTTTCTGTCATTCTTTGGCGGGACAATGGGCATTATTTGTGCATTTTGCTATTTGCACTTCCAAAGTATATCCATTGGAAACGAAGGGTTGGTTTTGGCTTTTATACCCACTCAACAAGTTCTTATTTGGGGAGTTTTTACCGCAATTGGACTAGGCTTACTCGCTGGACTCTACCCTGCATGGAAAGCTGGAACTCATTCAATTAGTGAAAGCTTAAAAGTAGCATAAATTATTTGTATGATACCATTTTCACACTGCATTAGAAACCTGCTAAGAAGGCCCGGCCAGTCATGCCAATTGATTGCTGGTAGTTGCGTTGTGGTCCTGCTGGTAATGACTGCTGCTTCAATGAACCATGCAATGAAGCAAACTTTGGGAAATACTGGAGATCCACTCAATACGATTATTGTCGGTGCTGGTAGCGAAGAAAGCGTGGAGAGAAGCGAAGTCAAACAAGGAGTAGCAGAGATTATAGGTTCTTCCATTTCCGGGATTAGACAAATTATGGACAAGCCATCCTTATCCCCAGAAATCCACTTCAATGGTATGTTGAGTACGCAGGATGGGAAAAGTTCACAGGCTCTCATTCGCGGAGTCCAACATGTAGCTCTGTGGGTACACCAGCGAGTTAGAATTTTAGAAGGTAGATTTCCCAATCCAGGAGAAATTATGGTTGGTAGATTGGCTCACAAAAAGCTTGGATTCAATAGATCGCAGCTACAGATTGGACAAATCCTAGTTTTCAACGGAGAAGAATTAATAATTAGTGGTATCTTTGATGCAATTGGTACAGTTTTAGAAGCCGAGGTCTGGGTCCCACTTCAGGATCTAATGACCTACACGCAAAGGGAAAATCTTTCCTGCGTTGTGGTAACCCTTGATGAAGCACGCAGTTTTGGAGATCTTGATGCATTTACCAAAAGGAGGTTGGATTTAGAGCTCGTTGCGATTCAGGAAACTGAATATTATACAAAGTTATCTACTTTTTATAAACCGATTCGTTGGATGGCATGGATTTGTGCATTCCTTCTTTCGATTGGAGCTTTGTTTGGAGGATTAAATGCACTATATGCATCTTTTTCTTCTCGCATACAGGAATTTGGAGCCATTCAAGCAATCGGATTTAATCGGTGGAAAATACTATTTAGTCTGATTGTGGAATCAAGTATAACAGGTTTAATTGGTTCTTTATTAGCCTTTGGAATCGTAGTGCTAATATTGCAAGGAATAACAGTGCCATTTTCAATTGGAGTATTCGTACTTAATTTTACACAAATAATATTGGCCTTAGGTGCAGGGACTGGTCTTGTCCTAGGAGTAATTGGTGGCCTTCCCCCTGCATGGAATTGCTTGAGACCGTCATTGCCAGAAACCTTGAGGGCTGCCTGAAAATACATTATATGAAAAAATATATACTTATAAATTCAATCATACTTTTTATAATAATATCTGCATTTACAGCATGCGATTCATCACAAGAAAAAACAGAATACCATATTCGTAATAATTCTAATAATAAACAATTATTAAAAGCAATTGTACCTACTAATTTATTTGTTAGGGAAGAGTTGGTCTCATCCATCTCAGTATTGGAGGCAAGAAACAGAAATATAATTGGAGAACTACTCACAGTAGAAGGTTATATTGGCAGCAGGAAAGACCCCTTCTCTCAAAATCGTGCTAGCTTTATCTTATGTGACCACACAATCGATTCTTGTGACCGAGTCTTGGGTGATAATTGCCCAACACCGTGGGATGCATGCTGTGAAGACAGAAACAAAATAATAAATGGAACCATAAACATCCAAGTAGTAGATAAAAATGGCACTTTAGTCCAAGGAAACTTAAATGGGGTGGGGGGGCTCAAGCCAGGTGCAAAAATTAAGGTTTTGGGGGTTGTTGATGATGAATCCATTACAAGTTCTATGGTCTTAAATGCTAAAAAGATTAAAATTCTTTAATTTATTTAAATTGAATAAACTGCGGCCATATATTTATTTATTATTTATATCCTGTTTACTATTAATAGGTTGTAAAATCAAAAAATTTGAGGCTTTAACGCCTAATTTGGAAGGAGAGATCCCGCCGGATCATCTATTTTCTTCACAGATTGATGACCATAATCTCTCGAGTAACTTATTTTTTCAATCACTAGGTTTAAATGATAAGCTTATGGAATTAATAGAGATTGGCCTTAATGAAAACCCTGGATGGTTAGCCAGAATGAAGAGTGTTGAACTCGCGAAAGCTAAGGCCGGCTACTTTTTTGATGAATCAAAACCTCAATTAACCACCTCACTTGGATTGAATTCCGGTAAAGAAAATACACGTGAGTCCAAATTTAGAACACAACAAACCCCAAGGTGGCATTCTCGATCTAATTTCAGTTGGGAATTCGACCTATGGGGAAAATGGACGTCCCATAAAAAAGAGGCCGAGCAATACATAGAAGCAGAATTTCATACCCAAAATGGTGCCCAACTTACACTGATTTATGAAATCGCGAATTTGTGGTATCGATACCTCTATTTAAATGAAGACCTGACCCTGATTAAAAATCAAATCAAGAACCATCACGAATCTCACATCTTACACCTTTACAACTATCATGCAGGACTCGATGACAATCAGAGCCTTATAGTCATGGAAAACGAGATTAAATTACTTGCATTAGATTATAATCAAAAAAAGCGGGAACTATCAATCTGCCAGACCCAATTGAGCTCCCTTTTGGGAGACCCCTTAGATTTTAATGCATCAAACACTACGCTTTTTTCTGAGGAACCTATTCCAATGCCGCCTAATATATTACCAACAATGGCACTAAAGAATAGACCTGACATTCTGGCAGCACAATCAAAGTTGATTGCCCACACTCACCACACCAAGGCAACGAAGTTAAACTTGTACCCTTCAATCAATCTCAATCTATCAAGTGTAGCGATGACTAGTGATCTCTCCAGACCCTTTGAGCAGTGGAAAATCTCAGGAGGACCAACCTTAGATATTCCCATTTGGAGCCCTCAAAGGAAAACTCAAGTTGCTGTTGATAAGAAACATTTGGAAATCATGGAGCTTGAGTGGAAAGAAACAATTCTAAATGCGATAAAAGAGGTTGAGCTCTCTCTAATTACGCATAAATCATTTTCAGAAGACCTTAAGATTTCACAAAACCTCAAGGATGAATATTTCAAGCTAGTTAAATTAACCAACTACAAGTTTGAGGCGGGCCTATTATCAAAAATTGACCTACTCAAAAAAATAAATGCTGCTGTCCAAGCAAAGAGAAAGGCTAATGCAGCTAAATTAAATTGCTTCTTTTCGTTTCTGAACCTTGCCATGAGCCTTGGAGTTAACTGGGCTTAGCTAAGCAGCAATCTTTTTCTTGAATTTAGTTTTTTCACTATGAGTAAAAATCCCTCGATCTCTTGTATTCTTGAAAAATGTAAATTTCCAAGTACCTGTAATTGGAACAAGAAATGTATGCAGAAAGGACTTGAAGAAAGCCTCGAGGCAAAATCTTTTAAGAAGACTGTGGTAAAAATACCAAAAAGTCAGAAAATAGATCGTCTCAAACCAGGTGGTTGATCGAGTACCTCCTTCAGAAGAAAGGCACGGCGAAGAGATTTTTTTGAACTCAATGCTTCGGATCTCAGCCAGTTACGGTTTGATCTGTATTTTTTGGTATCGTCATCCGATCCTGTTATAGAGGCAAATGCTTGTACAGGGGTATTTGAATCTGGCTTTTGGATCTTGGTTATAGCCTTTTTAGGATACGGGTACTCGATGCTTTCATTTTCCCGCTCTATATGTGGAAGACTATTTTCAGGGATTGGTTCAATAATTTCTCCAAATGTCTCTCTAAGAATATCGCCCAGGTCTTTGTTTTCTGAATTTTCTCTCCCGTCAGACTCTGACTGAGGTTTGCTCATAGGAGCCCTTTTATTATTTTTGGCTCTGCCTTCCATCAATTTGCCCACAAA
The DNA here is from genome assembly GCA_002686835.1 of Opitutia bacterium. Lineage (GTDB taxonomy): Bacteria > Verrucomicrobiota > Verrucomicrobiia > Opitutales > Seribacteraceae > Chordibacter. The sequence continues at coordinate 5,375 of NYYP01000002.1, read as the reverse complement.
TGAGGCAAGTAAAAGGCCAACAATGAAAAGTGTATCTAGGGGAATATCAGGCATTGCGATAAAACAAGAACTTGTATGGTTCAGGGGTTATTTTTCATTCGATATACTTTCACGCATCTCGGTATCTGCCTCGATGTTGCGCATTCTGTAATAGTCCATGATTCCCAAGTTTCCGCTACGAAATGCCTCTGCCATAGCCAGAGGAATCTGAGCCTCCGCTTCCACAAGCTTCGCTTGCATTTCCTGAACCTTTGCTTTGTTTTCCTGCTCAAGAGCCACTGCGGCAGCCCTCCTGATTTCTGCTTGAGCCTGGGCCACTTCTTTATCGGCCGCAGCTTGGGAAGAACGCAGGGCAGCACCGCGATTCTCTCCTAAATCGACATCGGCAATATCGATGGATAATATTTCAAATGCTGTGCCTTGATCAAGTCCCCTATTTAGAACCTGCTGGGTAATCTGGTTGGGGTTCTCCAAGACTACTTTGTAGTTCTCTGATGAACCAATGGTTGAAACAATGCTTTCCCCAACCCGGGCAATAACCGTCTCCTCCTGTGCACTCCCGACATATCGATCAAGATTACTCCTAACCGTAACGCGTGCCCTCACCTTCACCTGAATACCATCTTTCGCCACGCCATCGATTGTATCTCTGCCCTCAATTTTGCAATCTATCACCTTCGGATTGATTGAGGTTCGGACGGCTTCCAGAACTGACTTACTGGTACCCCGGGTAGCAAGATCAATCGCACAGGCACGGTCCCAAGAAAGTTCAATACTGGCTTTGGATGCAGCGATCAAAGCCTGCACGGTTTGAACCACATTTCCTTCCGCAAGATAATGGGCTTCCAATTGGTCAGTATCCAAAGGAATACTCGCCTTCACCGCAGTTACCCGAGCATCAACAATCAAACCGACAGGTACGCCGCGCAAACGCATTGCCAATAAAGTTGCAAAACTTACTGGTGCCCGAGCGAGGAAAGCCTTTAACCAAGTACTGAAAAAGGAAATAATAATAAGCGAAAAAACGAGACCTACAATCAGTAGAATCCCGATAATGATCCAAGAAATTAAATCGTTCATTTAAGTGTATATTTTATTGTTTGTTCAAAGCATTACCCAAATTCAAAGAGGCTTGATAATCAAGCGAAAGGAATCGACTTTTGTTATTTCTACTTCCGTTCCTTTGGGAATGTACCCCGTAGTGCAAAAGGAATCATAAGTCTCCCCTTTGACTTTCACTAATCCTTCCGGGTGATGGTCCGTATGTGCAACTGCCTGTTTGCCAACCAGTTCTAATAAATTATTCTTGTTTTTACTTTTACCACTCGTTGCGTGAACAAACATGTTTTTTCCCCATTTACTTTTGGCCAGCCATTTGAACTGAAGAAAAACCAACATCACTCCGCCCAAACCGCCAAGTAAAAATACAATCAGCGGAATGACCCAACCCCCATACTCCAAATGAGCAAAATAAGATGATGCCAATAAACAAATGAATCCTAAAAGGCCAAGAACTCCTCCCGGAACGATTGCCTCAAGAGCCACCAGTAAATAGCCAAAAAGCAGAGTTGCTATTATCTTAGTCATTACGATGTGACTTCTTTTTCAACCAACAGTTCAAAATCTGACTTTTTCAGTATTTTTACTCTTTCGCCCTTGTCTATCCTGCCCATGCTTGAACGGGCATCGTAGGTTTTGCCATTAATCTCAATTTTTCCCACCGGGTATAATTCAGTAAGGGCAACCCCCAGTTCATCAATTTCAGTTTCCATTATAAAATTATCTGGAATTGTTCCTCCAACGGAAGTTTCCAATATCAAAGATTTCCCCATCGGGGTTTTTCCCATGATTTTAATGGCCAAATACCCCAAGACAAATGCAAGCCCTAGGGACTGGCCTAGCTCGAATAGAGGCACACGGAAAAAATTAATCGACCAATCAATTTCCTGTCCAGGCCACAGGTCGGCCATTGCCCAAATCAATGATCCAAACATCAGAATCAAACCGAGCACAGCGGGCAGGAATAAACCCGGAGCCAAAAATATCTCAATCAATATCAGACAAAAACCAAGAAGGAAGAGCAGCAATTCTTCCTGTCCTGCCAATCCCGCCACATATTTTGACCCAAAGAAAATTAGAATGAAGACAATCCCCAAAATACCAAATATACCAAACCCTGGAGTTTTGAATTCAATAAACATAAGCACCAGTCCAACGCTTAACAACAGAGGTGCGATTCCATTTAACCATAAGCCAATGTCTTCAGCCCAATTAATCTCCATTCTGATAATTTGGTAATTTTGCTTACCCCAGCGTAGGTCTAGCATTTCTTCCAAGGTCCCAAAAACTCCTATTCCCAGCAGGGGTTGGGGAGGGTCTCCATATGCCTTGACCGCCTCTTCGCCTGTAAGAGTAAGGAGTTCTCCCGGATTCTTAATAAGAGAGCCATCCGCCGCCCTTAAAGGCTCCCCTTCGATGATCAAACTTACATTGGCATCCATCATAGAGGACATAACTTTTGCACGATATTTGTAGGGTCCTGCAAAATTTCGAATCTTTGCCTTTAGGTAAGAATTTATTTTTCTTTTCATTGAGGGATCAATTTCTCTTCCGCCTCCACTTACCGCTTCTGCTGCACCAATTTGAGAAAATGGGGCAAATGCAATTTCCTGAGTCGCAATGGCAATGTAAGCTCCCGCGGAGATGGCTTCTTTATTTACATAGGTAAGAATTTTTCCATCCCAAGACTCAACAGAATCTAAAATTTCCTGCATAATTTCTAAAGTGACACCAAGCTCACCTCCAGGCGTATCCATGTCTAGTATAACAAGATCCACATCCGTAGCAATTGCCTGCTTCATGCCACGCCTAAGAATGTCAAGAATGGGTGATCCAATTTGATCGCGGACTGGAATTACAAATGCAGTCTTCTCCAAAGCCTCTGAATTAAGCATTGTTTTATCATCCTTCAGAGGAACACTTTCATTTCTGTCCGCTACTAACCTAGGCAGCATGTTGCAGAAGAAAACAAAGTAAACAATCATTAGGACCAAGATATTCATGGCTATGTTTTACATTCTTGGGGTTTGAATTACATTGCGCAAACAGGAAAGAAAGTTCAGTTCAATATTTATCTTGGAAACAATTAATTATCAAAACATGGAAATAAATAGGTGGGATGTCGGCCCATCCACATTTCTTGTCTTACCTGAAAAAGGAGCCCGCCTGTTAAATTGGCATGTAAACATGGGTGACGGTTCGGTCAGAGATGTTATCTTCTGGCCAGAATCGATCGAGCCTCAGAGCCTAGGAACTGTACATGGTGGGATTCCTATTCTTTTTCCTTTCTGTGGTGCATGTTCACATCAGGGCAATAGCGGCGAGTGGCGTGCACAAGATGGAACAATATACCCAATGCCCCTACATGGATTTGCCAAGGATGCCTCTTTTCGAATTCGTTCGATTGATCAGTCAGGTTTTGAGGTCGAGATGTTGCATGAGGACACGCACAGATCTTTTTATCCTTATGATTACACCTTCACGGTGATTTATCACTTCCTTGAACTGTCTCTTCAAATTAGTCTGGTATTAGAAAACGAAGGAAGAATTCCCATACCCTGGTCTGCAGGACTGCACCCTTATTTTCAAGTTCCTTGGCGCAAGGGCTTGGCCTTGGAAAATCATTTGTTAAATATTTCTTCCAAAAAAACTTTTCAATTCCAAGCAGATGGAGAAATGACAGAAAACCCAAAATATAATTACCCCACTCCTTTGGGTAACGAGGCTCTGATTAACCGAATTCACTACCAGCTTGAATCCCCGGAAGCTGAAATCTCTTTGCTTAATGGCGAGGAAACTTTGCGTATCAATGAAGCTAGTTGGAGCGGTAAGGGATCGCGGCTCACCTATGTCTCTTGGACAAAGCCTGATTCACCTTTCTTTTGCTTAGAACCTTGGATGTCACCTCCTAATTCGCCAGATAACAAAACTGTTCAGTATGTTTCTCCGGGAGCCAGGGAGGAATTTACTATTGAAATAGAACTTGCCTAGCAATTCACTGCTTTCGAGGCATTGCCAATAATACCTCGTCCCAAAATCGTATTCTTGATTCAATACTTTTTTCTGCTGCTAACCTAGTTTCTTTTTCCTTAATAGGGTCACCATCTGTAAGGGAATTGACAAGCTTTTCGGCCATAGGTCCATGCTGCTCGCCATCTAATTGAGCATGGCGTTGTAGATAATAATGAAAAAGAGGAGCTTCTTTTGAAGTAATCTGCGAATTTCGTAAGAGCCTTGAAAACATTACTGGCACTAGATTTTCTCTTCCATAAGCGAAGGAGGCTGCAATTTCGTGAACCTTCCCAAAGCGAATGGTTTCGAAAGTTGTATCCATAAATTTTTTTGCGGACGGAGGAATGAAATCGGCAACCAGCGCTTTCGCTAGCCCTTGGAATTGAACCATTTCGATAAACTTCTCAATCCGCGTAGTATCAGCATTCACCTCTCTCATAGAATTTAAATAAATCTGGAAATGACTGGCAAAAATATCAGAGGAATCTGGGAGGGCCTGATCTGACTCCTCTTCTAAAACAATTTCGTTAATGAGGCGAACTGCTTGAGTATTTTGATTGGGAAGCCATGGAGAACCATGAGGTGCCAATTTTGCCTGCAGTTCTTTGAGCAATGACATAAAATCCCAAACGGCAAATACATGGAGTTCCATAAATACCCGAAGCTCGTCCAATGTATTTAACGAAGTAAAAATTGGGTGATTTTCTAATTTCTGTCCGGCATTTGATTCATTCATTTGGTGCATATATTCAATGATGTGTTATAGACGAGGACTAGCAAATTTGTTCTATCTATGGTCATGATTTTATATCAATTCTATTTGTTATGTTCATGGCAGTACTTAAAATTTTTACGATAGAAGGAAGATTCTTATGTTTGGAAAGAGAAAAGACTACAAACTGTAATTTTGAAATATTGACTCAATATAGACTTACCCCATTAATAATCCCATGGAATCTGAATCTGAGCATCAAGAAGCCGAATATGAGGACAATAGCGAATTCGATATTGAAGAGGATGCCGAATCAACAACTGAAGTTCCTCCGACAGAGGGTGCATTCGGAAAATACCTTCGGGAATACCGTTTACTTAACAGTTTATTGCTCTCACTGGGCATAATCGTTGGTATAATAGGCTTTATGCTAGCATGGACCATTGTGGTTCAGGTTGGAGAGGAGGGAGATTCTGACTTTGGAGAAGCCGGGCCACCCGCTGCCCAACAACAACAGCAGGTACAAAAACAAATGCAAAAACTGATGCAGCGTCAGAAAAAAGCGACTCCATCCTCGAAATCTGAATTTAAA
>NYYP01000030.1 GCA_002686835.1 Opitutia bacterium | reverse complement strand
GAATTACCCTTGCGTTCTTGTTCTCATTAACCGAGAACCTTGGCATGAACTTAGAATACAGCCACACCAACGGTGATAGCTTTGATGCAAACGAATTCTATCTAGAAGCTTTACTCTCTTACTAATATAATAAATTTTAATTTAAAAGCCCCGTTGGAAATTATCCGGCGGGGCTTTTTTCTTTTGCGGGCTTGCCAGTCACAGAAATTACAGGCATTGGATAGTTTCTAGCTTTTGGAACGATGGATGGAAGATCAAGCATAGGCTCTCATATGAGCCAATAAGTTTACCGATGAAAAACGGAATGCAGCCAAGCAAGGCCTTGCTCAAACAGATCGAAGAGCAGGGACAGGAACTTGCTTACCTCCAGCGAAAGTGCAAGGAGCATGGGATACCGATTCTGATCTTGGTGGAAGGCTTAAGTGCCGCNGGGAAGGGCACCCTGATAAACCGGATCATCCAGCCNCTCGACCCCCGTGGGTTCAAGGTGTCCTGCATTGCTTCTCCCAACCGGGACGAGCAGTTGCGCCCCTTTCTCTGGCGCTTCTGGAACCGTACCCCGAGTACCGGTCGTATCGCCATATTCGACCGGAGTTGGTACCGCAACCTGCTCGATGCGGATATTGATAACCGNATGAGTGAGGCTGGTCTGGCCAAAGCCTATCAGGATGTGCGGGCCTTCGAGAGACAACTGCGCGATGGTGGAACGATCATTCTCAAATTCTTTCTTGATGTCACCAGGCAGGAACAGGCTGCGAGACTGGCCGCATTGCAGGCAAACCCGGCAACTGCATGGCGGGTGGATGATGCGGTACTCCAAAGGCTTGGTCGCTACAAGGAATATACCCAGGCAGTCAGCCGGATGTTCAGGGAGTCGGATGTGGATGCACCTATTCCCTGGCTAAAATTAAATGCCAGGAATAGCTACCAAGCCACCGCAAATGCTCAAAAAGTGATGATTGAGGTGCTNGGCAAANGGGTACAATTGGCCAAGAGCCGGGGAATTGCCATTCCCAAACCAAAGAACCCAAAACCTATGCCCAGGTTTGAAATGGCACCCAATCTTGTCGATGTGGATCTTTCCCAGAGTCTTTCCAAAAAAGAATACCTGAAAATTCTCGAGGAAAAACAATCCCGTGTCCATGACCTGCACCACGAGATGTACCGCCGGCGCATTCCCATGGTCATGGTCTACGAAGGCTGGGACGCAGCAGGGAAGGGGGGGAATATCCGCCGGCTTACCGCTCGTATGGACCCGCGTGGATATGAGGTTATTCCAGTATCCGCTCCCAATGATATTGAAAAATCACACCATTATTTGTGGCGCTTCTGGAGTGAGTTTCCCAAGGCTGGACATGTGGCCATTTATGACCGTTCCTGGTACGGCCGGGTACTGGTTGAACGGGTGGAAGGATTTTGCAGGGAGTGGGAGTGGAAACAGGCCTACCGTGAGATTAACGAGATGGAGGAAAACTTTGCTAATTTTGGTGCGGTAATGGTAAAGTTCTGGATCCATATCGATCAGGATGAGCAGCTTAAACGATTTAAGTCGCGTGAGCTAAACCCAAGCAAGCAATGGAAACTGGGAGATGAGGACTGGAGAAACCGGGAAAAATGGAAGCCTTACGAAAAAGCGATCAATGATATGTTTCTTCGCACTCACACCTCCTACGCTCCCTGGACAATTGTCGAAGGTAATTGCAAACGTTTTGCCCGTATCCGTGCCTTGGATACCGTGATTGAGGCGATCGAAAAACGGTTTGCCGAATAAGATAACTGCTGATTCTCAGCGGGTCTTCCCGGGGGATAATGAATGCCTGGTGGCATCAATGATTGGCGGCAAAGCGGTTGTCTTGAGTGACATCACTCTTGCCACGCTCTTTTTTCCATCGTAATAAAAATGTTATCTTTGTCTGCACCGTTAAGTTGCAGAAATCCTATGTAACCCAACCCAACCCTAGATTCTTATATTCATGGCCGCTTCCACTTCCATTTTACCCGAAAAACTTCACGAGTATCCCCAGCAAGATGTGATCGATGGATCTGTCGGAGAATCCGCATCCATTTTGGATGATTGTATCAATCAAAACGATGGAGTTTTGCAACTTTTGCACCGTTATGCTGGACGTACATTTTGTAGCCCAGGAAAGCGCCTGCGTCTGGATGAGGGTTCTTATCACCCTGATTACATGGGTGGTACTGGTTTGGATGAGATCTGGATGGGTTGCACCGTGCCTATCGTTACCGGAGTTATCGACACCCGTACGGGCAAGGCCCCTTACCGTGAAGGGGAGTCCCATGTGCTGACTCCCAGCGGNCAGGTGATTTCCTTGCAGGATTTGATCCTNGGAAACCCCGAGGCAGTAATGGGGCAGAAGGTAACTGCTTTCTCCAGGGAATTGTACGGTGATCCAACCTGGCCCATCGTTTCCAAAAAGTTCGATAATTTAAACCCTATCCCTCATCATCTGCACTGGGCGAAATGGGAAGTGTATGACATCAATTCTTTCGACAACCCAGGGGTATGTCCATCCCACTACCATACCACCGCCATGGGACTGTATCCCTTCGTAAGCAAGGACGATTTTCTTGCCTGTATGAAGAGTTTTGGCAAGGGCGAGTACAATGGAGTGCGCCATCTCTCCCCGCATGTGATGATGCAGTTGGACAATGGATTTGTGATGCCAAACGGGGTTCTTCATTCCCCCACAGATCTTTGCACACACGAAGTCCATGTGACCATGGACGAACACTTTCTCGCTGAGGATCTCACCCTTGACGGTCGTATCGGTGCGGCCGATGCATTCTATGCATGCCGTGAGGAAGACTATCCAAAGGATAAGCATGAGGACTGGGAATATCTGGTGGACAATTTTGATTTCGAAGCCAACCAGGATCCAGACTTTGTGAAAAAGAGTTCACGCCCGGCCATCACCGCCAATGAATTTGCTGGTGATGGAGTGGATGCACAATGGATTGTATACGGTAATTTCCTCGGCGACCAAAAGGTCTCCATCCTTCGCCTTACTTTGGCTCCTGGTGCCAAGACCACTTTCCGTCCCGAATGCCCGACCTTATTTCATACCAATGGCGGTAGTGGCCGGGTTGGAAAAATGGCGGTTAATTACAACCACAATATGGTTCTTGGCCAGCTCTATGGAGAGATCGGATTTGTCACTCAGGCAGCGCTTGACAATGGAGGCGTGGAAATCGAGAACACCGGTTCAGANGCACTGGTCCTGACCTTCGACTTTCCTCAAAACGCNCATACCAACACCCCTGGTGTGTAATTGAGTCGATAAAACAGCTTTCCTTCCTTTGACACCCCCAATCACTGAAAAGATAAAATGAGCCAAACGACCCAGCCCAATGAACGTTCCGGATTATTGTCCGGAGGCAACTGGATTATAGATCAGGTAAAGATCATCGATGTGTATCCTAAGCACGAGCAGTTGGCCAATATTTACAGCCAGTCCCAGGGTACCGGTGGATCCCCCTATAATGTGTTGCTCGATCTTGCCAAGATGGGAGCTCAATTCCCATTGGAGGGGGCGGGGTTGGTCGGTCAGGACGCTCTGGGCCAGTACATCATGGACGATTGCAAAAACAATGACATCGCCACTGAGATGCTCTCGGTTTCTCCCGGGACAAGTACTTCCTACACCGATGTGATGACCGAAAAGGAGGGGGGGCGTCGAACCTTCTTTCACAACCGTGGAGCCAATGCCACCTGGGATGGTTCAGAAATAGATTTTAACGCAAGTTCTGCCAAAATCTTTCACCTGGGCTACCTGCTTCTTCTCGATGAACTGGACAAGGAAGATCCAGAGCACGGGACCAAAGCAGCCGCCTTACTGGCCAAAGCCCGGGCAGCTGGCATGAAAACNAGCATCGATGTGGTCAGNGAGGACAGCGATCGNTTCTTNAAAATTATCGCTCCTGCNCTCAAGCAAGTGGACTATTGTATATTGAATGAGGTCGAAGCAAGCAAGGTCACCGGGGTGAAGGTGCGTGAGGATGGAAAACTTCTTGAAGATGGCATTGCCCAGGCGTGCGAAAAATTATTTGAACTGGGAGTCTCTGAATTGGTGGCTATTCATTTCCCGGAAGGTTCCTATGCCCTGCGGGCAAATGGAGAAAAGTTGATGCAGGGTTCCCTCGCTTTGCCCAAGGGGTATATCAAAGGAGCGGCTGGGGCAGGAGATGCTTTCTGTGCGGGTGTGCTCTTTGGAGTGCATGAGGACTGGCCTCTTGAGAAGTGCCTGAAAACCGGAACCTGTGCGGCTACTGCCTGTATGTCTGACCCTACCTGTACGGATGGATTGCGCTCTCTTAATGATTGCCTTGCTCTGGCCGACCAGTTCGGATTTGGAGAAGACGAAAAGTAATTTTTGGTACAATTCATTCCGACGGTTGCTTCGTTGTACATAATCACCCCTATTTTTAATCCACAAAACCATGTCTGAAAACAGCAACGATTTCGATCCCGCAGTGCGGGAAAAAGCATTGAACGAGGCAGCTGCCAATGAATCTTTCCCTGCAGTTCAACCTATCCTTAATGCNCACGCCCATACCTTTTACTCCTTTAATTACAAAGGATATTCACCAACTACCTTTGCCCTGGAAGCAAAGCGTGGGGGTTTGGAAATTGGTGGGATTGTGGACTTTGATGTATTGGATGGATTGAATGAATACTGGGANGCTAGCCGCAGACTTGACCTCAAGGCATGTATTGGNNTGGAATCCCGGGTATTTGTTCCCGAATTTTCCGACCGCGTGATCAATTCTCCGGGAGAACCTGGTATTAGTTATCATATGGGCACCGGATTCACCACCACAGATATCCCTGCAGAAGCACAGGAATTTCTGGACAGCATGGGCCAAACATCCCAGACCCGTAACCGGGCGATGGCTGACCGGGTGAATGCCTACCTCGATCCTTTGGTCCTTGATTATGAGGCGGATGTCGAACCGCTTACTCCAGAGGGAAACGCAACCGAGCGTCACCTTTGTCTTGCCTACGCCCGTAAGGCAGCGGTGCAATATCCAAAGGAAGCTGCCCTGCGTTCATTCTGGGGAGAAAAACTGGGAGTATCCCCGGATGACTTGAAGGAACTGCCTGATGGTCGGGCGATTACGGATTTAATCCGGGCCAAGACCATGAAAAAGGGAGGCGTTGGGTATGTGCAACCGGACTCTGGCTCTTTTCCCAAAATGGCAGATATGAATAAATTTGTTCTGCTCTGCGGGGCATTGCCCACCATTACATGGCTCGATGGTACTTCCGATGGTGAAGCAGCGATCGAAGAATTGGTGGAAGTTTCCCGCTCCACCGGTGCGGTCGCATTTAATATTATTCCTGACCGCAATTACACTCCAAACTCGCCTGATCAGAAACTGGCTAACCTGCAACATGTAATCCGTTTGACTGAAGATCTTGGACTTCCTTTGATCGGGGGAACGGAAATGAATAGCCCTGGCCAAAAATTCGTGGATGATTTTGATTCTGCCGAGCTCAATCCCCACCGGGATTCTTTCCTTGCCGGGGGGCGTATACTTCATGCCCATTCCACCCTTCAAAAAGGAAGAGGTATGGGGTACCTAAGCGACTGGGCAGCAGGAAANTTNTCGGATGTTCATAGCAAGAACGCCTTTTATGCGGAATTTGGAAAAGTATTTTCTCCGAGAGGAGAAAATGCTCTGCTTGATCGTCTCGATCATGAAATGAATCCTCAACAAGTATTGTCCCTTGCCAGTGAGGCAATGGGTAGATCCTGAACCTCTTTTAATTATGCCAGGCTCCTATGTCGGATTTGGCTTTGGAGCAATTCAAGGGGGATTGTTTCTTCCTTTTGCTGAAAATTCGGGAAATTTCGACCGCTTGGTCGTGGCCGAAATCGAGCCCGAAATTATTGAGGGTGTACGGGCAAACAAGGGATCTTACAGTTTTAACATTGCCCATGCTGACCGGGTGGAATTTGTCACGGTGGATGGAATTGAGGTGCTTAACCCAACCTTGGCAGATGATCGGGAAATCCTTGTCCATGCAATTGCCGAGGCTGGCGAACTGGCGACCGCCCTGCCCAGTTTTCATCTTTATGATACTGAGCCTGCCCCGGTTGCCCGTCTGCTTGCCGAAGGACTGACTCGCAAATCCAAACGCCCCGGTCTTCCTCCCGCCGTGGTCTATGCGGCAGAGAATGATTCCCGGGCAGCTACCCGGTTGGAAGCATTCTGTTGGGATCATGCACCGGCAGGTTTTGGGAATAAGGCAGTATTTTCAGAAACAGTAATCCCCAAAATGTGCTCGGTTGTTCAAGATAAAAACCGGATCGAAGTGGAGCAATTAGTACCGATGTTTCCAGGGGCATCACATGCCATTCTGGTTGAGGCTTATGACCGTATACTGGTGGAGGATCATACACCGGTTGGATTCAAGCGCGGGATTACCTCGCTTCTGCCCAAACACCGACTTGATCCATTTGCCCAGACAAAATTTCTGGGGCACAATGCCGTTCATGCATGGCTGGGCTACCTTGCCCAAAGTGAGGGTATGGTATTGATGAGCGAAGTGGGAGGGCGGGATGATCTGATGCGCCGTGCCCTGGAAGTTTTTCAAAAGGAAGTCGGACCAGGGCTCATACATGCTCATGGTCATCTTGGAGACCCGCTTTTTTCCGAGGATGGAATAACCGAATATGCCAAGGATGCTCTTCAACGGATGGTTAATCCATTCCTCAATGATCCCATCGAACGGGTTACCCGTGACCCTATGCGTAAACTTGGCTGGGAAGACCGCCTGATCGGAGCTATGCGTTTATGCCTNGAAGCGGAGATAAAACCGATTNATTTGGCGGAGGGTATCAAGGTTGCCCTGGCTCGGGCGGCTGGTGAGGAGGATTGTTTGCCTGATCGACTCCTCAACAAGATCTGGCCCTCCTCCGCTGACCGGCAAGAAAAAGATGAAATCCTTTCCTTGCTGGTTTCCTGATTCTTTTCCTGGTCTTTCTTAATTTGCCTAACTTGATTACTTGATCGAAATTGAGTGATTCTTGCCATTCAATGGTTGCATTTCGTTCAAAATCGATCAAATTCAATCACTTGCCTCTATGATATTAGACAATATTCCAGCCCTTGCCCCCCAGCGCCGAGAGCGTTTGCGCCAGATGTTGCGCGAGGGTGGGGTTGCCCGGGTGGAGGATTTGCGCAAATCCCTTGATGTGTCTGTTGCTACTATTCGCCGGGATTTGGAAATCCTCGAGGAGCAGGGGAAAATTCGCCGGGTACACGGGGGTGCGGTTTCGATGGAGAGTCGTCTGGAGGAACCAGTCTTTGAGAACAAGACCAACCTCGCTGCCAAGGATAAGCAAAGGATTGCAGAGGAAGCTTATTCTTTAATCGAACCGGACGAAGCCATTTATTTAAATGGTGGCAGCACAACCTTGTTTCTGGCCCGACTCCTTCATAACCGGACAGATCTTACCGTGGTCACCAATTCCCTGCAGGCTGCGATTGAGTTGGCCGATTCTGGACCGCGGGTGATTTTAATCGGTGGAGAACTGCGCCGGATCAGCCAAACCATGGTTGGTCCGTTGACATCGGCTGTTCTTGCCCAGGTGCATGTGGACAAAGCCTTTATGGGCACCATGGGATTTTGCTTAAAGAACGGGCTTACCACCACCGACCCCAATGAGGCATATTCCAACGAGATTGTTGCCGAGCAGGCAGGTCAGGTCATTTTGTTGGCTGATTCAAGCAAAGCAGAAAAAGTCTGTTTCGCCAGGTTTTCTGATCTTGATAATATTGATCTTTTAATCACTGATCAAAAACTGTCCCCAAGCTATGCGAAGTCTTTGCCCAAACGGGGAATCAAGGTTATAGCAGTTTAAAATATTTTTAACCACTTATCTTAAAACCCTTACACACGGAGAAGAATAAAAAAACATGGCCACACCCGTAATTATGCCCCGCCAGGGACAATCAGTGGAGAGTTGTATCCTTACTGAATGGAAAGTGAATGTAGGCGATCAAGTTGCAGAGGGCGATGTGCTCGCAGTTATCGAGACCGACAAGGCGAGCTTCGATCTTGAGTCGACCGCATCCGGTACCGTGCTTGCTTTGTTTTGGGAAGCCGATGATGACGTGCCTGTACTCGCTAATGTTGCCGCCATCGGGAACGAGGGAGAAGATGTGGAGGAATTTCGCCCGGAAGGACAAAGCAGTGCCCCGGCACCTGCACCTGAGTCAGCCGCACCGACCGCAACGGAAGCTGCTCCTCAGCCAACTGCTGCCTCAGTTGCCCCCACCGAGGCATCGGCACCTACCGGTTCAATTTCGGCAAGTTCTGGGGTGAGTCCCCGAGCCCGTCGTTTGGCTCATAAGCATGGAATAGATGCGGAATCCCTGCCCGGTTCAGGTCCAAGTGGTCGTGTGATCGAGCGGGATGTGGAGGCTGCAATAAGCGGTCGTCCGCGTTTGTCCGCGACTGCCCGCGCCCGCTCATTGTCTGAGGATTTGGAAAGTCCTGCCCGTGGAAGCGGCCTGGCAGGCATGGTTCGTTCGCAGGATCTTAAAGTGCCTGGCTCAGTGGAGGGTGCGGAAATCACTGCGGTCAAGGGCATCCGCAAGGTAATCGCTGAGCGCATGATTCAATCTCTCAGCAGTACGGCCCAATTAACCTTACATGCTTCTTTTGAACTGACNAATGCCCAGGCATACCGCAAGCAGCGCCTCGATNCGGGCCAGTCCAAAGTATCGCTTAATGATGTCATTGCCCATGCCATTGTCCAGTCGCTCAAGGANCATCCAGACCTCAATGCACACTTTCTGGGCGANCGAATTGCCACTTTTGAAAAAGTTCACCTCGGAGTTGCGGTGGATACGCCCAAGGGTTTGCTTGTTCCGGTAATCAAAGATGCATCTGATCAATCAATCGAGCAAATCTCAGCTGAAGTGAAAAACCTGGCCGGTGCCTGCCGGGAGGGAACCATTTCTCCGGACAACCTTAGTGGTGGATCCTTTACCCTTACTAATCTGGGCATGCTGGGCGTGGAAACCTTTACCCCGGTTCTCAATGCCCCTGAAGTTGCCATCCTTGGAGTGGGAGGAATTGTACTCAAGCCTAAGCGTACTGAGAATGGGGAGATCGAACATGTTGATACTTTGCCCCTCAGTCTGACCATCGATCACCAGGCAGTCGATGGTGCACCGGCTGCCCGCTTTCTACAATCGCTGGTTGAACGATTGGAAAACAATCCAGGTGCTTAAACCCCAACTTTAACAAACCTCTAAAACTAGATAGTTCCACAATAGAAGAAATGAAATACGATTTTGCAGTTATCGGAGCCGGACCCGCTGGGTACGTCGCTGCCAAGAAAGCCGCCGGTGCGGGTCTCAAGACCTTGCTGGTGGAAAAGAAAAAGCTCGGAGGTGTATGCCTTAATGAAGGATGTGTTCCCTCGAAGACATTGCTACAGGCCGCCAAGACCTATCATCATGCCAAGCACGGCTCTGTCTTTGGGGTAAGTGTGGACGGACTGAGCTTCGACTTTCCCAAGGCCCATGCCCATAAGAATGGGGTAATGGACAAGATGCGCGATGGGATTGCCGGACTGATGAAGAAATACAAGGTCGATGTGATAGAGGGCGAAGCGGTTCTTCAACAAAACCGTAAGATCGTAATTAATGGAGAAGAGCATGAGGCCGACAATATTTTGATCTGCACTGGTTCTTCGCCCGCAGTTCCTCCCATTCCCGGTATCGATCAGGACCATGTGGTTGATTCCACTGGTATTTTAAACCGAGAGTCCTTGCCCAAGCGTTTGATTGTTGTGGGTGGTGGGGTAATTGGTTGTGAATTTGCCTGTATGTATGCATCGGTTGATGTTCCGGTAACTGTGCTGGAGGCAATGCCGGAAATCTGCCCGAATTTGGATGCAGAAATTTCTGCCACGCTACGGACTGAACTGGAAAAGAAAGGCGTAGAATTTCAACTTGGATCCAAAGTGGAAGAAATCGGAAAGTCCACTGTTACCTACAATGATGGTTCGCAAAGCAAGAAAATCGAGGGCGATCTCGTGTTGGTGGCGACTGGTCGCCGGCCCAATGTTTCCGACCTTGGACTTGAGGATATCGGATTGGAATTCTCTCCCCGTGGAATCAAAGTGGATGATCGTGGAGCGACCAATTTGCCCGGAGTCTGGGCAGCTGGAGATGTGACCGGGCGTGCCTGGTTGGCCCATGCTGCAAGCCGGATGGCCGAGGTGGTGGTAAATAATATTAGTGGCCGGACCGATCGCATGCGCTATGATGCAATGCCCGCAGTGGTTTACACCAGCCCGGAAGTGGCAGTTGTTGGCCTGACCAAAGAAGAAGCCGAAGAGCGTGGAATAAAGACCCGTTCTGGCCGTATTCCCATGGCCATTAATGCCCGCTACATTGCCGAAAATCCTGATGAAGCAGGCCTTTGCAAAGTTGTCCTGGAAAAAGAAACCAACCGCTTGCTCGGTGTGCACATGGTCGGGGGAGCCTGTTCGGAAATGATCTTTGGGGCAACGGCTATGCTGGAGACTGAACTGCGGGAAGAAGAGATCGAAGAGGTTGTATTTCCTCACCCGACCACATCTGAAATCATCAAGGATGTATTCATGGCAGTCCGCTAACCCAATCGAAAATATTTTATCAACTAATCCTTTAACACCCATTCGTCATGCCTAAGTCACAAATCGTCGAACCTGCCAAGGAACGTAAAGCGGGTATTGTCCCCTTCAAGGAAGTACCACTCAATCAATATAAGAATGATATCAAAAATGAAGTGGAAGCCTACGGGGCGGAAGCTTTAATTGGTATCTATGAAGACATGCTGCTCATTCGCGAGTTTGAAAGTATGCTCCAGAGCATCAAGACTCAGGGATCCTACGAGGGGATTGAGTATGATCACAAGGGACCAGCCCACCTTTCCATTGGTCAGGAAGCATCGGCTGTAGGCCAGGCTTTTCTGCTCGGAGTAGATGACCACATTCTGGGTTCCCACCGTTCACACGGGGAGATTTTGGCCAAGGGGATGTCCTCAATCCGTAAGTTAGACGAAGACACCCTTATGGATGTGATGAAAAACTTTCTTGATGGGGATTGTTTTCGGGTAGTTGAAAAGGAGGGAGCAGAAAATATCAAAGAACTTGCCCGTAATTTCTTGCTCTATGGTGCTTTGGCTGAGGTGTTTGGCCGGGCCAATGGATTTAACCGTGGATTAGGCGGATCAATGCACGCCTTCTTTACCCCGTTTGGTATTCTGCCCAACAATGCAATTGTCGGTGGATCTGCCGATATTGCCATGGGTGCCTCTTTATTCAAAAAGTGTAACCGTAAGCAAGGCATTGTGATTTCCAATGTGGGTGATGCATCGATGGGGTGCGGACCGACCTGGGAAGCCATGAATTTTGCATCCATGCGACAGTTCCATGAATTGTGGGATGATTCGATGAAGGGTGGACTTCCAATCATTTTCAATTTCATGAATAATTTCTATGGCATGGGCGGACAGACTGCCGGGGAAACCATGGCATTTGATTTTCTTGCCAGAGTAGGGGCGGGGGTAAACCCAGACTCCATGCATGCCGAGCGGGTGGATGGATATAATCCTCTGGCCGTGGCCGATGCGATTAAGCGCAAGAAAGCATTGCTGGAGCAAGGAGACGGTCCGGTGTTGCTTGAAACAATCACTTACCGATATTCGGGTCACTCTCCATCCGATGCATCCTCTTACCGGATTAAGGAAGAGATCGAGGCCTGGCAGGCAATCGATCCATTGGAGGCATATGCCAAGGAAATCATTGATGCTGGTTTGGTCACTGAGGAACAGATCGATCAACGCAAGACACAGACCACTAAGGCGATGACTCAGGCATGTCGACTGGCATCGAGTTTGGAGATTTCTCCCCGTTTGCCATCTGAAAAAATTGCGGGGCTTATGTTTTCCAAGCGTAAGGTAGAAAATTACGATCCCTCGCGGACACCAGAGCTTACTTTGCCTGCCGCCGAAAACCCAAGAGTACAAGCACTAGTAAAAAAATCACGGGCCGGAATCATCGACGGCAAACCGGTTTCCAAAAACAAGGTATATCAAT
>NYYP01000029.1 GCA_002686835.1 Opitutia bacterium | reverse complement strand
TGGTTCAATAACTCCCGGATCGTTGCATCCTAATCTCACCCGGTATTTTCTCCCGGAAATTACTTCTGTTCCAACATCGCTTTCCATCCTGCAGGGAGATTCAACCAGTCTGTCTGTTCAGGCCAGTGGGAAATTTATGAGCTATCAATGGTACAGAAACGGAGTAGCGATAGAGGGAGCTACACAGCCCACTCTTTCCTTGCAGGACTTAAATGCAAGTTTGAATGAGGGTAACTATACCCTGATTATATCTAACGACTGGGGCAGTGTTACCTCACAACCTGTCACTTTGTCTGTGGCGACGGCTTTGCCCACAATTTCTGTTAACGGTTCTGCAAACATTACACACGAGGCTGGCACTCCTTACGCCGATGCCGGGGCCTCTGCTACCGATGCATTGGGGAATGATCTTAATGGGTCTGTGGTGGTAACAGGTGCAGATTTCAATGTGTCATCTGTTGGCCAACGCACTGTGACATATTCAGTAACGGATGCAGGAGGTAATCAAAATTCCATTACCCGGACCGTTTCGGTTGTGGATACCACTAATCCTTCGATTTATTTAGCTGGTGGTACCAGTTATACTCACGGACTAAACTCTGCATGGACAGACCCAGGTTACGAAGCAAATGACACGGTGGACGGTAATCTCACATCAAATGTTTTAATTTCCGGAAGTGTCGATGTGAATACATCCGGTACTTATTCGGTGGTATATTCCGTAGCGGATGCTGCTGGTAACGAGGCAAATATAACCCGTTCAGTAAGCGTACAACCAGCGGGGCCATGGACCTTTACAAATGCTGGGGCAACTGGAAGAAACGGACCCACACAGACCCAGATTGGGTCGGCATATTCCGGAACCACCCTTGAAAATGCGGTTACCATAAATACACAGGGCATCCAGGAATGGACCCTTCCTTTAAGCGGAACTTATAAAATTGAGGCATGGGGAGCAAGCGGTGGTGAAGGTGATGATCCTCAAAACGCCACAAGGCCCGGTAATGGAGCCAGAATGTCTGGGCACTTCACTTTGACCGGCAATCATGTTTTAAAAATACTGGTGGGGCAACTGGGTGGAACGGGAAATTCAACGAGCAGCAAAGCTGGTGGTGGCGGTGGAGGAAGTTTTGTCTACAATGCGTCCACAAATTCACCTATAATTGTTGCTGCAGGTGGGAATGGAGAGAATTGGGGAAGTTGGACCACAAATGGCCCTGATGGACAGGCTACCAATAATGGCACAACCGCAGGTGGTGCCGTTGGAGGCCGGGGCAGTGGTGGCGGCGGTTTGTCTACGAATGGTGCAAATTATTCAGACTCTACTGGTGGTCAATCTTTCACAAATGGAGGAGTGGGTGGATTGAGAAATAGCTCTAACTATGCAGACGGAGGATTTGGTGGTGGTGGTGGTTCCTTGTATGAAGGTGGTGGTGGAGGTGGTTACCACGGTGGAAAAGCGCCAAATACTAATCAATACACTACTAATTATCCCCATTATGGTGCTGGTTCCTATAACTCAGGAACTAACCAAAGTAATTCTGCGGGAGTCAATGTTGGTCATGGAAAAGTTGTCATCACTTTCCTCTCAAACTAACAAAAAATTTATCTATCCAACGCTGGCTCCTTCGACTATGGTGAACCCCTCAAAGTCGGGATGTCCAAGGTATAAGTGCCCGCGACTGCCGGCACCCTCGTGAGCCTTGCGGAAGGCTTCTGATTTTGTCCATGCCTCGAAATCTTGTTCCGATGCCCAGAGAGTATGGGAGGCGTAAAGCACATGATCTTCCCGCTTTGGTCCTTTCACTAAATTAAACCTGATAAATCCGGGAACATCCTCCAGGTAGGTATTACGGGTTTTCCAGATGCCCTCGAATTCAGATTCCATACCGGGCACGATCTTGAACCGGTTCATTGCAATAAATTGACTCATAATAAATTCTTAGGATTTGGTAAAAAATACTTCACGATTCTGCCTGCACTTTTCACTCTTACTTTACTGAGCTCCCCCACCAGGTTTTATTGGGAACAAAGTTATCATCAAAATAGCGGGCGGCTTTTTGTTCCATTCCTTTTTTGACATTTGTTTTCATATGTTCCCAGCGGGCATCGCGCTTGGTGGAATCAAATTGGGGATCAGGTGTGGGGAAGGTAGCTTTGTTTTTTTTGAGCCATTGATCAAGCTGGACACGCATTTTCTTGGCCTTTTTAGGGTACTTGTCTGCTAGATTGTTTTGCTCTCCAAGATCCTTCCCTAGATCATAAAGTTCATCCCGTCCACTTTCCAGGTAATGGATTAGTTTCCAATCTCCCTGCATAATGATGGAACTGGGCTCTCCGCCCTGGTTGCCATAATGGGGATAGTGCCAGTAGAGCGGACGATCTGGCATAGATTGCTTCCTGAGGGCGGGTACAAGGCTTATACCATCTACTTTTTGTTCCCTGGGGAGTTCGATCCCGCAGATGTCCAAAAGGGTGGGGTACCAGTCGATCCCGCTGGCGAGAACATTTGTCTGGCTTCCTGCCTTGGCAAGACCAGGAGCTTTCAAATAATATGGTTCACGGATGCCTCCTTCCCACTGGCGGCCCTTGCCCCCACGCAGGGGAAGGTTGGAGGTGGCATAAGCATCCCCGGATGAGACGCCCCCATTATCTGAAGTGAAGCAGACAACAGTATTATCAGCGATGCCTAGCTCATCGAGCTTGGCGAGCACGATGCCCACGGATTGATCGAGTTGTTCCATCATCCCCGCATATACAGGGTTGTCCTGTGTCTGTCTTACATTTAAGCGACGGTCAAAAAGGTAGCGCTCCTCCACCTTGTCTAATCCCATCTTTTTTGCTTTTGCCCGATATTTCTTGTAGAGGGATTCCGTGGTCTGAATGGGGGCATGCACAGTGTAATAGGAAAGATAGGCAAGAAAGGGCTGTTCGCTGTTCTTTTGTGATTGGATAAAGTTTGCAGTTTCCTGACCCAGCCGGATGGTAAGGGATTCTCCATCTGGTCCGTTCTTAAGATTGGGGTTGTTATAGGGGGAGAAAAAACCACCTCTTGGTCCGCCCACATCCCAGCCACCCTTATTAATTTCAAACCCATGATCGGTGGGCCAGGAACCCTTGCTTCCCAAGTGCCACTTACCCGCAAAAAAGGTATTATAGCCCGCATCTCTCATCGCTTCGGCGAGGGTAATTTCGGATGCCCGCAAATTTCTTTCATACTGGGGGGGAAGATGGCTGTCGTGCCGGCCTTTTTTGCGGTGAGCCTCGCCCGATGGTCCCCCAATATACTGGGTAATGCCATGGTTGGTTGGATATTTACCGGTCAGGATACTGGCACGGGATGGACTGCATACCTGGCATGTGGCATACCCGCGTGTGAACTTCATGCCCTCATTGGCAATGCGGTCGATGTTTGGGGTTTCGTAAAAAGTGGATCCCTCGTTAGTCAAATCCATGGCACCGAGATCGTCTACTAGTATGAAGAGTACATTGGGCTGTTTGGTCTGAGTGGCCAAAAGAGCCAGGGGAGCAAGAACAAGAAATAGGGTGAATGTTTTCATGGTAACCTAATAGGGATAGTTGCAAATATTATCTAGATCAAAGAATAAGCATGGCATCCCCATAAGAAAAAAAGCGGTACTCTTTGGAAATGGCATCTGCATAGAGTTCCTTAAGTTTATCCAGCCCATCTGATTGGCCGGGGCTTAGGAATGCTGCAACCAGGCAAAGCAAGGTGGACCCGGGTAGGTGAAAGTTGGTCAGCAAATGATCAATCCCTAAAAACTCGTAGGATGGGCGAATGAATAATTGTGCCTCCGCACGGGTGGGCAAGTCCGGGGAGCTGTCTTGTCCGCCAAGATAGTGCTCAATGGCACGGACACAGGTCGTACCGATCGCCAGTTTTTTTGCGGACTTATCTCTCAAGACCGATTTAGTAGCCGGCGATAGAAAATATTCCTCTGCATGCATTGGGTGATCTTCGACCCGATCCGTTTCAATCGGGCGGAAGGTACCCAGACCTACGGATAAGGTAAGGTCATGGATATTGTGACCATCTGCAAGTAACTGATCAATCAGTTCAGGGGTGAAGTGTAAACCGGCGGTGGGAGCGGCGACCGCAGTACGATTTTTGTCTTTTGCATAAACGGTCTGGTATCGTTCCTCATCAGCATGGCCGGCCGGGCGACGGACATAGGGAGGAAGGGGCAGAGAGCCGATACGTTGGGCAAGAGAAGGGGCATCCTCGTCTTTGGGGAGAGTGAACCGAATTAGGTATTCACCGGAGGGCAGGCTTTCCAATACTTCTGCCTGATACTCACCATCCAATCGAAAAGTTCCCGCTTTGGCGGTCTTACCACCAGGTTTGAGGAGGCATCGCCAGGTGGTCTCGGGTGGATCTGCCGGTCTTAGGAGCAGGCATTCGACTGAACCTCCGGTGGGGCGATAGCCAGGAAGGCGGGCCTTCAATACAGACACATCATTTCGCAAAATAGACAATTTTGCAGGTAGGAGTTTTGGAAGTTCGTGGAAGTGATGATGGAAAACACAGCCGGTTTCACGCTGGTAAACCAACAGACGGGAACCATCGCGCCGATCGCTCGGGGACTGAGCAATGCGATCAGAAGGTAGGTCAAATTCCAACTCGGAGGTAAGCATGTCGAACAATAATAAAGCCTATATCAAAAGCACATCGACAAGCGGGGGGCAATTTCCTAACTTCAAAAAATATATAGCCCAGATATAATTTTATTTAATACTTACAGCCAAAAACGCCATGTCCGATCCTTCAACCAGTGAAATCGTCCAGCCACCCCAAGCAGCCTCCCAAGGGGCGTTTATTAAAAGTCATCAGGAATATCAGGCTATGTATGATCGAAGCATTTCCGATCCAGAAGGATTTTGGAGTGAAGTAGCCGATGATTTCCATTGGTTCAAAAAATGGGAGAAGGTACGCTCATACAACTATGACCGGCGAAAAGGGCCTGTTTCAGTGGAGTGGTTCAGTGGGGCCAAGACCAATGCCTGTTACAATTGTGTGGACCGACACCTCGAAGCCCGTGGTGACAAGACCGCTATCATTTGGGAAGGTAATGAACCAGGAGAGGATGCCACCCTTTCTTACCGGCAATTACACGAGCAGGTTAGTAAATTTGCCAATGTATTGAAGAGCAGAGGAGTAAAGAAGGGCGACCGGGTATCCATCTATATGCCCATGGTTACGGAAGCAGCTGTTGCTATGCTCGCCTGTGCCCGGATTGGGGCGGTGCATTCCGTTGTTTTTGGTGGATTCTCCGCGGAGGCATTGGCAGACCGGATTGTAGATTCCAACTGTAAAACTTTNATCACTGCNAACGGTACCTTCCGTGGTGCCAANGCGATTCCAATGAAGCCGAATGCCGATCAGGCAATGTCCAGTGCCGGCGAGCGGATGGGCGAGCCGGTAGAAACCTGTATTGTGGTCCGCCGGGTGTCGGAAGATTCTGGGATTGCCTGTAAGATGCAGGAAGGTAGAGACCTGTGGTGGGACGAGGCGATGGCTGGTGCATCTGCCGATTGTCCATGCGAGGAGATGGATGCGGAGGACCCGCTTTTCATTCTCTACACCTCGGGTTCAACCGGGCAGCCAAAGGGAGTCCTGCACACNACTGGAGGTTACATGGTNTANACNGCAGTGACNCACAAATACATTTTTGATTATCACGAGGAGGATATTTATTTTTGTGCTGCGGATATCGGGTGGATNACCGGGCACTCTTACATCGTTTATGGTCCTTTAGCCAATGGAGCTACAACTACGATGTTTGAGAGTATTCCGACNTATCCAAATCCGGACCGTTATTGGCAGGTGATTGAGAAATGGAAAGTGAACCAGTTTTATACCGCACCCACCGCTATCCGGGCAATTGCTGCCGCCGGGGAGGAGTGGCCAAGCAAGTACGATATGCCAAGTCTGCGCATTCTCGGAAGTGTGGGCGAACCGATCAATCCTGAGGCGTGGAGATGGTATCACCGAAATGCTGGCAAAGAGAGATGTCCGATTGTTGATACCTGGTGGCAGACCGAGACCGGTGGGATCCTGATTACCCCACTACCCGGAGCGACTCCTCTCAAACCGGGGTCCGCAACCTTTCCTTTTTTTGGGGTCAAACCTGTCCTGCTCGATGCCCAGTCGGGCGAGCAGATTGAAGGCAATGGAGTCAGTGGAGTACTGGCAATGGNAGAGCCTTGGCCTGGGCAGATGCGTACGGTTTATGGTGACCACAAGCGCTTTGAGGATACTTATTTTGATCAGTATAAAGGATATTATTTTACTGGTGATGGATGCCGGCGGGACGAGGATGGATATTACTGGATTACTGGCCGTGTGGACGATGTGATCAATGTATCCGGTCACCGTATGGGCACGGCAGAAGTGGAAAGTGCACTGGTTGCTCACTCCGCCGTGGCAGAAGCTGCTGTGGTCGGATTTCCTCATGAAGTAAAAGGGGAAGGAATTTATGCTTATGTTACCCTCAACGCCGGACAGGAATACACCGAGGAATTGCGGGGAGAACTAAAACAGCAGGTTCGTTCAGTCATCGGACCGATTGCCACACCCGATGTTATCCATTGGGCTCCAGCCCTGCCCAAGACGAGATCTGGCAAAATAATGAGGAGGATTTTACGCAAAATTTCCACAAATGAGACTGATCAGATTGGAGATACCTCGACTCTTGCCGATCCGGCGGTTGTCGACAA
Organism: Opitutia bacterium; assembly: GCA_002686835.1. GTDB lineage: Bacteria > Verrucomicrobiota > Verrucomicrobiia > Opitutales > Seribacteraceae > Chordibacter. The sequence goes on along the minus strand of NYYP01000029.1, from coordinate 41,811 downwards.
NCTGATTGCTAACCGGTGAATAANATTTTTTCTTGGCACTCGCCAAGGTGGAATCTTTTGTTCATGGAATAACTCGGAAGATGAAAATTTATTTAAACGGAGAATTTGTTGAAAAAGAGGATGCGAAGGTTTCGGTATTCGATCACGGTTTGCTCTACGGGGATGGTGTGTTTGAGGGGATTCGTTTGTATGATGGATGTGTTTACAAACTGGACGAACATCTAGAAAGATTAGAGCAGTCGGCCAAGGCAATCCTTTTGGAAATGCCCATGAGCCGGACAGAATTCGCCGAAGCAGTCTGTGAGACTTGCCGGCAGAATAACCTGGAAAATGGATATATACGGTTGATTGTGACCCGTGGGCCAGGNCACCTCGGTCTTACCCCCGATGGTTGTGGTCCGCAAAGTGTGATNATCATCGCCGATAATATACAACTATATCCGGAAGAGCTCTANGAAAACGGACTTAAAATNATATCTGTTCCCACACGCCGAATCAATGCTTCGGCNCTGCCNCCCGCAGTAAAGAGCTTAAATTATCTGAATAATATTCTGGCCAAGATCGAGGCCAAGCGAGTGGGCTTTCTCGAAGCTTTGATGCTNAATGATAAAGGTGAAATTGCGGAGTGTACTGGGGATAATGTTTTTATCATTCGTAAGGACATTCTTTATACTCCTCCATTGGATGCTGGTTCGTTACGTGGTATTACCCGGGCGGCGGTCATGGATATCGCAAATAATATAGGAATTGTGGTCAAAGAGCAGGCTCTCACGAGGTATGATTTGTGGATTGCAGACGAATGTTTTCTGACTGGCACTGCTGCGGAAGTTATTCCATGTGTGGAGGTTGATCATCGAACGATTGGAGATGGCAATCCCGGGGTAGTGACTCAAAAATTGATCAACCTCTTTAGGGATTCCGTCAAAACGGATGGTGTGCTTTTGAACGGGACAGATTGAGAGAAAATTTACCAAGTTTTAAGATCTGGCTAATTGGCGCGTCATCTGCGTTGTAATTTCTGTGTGCACAGGGTATATTAAGGAANTATTAAGTCTTATTGAAANTTTATGAAGTGTCATCACTGTGATAGTCAGGCGACCGTGCATTTAACACAAATTATTAATGGTCAAATGCATAAGATGGATTTGTGCGAGTCTTGTGCACAGGAAAAGGGGGTAACAAACCCAGACAATCTATCCATAGGAAATCTGTTGGACGATCAACCGAAGGTGGATTCTTCCACTGCATCAATGACATGCGAAAGCTGTGGAACCACCCATCAGGACTTTAAGAAGGGTGGTCGATTGGGTTGTGAGGCATGTTATCATGTCTTCCGTCCTGTTTTGGAACCACTACTCGACGGNATGCATGCTGGTANCAATCATTTGGGGAAAATACCCNCTCGTATTGTTGAGGAAAAAAGCCCGGTTGAAAGCGAGGAATCACTTCGCCAAGCCCTTCACCAAGCAGTGGAAGAAGAAAATTATGAAAAAGCAGCGGAACTTCGTGACCGTCTAAAAAAACTACAGTCCCAAAGTTCCCCGACCTCATAAGCAAACCATGTTTCACGACCTCTTTTTTTCCAAATCCAAAGGCAGGTTGCCCAAGCCCTGTCCGATTGCCCTGAGTACCCGGGTAAGACTTGCCAGAAACCTTAGGGAGTTTCCTTTTCCAGGGCGTGCCCAGTCCGGCCAGAAAAAAGCGGTTCTTTCCAAGTGTATGAATGCTTTGGGGAAAGTTAAAAATCTAAAAGCTTGCACATCTGTGGAACTAGACGAATTGAGCGAGTTAGACCGGCAAATACTAGTTGAGAAACACTTGATTAGCCTCGAACTTTCTCAATCAGACGAGTCCGGAGGCGTAGTTTTGTCAGATGATCGTTCGTGCAGTGTCATGGTTAACGAAGAAGACCATTTGAGAATTCAAGTTCTTACCAATGGNCTGAATTTCAAGAAAGTTTGGAAACTTGCAGATACGCTTGATTCTGGGATTGAATCCAATTTGGATTACGCATTCGATACACAGCTCGGTTTTTTGACTGCCTGTCCGACCAATTTAGGCACAGGTATGCGAGCTTCTGTAATGATGCACCTGCCCGGTTTGGTATTGTCCAAGAACATGGACAAGGTGATTAACGCAGTCAATCATCTCGGAATTGCAGTTCGTGGCCTTTTTGGCGAGGGTTCCGATGCAAGCGGGAGCATTTTTCAAATATCCAACCAACAAACTTTAGGGGAGTCGGAATCAGTAATTTTGGANCGTTTGCAAGAAACCCTTGAAAANNTTGTNTATCAGGAAAAAATGGCCCGGGAAAAACTGATGGAAGATGATGGAATTCGCTTAGTGGACAAAATTAGCCGGGCCATGGGATCACTCAAAAATTGTTATCTCATACAAAGTTCAGAGGCGATGGACCATCTTTCCCTTATTCGTTTGGCAACAGATTTTGGATACCTTCCCGAAAAGTTTCGTGCCCTTGCCGACCGTATGTTTATTGAGGTCCAACCTGGTCATGTTCAACTTTCCGCAGGTAAACCGATTGAGCCTAGTGAGCGCGATCACCTGCGTGCCGAAACTCTGCGCAAGGAATTTATGCGAATGCCCCAATTAAACTTGGATGCCCAAGTTGACTAACCACCTTCTAACCATAATCTATAGTCATGTCCGAACCAATGAGCAANTTCACACCGAGAGCCCAACAAGTGCTCGCCCTGGCACGAAAAGAAGCAGACCGGTTTCANCACAACTACATAGGAACTGAGCACCTCCTGCTTGGGTTAATAAATCTTGGGCAGGGCGTGGCGGTAAATGTCCTCCAAAAGATGGGCCTGGACTTAGATACTGTAAGACAGGCTGTTGANGAACAGGTAGGCCTNGGGCCTGAAGCGAAACCTTCTGGTAATATTCCCTACACTCCACGGGTTAAAAAGGTGCTGGCACTTGCTGGAAAAGAAGCCAAGTCTCTCAATCATAGCTATGTGGGAACCGAGCACATATTGCTTGGTTTGTTACGNGAAGGAGAGGGTGTTGCTGCTCGAGTTCTCAAATCCTTGGATGTGGATGTGGATCGTTGCAGGAATGAAATCCTTTCCGAATTAGACCCAAATTTTGCCTCGAGTGAAGAAAAAGAATCCTCCGTTGTTGGTGGCGATGGAGATGAACCAGAGGAGAAGGGGAAAGATGTAAAAACTCCTGCACTCAAGGCATTCGGGCGGGATCTTACCGAACTTGCAAAAAAGGGGGAACTTGATCCTGTGGTGGGACGAGCATCTGAAATTCGCAGAGTTACCCAAGTACTTTGCCGTAGGACCAAAAATAACCCGGTTCTTATCGGAGAGGCAGGAGTGGGCAAGACTGCAATAGTCGAAGGGNTGGCTCAGCAAATTGCCGGTGGGTTGGTACCTGAAAACTTGATCGATAAAAAGGTGGTAACTCTTGACCTCGCTCTCATGGTTGCTGGCACTAAATACCGTGGGCAATTTGAGGAACGAATCAAAGCGGTGATGGATGAACTTCGGAAATCCAAAAACATCATAATTTTCATTGATGAATTGCACACGATTGTCGGGGCAGGTGCGGCTGAGGGAGCCATGGATGCATCCAATATTTTCAAACCCGCANTGAGCCGTGGCGAACTCCAATGCATTGGGGCTACTACTCTTGCGGAATACCGGAAATATATAGAAAAAGACTCNGCATTGGATCGGAGGTTTCAGTCAGTCAAAGTGGAGGCCCCCTCGATTGATGACACCGTGAAGATTTTGCACGGTATNCGGTCGAAATATGAGGATCACCACAATGTTACTTACACAGACAAAGCCTTGGAGGCTGCGGCCAAATTGACCGATCGTTATGTTACAGGCAAGTTTCTGCCTGACAAAGCCATTGATGCAATCGATGAGGCTGGGGCACGTTCCCGCATGGAGTCAATGAAGCGTCCTCAGGAAATTGAAGACCTGTCGGATGAGATCAAAGAAGTCTGTGCACTCAAAGAAAGTGCTATATCTGACCAAAATTTTGAAGATGCAGCAGAAGCAAGAGACAAGGAAAAGAAACTTCGTGCCAAGCGCGAACGTGTCCTTGAAAGCTGGAAGAAAAACCGGGAGCAAAACAGGGCCGAAGTAAACGAGGATGATATGCTTCAGGTGGTTGCAGACTGGACGGGCATTCCCCTCAACCGCATGGAATCGAAAGAGAGCAAGAAATTGCTCAAATTAGAAGAGGAACTGCGTGAACAGGTGGTGGGTCAGGATTTTGCCACTCAGGTTGTGGCCAAAGCCTTGCGCCGTTCACGAGCCGACCTGAAAGACCCGAAAAGACCTATCGGGTCCTTTATGTTTCTTGGGCCCACCGGAGTGGGGAAAACTCATTTGGCCAAGGTTCTATCCGAACGAATATTCGGGGACCAAGAATCTTTGATACAAATCGATATGTCCGAGTATATGGAAAAACATGCGGTTTCCCGTATGATTGGTTCTCCTCCAGGGTATGTTGGGCACGATGAGGGTGGTCAGTTAACCGAGGCTATTCGTAGAAAGCCTTATTCAGTCATTCTTTTCGATGAGATAGAAAAAGCCCATCCCGATATTGCTCAAATCCTTTTGCAAATTCTTGAAGACGGTCGATTGACTGACAGCCTGGGGCGAAAAGTCGATTTCCGAAATACCATTCTCATCATGACCTCCAATGTGGGGGCAGAAATACTACAACGTAATACATCGCTTGGGTTTTCAATTGGTGATGCGGAACAGGATTTTGAAAAAACCAAAGACAAAATTATGGATGAGGCAAAGAAGGTGTTTAAGCCCGAATTCCTCAACCGTCTGACCGAGATTGTTATTTTCCGCCAACTGCTCAAGGAACAAATGGGGTCCATAGTCGATCTAGAATTGGAAAAAGTTTCTGAGCGTTTGAAAGAACGCAAATTGAAACTTGAAGTTTCCCAGGAAGCGAAAGACTTTCTTATCGATCATGGATATGACAATAAGCTGGGTGCCCGACCTTTACGCCGGGCAGTTGAAAAATATCTGGAGGATAATTTAGCCGAGGCTTTGCTTTCCGGAGATTTGCGCAAATCTGTGCCTATCAAGGTGCTCCTTCACGAGGATGAGCAAATTGGGTTGCGTTTTGAACAGCCTAAGAAAGGGAAGAAGAAAGTCGGCGTTTCCTCTCCTGAGGAGGAGGAAGAGAATAAAGACTCCTAATAATTTCGTCATCTTCAACTTTCTTGTGTGCGGGGTGTAATCGCCTCGCCTTTTTTATTATTCTGCTTATTATAGGGCGGAATTATATCCCAAAATGGAAAGAACATTAATACTTCTCAAACCCGACTGCTTGGAAAAACAAGTGGCCGGGAAAGTTATTTCACGCTTTGAAGAAAAGAATTATTCAATAGTAGCCACTCGAATGATTCAATTGAATGATGGTTTACTTCGTGAACATTATGCTCATGTTGCCCACTTACCCTTCTTCCCTGAAATTGCGGGATTTATGAGTTCCCGTCCTGTACTTGCGATGATCTTAGAGGGAGAAAATGTGGTTCAGGGAGTGCGTGACCTTCTCGGTCCCACCGATTCGACCACTGCACCCAAAGGTACTATTCGTGGAGATTTAGGGACTGACCGTATGCGCAATGTAGTTCATGCTTCGGACAGTCCAGAAAATGCCCAGGTCGAGATAGAACGTTTTTTTTCTGATCAGTTAGTATCCGCTTAACATCCTCCTGGGGGTGTAAGTATTGATCCCCGAGCCACTTTATTTTTTAAAAAGCAAACACACGGCGTGTGTGGCGATACCTTCCTCCCGTCCAAGGGATCCAATGTGTTCATGGGTGGTTGCTTTTAAACCGATACAATTTTTGCCTATTCCTAAAATAGATGAAAGGTTGGTACGAATAGCGGGCAAATAGTCTTCCAATTTTGGACGTTGTGCAATGATGGTAAGATCTACATTCCCTGGGAAATAACCTTTTTCTTGGATCATGCTTACGACTTTTGACAGTATGATGGAAGAGTCGATTCCCAGATTGGAGGGATCAGTATCCGGGAAATGATGACCAATGTCAGGCAGGGCAAGGGCACCGAGCATGGCGTCGGCAAGAGCATGCATTAAACAGTCGGCATCGGAATGACCTAACAGTCCCAAATGGTGGGGGATTTCGACCCCGCCCAAGATTAACTTTCTGTCTTCCACCAATTGGTGAAGATCAAACCCATGGCCAATGCGTATCGTGGGTGTGTTCATGATTTTAAGAGAAATTCGGCGTAAGAAAAATCTTCCGGAGTGGTAATTTTGGGATTGGGATAATCCGGTTCGAGCATCCCCACAGGATGCCCCAGAAGTTCGATGGCAGCCATATCATCAGTAATTGTAAATTCTTCACGCCTCGCCTTTTCCAGGCCTTGCCTTAGCCATTTGATAGGGGCACCCTGCGGGGTTTCCATCAACCAATGATTTGCACGATCGATTGTTCGGGTTTTCGAGGGGGAAAGAGGTTGTTTGTGAGCTTCAGTACATACGCGTAAAGTGTCACGAAGGGGTCTTGCTATTGCAACTGCTCGATCTTTGGTAATTTCATTTACGATTTGAGAAATCGTATGTGAACGAATAAATGGCCGGGCACAATCATGCACTAATACATGAGAGATATATTCGGGGAATGCCTGAATTCCTGCCAACACAGAGTCTTGCCTCTGTGCTCCTCCAACAACAAAATGTAAGTCATAGTCCTTAATATCGCAGAGATTGGACAGGACGATATTTATATATTTCTTTAATTTGGCGAGCTGTGATTTGTCTTTGTGAACGATTACCAGACTGTCTATTTTTGGGGCCTGAAAAAAAGCATCACAGGAGAGCATAAAAGCATTGGAATGGCCAATCGGGTGCAGGAGTTTATCTTCCACTTCTCCCTGCATTCGGGTTCCACTACCAGCGGCTAATAGCAGTGCACCAACCATGATCAATTAATCTGAAAGTTCTTCAAGGATCGAATCGAGGGCCATTTTAGGATCGGTGGCGGCGAGGATAGGCCGACCAATGACAAGATAGTTTGCTCCTGCCAGTTTTGCCTGTCTGGGAGTCATTATCCGTTTTTGATCACCAGTATCAGCATTGGCCGGTCTAATGCCCGGAGTTACCAGAGTTATTGACGAGGGAAGAGCTTGGCGAAGTCGCGGCAGTTCGAGAGGGGAACAAACAATGCCACCAATTCCTTGGTCCACCGCCAACTGGGCCAGGCGTAAAACCTGATCCTCGATCGGGTCCTTAACCCCAACTGCCTCCAATCCTTGTTGATTGGTCGATGTTAATACAGTTACTCCAAGCAGGGTGACATTGGGAATATTTTCCCGAGCGAATTGGGAACACCGGGCAAGAGCTTCCGGACCGGCTCCGGCATGGAGCGTAATCATACCTACAGGAAGTTCTGAAAGACTTTCCAGTGCTTTTGCCATAGTATTTGGAATGTCATGCAATTTTAAATCAAGAAAGATATTTTTGCCAGAATCAGCTAATTCATGGACTAATGCCTTGCCTTCGCGAAGAAAGCTTTGGAGACCAACCTTTACCCAATTTAAACGATCACCAGTTTTCTGGAGAACTTGATTGATTTGCTCACGATTTTCCAAATCGAGGGCGAGAATAATATCCGGGGACGAGTCGCTCATTTTGTCTACCATCATGCCCGAGTAGATTTTTGAGCCAATTCAATTCTTGTATCGCCCCTCTTTATTTTGCTGAGTATTCTTAACTGATCTTCAATGGTTGAAAGAATTTCAGAGAGATCTGCTGGTATGGTGAAAGTTTTTGCACCCGCAAAAATTAACCTTTTTTTGGCGGTAATGGGTAAACGGGATGATGGATACCATGAACTTTGTAGCGTTTTGGGAAAACTTTCCATAGCAGACAGCTTAGAAATTCGGAGGAAGAACGGGGAGAGGGGTATAAAGATAAAATGCCCGGAATATAAAGATCTCGAAACAGAAAATAATTTAGCCTGCATCGCAGTGAAAAAATGGCTTCTTAAAAGAGGAGAGGATTGGGGGGTTGATCTTATTTTACATAAGCAGCTTCCGCCTATGTCGGGATTGGGCGGTGGTAGTTCGGATGCAGTGTCTGCTCTTCTGGCAATGAACGAGCTCGGGGATGAAAAACTTTCCAGAAAAGAAATTATTAAAATGGCGGCTGAAATTGGTTCGGATTGTCCAAGCTTTTTAGAGAATGGATTGTGTATGGCAGAGGGTAGGGGGGAAATGGTTCGCACTATCAATCATAGTGCCGCTCATAATTTAATTGGCCAAAAAGTCTTGTTGTTTCGCCCAAATATTGGGCTTTCGACTCCGGATGTGTTTCAGAGATTGTCGCAAACCAATGAATTCTCTTCCGTTGAATGGGTGCATACCCGCTTAGGGATGTGGGAAAAGCAAAAAATATCCATAACAGAATTTTTACATAATGATTTGGAAAGTGCGGTATTTTACAAGCACAGGTACTTCTCTGCCATCTTTGAAAAGATTAAAAAAACTTTCGGACTGGCTCCCCAGATGTCTGGAAGTGGGAGTTGTTGTTTTGTATTGATTCCAGATGAATTTGAACGAGTCGCTGCTTTGGAAAGTCTCATCTATCAAGCATGGGGAGACGATTCTTGGGTCAAGTTTACAGAAATCATTCATTAATTTATCTAATTGAGTTACGAAGATTTTGTTTTCCCTGAAAGCGAAATTAGGGCATTATCAACTGTTGGTTAAAAAAATTCACTCATGATTCAGGAAAAAACTGAAAAATCAGAACTTATGCTTTTTGGGATTCCCGCATCTCCGGGAATTGCACATGGTTGCGTATTTCGCTTTCTCCATGACGAAGTACAAGTTGCAACCTACGAAGTAAGCGAATCAGACCAAGAGGAAGAGATTAAGAGGTTTCTTGAAGCTCTGGAAATGACCAAGTCTGAAATTCGCGAAATTCGTGAGGATGTAGCTAAAAATCTGGGTGAGAAAGAAGCAGGGATATTCGATGCTCATATGCTGGTATTGGAGGATAGAGCTTTAATAGAAGATGTAAAAAAAGAGATCAAAGAATCCGGGCAAAATGTGGAAAAATGTGTACATCGGGTGACTGAGAAATACCTCGCTTTTTTCGATCAGTTGGAGGATAAATACCTACGGGAACGGGCAGTCGATCTACGGGACATTTCCCGTAGGTTGCAACGTTGTCTTTCCGGCACCACTGCATCAGGCACAGCATTTCTGGATGAGCCCAAGGTTTTGGTTTCAGAAGATCTTACTCCCTCGGATACCGCGGCATTGGATCGTTCGAAAATCCTCGGGATTGCGACCGATTTGGGGGGCCAAACAAGTCATGCAGTAATTATGGCACGCGCAAGCGGGGTACCTGCAGTGGTGGGATTGCGTAGCCTGACCGACAAATTATGCGATGGAGACGAATTATTGATCGATGGATTTGAGGGAGTTACGATCATTAATCCGAGTGAGACCACTTTGTTTCGCTATGGTAAAGTCGATGTTCAAAGGCGTAAACTTCTCAATCTCGTGGGTGAGGAATCCAGCTTGCCTGCCCAAACTTTGGACGGGAAGAAGCTAGACATCTGGGCCAATGCTGACACGCCCGAAGAAGTCAGTAAGGCCTTGAAGTTAGGATGCCTGGGGGTTGGTCTGTACCGCACGGAATCGCTCTTTTTACGAACTAATTCCCTTCCTTCCGAGGACTACCAGTACCAAGAATATTTAAAGATGGTAAAGTCCTCGGGTGATCAAACATTGACCATCCGTACCTTGGATCTGGGAGGAGATAAGATTTTAAACGGTTGGAACCAACAGAAAGAGGCCAATCCATTTATGGGATTTCGTGCAATTCGTTATTGCCTGAGTAATCCTAATGTTTTTTTAGATCAATTACGGGCAATCCTGCGAGCAAGTGCACATGGAAATGTGCGCATTTTATTGCCTATGATCTCTGGTATTGGAGAGGTAGTTCGTGCAAAAGAACTGATTGCGGAGGCAAAGGAAGAATTATCGCGTCGTGGAGAAACATATGATCCGGCAATCAAGATAGGGTGTATGATAGAAACACCCGCTGCGGTCGCAATTTGTGATTTGCTCGCTGAGGAGTCTGATTTTTTTAGTGTTGGAACAAATGATTTAGTTCAATACTTACTGGCTGTTGACCGGGTTAATAACGAAATTGCATTTCTTTATGAGCCTCATCACCCTGCGGTCCTGCGCTCCCTTAAGCAAGTGGCCAAGGTTGCTAGTGCCAAGGGAATTCCGGTTACAGTGTGCGGAGAAATTGCGGGGGACCCCCATTTTCTTCCCCTCTTGATCGGTTTGGGTTTTGATTCATTTAGTGCATCTGCCGCAATGGTTTCTGAAATGAAATTTTTTGCCCGTCGGTTTTCTCAGGATGATGTAGAAAAAATTACCCTGGATGCAGAATCCAAGCAACGTCCTTCTGAAGTAAAGGAGTTGATCAAAAACTTTTACGAGGATCGGATATCCGAGGCATCGGTACCAAGATAAAAACCGGGCTTCTGTAAAGTAAGGAAGCTTACTCGTCCTGAAATTTGGACGCAAAAAGATCAGACATTTGTTTTTCCAGTTCCGAAGCCTCAGAATGAGAACATTCAAAAGTAAGCTCAGACCCACGGGCAGCAGCCAGCATCATAATTCCCATAATGCTTTTTGCATTTACCCGGTCACCATCTTTTTTAGTCACCCAAACTTCACCAGAAAATTCTGAGGCAACCCGCACAATCATGGCTGCGGGTCTGGCATGCACACCCATTTTATTACTCACTTCGAGAGTAAAAGAATGCACATCGCCTGAAGAATTATCGCTCACATAACCGATTTAGATCGTTCAAGGGAGAAAAGACAAAGAAAAAGTTTTGGCTGCCCATAAGACTAAGGAGGAAGCAAGTGCGGCAAGGAGATCGTCTAGCATGATTCCCAGTCCGCGGGGAAACTTTTGGGCAGACCGAATAATCCATGGCTTGAGCACATCAAAAAAACGGAAAAGAACAAATCCAACCAATAGCCAAATGTAGGTCTCCTCGTAGCCGGCATTTTCAAAAAGGGGAGAAAGGGGGAGAAAAATAAATGGTATGACCGCAAACTCGTCCCATATAACTTCTCCGGGGTCGTTTTGCTCGAGCAAAATTTCTGCTTTGGTACACAAGGGAATACCAAGAAGAAAAAGAGGGATAAAACCAACCGCAATCATATGGACGGACCAACCTAGACCCACAGTGAAGAAAGCAAAAAGCAGAGTGCCAAACAAAGAACCCATTGTTCCTGGGGCAGGCAGTTTTGTGCCAATCGGGCCGAGAGTGGCAAGAAAAAGAACTAGGTTGTTCATCTATTAATCCTGGGAGTTACTCGTGGTAAAAACACTCCAGTATTTAACTAAATAATTAAGACCAGAATAAACTGTCAACAGGCAGGCAAGAATGAGAGTTAGCTGAGCAGCCTGTCCGATAATTTCAGTCCAGTTGACTAAGCCTTCGGATATTTTTATCCGGGAAAGATCATGCATAATAGCAACATTTAAAAGATATAAACTGATCGATGCAATTTGCATTACCGTTTTTACTTTCCCTACCTTTTCTGCGGCTAAGGTCATTCCCTGAGCTGCGGCCACTAATCTGAGTCCCGTGATAAGGAATTCCCGTGATAGAATTAATAAAATGGGAAATAAAGCCCAGATGCCAACTATGCCCAAGGCGAGCAGACTGACAAAAGTACCCATGGTGAAAATTTTGTCTACCAATGCGTCCATAAATTTTCCAAAATCAGAAACTTGGCCTAACCGCCTGGCCAACCAGCCGTCCAGCCAGTCAGTCAATGCACCGAATAAAAACATGACCAAGGCTACCGTTGAAGCCCATGGGATTGGTTCTCCATCCCATGGATGGAGCAAAGCAACCACGATGACCATCAGCGGGATTCTGGATAAGGTGAGAAGATTTGGTAAATTCATTACAGACTGTGCTCTCTAGAGCCTTACTGGAATGTTTGCAATCACAAGCAAAAGTTTCCTTGGTTATGGACTTGTGGAGGGATAATCGATAGAAAAGAAATAATGGCTATTGCATTGTACCCTGGCACTTTTGATCCCGTAACCCATGGACATTTGGATGTCTTGCTTCGTGCATCTCGTCTGTTTGATCGGGTAATTGTGGCGGTTGCTTCAGGGAATTCGGCCAAAAGTACCATGTTTTCCCCCGAGGAAAGGGTTACCATGGTGCAGGAAAATTTAGATTCTTTTTCCAATGTTTCAGTGGAATTATTTGATGGTTTATTAGTTGAATATGCCCGCAGCAAGGGAGCATCGGTTCTTGTGAGAGGTTTGCGGGTGATATCTGATTTTGAGTATGAGTTTCAGATGGCTCAGATGAACAGGCACCTCGATGCCAGTTTGGAAACAATTTTTCTTATGCCCAGTCAGAAGTATTTCTTTACCAGTTCACAACTGATCAAACAGGTGCACCGATATGGGGAACAAGAAACCGGTTTGGTTCCTGAGAATGTTCGATTGGCCCTTAAGGAGAGATCGGGGGTAACCGGTGAATAATTCAAAGCGGTCTGTTTTTGGGATCGTGTTTCTGACCATTTTTTTGGATATGGTCGGGTTCTCGATTATCTTTCCCCTGTTTCCGGATATGCTGGATCATTATCTCTTTTTGGAGGAAAGCATGGAGGGGGGAATACTGTCGAAATTTGTCATTTGGGTTAGAGAATTTGGTTATGATTCCTTGTTGGGTAATCCCAGTTTCCGACTGGAAACCGTCATATTTGGCGGAGTGCTCGGCTCTCTTTATGCCGCCCTTCAATTTTTCTTTGCACCAATTTGGGGTGGTCTTTCTGATCGGTATGGACGGAAACCAATTTTACTGATCACCCTTACCGGGACTGCAATCGGTTATTTTCTATGGATCATGGCGGGGGATTTCTGGTTACTTTTACTTTCCCGTGTCATCGGTGGTATGGCAGGAGGTAATATCTCGGTGGCAACGGCGGCAATTGCCGATGTAACCACCCGGGAGAAAAGGTCAAAAGGCATGGCTTTTGTGGGTATAGCTTTTGGACTTGGATTTGTTCTGGGTCCAGCGTTGGGTGGGATTGCTTCTCAGTGGGACTGGTCGAATTCAGAACTTGTTTTTTTTGGGATGCATAAATTTTCTGCAGCGGCCACTATCAGTTTTGGACTGGCATTAATCAACCTGCTATGGTTGTCAGTTGGATTTACTGAAACCCTTGCCAACGAAAAGAGAAGTCAATCGACATCTTTTCTGCCTGCGGTTTGCAAGATAGGAGAGGTGACTAGTCCAGATGCCCGTCGGACTTGCATGACTTACCTACTCTACATGGTTTCCTTTTCTGGTATGGAATTCACTCTGACATTTCTTGCTGTGGAAAGATTCTCATTTTCACCCAAAGATTTGGGGGAGATGTTTTTACTGATCGGGGGTACCCTGATTTTGGTTCAAGGCTTTGTGGTCAGGCGCTTTGTTGGCCGGATGGGAGAGCGAAATATGGCACATTTGGGAATTGTAATCGGAGTTGTTGCATTTTTGGTAATTTCTTATGCTCAATCTTATTTTTGGTTTTATCCAGGACTTGTATTGATGTCATCAGGGGTTGCCCTGATCAGTCCTACCTTGACAGCCCTAACATCACTGAGTTCGAAAGACTCTGAGCAGGGAATAAATTTGGGAATCTTCCGTTCCTGTGGTTCGATTGCCCGATCCATTGGACCCCTTTCTGCGGGGATGATTTATTTTACCTACGGGTCATCAATTGCATACTTAGTTGGTGCAATTTGGTTAGTTTTTCCTGCGGTTGTTTTATTTTCGGTTACGCAATCTGCCGGAAGCAGAAGTTTGCGATCTGCTCACTAGACTTCTTTTCACTCGCCATTTTTTGCATGATTGATAATGATTGACGGGACTGAACTTAGAAAACTGAACTTACAAACTAGCCTTAATGAATACTGAAGTTATCGATCGCTTGGTCGAGAAAGATCCATCCCTCGAGTCCTCACGCCCAATCCTAGAATCTATGAATCCAGGAACATACTGCATTCATCGTAGTTGGGGATTCGGGATTATCTCAGGATTTGATGACGATCGTGGTATGATTCTTATCGATTTTGAGGACGATGAGCGCACCAGTCATGCAATGGATCCGGTATTTTGTATCGATAAATTGGATCTTCTTTCCGAAAATCATATTCTCGCTCAACATCGCAAAAATACCGAGGAAATTGAAAAAATTGCCAAAAAAGAGCCCGCTGAGTTAATCATCAAGATTTTGGAGCAGGGGAATGATGGGTGCATGAACACCCGTGATATTGAAAGAATTCTTGGTTACATGTTCGGTGCTGCAAAGGCAAAACGTTGGTGGACAGCAACCAAGAAGGTACTCATCAAGGATCCGCGTATTGCAGTTCCAAATAAGAAGAATGAACCCTATGTACTTAGGGATGAACCGGTTAAGCCTGAACAGGAAATTTTGCAGGACTTCTTTGAGGAAAAACGATCTTATGAAAAAATTGTATTAGCAGAAAGACTGTTTGATTTAGCTTCAGAAAAAGAAGATCTAAAAGCCGATCTCCCCCAAGTTCTCCATGACCTCACCATTGCCATAATGGAGGCAAAAAACCTCAGTCAGGCCGATCGTTTGTACGGTATCTGGGTGCGCAACAACCTCGCCCGTGATGTGGAAGAAGATGTTGAAAAGTTGGAACCCACATCAGCATCCATCCTCAAGGAGTGTGAAGATGATTTGCCCGCTCTCGCAGATTTGATGCCGGCAAAATTCCATTCAAGATTTCTCGATCTTGTTGCCCGAACCTACCCGGATGACTGGAAAAATATTGTACTGAATTTGTTGCAGCATACAGCGGTTAAATTTTCGGGTGAATGTGCCCATTTCTTAATCGATCGGGAAGAGTCAAAACTCTTAATTTCTTCGCTCAATTCATGGTTGGACGAACAAAACCTCAAAGCACCTGTTTTGCTGTGGATGTTAAAATTTCGCAGGCTTGCAAAATTTCAGGACTTAATCGGAGAAATGATTAATCCTCGATTACTTACTGCAGTTTTTTCTGCCATTGATTATGAGTCCCTTAAAAATGCAACCAGCCGTAGGATACCCTTGGCAGAAGTCTTATCAGACGACCGGGAATTAGTTGCCGACATTCTGGGTAAGGGCACTGAGGAAAATGCAAAGGATCTGGCTCAGGCACTTATGCTTAACCCAGGATTCGAAGACCTCACAAAACGTTCGTTGCTTGCCAGGTTTATTAAGAAATTCCCAAAAATCCAATCAATGTTGGATAGAGAAGAAAGTTCTGATTCCACTCCTTCATCTGGTGGTGCAATAGATGAAACCCTGATCGTATCCAAAGAGAGTTATGATCGGAAACTTGCCGACCTCGATGAGATTACAAAGGAAAAAATTCCGGCGAATTCGCAAGCGATTGAAGCGGCCCGCGAACTTGGAGATCTCAAGGAAAATGCTGAATATCACATGGCCAAGGATGACCAAAAAGTCTTGCTCGCCCGGCAAGCCGAACTGCAGGCTGACTTGATGCGTGCCCAAGCCACTGATTTTACTGATGCACCGCAAGACACTGCCGGGATTGGATCGATCGTAGATCTCAAAGATCTCGGATCAGGTGAGACATTTAAATACACCATATTAGGTGCTTGGGATAGCGATCCTGAAAATAATATCCTATCTTACCTTACCCCATTGGGCCAAAGTATGCTTGGCAAGAAATCGGGCGAGGAAGTACAAATTGATATAGAAGGAAATCAGCAATCTCTTGTTATTGAGGGACTAAGTCGCTGGGTGGATAAGCAATAGGCTCGTTGCTAATCTGGCAGGCAGGTTGGTATAGTTATTTCCTCTAAGCTGTTGCTTTGCTTTACCTTCTTTTTCATCTCGTATAATGGGATTGCCATTGCGGTAATATCCGAGGGACTTTACAACCTCAGATAATGAAAATTACCGAGGTTCTGCAGGTACTCTCTGATTCCACTCGGCTGCGCATGTTGCGCCTGCTTGGGCAGGAGGAATTATCCGTGGCGGAATTGCAGGAAATCTTGGAAATGGGCCAGTCCCGGATTTCCTCACATCTTGGTTTGTTGAGGAGAAATAACCTGGTTTCCGATCGAAAGGACGGAAAGCGTACCTATTACGCTTTGCGGGATGAGGTATGCTCGAACTACGGTTTTATACGCATGGCCTTATCAGAGGAATCGGACGAGGAGTTTTGGGAAAGTGACCAGTCAGCCCTTGCCCGCATTGTAGACCGTAGAAGGCGGGAATCTGAGCGGTATTTTGATGAGGTCGCAGAACGGTTGGGCAAAAATTATGTTCCTGGCAGAACTTGGGAGGCTATCGGGCATTTTCTTTTCCGCTTGGTTCCGCCCATTACTATCGTCGACTTAGGGGCCGGAGAGGGCATGATTTCTCAACTTCTTGCTGAACGGGCGAAGAAAGTAATTTGTGTGGACAGTTCCAAGAGTATGGTCCGGTTAGGAACCGATTTAGCCAAGAGAAAAGGATTGTCCAATTTGGAATATAAATATGGAGATTTAGAAAAAGTCCCCCTCTCTTCCAAAAGCGTGGACCTTGCTCTAATGAGTCAATCTTTGCACCACGCTCAGAAACCAGAAGTTGCATTGGCTGAAGCATTTCGTGTCCTCAAGCCGGGTGGACAATTAATTGTAATAGATTTAAAAAAGCACCAGTTTGAAAAAGCCCGTGAATTATATGGGGATCACTGGATGGGATTTGGGCAGAATGAACTATACCGAATGATTGGTGATGCTGGATTTCGTGGAGCTAAAGTGGAGATTGTGGCAAAGGAAAAGAAAAAACCTTTTTTTGAGACTCTGCTGGCTACGGCCGAAAAAGCCTAACACTGGGCCTATTCAGCGGGACCTTTTTTACCGGCTTCTTTTAATTTTTCCAAAACCTGCTTAATCTCAGACAGGTCTGTTCTTGGTTGTTCGCATTGATAATCCTGGCAAAGAAAAAAAGTCGGCTTTTGGACAGATGAATATGCGGAAAGATATGGAGCCATTTTGAGAAGGTTAGGGTTTTGCCCGGAGTTTGATAAATGAAGGAGTGTTTTAAAGGGGAGAAAGTGCTCTTTAACCTCTTTGAGTATGGAATGGGTGAGCACATTTTCCCTGTCTCCATGAATGAGGATTTCATGGGGAGGGTGAAGTATAAAAGCAAGGGCGTGAAGAAAGTTTTCCGCTCCTGATGGGTTAGTTGTTAAAAAACCGGAAAAGGCAGAAAAGCATAGGTTTAA
Source organism: Opitutia bacterium (assembly GCA_002686835.1). Taxonomy (GTDB): domain Bacteria; phylum Verrucomicrobiota; class Verrucomicrobiia; order Opitutales; family Seribacteraceae; genus Chordibacter. The sequence continues at coordinate 24,465 of NYYP01000029.1, read as the reverse complement.
ACACTGTTTGTATTGCTCATCGCCAGTCATCTTCCAAATGCGGGCAAGGTTCAGTGCCATGATTGAGTTACCGGAGGGAATCGCACCATCGTAAATTTCCTTGGGTCGCGTCAAAAGTTTTTCCCCATCCCTGGCAGTCAGGAAAAAGCCACCACTCTCCCTGTCTTCAAAAAGATCCCGGGTCATATCAATGAGTTTTTTGGCTTGTTTAAGATATTCTGGATCGTGCACTGTTTCGTATAGATCAAGCAGTCCCTGGGCAAAGAAGGCATAGTCCTCCAGGTGAGCAGGAAGGCCGGCTTTTCCTAACCTCCATCGCTTTAGTAATCTGCCATCTGCTTGGCGAAGTTCGGTGAGGCAGAAATCTGCTGCTTGTTTGGCCCGGTCACTGTACCTTTGGTCATCAAATGCCTGTGCCGCACGGGCGAATGCAGAGATCATTAGTCCGTTCCAATCCGTCAATACCTTGTCATCAAGTTGGGGATGCACCCTTTTTTCCCTGTATTCAAATAGTTGGGCCCGAATTTTTTCCATTCGAGCAGATAATTCCCTGGAATCCTGACCGTCCGATTGGGCAGATTCAGAAAAAGTCTGAGTAAGGTGGGGGATATTTGATCCGGTTTTTTCACGAGTGGATTCGTCAAAATAATTTCCCTGAGTTTCACACTGGTATACTTGGATGAAAAGATTTGCATCCTTCTCTCCCAAAACTGTGACAATCTCATCGACGTTCCATAAATAAAACTTTCCTTCTTCTCCCTCACTGTCAGCATCTTCTGCTGAGTAAAAGCCCCCTGCGGGCGAGGATAACTCGCGGTCAACATACGCCAGTGTGTCCTCGCAAGCCTGTTGAAAAAAAGAATTTTTAGTGATCTGAAATGTTTCCAAACAGGCGATGGAGAACAGTGCCTGATCGTAGAGCATTTTTTCAAAGTGGGGCAGTAGCCATTCACTATCGGTTGAGTAGCGGTGGATACCCCATCCAATCTGATCGTATGTACCGCTCAAACGAATTTTTCGGAGGGTATGGGTAACCATAGTGAGAGCCCTTTCTTCGCCAGTTCTTTGGTAATAACGGAGCAAGAATGACAGGGCATGGGGAGTGGGAAATTTTGGCTCCTGTCCGAATCCACCGTGCACGGGATCATATGCGACAGATAAAGATTCAAAGCATCGGTCCAGATGGGTGGCGTTGAGATCGCCTCCGGGCTGTGTTGCCTGAGCTTTCTTCAGGTTATCGATGATTGCATGTCCAATTTTATCCACTTTTTTAGGTTCTTCCTTCCATATTTGTGAAAAGTGAGGGAGAAGTTGGAGCATGGAGGCTTTAGGAAAGTAGGTCCCAGCAAAAAAAGGAATTTTCTGGGGTGACATAATCACGGTCATGGGCCATCCGCCCCGCCCAGTCATCATTTGAGTGACTGACATGTAAACATTGTCGAGGTCAGGCCTTTCCTCACGGTCCACTTTAATACAGACATAATTTTCATTGAGTAACCGTGCGACCTCGGGGTCTTCGAAGGATTCTCGTTCCATTACATGGCACCAGTGACAGGTGGTATATCCGATGGAAAGAAAGATCGGTTTGTTCTCAACTTTTGCCAAGTGCAAAGCTTCCTCCCCCCACGCTCGCCAATCGATTGGATTACGGGCGTGCTGGAGTAAATAGGGGCTACTTTCAAAAATTAATCGGTTAAACTCAGGTCCCCCATCATTTGGCAACCCGGCAATTTCCTCAGGGCTTGGCAATTCAGAACGCATAGAGGAATGAGTAGGAATGGTTTGTTTGTGAGAAGCAACATCCTCGCTGGAACACGCAAGAAAAAAGCTTAAGATAATGGTCCCAAGCAAATGGGCAGGCAAAGGTGAAGGTTGAGGTGAAATCCAGCAATCCTTATTCTTTTCAGGTAAAGGAAATGAGTTGCTTGAGGGATTCAACCCTCTCCTCGATAACAGCTTTTCCAGCCGATTCCAAACGGTCGCACCCAAATGCTTCAACCGTCAAACTGGCGGTGCAGGTGGCATAAAGCATGGCTTCCTTGATTGCGGAGAAGTCGGAACTATTACGGGATGCCAAGCGACCAATCAATGCACCGGCAAACGAATCACCCGCACCGGTAGGGTCGTGGAGTTGAGTAACGGGATAGGCTGGTAGAGCGAACATTCCATCTTCATGAAATAGGACCGCCCCATGTTCCCCTTTTTTGACAATCACACTGCCTGGCCCCATTTGACGAAGTTTATTCCCTGCTAGAATAACATTGGTTTCACCAGTCAATTCCTCGGCCTCAGAATCATTAATTACAAAAAGGCTGACTTTTTTAATCAAAGAAAGCAAGGCCTCCCGCTCGGTCTCAATCCAGAGATCGATGGTATCGGCAAGGACAAAGGAATTTCCAGATAATTGATCGAGCACATGGGATTGAAGGGCTGGATGGATATTGCCTAGAAGAACAAATTCGGAATCGATATAGGACTGGGGCAGATCAGGCCGGAAATTTTCAAAAACATTTAGGCGAATATCTAGGGTGTCCCGACGGTTGAAGTTTTCATGGTACTTCCCTTTCCAGAAAAAAGTAGGGCCTGACTCATCCCGCTGCACTCCTTCCAGGTCGATTCCCCGGGCCCGTAGCCGATCCATGTCCGACTCGCCGAAATCATTTCCGACCACTCCTACCATTCGTACAGGGGAATAATAACTAGCAGCAAAGGAACAGTAAGAAGCCGCCCCACCAAGAATTCTTTCCTTTTCCGCTTGGGGTGTGATGACATTATCAAAAGCAACCGAACCAACCACCAAGAGGGGTGCAGATTCGGCAGAATCAGATGCGATTAAATCAGGCATAAAGTAAAGAAATATATTTTTGGATGGATCGATGCAAGGGACAAGCTCACGCAATTTTCTGCCTAGGAGGGCATGTTTACAGCAATGATCGGAAAAGTGCTTGCCAGCACAACTTGATCGTCAATTTCGATAAGAATGGAGTAATTTCCAGGTTCCTCAAATTTTAGACGATGTATGTCATTGATCAGGTTGATCCGGTGCTGTGGTCCTGGAGATTCAAATTCTCGGTTTATAATGGTACGTGGTTCCTCTTCTGCCATGGGCAAACCAATGGTCATTTTTAGTTGGTGCTTACCCGTCGTCAGGTCGGAAAAGGAAAGAAACCAGACCATTCGTGGATGAACGACCGGGAATTCCTTGGCTCGTAGGCTCGAAAAGATTCCGAGTAAGGTATGTTTGCCAGTGGCTGGATCAACATAGACACTATCACAGGTGATCCATGCGAGAACTTGTGGTTTGGTTGACATAGAGCAGAAAGCGGATTAGTTGTTCGCCTTGGCGAGTCCACTGCGGATGAGCAGGGCATTTGAATCTGGTGGACGACCCATAAAATCTTGGAATAATTCGTCTGCCGGTCGGGAATTTCCTTTACTGAGAATACAATCCCGAAATGCATGGCCCGTATCTGAGTTCATGATACCTTCCTTCCTGAAGCGGGTAAATGCATCGGCATCCAAGACCTCTGCCCACTTGTATGAGTAGTAGGCGGTCGCATAACCCATAGGATTACCAAATAAATGACTGAAGCGCATTGCGATTGTATGTGGTCTGGTCTTACGCTTCGGGAAATATTCTTGTAATAGTTCCTGCAATGACTCTTCGATATCTTCAGGTGGATCTTTTGCTAGTGAGCGGTGTAAAACCAAGTCGAGCTTGGAAAAAGCAAGTTGTCTCATCATCGCATTTCCAGCCATAAAGTTTTTAGCCCTTATCATTTTGGTGAAAAGATCTTCCGGAATGGGTTCATTGGTTTCGTGATGTCTGGCAAACAAATCCAAGCTTTCCCTTTCCCAGCACCAATTTTCCATAATTTGGGAAGGAAGTTCAACGAAGTCCCAGGCGACATTTACCCCGTTAAGACTTCGGTGCGGTACTTCTCCACAAAGATGGTGCAGCAGATGCCCAAATTCATGAAAAATAGTTTCCACTTCGTAATGCGTAAGCAATGCTGCTTTGTTTGGGGTAGGGGCGGTCAGATTTCCGCAGATCAGGCCAAGGTGTGGCGATCGTTCTCCCCTTTCATCAGGCTCTGCAGTCTTTAAGTAGTTCATCCATGCACCCGCCCGTTTGCTCGATCGTGGATGCCAGTCTGCATAGAATGAACCAAGTAATCTATTGCTGGATGAGTCGAAAAGATCATAAAAGTGGACATCCGGGTGCCATACTTCCACCGGTTGTTCAGAAGAATCAATTTGCTGACAACTCTTGCCTTCGAAAACGGTGGGTCGTTCAAGAATTTTTAGCCCAAAAACTCTTGTGACCAAGTTAAACATTCCATCGAGCACTGATTGAATGGGGAAATATGGACGTAGGTCTTCGTCATCGAAATCGTAGCGTTCTTTTTTGAGCTTTTCTGCCCAATAGCCAACTTCCCAAGGCTGAAGGAGGCCAAAATCGCTGCCGGTCTTTTCTGCCTTAAACGCTTCCAGTTCCTTATTTTCATTCGTAAAAAAAGGAAGAGTTTTTTGGTGGAGATCGGATATGAAATCATCCGCATTTTTTCCGCATTTTGCCATTCTGCGCGATAGTGCAACTTCCGAAAAATCTGGCTTGCCAAGAAGTTCTGCTTTTTCCTGCCTTAATCTAAGAATTTCAGAAACGAGTTTTTGATTGTCGTATGGATCACTACAGCCCAGTTCGTCACTGGCAACCCATATTTCCCTGCGCAATTCATTATCGTCTAAATACTGCAGGGCCGGTGTGAGGGAAGGGGCTTGCAAGGTAAACACCCAGGCATTTTTCCCTTCTTCTTGCCCAAGTTTTTCGATGGCGGTTAAACGTGCTGCATCCTTAGCTGTCTCTGGGAGGCCTTTAAGCTTTGTTTCACTCCGGACCACAAGTTGCCAGGCGTTGGTCGCATCCAATACCTGTTCAGAAAACTTCTGAGTTGTCTGAGCAAGTTCGGAGGACAATTTTTCTAAACGCACCTTTTTTTCGGTCGGTAAATCTGCACCTTCATCGCGAAAGTCTGCCAATGTTTCGTCGAGCAATCTTTTATCAATAGGAGCCAAGGTTTTGGCTTCCTCGGATTCCGAAAATGAAAGAACAGCCATCCAAAGTTTTGGGTCCAAAGAAATATTGGCCCAAAAGGCAGATACCTTGGGAAGCATTTCATTATGAGCACTCCTGAGCTCTTTGGAATTACAGACAGAATCCAAGTGAGAAACCAACCCCCACGCATGATTGAGATCGAGAGTCGCTTGTTCCAGAGCTTTTATTGTGTTGGCGAAGGTATGCTCTCCGGGTTCAAGTTTGCGGATAGTGGATAGGTTTTGCTCTGATCGTTCCAAAGCAATCGTAATTTCAGGCTTGATTCGATCGGGGGAAAGTTTTGACCAGGTTGGATGATCCTCGCGATCTAAAAAGGGATGTTCTGACATGATTTAAAATTGGCTGACTTGAGATTGTGGAAATTTGGACAAACTAAAGGACGAGCGGATCAAAGCAATCTAAAGCAACTCTCTTTAGATTATTACAATCACATCTGCTTGTAGAAATGAGAAATACTCTATACTCTGAGGATTCAACTAACATAAATTATGAAAGAACAAGTATTTACTTTATCCGCTGCCCAAAGCCCTGCCGCTGATCGTGCGGCCTTCATACGACGCACTTATGCCCACCTAGCGGGTGCATTATTTGCGTTTATTGGATTAGAGTATTATTTGGTTAACGCTCCTTTCGCCGCAAAATTGGCCATGAGTATGACCAGTGGGTTTAGTTGGTTGATCGTTTTGGGCCTTTTCATGGCTGTGGGATACATGGCGGATAAACTTGCCCGCTCTGAAAATTCCGAACAAATGCAGTACCTTGGGCTAGGTTTATTTGTCATAGCAGAGGCCATTGTCTTTCTTCCTTTGTTATTTGTAGCGACCATGTTTGGAGGTTCCGGTCTTATTCCAACTGCTGGTCTGATGACTCTTTTGCTGGTCGGTGGAATAACAGCTACTGTATTTATTACCCGCAAAGATTTCTCCTTCATGAGAGGCATTCTTTCAATCGGTGGTTTTGTTGCTCTTGGATTTATTGTCTGCAGTATGATTTTCGGATTTTCACTGGGTTTGATTTTCGCATCGGTAATGGTTCTTTTTGCTGCGGGTTCTGTCCTTTACACTACCTCCAATATTTTGCACCACTACTCCCCAAACCAGCATGTAGCTGCTTCTCTTGCACTCTTTTCTTCCGTCGCCCTGCTATTTTTCTATATTCTCCAAGTTTTAATGAGTTTTGCTGGGGGAGGGGATGACTAATTTTCTTTTCACCCAACAAAGATAAACCTGATTAAGGATTTTTTAGAAATAACCGGGAATGCAGAAGAGGTCTGACTTTCTGTGATGCACCAATTACTGATACCTCAATTTCCACATTTTCCATAACCGAACTAAGAAAATCACCTGATGCAATCCCGAACTGAGATCGGGATATGCTGAGAAGTCCTTGGATTTTAAGAAGATCGCCTGGGTATCCTTCGTACTTCCGTCTTTCTCCCCTGAGATAACGAATCGACAAAGGTATAGAGATAGACTTTTGAATTCCTTTTATCGATAAGACCCCATCAGCTTCTGCTCTTAGTTCTGTTCCATGCCAGGAGAAATCCTTAAGGCTATTGCAATGAAAAGATATCTCAGGAAATTCGGCCGAGTTTAGCCAATCAGGTGCGTGAGTGTCATAGTCAACCTTCGGATGTCCAAATCGTAAGGATCGAGATGCCAGAACAATTTTACCATTGGAAGATTCTGGCTTTTCCGGAAAAAAGTGGAAGAAACCGGAAAGTCTGCCAAATGTTCCACTAATACTTCTTTTCCCAAACCCTGTAGATAGATTAACTTCTATTCGGCAAAGCGAAGAAAGTGGTTGGAAATCAAACTCCATGGCGGGAAGACTCTGAACATAGGTTACCACTACAAGGAGGGCACTAAAGAGTCTTTGCCGATGGGTCATTCAATTCATGTAAGCTCAGATCAAACATAAGTCGAATGTGTAAATCGATCAACCATGCTTGAATCGATAATAAATTGGTGGGTATCTAATTTTCGGTTGCCTCTTATTGATAATCAATTATCAATAAATTTACATGCATAGATTGTGTAAATTTCTGGGGTACCATTGGTTAGCTGGATCCGCTTTATTGGGGAATGCTGAGCTAGACCCGATGGTAGTGGTTGAAAGCAGGAGTCCCCAACCGCTTAGTGAAGCATCCCCATGGGTGTCTAGAATCTCCGGTGATGATCTTGAGCAAAGGCAGATTTATAATTTGTCTGATGCTTTACGTTCGGTGCCAGGAATGGCAGTTGTAAGATCGGGGCAAATGGGTTCACAAACTTCGCTCTTCAGTCGCGGAGGTGAAAGCAATCATGTTACTTTTATTTATGAAGGGAGAAGACTAAATGGCGGATTTTCTGGAACTTACAATTTAGGGGAACTCTCTATTTTAAATAGTTCAAGCGTTGAAGTCCTTCGTGGTGCGTCTTCAAGTTTGCATGGTGCTAATGCAATGGGTGGAACCGTGTACATGCGCAGTTCACTACCTTCCGTAGATGGTCATGAATCTCAAGTTGGTTTAAAGGCCGGTTCGTTTGATACATTAAATTCGAATTATAATACCAGTTTTAAGGAAGGTAGTTTGTCTGGGAGTTTTGGTTTTTCCTCGTTTGAAACAAAAAATGATCGACCTAATTCTGATTTTGATAATTTGTCCGCATCATTTCTTGTCGAAAAACAAATAAGTGATAACCTTTATCTAAACCTTCTTGGGATTGGTTATCGTAGTGACTTTGGTAGCATTGGTACAACTTACAGCGAAGATTTTGACAATTTTCAAGAGACAGAACATTACTTGATCTCTCCTCAAATTAAATACTCTGACGATGGTTTAAGGGCTAGTTTTACTTACTCAATAAGCAAGGATGATTTGCTTGGACAACGTGATGTATCAGATAAGACGCAATCTTTAACGGATGAACAGTCTGTTAACCTGATCATTGAAAATCAGTTGACTGACAATTTCTTGCTTACAATTGGCACCGACTTTTCAAAAACCAAATTTGAAGAAGATGGTCTTTCTCCTTGGGCACTACCATGGCAGGAAGGAAATAGCTGGGAGCAGAAAAGTGCATCGATTGGGTTTTATGTAAAATTGAGTGAAAACAATGAAGTAAGTGGAAACGTAAGGTATGATGACTACTCAGATTTCGACAGCCCTTTAACTTATGACATAAAATTCAATTCATCTATCAGCGATTACATTACAACCTTCATAAAACACTCAATAGGATATTCTCCACCAACGGCATTGGATCTCTACGGATTTGGACCATGGTATCCAGGAAACCCAAATTTATTAGCTGAAGAATCCAAGAATTATGAGGTTGGAATTAATTACAACTCTACAGAAAAGAATTATTGGAGTTTAACATATTTTTACACAGATTATGAAAACCTCATTGATACGACTCCTCAAAATATAAACAAAACCAGTACCAATGGTTTTGAAATATCATCAAGGAATTACCTGAATGATTATTTACGGATTAACTCATCAATCACTATGTTGAACTCTAAAAACAAAGATTCGGGTGAGGGATTTCTAGACCGAAGACCTGAACTTTTTGGGTCAATTTCGTTAATTTACGAAAAGGAAGTATTCATGATTGGTACTGAGTTCATTTCGAAATATAGAACTAAGGAAAAGGACTTTAATCAAGCTTCTGCCCCTTGGTTTAAAATTGTAGATGCAGACGATTATACAGTAGCGAGGCTATTCTCCTCTTTTGAATTTGAAAATGGTGTTGGAATTAGTGCAAGAGTCGAAAATTTATTTGATAAAAAGTATTCCGAAGTTCATGGATACCCTGCCTTAGGCAGAGCCTTTCATGCAGGACTAAACTATAGTTTTTAAAATTTCAAATTTACCCACACTCAGGACAGATTCCGTAAAGCATTACCTCAAATCCCTGTACCCTAAACCCTTCAGGCGCTTCAGCCGGAGGAGCATCTCCCGTCGTATCTTCGAGGGCAAAAAGCTTATCACAGGATCGGCAGGCGAAATGTACTTTGTCTTTGCCATCCGCCCATTCATAACGAGGGGGTTGCCCGGGATAATCTACCCCAACAACTTGATTTGATTCGGTAAGTGATTTTAGGTGCCGATAGGTAGTGGCAATTCCAAGCCGGGAAACTTTTTTTACCGCCAACTCGTGTACTTCCAGAGGAGTTAGAGGGCGACCAGCAGATTTTATTACAGTTAAGATTACTTCTCCCTGCTTGGTGTTTCTTTTCATAAGCTGGAAGGGTGAAAATAACCAGGTTATTTACTTTTTTTCTCCCCAATCGTTTGCTTCTTCAGTACCTGCACCTCTTTTTTAATCTCAGCATATGTCCTTTTTTCCATGCGGTCGATAAAGAGTATACCGTTTAAATGATCGACTTCGTGTTGAATGCACCTGGCAAGCAGTCCATCACACTCAAGTGTGTGCTCAATTCCATCTAAATCTTGGTAAGTCACACGGATTCGCTCGGGTCGAGCAACATCTGCATTAATTCCCGGGAAAGATAAGCATCCTTCCTCGTAGTAATATTCATCACTCGGTAAAGCGGAAACAATGGGGTTAGCCATTGAAATTGGCATGATCAAAGATGGGGTAAGTGGTTTATCGTCTAATATGCAGGTAATGGGATAGTCGGGGTGTTCGGGAACCTCCATCACACAAAATTGTAGAGCAATACCTACTTGCTGGGCAGCTAGACCAATCCCTTCGGAGCGGTGCATCAGATCAAGCATATCAGATGAAAGCTTGGATAATTGCTCATCAAAAGTTTCAACTTTTTGACCCATTTCTTTAAGTATTGGGTCGCCGAAATATCGAATTTGTAAACTCATCTTGAATATTTAATGGACTAAATGGGGATAAATTTAAATTGCAATTGCATTGGATCGATGAATTCGAAATAAAGGAGTTTCAGCAGCATGGAAAATAAGTTCAGGATTGGCGGGGTAACCTTTCTTCCATTGGCGGTAATTCTTGGAATTCTCGGCTTGGGAGCACCTGTTTATTTTGCATCCGTTTCAGAGCGTACTTTGGCTGATATTGGAGAAAACACCAAGACAGTTGATGAGGAAATGCTTCGACAATTACGTCAAAATAATGTGGGACCGGCTGAGATGTTGCTTCCCTTGGCATCTGTTTCTAAGCGACAGGAATTTGCCGAGGCTATCGAAGCGAAGAATCAGGCACATCCTGAACTATCAATATCTGGAGGTGGTAGCATCTTTGATATGCTTACCTTCAATGAATATTTTGGAGGCTTGGATAAATATAATTTGGATCGTGGTCGTTATCAGGCCTTTTTTGTCTATAATCGTGCGACATCCCGGGGTGATCTTTGGGACCGCTTAAGGGATAAAAGTTCAAACGATAATGTACAGGCACTCCTGCGTTCGATTCCTGTGGATGGTAGACCGGGTTTTTTCTGGACCAAATTAATGAATGAACCCCTGGTTTATGCATTTCCAGGGGTCAAGGTTGCTAAGTTGACGAATTATCCTTTTTTCTCTGGTCGCAAGGTTTTACTCTCCGTGGGCTTGCGCGGTCCAGAAGCGTTTGAGGGCAATGTAACAGACGCACAGGTTCGGGATTTGTGCTTAGCGGAGGCCAAGGTTCAATTAGCCGAGTTTTCGGGAAGTGCCGAGTGGTTTGATGTTCGTAAAGAGGGAACCGAGACCGAAATCAATAAAATTGATGGTAATTTTTCTCTGACAAGTGGACTTGACTTTGCTGATCTGGCGGATCGTGCAGTAATGTTGAAACTTGGGCGTACCAACGATGGAGGATATGCCGTGATTATCGGGGGAATTATTAATTCTGCAGGAAAGATGGAAAGTCATGGTCGTTGGTTACCATACCCAATTCTGGTGCCAATGATGGTAGGTACAGCGATGTCGATCGAGAAAGATTACTATTCTGCGGATACGGCTTTCGAAATTGGGCGATTATCCCAAAAGGCCCTGGATGGGGATCATGGTTCGAAGGAACGAATTCGTTCCTTTTATTGGTCTGCCCATCAATTAGCCCGAAAAATGAATCTTATTCAAATGGCTGAACTTACCCAAAGCTGTCCAAACCTTCAGGGTGTTTTCGATCTTGCTGCCTTGATTCGTATGCTAAACCGACCACTTTCCTCATCGATTGGTAAAATTAAAGAAGCCAACCGCAAGGTTGGTTTTCTGCCTATGGACAAAAGAGAAGAGTCAAGGGATCAAATCCTCGAGATGATCGAGGAGAAAAAGGTGGTTCAGTCGGAATTTGAGCATAATTTACAAATCATTTATTCAGCTACCTTACTTTCTGGCAATCCTTCTGGCATACTAAGATTTGTAAGTGACTATCCTGTGTTTGAGAAGGATGGCGACGAGGATGCTGTGGAAAGGGCCCTTGATGATCTTAAATTAGCTATGACTTATGGGAAAGGTGCCCTCGATCATCTTTTAGATCGAAATAAACCGGTTCACCAGGATGGATTTGCGGTAAATCTGGCTAAACCGATGTTTCCTTTGTTTGGTGGCGGTGTACTGACTGATCTTTCGCACAAGCACCGAGATCTTTCGATAAGCTTGAAAATTTTATTACTCATCTCTTCCTTCTTTTGTTTACTTTTATTTATTTCAAAAACACTGCCGAAACCTAGCTTCCAGCGTTCCCAGAGTCATTATTCTCTTCGTTGGACACGCAGGTTATCGGCATCTACCTTGTTTGCTTTGCTAAGTGTATTGGCTCTTGAGCCTTCGCTTTTGCAAACACCAAGGGGACAGGTGTCCGTAGCCGGGTTTGATTTTGCGCTTGCGAATCTGCTCGCCTACGCCAATGAGGAGTCTATGGCGGATCAAAATCTAACCATCGTAACCGCGATCGTGGCAGGAGTGTTTCTGCTTGTTCAAATCGTGATTTTCATGATTTGTATTTCACGCGTTTCGCAAATCAAAAACGAAGAGTTGAAAGCGGGACTCAAACTCGGTCTGCTCGACAACGAAGAGAACCTGTTTGATCTTGGTCTCTATGTTGGTCTTGGAGGCACCGTACTTTCACTCATTTTATTGCTTGTGTTGGATGTCAAACAAGATGCTCTTATTGGAGCATACACCTCAACTTTGTTTGGTATCTTGTTTGTTGCGGCTCTGAAGATTGTAATCGTTCGGCCTTACCGCAACCATTTGCTGGTCAAGCAATCTGAAGAAAAAGGGGCATGAACCGCAGCTTGCTGCTCGTAGTCTGCGACTTCCTGCTCCTTAGCATTCTTGCCCTGGCACGCTTTGATGTGCCCAAGGATGCAGTGATCGCTCAGGATGATCAAAAAGTAGTCTCCAAAGAAGTTGTCGAAAGAATTTCGGATGGAGAGAATTATGACGATGTGGTTGCTGAATTGGAGGCGACCAATGAAACATTACTGGAAAACTTGAGCAGTGATAAGGATGATCTTGTTGAACAGAAGCTCAAACTTGAAGCAGAGATTGCCCAGCGTCAGAAAGAACTTGAGCAGAAAGAGCAGGAAATTGCATCCAAGGATGCAGTGATTGAAGGCAATAAGGAGGCCCTCGATCTGGCAAAGAAAGAGGCCCAGAAACTGGAATCACAACGCAAGGAGATTGAGAGAAAGAGGGAAGAACTTCTGCAAAGCAATGCTGCGTCCAAAAAGGAACTGGAACTGTTGGCTAAAAATTTAGAGCAAGCCAAGAAGCAATCGGAAGAACTTGCGGAATTAAAATCAAAGAAAGAAAAAGAGGCAGAGGCTGCCCGTTTGGAATTGGCAGCTTCGGTAGAGCGTGCAAAAGCTCAGGAACTAGCTGCTGCTGAAGCAAAAGCGTTGTTAATTGAAGAAAAGAAAAGATCAGACGAGCTCATTGCATCTACCGCAAAGATAGATCAAAAGATTGATAGCCTAAACAAAGGGTTGGACGGCGTGGGTAAAGATCTAAAATCAGTTGGGGAAGGGCTGGTAGGTGTTGGTGAGAAAATCTCCACAGTATCAGATGATGTTAGTTCGGTGAAGGAAGGTGTGTCCAAGGTAGAAAAAGATGTTCAGGAATCGGTGGAAGTACAAAAAGAGAATTTCCGGAAATTAAACGAAAGACAGACTCGTTCGGTTAATGAAATTTTTACCCGTTATGAACAAAACAAGGTCTCTTTAGATCTCATTTACACCCACAAATCTGGAATTTTTCAAACAAACAGGGATGATAAATTTTCTGTTGATACTATTCTCATGGTTGATGGAAATTTTGTCTACGCTTTAGTGCATGCAAAAGACAGTCCTTTTCGGGTTGAGTTTAATCCGCGAAAATTAGTCTCAGTAACCGGCCAAATCACCGGGCCAAAATTCAAGGAACCACTTCAGGTCAAGGAGATTGCCTTTATGGATGATCCGAGAATCATCATCGTCCCACTCTATGCGAATCCTCAAGAGCTCGCCAAAACCGGAATTGAACTTTTCAATGCTCCGGAGAATCCTTTTTTGTTCGACGATGCTGTGGTCGTGGATGTTAAAGACGGTCGGTTCGGTCAGACCAAATGTTTGCGGGATGAAAAAGATGGCAGATACATTGAAGTGGATGAGAAGCACTTTGCTTTTCTTACTGGAGCTTTCAATCCTGGTAAAGGAGACTTGGTCTTTTCTCAAAAAGCAGAGTTGCTTGGTATAATGGTAAATGGAGACTATGCCTTTCATGTTAAGAACTTGGGTAGTCGTATCCATGGTGGTTCCAGAACTTTGCTTGGTAGTTCCTTTCAGGCGGACAAAACCAATGCCTTACTCCATGACCTAAGCAGAAATCTTTCTGGATTGAACAAGAAGTTCAAGTACTGATATCTAGTTTCTTTACCAATCATACTTGCTAAGCTAAGATTGCAATTTCATGAGCTTTCTTGAATCTGCAATATCTAGCCGTGGCTTTGGTAAGAATCTGATCGAATTACCCCATGACCGGATCCCGAAGACTGCTGTCTTTGGTTTCATAATATTGGCTTATCTTTTGAGCTTTTGGGTCAGGTTGGAATGGATTGATTATGCCCAGGCAAATTATCTTAATGATCAGGGAGAGACCGTTTTCCTTCGGCCTAATATGGTCAAGGATGGAGTGGCATTACCCAATACCCATGACAGTTTTTATTTTGGAAGTATTGTCCAAAAAGCGGCACTGGGTATGCATCAAAATAATGATTTGCTTCCTGGCGTTTATCAAAACGGGATGATTACGGCTCTCCCTTATTGGTTAATCAAACTTTTTCCTGAGCTTTCTATTGAACATCTGCTTTTATGGCTGCCCGTATATGTTGCTGGTTTGGTCTGCATACCTCTGATTTTAATCGGACGGTTATATGGATGTACATTATGGGGTGTTGGAGCTGCCTGCTTGGCGGGTATTACCCATAGCTATTATAATCGTACTTTGGCCGGTTATTATGATACTGATATTTTTGCGATTACATTACCCGCTTTTTCGGTGTTTTTTTTGTTGGCTGCTTCTCGTAAAAAATCTGTTAAATACTTGTTAGCTGCTGCCCTTTCTCTTTTCCTTGGTCGCTTTTTTTATGGTTCGATACAGGCTGTAACCTGTACCTTGTGCCTTGGTTTTATTGGGTACCAAGTAGGCTTGTGTATTTTGGACTCCTTGGCAGATCGTACGGACAAGAATCTCGAGAAGTTACTTACCAGCTTAAGTAGTCCATTTACCTTTTCTACGATTGTTATTTTATCGTGGGTATTATTTGTGGAAAGTTGGTCTTCGGGTAGAGTTATTGAACATTCTCCGGAGAAATTTTTCTTTGGCCTCCTGCCACTTGTTTTTTTAATTATCGCTTCCTTTTTTCCATTTGCGGTAAAGTGCCAAAACATCATCGGAAAATTCTCCCACTCAAAAGCTCTGCCTGCAATTTCAGTCATCTTTCTTTTGTTGCTGGTTATAGGGGTAGCACCTTTTACAAACATTGGCCCCTTTTCAGGAACATGGTTCAAAATAACAGGCAAGTTACAAAGTTATTCCGTGGTGGGAAAAACGGGTGCTACCATGGCTGTCGAGGCTGAAGCACTGAAGTTCTTGGATGTAAAAACCACCATACGGGAAGCCAGTCAGATACCACATGAAGTTGTCCGGAACCGTATTCTTGCGGATACTCCAACCTGCTCGTGCCCACGTTGCATGCCCGAGGGTTTGAAAAATGCCGGATTGGTAGTTCCCGCGTCTATTCTTGGTTTGATTGGTCTGGGATTACTTATAATCAGGCATTGGGAATTTTGTATAACTGTTCCGTTTATGGCGATTGCCTACAATTGTTTCCAGGGAAATGTGGGTTTAAGATTCACTGTCCATGTAGGAAATTACGCGGCGATTGGTCTGGTTTTTTTACTTTTTGTTCTAAGTTGGGGGGCTCTTCGACTCATGGCTAAAAAGCGAATGAATGAAGAAGCCTTTAAAAGCAAGGCACGTTGGGGAACATGGGGAATAGTTGGACTACTTGTTCTATGGTTTGCATCCCCAAACTTACAGCATGCGGCCAATTATCATTCTCATGTCGTCTATCCAATCAAGACAATGGAAGTGCTCGAAGAATTAAACCAGGCATCAGAACCTGGCGATTTTGTTGTAACTTGGTGGGATTACGGGTCTGGGTGTTGGTATTATGGGAATACCCGTACTTTTACATCTCCTGCACATCAAACGGTGGATAATTTTCTTAGTTCCGAAATTCTTCGGTCCACCTCAGCAGCGAAAGCTTACAATCTTGCACGTCTTAAGACAGAGACATATGTAAACCTTCAGAATCAATTGCAGGAGGAAGGATCGAGAGATTTTTCTACTGCAGTGCAAGCCTTATTCAAAGATGGCACTTCTGAGCAGCTTTTTTATCAAGGTTTGTTGCATGATGTAGGGCATGAAGATTATCCCATACCCCAGAAAACTCGTGATACATTTCTTTTTCTACCTTATGAGATTCTTCGTATTTTCCCGACAATTTTGAGTTTTAGTTCAAGAAACCTTTATTTTGCGGGCAATGAAGGGGCCAACTCTTCTTCCATTAAAGAGCCACCCATGTTAATACTTCGAGGTGGAAGAAGAGAGGGGGCATCTTATGTTTTCGATGGTGGTTATCGATTAAATCAACGGGGAGACCTCTTGGTCGATGGGGTGCAGAAAGGCATGATATCCTATGGGCAGGTCTTTGAGGTTGATCCCCAGGGTGGGCCTGCAAAATCAATCGACTCTTTGATGGTTGATGGTTTGCGAATAGCAATGAAATACGATCCAACCGTAGGTAGAAGGCTGGTCCATGTACCTCATCTTAACGAATTGATTATCGTATCTGCTGATACTTTTCGTTCCTCATTTGCAAGAAGGTATCTCCTTTCTCGGTTCGATGAAAAAGTTTATGCACATCCGCACTTTTCAAAAGGTGCTGATCCCAGAAAGCAGCCTTTTTTCACTCAGGCAGACTGGGTTACTAGTAAAGGGTCTAAAATTATACTGAATATGCGCGGGGGGTATAAGATTGAGGCAGATTTATCGCAAAATCTCGCTACTTTGCCTAACTCACCAACACCTATACCTTTTTCTTTCCACCGTAAATTGCACGACCCCAGAACTGCGAAATTAATTGATAGTCCATCCATGAAAAAAGAGGGTGCCAGGTTTCATCTTATTCAAACCAGCATTCCCTATTTTAGTGGGGATCGGGATTATGTGGTTCAGGATGGCGTGAAAATGTTGAGCGAGGTTGCAAAAATCCACCGATTGGAAGTTCCTGCAATCGCTTCGTACAATTCCATGAGTGAAAATGCTAACCTGAATTCTGGTGATGTTGTCAAAATACCCGGGATGGGATACCAAATCGGACAAGCATGGTTTTTTATGGATGACGAAGCGTTTAATAGCCTGCTTGTACAGGGTTATTTTATGGAGGATTTAGACAATCAATATTTTGAAAAAGTTTTTTCGAATGCTTGGGGAAAAGTGTACAAATTTAGGAAAAAATAATTTCCTTGTATCATTTTGGCTGAATTCGCTAAGTTACTTAGACATCCTATCTAATATTCCTCTTTTGTCATCATGAGACACTTCCACCTTTTCTTCATTTTCTTACTTTCAAATCTTCTCACTTTTCATGCAATTGCAGTTGATTCGAAAGGTGCGATCATCATTGCTAGCATGGAGGGGCAGGTTTCTGTTAAAAATAATGAATCCGGTACTCTTTTGTCCGCCGACCGAGTAAAGGTGGGTGGCATGATTTTTGATGGACATACTGTGGAGACGGGAAAAGGTTCAAAAGTTGTTTTACTTTTTTCATCTGGTACCATCACTACGCTTAAAGAAGATTCTGTATTAAACATCAAAAAATTTGCTCAACAAAAGTTTGATCCTAAAGCAGTTGGTAAATTGTCTGCCAGAGCAGACGAACCGAGTCCCTCTGAAACGGTTATTGATTTAAACCTGGGGGATATGGTTGTTGATGTCAAAAAACTGAAAAAAGAATCCAGTTTTAACATCGATTCTCCGGTGGGCACTGCTGGTATTAGAGGAACAATCCCCCGGATGAAGGTTGTTCAACTACCAGATGGAACAATTAACCAAACCACCCAAATGCTAAAAGGGCAGATTTCTTACATGCCCAAAGGAGGAGGTCGACCCACCATGCTGGGACCTGGTCAGAGTCTTGCATCCGGAATTAGTGCATCCGGAATGACACTTCCCATAAAAATTGGCAGAGTGCCTGCGGCAGTGATGAAAGCGATTCAGGCAGAGGTGGACCAGGCAAGTGCAGCCACGGGTAAAGCTACAGAAGGTCCTCCTCCCGCAGATACGCCTGAATCAAATCCGGAAGATGAGGCACCTGAAGAAGATGAATTGAATGAGTCCGACGATGAAAGGCAAGCCTCTGCCAAAGGAGTTGGGGATGATGAAAATGGTACGGAAGCAGTAGCTCTTGAGAAAGCAGGCATACTTGATTTGGAAAACCCCG
Source organism: Opitutia bacterium (assembly GCA_002686835.1). GTDB lineage: Bacteria > Verrucomicrobiota > Verrucomicrobiia > Opitutales > Seribacteraceae > Chordibacter. The sequence goes on along the minus strand of NYYP01000029.1, from coordinate 6,396 downwards.
AAGATGCAGCCAAGGCAGATACCTATGTTGAAGTTGCTGGAACTGCTGCTGAAATGCTGGATCAGAAAAAAGCAGAGCGGCGGGCGGGCAGAAGGAGCAGTGAATCGGATAAGGATGAAACCACTTTTGTAAGCGATCTTGTTTCCAATTTTGGAAATGTGGTCGATGTTACGGAAGAATCGGAAGCCTTGGGTTTAAAGGATTCCACGAAAATCTCCGCTTTTGCCGAAAGTTCTGATCAGTCTGGAGATCTCCTAGCTGTACTTGGAGATGCCAACGATATCGGGGCGAAGAATGCAGAAAACATGGACGCTGTTTTTAGTAATCCTGACAAGGCGAGCAACCTGAAGAAAGTGATTGATGTGGCTAAAGATGCCTTTACTTCCGGTCGCAGAAACTCCGATGGAAACGATGAAGTCACACAGGACGGTAAAGACACCATGACTGCAATGTTTCGTACCGCCGAAAAGGCCGACGAAGTTGCCCAAGTGGTTGCCTCTGCGGAAACCACGAAAGAGACTGATTCCGAACAGGCTGAGAAAAAGGTTTTGGGCGTATTTAAAGTTGTCAAGAGTGTAGACAAAGCAGAACAGGATAAAAAGGCTGCAGAAGAGGCTGCCGCCCAAGCAGCTGCGGAAGCTGCGGCCAAAAAAGCTGCGGAAGAAGCAGCAGCACAAAAAGCAGCAGAGGAAGCAGCTGCAGCTGCAGAAGCTGCCCGCTTACTTGAGGAACAACTTGCCTCAGCTTCAGTCGAGCAACAAGCCCAAATTCAAGCTGAGTTAGATGCTGCCAGGTTAGCAGCTGAAGAGAAACGCCTAGCTGAAGAGCTAGCTACCAAGAAAAAGGCCGCAACTGATGATTACTCTGAAAAACTTCAAGCAATTAAGGCAGCAGCTGATTCTGCCAGTGTTGATGCCTTGGTTACTGAATTTACAAATGCACATGATGCAGAAATTGTTGCCACACTTACATCGGATGGGTTGGATTTATCTGCCAACGCCGAAGCTCGCAGAGTGGCAATCAAAGCTGAGGCATCTGCTGCCCAAAAAGAAAATGTGTTCGGCAATTTAGAAACTGTATCTGACTTAGCGGTAGCCTCGATTGAAGTTGAGGAACAAGCAGCGGCTGAAGCAGCTGTGGCTGAAGCCAAGAAACTTGCTTCCACCGACTATCAGGCAAAGCTTGCTGAGATTGAAGCTGCCGAATCAATTACTGATATAGATGCTTTAGTCGCTGCTTTTAATGATACTCACTCCGAAGCAAACAGAGATGGTTTAGATCTTACCACATTGGCCGATGCGCAAAAAGAAATACTAAGTGCTTCTGAATCTGAGAGGGAAGCAAAACTTGCCGCGGCTGCCGCGGCTAAGGCCGAAGCAGAAGCACGTGCTCAGGCCAAAGCTGCCGCTGCAGAGCGTGCCAAGGCCGAAGCTGAAGCCAAGGCTGCTGATACCGGCTTTGATAACATGATTGAAAATGCAGACCAGGCCACTGCGTTGAAGGAAATGGTCGATAAAAATGCTGAAATCGAGGCTGCGGCTGCCGCAAAACAAGCAGCCACAGCAGATTATCAAGCTAAACTCGAGGCCATAGAAAATGCTGAAACGACTGCAGATATAGATGCATTAATTTCAGCTTTCAATGAAGCACACCTTGCAGAATATATTACTGGCTTAGATCTCACCACGCTGGCAAATGCCCAGAAAGATATTCTCACTGCGGATGAATCTGAACGGGCTGCCAAGCAAGCAGCAGCAGCAGCAGCCAAAGCCGAAGCAGATGCTGCCGCACTTGCAGCCAAAGCTGAAGCAGATGCTGCTGCCGAAAATAAGGCGGACCTTGGAAGTCTTCTTAAAAACGCAGACAAAGCCGAAGACTTAAAAAAGGTTGTTGATGCTGCTCAATCGCTTTCCTCGGGTGATTCATCCACTCTTACGGCATTGCTTAAAAATCCCGATCAGGCCGAAAAACTCGCTGAGGTCGTTGAGTCTTCCTCTACTGGCGGAGGTGATGGTGAAGGAGAGGCTGTTCAGGATACCGCAAAATTGAATGTGTTGTTTAATGTGGTTAAATCGAGTGATGCCAAAAAAGTCGCTGCCGAAAAGCAAGCCGCTGAGGCGGAGGCTGCCGGAGCCTTTGTTTCCTTTGAGGTTGAAGAATTGATACTTGCTGCAGAGGACAAGGCTACCCTAAATGGATGGAGATCAAGTGGTAATGTGGACGGGGAAGAATTTTCCGGTGAAAGTTTGAGTCTCCTTCAAAATCTTATCGATAATCGAATTGAGGAGATAAATTCCAAGAATGTTTTTGAAAAGATTGATACGGTTGTTGAAGTGGCAAAAAGTGTTCAAGACAACGGTGGTGGTTCCGATCTGGATTCCATTTTGAATAATGCTGATAAAGCAGATGACTTGAAAGTTCTGGTTGATAAAGCTGTCGAGTCTGGTGGCGCAGACGGTGGTGCTGCAACCTTGCTTACGAATGTTTTGGATAATGCAGAGAAGGCAACGGAACTTAGTGAAGTTGTATCATCTGCAGCAGATGAAGGAGTGGATGTCACCCAATTCCTTGAAAATGCGAATGAGGCAGATTCACTTTTAAAAGCAAAGCAAGCAGCAGATGCAGTTGAGTTGGATGCGGCCAAGAAAAAAGCCATTGAATTAGCTCCAGAGCAGGCTGAAGCAATAACTGCTTCTCAAACAATTACTGAATTGGAAGCGATCCTGGCCAATTTAGAGGATATCGCAGCTCAAGTTGAAGCAGCTAAGAAAGCGGCTAAAAAAGAAGTAATGGAAACAGTTGCTGCCAATGCCGCTAATGCAGAATCTGTTGCTACAGTTCTTGAAGCTGCCGAGGGAGCAGATGCCGAGACTAAAGCTGCTCTCTTACGTAACGCAGACCAGGCGGTTGCGATGGCTAATACCATCAGGGAAGAGGAAGCCATTAAAAAGGCTGCTGAAGATAAAGCCGCCGAGGAAGCCGCTGCTGCAGAAGCTGCTGCACAAGCTCTGGAGCAACAATTGGCCAGTGCCTCGGCTGAGGAGCAAGCGGCAATACAGGCAGAAATCGAAGCTGTCAGGTTAGCAGCAGAACAACGGAGATTGGCGGAAGAGCAGTTCACTGAAGATCTTCGCACTGCTACTTCCCTTGCTCAAGTAGATGAGGCACTTAATGCCTATAAACTCATCTTGGATGATGGCGAAGAAGTCCCTGAGACAATTTCAAACTTTGTAACTAGTCGAAAGAAAAACCTCAGTATTATTAGTGTTGCTAAACAAATGGATACTAAGAAGCAGGAGGCAAAAGCAGTTGCGGCTAGGGCAGAGCAGGCATCTGTATCGACAGAATTTCGTGAAGCTGCCCAGACCAAGGAAAGCATAAGTGAATTACAAACTCTACTTTCTGATAACCTTCCTGATGCAATAACCGATTCTGATCTCAAAACTAAAATCTTTAGAGCCAAGACTGAAGATAAAGTTCGTGAGTTACTGGTTGATTATGATCCCGGTATCACAAATTCTGCCGTGGATCATTGGATGATTGTATTTCCAGTCAAAGAAGAGATAAATGCGGCACTCGCCTTTGCCAGTATCGAAGTTATGGCCGAAGTTGCAGCTTCAACCGCTGCAGTTGCAGAAGTTGTTGTGGTTGATGATGGTCTTTCCCAGGAAGCCCAAGATGCTATATCGCAAGCTCAGGAAGATTTAGATTTTGCAGAAACTATTGATGAAGTTGACGCAATCCTCTCCTCTTTGGAAAGTTTAGAAATCAGCATACCCGATGGAATTACATCATTTGCCGAATCGAAGAAAAAAAGTATAACAGCCCTAAATGCTGTCTTAGATAATGCTGAACAAGCAGCCCAGGTAGCTGTTCTTCTTGAAAGTGAAGATTCAGGATCAGAAGGTGGAATTTTTGATAGTTTGAGCAGTGGAGGAGACGACTTTGACTTTGACGAAGTGATTGCTTCGGGGGCGTTGGGTACATTGCAAGGCCAACGATTTGAAGACCTCAGCCTGAACTTTGAGGAATTTTATTCTGTCGATTCATCAAATCAGCAAACTGTCCAAATCGATACAGTTACCAGCCTTGGTGATCTGGATGAGCAATATTTAGCTGGCGTTCAAAACATTAATGATGCCGAAGGTGGAAATGTTTACCAACTCACGGCAGAGCAGGTAAATACCCTTACGGGTTCTGCCGACGCGGTTGCGGGTGTTTACTCCTTTAGTGAAATTCTTGATCCGGATACTGGTTTGGCTACTGGTGTTGCTATTTCTGCAGCAACCAAGAAACTCGGTGTTTCTGATACAGCATCTGAAGGGGCTCAGGATTACACCAGTTTTGCAGTAGAACCGGACAGGGCAGGGGATGTTCTTTTCATCTTAGATAGCCCAGCTATTAAAATATTGGAAACTGATTCTCCTGAAGAAATTGCCAAAAAAGATGATTTGCGTAATGAATTTCTTCAAAATTCAGATCAACTTGATAATCTTTTGGAGTTAAACAAAGTGATCGGGGAGGATCAAAACAAAGTCGAAATTGCATTTGCCAACATTGGTTCTCTTGATGACCTTGTGGCAATATCGGATAAACTTAAGTTTGATGAAGTAAAATTAAATCAAATCTATGACCATTTGAATAATGCAGATGTAGATGATGCTACTAAGTCTGCAAATCTTTCTCATTATCGATCGCTCACTGAAAAGTTATTCTCTTCTCCGAAAAAGTTAAATGCTGTTTTTGAGAATGTGGATAAGCTCGAAGTTTTAGATGACTTAACAAATCGCTTAGACAGAAATGTTGAAGGACTCGTTGAAGAAAAGGGGCAATTAAACTTCCTTTTTAATAATTTGGATAAGTCGGAAGATTTGCTTTCCATTGTGAACCGCTTTGAGGGAGTTAAAAGAGATACAGTGCTTCGTGACATTAGAAGTTTAGTTACAACCAACCCCACCCATCGTGACATTATTTTTGCCAACCCAAGCCAAGCGAGTTCACTCACAAAACTTTATGAAGAATTCAAATATGAGCCTTCTCGAATTGAGGTGATTTTCCAATTTGCGGACAAAGCAGATGCATTCCTGGATGTTTTAAATGATCTGAAGCAAAGCGGTAGCACTATCCAACCGCTCTTTACTGATCCCGAAGGTACCATGGCTGATACGGGATTTGTTAAGCTTATCAACGAATATGATCAAAAATACCATCAAATCTTCGAGGATAATAAAGAGATCGCAGCGGAAATTTCTGCGACTGCATCAAAATTTAAGGATAATCCTGAATTCCTGGACTTGGTTTTCGCCAACCTTGACAAACTTGACGATGTCAATGATTTCGCAAATGAATTTGGTGGTCTTGAAACTGTCGTAATTCCTAAATTGGATGATAACGGCAATCCTGAATTGGATGGGAATGGTCAGGAACAGACTGAGGAGAAAGAGATTTTTGTTTATGACGAGCAATTAATGCATATCTTCTTTAAAAATATTACCGACTTGGATGCACTTTACGCATTTAAGGAGGTGGGAGAATTGGTTGGGATTCCAGGATTTAGTTCCCTTGAAATATTTGACACAGATCCGTCTTGGTTGGAGTTCGTAATTGGTAATGAATCAACTGCCAGGGACGAAGAAGGTCGATTACTTCTTACCGAAAATCAGAAAAAAGCGGCCCGCTTCCTCGGAGACCTTCATGCGTCTGATGTTGCGGTTGTTGAAATCCCTGTTCCTTTGGCAGAAGAGCTATTTGCCCTTGGTTTGTCGAGCGAAGAGCTTAAGCGGGTTATAACCGACTTGTCTGAAGGTCCAATCGCAGAGAATCCCGATTCCCAGCCTCCTGGAGGGGATGATTTGCATGCGAGTCCCGATTTGCAAACCCTGACCTTCCTCTTGGATCACTCTTTTACAGGCTCAATTGACCCCAATTTGATTGTTTCGGCAGAGGTAGCCATGGCCAGCAGTTTCTTCTCTGAATCTATGGCAGTATTCGAGGAATTATCCTTTTTAGGTCAGTCACATGATGATTATGCTCCTGCAGACGGTGATGAGATAATTGATCCTGGTGAAGACGGATCCTTTACAGTTCCCGAATATGATGGATCAACCGATGATCGCAGGGTTGGAGGGACAACTGCTCAGGCCGATCCTACGGACCCAAGCGACCCGAATTATGATTCTACATACCCAGATTACGACACTTCCGATCCTGAGCTCGCAAGCGAAGAATCTTTGGATGGAAATACTTATCCAAACTACGATCCGAACTACGACGATATTGATCCAAATTATGTAGATGATGGAAGTACGGATCCAAACTACGATCCGAACTACGACGGTACTGATCCAAACTATGCAGATGATGGAAGTACGGATCCAAACTACGATCCGAACTACG
>NYYP01000028.1 GCA_002686835.1 Opitutia bacterium | reverse complement strand
ATCTCGCTTACAAAAAGATGGGTTCCCGATCTTGATTTTTCAGAAAACTGGATCGGTTCAATCGAGAAGATATAATTTGCCAGAATGACTCCCAGGATTGCACCCCCAATCTGCAGGACTGAAAATTTTACCAGAGTAGGTGTGGATATTTCGCCACGTAGACGCATGACAAAAGAAACAACCGGGTTAAAATGGGTGCTGTGCTCCATGAATACGCTGATCAAAAAATACAGAGCAAACACCGTGGCAAAGGTATTACCAAGCAGGGCAATGGCATCATTGTTCGCACTTAAATTGTCCCCCATGATTCCAGAACCCACCACCGTACAAAAGAGAAAAGCGGTGCCCAGGAATTCGGCAAGGTAGTGAGAGGTTGGTGGGGCGGGAAATTTTTCTTCTGTCATAATAATCGTACTTGTGAATTGATCGCTCAGTTTTCTTGCAGGGAGTGGGGTAGGGATTCCACATACGATTTGATTTCATCCCTTACTTTTCGATAGCACTCCAGTTGCTCATCTTTTGAAGCTCCCTGCTCTGCCAGTTCCTTGGCCATTTTGGGAGGATCGGGGAAGCCTGAGTGCATAACCTTACAATTAGCGGGGAATACCGGGCAGGTCTCGTGGGCATGCCCGCAGACTGTGACCACAACATCGAGTTGGGTGTCGGCAAAGTCCCGAATATTTTCCGATTTTTGTGAAGTCACATCCACACCCACTTCCGCCATTACTTTTACCATGTGCGGATTGAGCCCGTGCGTTTCAATGCCTGCAGAGTACGCTTCGATTTGTTCGCCTTTTAGATGCCGGGTCCATCCCTCCGCCATTTGACTGCGGCATGAATTGCCAGTGCATAAGAAAAGAAGTTTTAATTTTTGTTCTGTCATAAAGGTTTATGTTTGATCGTTAGCAACATGCTGCCCGATCTCGTTGTTTTTTTCTGAGTTCCAGGGGAGTACAGGAGGTTACAGGTTCGAGTTTTTTTAAATCACTTTGTAATGCCTCATCTAATTCCACCTGTTTTTTAATCCAGTTAATCAGAGGACGGATGGCAGGGTTATTTCGGTTTGTGCGATAGTGTACCCAGCGTCCTTCTTTGCGGCTTTCGATTAGGCCATTATCGACCAGGAGGCTCAGGTGTTTCGATGCGGTTGCACCTGTAACTCCGAGCCATTCATGGATTTGACAGGCACACAATTCCTTATGGCAGAGAAGGGCCGCCAGGATACGCAAACGGTTCCGATCCCCCAAAGCTTTGAATATATTCTCCGTACCTGTCATTAAGGCTATATATTTAGTTAATTAGCTAAATGTCAAAATATAATTTGATCCAAAGAAAATCAATTTTGGGGAACTCGGATTCGTTGCAAAAAAGTTACAAAGGGATGTGAGAAATGGTGCATCTACTCCCTATCCTAAATCCGTGATCCTAAGTTAGGGCCATAAATAACAAAACTAAAACTAACTGAATATAAACCTCAAATCATATGAAAACTCTTAGTTATACACTTTGTGCCATCCTGGCTGCAGGCTTTGCCTTTACTGGCGATGCTCAAGTAAAACCCAAAAGTAAAAAAGTCACCGAGCTTAAGTTCTCTGGTCGTATCCAAGGGCAATGGGACGGAATTGAGTCGAAAGAAGTAGGTGGAGAGAACAGAAACCACTTTTACTTTCGTAGACTCTTTTTAGGTGGTCATGCTAAAGCCGGTGACAACTGGGGTGGTGACATTGTTATGGATTTCGGTGCTTCTGTTAACGAAGACAATACAGTTTTCATTGATGGTGCTTCCGTGTGGTATAAGCACTCTGATGCATTACGAGTCGATCTTGGTCAAAAGAAAGTTCCTTTCGGGATGGAAGAGACTACTTCTTCCTCTAAGCTCAAGGCAATCGAGCGCTCACCGGTAAACCGTCAGTTTGCAGAGCAGCTTAAATTTAATGCACGTCACACTGGCCTTTTTGCTAAAGGAAAATTATCAGACTTTTTCTCTTATGATCTTGCAGTTGTAAATTCTGGGCAAAATCACGCATCCAAAGATAGTAATCTCAAGGATGGTGAGTACGGTTATGATAAGAATGAATTATCTTACTTCGGAAGATTAACATATGCAGACTACGAGAGTGAAATGAGAAAATTCTTCGGAATTGCTGCAGGAGTCATGGGTGCAGGTGAAGAGGGTGGAAATTATGCTGCTGCTGATGATATAACCGCATACAACATTTTCGGTGGTATTGGAACTGGTCCATTTAATCTCGAAGCTGAGTACATGTTTGGCGATGTTTCCGGCGTTGACCACGAGCATGATGGTTACTCCGTTCAAGCTTCATACGCAATTAATAATGCACCTGATGGAGCGTGGGAACTGGTCTACAGATACTCTAAGGTTGAAAATGATAACGGTGAAGTTGGTGCTGACCAAATTGTTCGCAGAGCAAATTTTGTTACTGGTGGTTTTAAAGATGTTGCAAAGGTTGAGCAAAACTACATTGGCGTAAATTATCTCTTCAATGGGCACGATGCAAAATTGATGCTTGGTTACGAAATGAATAAAATCACCGATGAAACTGCTGCACTAGGTTCTGCAAACGCGGATGGTTTCCGTGCCCGCGTTCAATTTCTTTTCTAAGCAGAAAAGTTTAATCACCGAAACTAAATCATAAATAATTATATTAAATGAAATACACCAAAGTACTTTCGATTGCCACTGCGGCACTCGCCATCGCTCTTCCCGGCTTTGCTCAGGATAAGCTCGTAATCAAGGGGTCCGACACTCTTGGTGCGAAAATGATCCCCAAAATTGCGGAAGCTTATGAAAACAAGAACCCAGGCTCCAAGTTTGAAATCGCAGCAGAGGGATCTTCCACCGGTATTGCTGCCATTATTGACGGAACTGCCCACATTGGAATGTCCAGCCGTGAGCTCAAAGGTAAAGAGAAGGCAGCAGCTGGTGCCAATGGCGTGCGCCTGGTAAAGACTGTGGTGGCCAACGATGCAGTTGCTGTGATTGTTAATGAGTCCAATCCGCTCTCTAAGCTATCTCTCAAGGATGTGGAGCGTATCTTCACTGGTGATGTGACCAACTGGAGTGCAGTGGGTGGAAAGAGCGGAGGTATCTCCGGTTATACCCGTAACACATCTTCCGGTACCTATGCATTCTTCCAGAAGTTTGCTTTGGCTGGTCGCGACTATGGTTCTGCCACACAGAAGATGGCTGGCAACGAGCAAATCGCTACCGAAGTAGCCAACAATCCAAATGGAATTGGTTATGTTGGATTGGCCTATGTCGGAGCNAAGGGCATCAAGGTGATTGCAGTCGATGGAGTTCTTCCATCTCCCNAGACTGCCAATAATGGTTCATACACGCTTGCNCGTGGNTTAAACTGCTTCACNAACGGAGNNCCTACTGGAGCAGCTAAGAAGTTTCTGGACTTCGCCCTGACCGCACCTGGTCAAAAGATCGTAGCTAGCACTGGTTTTGTACCTGTTAAATAAGGCGATCTAAGTTTGTTTGTTTTTTACGGGAAGGCCGTCTCTTAGGAGGCGGCCTTCTTTTTTTGGACTTTTCATTGGGACGAAATTGTTACCTGAAAAAACAAATTTCAATACGCTGGCCTGCTAAATTATTTCCATGATGGAAGGAATAAGAAAATCTCTCAAGGTAAGCTTATTGACAGAAACCTTTCCCCCAGAAGTGAATGGAGTATCCTTCACATTGGCACATCTCGCCCGTGGGCTCTGTGCCATGGGGTCGGAGGTGGAAGTTCTAAGACCTGCAAGAAAAACTGTTGGCAAGAATGATGAGCCATGGAGCGAGGTGGATATACCTGCCCGACCCATACCTAATTATCCTCAGCTACGTTTTGGTCTACCCTGTTATAAGATGCTGCTCCAACGCTGGCAGGAGGAAAGGCCAGATGTGATATACTTGGCAACCGAGGGGCCGGCAGGATTCTCTGCCCTGCGGGCAGCAAAAAAGCTGGGAATACCAACCGTTTCTGGTTTTCACACCAATTTTGATCTTTATCTCAAACATTACAAATTATCCCTGATCAAGCCCTTGGTCGATGTCTACCTAAAGTGGTTCCACAATAAGACCATGGCCACATTTGCTCCCACGGGCTGGATGATTGAGGAACTGGAAAACAAGGGGTATGAAAATGTAAGAAGGTTGAGCCGTGGAGTGGACCGTGAATTATTCTCTCCGACGAAAAGATCCGAGGAATTAAGAAGGTCATGGAATGCTGGGGAGATAGACCGTGTGCTCATCTGTGTGTCAAGAATTGCTGCGGAAAAAAACCTGGATCTTTCCTGCAAACTTTTTCAGGAGCGGATTGAACAGGGAAAAGCAAAGGCCGGGGTTATTGTGGGTGATGGGCCCGAAAGAGAAAGATTATCCAGAGAGTATCCACAGCTCATTTTTCCTGGCTGTTTAAGCAAAGCGGATTTGGCAGAACATTATGCATCTGCAGATGTTTTTGTTTTCCCCAGCACTACAGAAACCTTTGGAAATGTGGTCACTGAAGCTCTTACCTCGGGCCTACCCGTAGTGGCTTATGACTATGCGGCACCAGCTGAATATATTGAACCAGGTAGAAATGGATACCTGGCTATTCTGGGCAATGAAGATTCATTATCTAGCAACCTCGATAAAATCCTTCGTTTATCCGGACTAAATCTCGCAACCATGGGCAGGGAGGCCAGGGCTTCGACCAAAACTGCAGACTGGAAAAAGATTATCGGCAGGTTTCACCGGGATCTCGTNGAAGCAACCAGAGAAATGCCCAACTTTAATTTACACCAGCCCAGTGAGCCAACCTGTATTGAGGCACACGCGTGAAAAAACACTCCAAAACGAAGACAAAATTAAGATATAAAACGGTTTTTCTTTCCGACACCCACCTCGGGATGCGGGAAACGGGAGTTAAAAAACTAAATCATTTTCTTGCTCATATCCGGTGTGATACATTGATCCTGATCGGGGACTTTATCGATGGGTGGGCATTGAAACGATCGGGAGGGTGGAAAAAGGAGCATACCCGTTGTATCCGCCTGATTCTTAAAATGGTCGAAAAGCGAAAAACCAAGGTCATTTACCTGCGGGGAAATCATGATGACTTCATAGGTAATATTCTACCTTTTGCATTTGATCGGATTCACATATTTGAACGCTATGTTTNNCAAGGATCTGACCGAAAATATCTGGTGCTCCATGGGGATTGCTTTGATACATTTTCCACAAAAAGAAAGTGGATCGCAAAGGTGGGTTCTGTGGGCTACGATAATCTAATGCGGTTTAACCGCATTTATAATCGCTACCGCAAGCTGCGTGGTAAAAAACCTTTCTCCCTGAGTGCATGGGCAAAAGCTAAGGTAAAAGGTGCAGTCAATCATGTGCACCGTTACGAGGAGAGTTTGGCAGATATGGCTAAGAAATTTAACTGCAAGGGAATGATATGTGGACATATCCATGTTGCCTCAGACCGTATGATTGGAGATGTACGCTATTTAAATAGCGGAGACTGGGTGGAGTCCAATACCTGTATCGTCGAAAAGATGGATGGGGAATTAAGCCTTTTGAGTTACCCTGATTTTTTGAAAGAACTCAGTAAAAAGCGGGCCGTTCAAAATTTAAACGATTCGGTTTCCCGGATTAATGCTTCTAAGGAAGAATATCCAAATTTAAGGGTAGCCGCTTAATTGGCATGCTTTCTTTTACAGGAACAAAAAAAACTGCAGGCACCTTGGTGAACTGCAGTTTATTCGCCTTGTGAGCTTGGTAACTGAAACAAACAAAGTTCTAGATTGAACATCTACAAAATAGCAGGGTGATGTGAGTTTTATACACGCGTGTTGCAACAAGATCGTAACAAAGAGAATCTTCAATTTCTTATTATCGGATCAGCCTTTTCGCTGAAACAATGATCATCGATTACTCGTTGAAATAAATAACGTAATTTTTCGATGGTTGGCGCAAAGTTGTTACAAATTGTGTGTANNNTANATTNATCACCTCAAAATCCCTCTNATGACTGACGTATCCACTTTTGAATCATCCAAACACTCGGTTCTGATTATCGATGATGAGCCTGATCTTTGTGAATTGATTGAATTTCATCTTCAAAAAGATGGATTTCGAACAGCTACACTTTCAAATCCCCTGGAGGCAATCGGGACAGCCAGGGATTTTTGTCCAGATCTTATTATCTTGGATGTGATGATGCCTGAACTCGATGGTTTAAGGTTGTGCAGTATGCTCAAAGTTGATTCCAAGCTCAAAGATGTACCCATTCTTTTCCTTACGGCAAAATGTGAGCCAGATGAACGGGTAAAAGGCTTTGAGCGTGGTGCGGATGATTATTTGACCAAACCTTTTGACAACCGTGAACTGGTAGCCAGAACCAAGGCAATTCTTGCCCGGACCATTAAGCGCAAGTTGGCCATATCAGGAAAACTGGAGGCAGGTCCAATCATCTTGGATCCTGAAAGTCACGAGGTTGTGGTGTCGGGCAAATTGGTAGACCTGACGCACACTGAGTTCCGGCTCTTGCATCTGATGATGGAGAGAATTGGCCGGGTTCAAAGCAGGGAAAANCTNTTGGTAAATGTCTGGAATTACGACACCGATATCGAAACGAGGACGGTGGATAATCATGTGGGCCGTTTGCGTGGTAAACTTGGTGAAGTGGGAGACCTGATCAAGACAGTCCGGGGTGTTGGTTACAAGCTGGTCTTGGACTGAGTGATTATTGAAAGGTGCTTTACCTCGCATGTGTAGCGTTGGCTCTAGTGGCCATTTACTTCTGGCTACAGCAAAAGTATGCCAAGGAGTTAATCTGTGATATCATTGAATCCGTTGAGTCTGGACATAATCGCATTTTAGAAAGACCGAAGCTTCTAAATCCTGATATTCCCTTAAACAAGTGCCAGCGGGTATTGGATGACAATATCCTAAAAATCTCCAGACTTCAGAATGANAGGAAGCAAAGAACTCATGCGTTCAATGAAATCCTAGGAGAAATATTTGATGGAGCTTTTATTTTAGACGCCAACCATCGGATTACTTTTGCCAATAGTTCCTCGAGTAAAAACTTTGCCAGGGAGGGCAAAGTGGAGGGTAGGCGAGTGGAAGCGGTTATTGATTCNTTCGAGGTACTTGAANTGCTGGATCAATTAAGCCAGGGCGAAAAACCGGGACATGTAGAATTTGCCTTCCGTAAAAATGGAACNCTCAAATATTTTGAAGTNGCNGGGGCCACACTNTCNGCCATNCGNNTANCTGAAAAAGANGTCTACCTTCTTTTGTTTCGNGATGTAACCAAGATCAANCATGCCGANATCATGAGGAANGATTTTGTNGCAAATGCTTCTCANGAGTTAAGGACGCCCATAACGATGATCAAGGGGTTTGCCGAAACTCTGACTGAAGACAACGAGCTAAATACAGAATATGCTCGAAGGTTTCTGGAGAAAATTTTCAAGAATTCAGTCCGGTTACAGTCTTTGGTGGATGATCTTCTTAGTCTTTCTGAACTGGAGGGCAGTGAGGAGCCCGTCAATCTGACCAACAATAAACTCTCCGATGTGATCGAGGGNATGGANCAGTATTNGAGAGATAAACCCTATGTGGATGTTGCAAANCTTTCCTTTTCTNTNGCCNANGAAAAAGANTCCTTTCCNTTTGATGCNATCAAAGTGGCNGTNGCNATCGGTAATTTAGTGGATAATGCATTCAAATATGCGGGCAATTTNNCAAANGTNNCAATTTCAACAACATACAGNNANNATGGAAGCTCNATTANTTGTGCGGTNAGTGATGATGGAAATGGAATNCCNCCNGATGATTTGGCACGCATTTTTGAACGGTTCTATGTGGTGGANAAAGGAAGATCCCGGGAAAAAGGNGGAACTGGNTTGGGGCTAAGCATTGTCAAGCACATCGCAGAGGCTCACGGAGGGCAAGTTTGGGTGGAAAGTAAGGTGGGTCTGGGGACAACCTTTTCCTTTTCCTTGCCTGTATTTTCGAAATTACCGGCTACTCCGGAGCTGATTGTTACATAAATGGCGCAATTTCTTCACATTACGATCACCCAGCTAAGGTATGATGAGGGAATGATTCAAAACCGTTCATTTATCCACTTTCTAACGAGTAATTCGTTAGCCATCTGCGGGCAGGTTTTTTTCTGAAGTAAATAGTATTCGAGATTGTGAAAAGTACGACCAAGGAATCTCTGATCAAAGGTTTTTTTGCAAGCAATGCGGTTACATCGGTTATCATTCTTGGTCTAATTACGATCTTTCTTTTCAAAGAGGGTATTGAGTTTTTTTGGTCAATATCGTCACGAACTGGATCATTACCGAAGATCAGGAATGGAGTATGCCAATGTGGTCACGGTTCAACATGACGACCAGACACTTCTTTACCGTTATTTGGAGAATACACTGTCCAAAGAGACAGAGCATTTAGAGAGCCTGGAACAAGGTTCTCAGGAAGCAAAAAGTGCAGAGGAGAAGAAAAATGATTTCCTCAAACTCTTGAGAAGTTTCCAGGATACCAAGGAAGCATTGCTCACTTACGAAAAGAAAATGGTCAAATGGGCTGCGGAAACAAAATTGTTTCTGCTTACACAGAGTGATCTTTTGGAATTAAAAACAGAGGCAATTCGTAGCAATCTTCCGGCAGAAGATTTCAACCTTTCGCTTGAACAAATCAGGGCGAGGGAATCTTTTTCACATGCCGAACTGGCAAGGTGGCAAAACTATTTCCTTCGCAATGAACGGGAAGATCTCGCCAAGAGAATTAATCCGAAAGTCGGAGATGAAGCTGGGACTTACAAGAGCGGAGAAATTAATGATCTTGTAGAAAAAATTAAAACCTCCGGTCAGGATCAGTACCTGGCCATTATTTCTTCCCAGAGAGAAAAATTCACCAGATTATTCAGCGAATATCGATCTGGCTTTACCCTGCCTGAATCGGAGAAAGCTTTTAATCAGGCCAATCAGGCATTGCTTGAGTACCTGGAGGAAGCCCCGCAGTATGAGACCCGGTTATCAAATTGGGATCCTTTTGTGCCTTATCCATTACACCGTTCTGTTACTGGATTTTTGCTGGGCACAGATTGGGTTACAAACAGTGCAAGGCAGGACTGGTTTGGGATACTGCCTCTCTTTAGTGGATCCTTACTGGTAACAATCATTGCCCTCCTTTTGGCGATTCCTTTTGGCGTCGGATCGGCCATCTATGTAAACCAGGTAGCATCTGCGAGGGAGCAGTCAGTGATTAAACCGTGCATTGAGTTTATTTCTGCGATTCCCTCAGTATTGATTGGATTCTTTGGTATCGCGGTGCTTGGAGGATTGGTAAGTGTTATAGCAGATGAGAGATTAAATTCGCTCACTGCTGGTTTCCTGCTCGCTTTGATGACGGTTCCGACAATCTTTACTCTGGCCGAAGATTCATTGAATAATGTACCCCGAGCTTTAAGGGACGCTTCTCTTTCACTTGGTGCGACTCGTTGGCAAACTTGTGCCCGGGTAATTTTCCCTTCTGCGATCACCGGTATTATCTCCGCGGTTCTGCTCGGGTTTGGCCGGGTGATTGGCGAGACCATGGTGGTTCTCCTTTGTGCTGGCAATCGGATCGCAATTCCAGATTTCACCTCCGGGTTGGGTGTCTTCGCACAACCGGTTCACACCATGACTGGTATTATTGCCCAGGAGATGGGGGAGGTTGAGTTTGGAAGCATTCATTACCGGGCACTTTTTATGGTGGGAATCGCACTATTCTTAATTTCCCTACTGGTAAACTATTTATCCCAAAGTATCGCCGGGNGATACAAGGCAAACTATTGATCCGATGAAGCCAAATCAGGATAATCCATTTAAAGCTAGGCTTTCCCGCGAAAAGTTAACTGAAAATCTGGTATTTGGATTACTTCGTGGAGTTACCTTCTTTGTCCTTTTTTGTGCCGCTTATCTTTTCTGGGATATCTTTTCAAAAGGCGCGGGAAAAGTTTTTGAGGGAGAAGGTATTCTCAACTGGGAGTTTTTAACCGACGACCCCCAAACNCTGCATGTATTGAATGAAGATGGGGTGGAGCAGAGACTTAGNTCCAAAAAGTACTATGCCTTAAAAGATCAGAAGACCCTCAACCGTTGGAATGAATTTCTTGCCGGTTCCACTTATGAGTCCTCCCNGCAGAAATTAAAAGAAGCCTTCTCTGCTTTGGAAAAAGAGTGGCNGGCAGAGGAGCGTGAGGAAATCGTACGATCCTTTGTGGAGGCAGAAAAAGGCCGACTGGTGAACAAGTTTGGTTTTTGGAAAGACTTACTTTCCGATACCAAAGCAACCGCTGTGGACTTTGAAGTACCAGAAGCTGATGTGCCCGCTATGGTAAGTGGTTACTTTCTTGGGCACCTTAACCAGGANANTAACAGGCTNGCATTGGTAAAATCAGAGATCACCCGATTCCGGGCAACNCATTATCCAACCATTGAAAAGCTGAATGTGGGTAACCTGCAATCTCTGGAAGAAGCATACCGTACTTTCTTGAACCAAATTGCTGAGCCTTACGGATCATTCCTTTCTTCCTTTAGTGATGAGATTAACACAGCTTATCAGAAGTTTTTGGATGCAAATGGACCTAAGGAGTTTGGGCATTTTAAGGAAGCCTTGATTGCCTACGGTCAAGTTCGTGAAGTGGTCATCTCAGATTCCGCAGAATCCAGCGTGTGGAAATCTATACAGTCAGCCCTAAAACCTTTTGAGGAAGCTGTTTCCGTATCTCTTCCTTCCACCGATTACGCCTACTCCGGCGGAGGTATCTTTCCCGCAATCATTGGTACCTTGCTTTTGGTCATAGGTGCCATGTTGATTGCTATCGTGCTTGGTGTTTTTTGCGCAATCTTTCTCGCTGAGTATGGAAAGTCAGGAAGATTTTTATCACTGGTACGGTTGGCAATTCTTAACTTGGCCGGTGTACCTTCCATTATTTTTGGACTTTTTGGCTTTGGCTTATTTGTGATCTTTCTCGACTGGAATGTATCGCTACTGGCGGGCTGGTTTACCTTGGCTTTTATGGTCTTGCCAGTGGTAATTACTGCGAGTGAAGAGGCATTGCGTTCTATTCCACAAGGATTCAGGGAGAGTTCTCTCGCTCTGGGTGCTACGAAGTGGACCATGATTAAAACGAGTGTCCTTCCCTACGCCATGCCAGGGATTCTGACTTCTTCTATTCTGGGCGTTGCCAGGGCAGCTGGAGAAACTGCCCCCATCATGTTTACCGCTGCTTATGCCAAACGCTCAGAACTTCCATGGGAGGGGCTAGAAAACTGGACAGATTTTTTCTTTCAGGGAGTGATGGCACTTCCNTACCACATCTATGTGGTAAGTGCCAAGATTCCNCAAAATGNNTANACGGCTGATATGCAATACGGAACTGCTTTTGTNTTTCTCGTGTTNGTTTTGGGNGNGGCCAGTTTATCCATCCTTCTNCGCAACCGCTTACGTAAGAAATACCGTTGGTAATAATCTTTTTTTTATCTATGCAAGAAACANCAGAACTTTCNCCTGAGCCAGCCTCAGTTCTTNCNANTCATTCAGAANTTGATCCTACGATAAGCATTAAGGATCTGGACTTTGCNTATGGAAGCAATCAGGTNNTNCATGGTGTCAGTTTGGANATCTATCCGCGNGAAGTNATGGCATTTATTGGTCCTTCAGGATGTGGGAANAGCACTCTCTTGCGGTGCCTGAANCGTATGAATGACCTGGTGGACGACGCCNAGATTACCAAGGGATCCATTGAGATTCATGGGAATAATTTGNACGATCCATCAGTGGATGTAATCGAGCTTCGTAAAAAGGTTGGGATGGTCTTTCAAAAATCAAACCCATTNCCCAAATCCATTTATCAGAATGTNGCCTATGGTTTGCAAATACAGGGNGTCCGATCCAAAAGGAAAGTAGATCAGAAAGTGGAGGAATCCCTACGAAAGGCTGCATTGTGGGAAGAGGTAAAGGATCGTTTGAATGAGAATGCATACGGGCTTTCCGGAGGGCAGCAACAGAGGCTCTGCATCGCCCGGACTTTGGCGGTTGAGCCGGAAATCATTTTGATGGATGAGCCCTGCTCAGCTTTGGACCCAGTCGCTACCGGTAGGGTGGAGGAGTTAATCCTCGGGTTGAAAAATGAATACACGATTGTGGTGGTGACTCATAATATGCAGCAGGCAGGAAGAATTTCGGACCGTACAGCTTTCTTTTATCTTGGAGAGTTAATCGAATGTGACTTTACCAAGAAAATTTTCATTAACCCTGATAAGAAGCAGACGGAAGACTACATCTCCGGGAAGTTTGGGTAGAATTTAATAAAACTGAAATCCGCAACCGATTAAGACCATGAGCACCTACTTCGAGCATAATCTGGAAAATATAAAATCCAAACTACTTCTAATGGGCCAGTTGGCCAGCGAATCCCTGAGAATGGCGATGGAAGCCTTGGTTGAAGCAGATCCAGTTCTTGCCAAGAAAGTAAAAGAAAAGGATGAGGAAATCGACGAACTGGAAAACGAGATTAGTGATTTGGTCACGACTCATCTTTCCACTCACTCTCCAGTGGCTGCCGATTTGCGTTTGCTGGTTGCTACTATGAAAATTAGTCATGAGATCGAGCGTATAGGAGACGAGGCCAAAGCCATAGCCCGCCGTTCCCGAAAAACCGCCATCAATAATTTTCATGAAATCCCCCAAATGGCAGAGGTTGCTCAAGCAATGCTGAAGGATGCCCTCACAGTATTTGCAGAGTTTGATCAGGAAAAAGCAAAGAGTATATGGACCCGGGACCTTGAGGTGGATAAATTGCATGGGGAAAACAACCGATCCTGCCAAAATATGGTGGAAAAGGACGCTTCCATGGCATCAACGGTGTTTGAAACTCTCTTCATCTCCAAATCAATTGAACGGGTTGCGGATCACGCAGTGAACATCTCCAAGGAAGCTGTATTTATGGCAACCAGCCGGGATGTACGACATGCACCTGAGTATAAAAAGTCGGAACTTCGCAAAGAAATTTCATAAAACCAAGTTTGTCGGGCTGGAGTAATTCAGCCCGCTTAGCTTTTTGTTGTCCTTTAAATGGCACTTGCCAATTCAGGGACCCGCACTCAAATCTATGCATTTTATTTATGAGTGCCCGTATCCGTATTTTTGCCATCGATGATGAGGAGGATCTGACCGATCTCTTGCATTATCAATTAGGCAGGGAAGGGTATGAGGTAAAGTTTGCCAACAATCCATTCGAAGCATTGGGGAAAGCCAGGGATTTCATGCCGGATCTTATATTGCTTGATGTGATGATGCCGGACCTCGACGGTTATCAGGTCTTACGGATGATTCGGTCGGATAATCTGTTGAAGTCGGTGCCCGTTATTATGCTCACTGCAAAGTCGGGAGTGGAAGACAGGATCAAAGGGTTGGAAAGGGGTGCGGATGACTACATGGGCAAACCTTTTGATCCACGCGAACTGATTTTACGAATCAATACGGTGCTGAAACGAACAACTGACCGAACCGATGAATCCAGCAAGCGTTTGATGATGGGTAATCTTTTGCTGGATGAAGAGGACCACAGTGTAACCATTGGGGGGGATAAGCAGGACTTTACCCTGACCGAATTTAAATTACTTCACTACTTTCTCAAGCGCCAGGGCAGGGTACAGACCCGGGATAATTTACTTCTGGGGGTGTGGAAGTTCGATGCGGATGTGGAGACCCGCACCGTCGATGTGCACATCCGCAGGTTACGCAAGAAGCTCGAGCAATCCACTCTCGAGATCGAAACGATCCGCGGTGTGGGTTATCGTTTGCTTGAGCAATTAGCTTAAATCATAGTTTCCCGGTGTTTTTGAACATACTTATAGTTCTTTTCAGTATCAGTTTAGCAGCGTTGGGGGGATGGTGGGTAGGTAGAAGAGGTCAAAACCGTTGGCCGGATTCCTTGCCTTCCCCCAGATTGCCCAGGGACGAGCAGGAAAGAAAGCGCCGGGACTTTGTGGCCAATGTATCTCACGAATTGCGAACGCCGGTTTCCATTATCAAAGGATTTTCCGAGACCTTGCTTCAGGATTTCGACACCTTGAAAGAAGGAGACCAAAAGAAGTTTCTCGAGAAGATTCAGCGTAATTCAGGGAGGCTGCACTCCTTGGTGGAAGACCTGCTTTCGTTGGCTCGGCTGGATTCTCCAGAATCAGGTTTTGAAAAACAACATTGTGATTTGAAGCAGTTGATTGAGAGAGCCACTGATGATTTTAAATCCGGAATGGGTGAGGATTCGATTACCATAAATTTGAAGATTCCGGAGGGCAACTTTTCCGTTTTTGGGGATGAGGATCGTCTCCTGAGCATCTTTCAAAACTTACTCGAGAATGCATCCGTGCATGCCATGGGCCTGTCCAAAATATCAATCTCCCTGGAGAAGGACGGAGATTCTTTTGTCTGCAAGGTGGAGGATGATGGGCAGGGAATTCCGGAAGTGGATCTTCCGCGGGTTTTTGAACGGTTTTACCGGGTGGACAAAGGGAGATCCCGTCAACGCGGAGGCACTGGCCTTGGCTTGAGTATAGTCAGAGAAGTTGTGGAGGCCCATGGTGGCTCGATCCGCGTTCAAAGCAAGCAGGGAGCGGGGTCTATCTTCCTGGTTCGTTTGCCTTCTGCACCTTAATTTCAGCCTCTGAAATTAATGAAGCGAACTAGTTGTTCGCGCTGTTATTCACGTTGGTGGCTTGAAATGTAACATAAATGTAACAATTCTTTCCCATTTGCGTAACGGAAGTGTGATAGGGTCGGGGAGAATTCAAAACAAAACAAACAAACAAATATGAAAAAACCCCTACTTATCACAGCCCTGTCCGTTGTTTTGGCTACAGCCTCCTTGTCTGCAGAGGTTAATGTCTCGCCCAAAAGCAAAAAAGTCACTGACTTGAAATTTTCCGGTCGTATCCAAGGCCAATGGGATGGAATCGGATCAGATAACAACTCAGATGAAGATAAAAACCATTTCTATTTTCGCCGTCTTTTTCTTGGTGGTCATGCCAAGATTGGGGATAACTGGGGCGGGGATATCGTAATGGACTTTGCTGCATCTCCTAACAATGAAGGAGACGGTAAAGCCGACCAGGTGTTTATAGAGGGTGCTTCCGTGTGGTATAAATCTGATCATGGTTATCGCTTGGATATCGGGCAAAAGAAAGTTCCCTTCGGATTGGAAGAGGTCACATCTTCAGCAAAAATGAAGACCATAGAGAGATCAGCAGTGAACCGACAGTTTGCGGAGACTTTGAAATTCAATGCCCGCCATACCGGTTTGTTTGGTTCCGGTAAACTTGCCGACACAGGCCTCTCCTATCATTTGGCTGTGGTGAATTCAGGGCAAAATCATAACTCCAAAGATTCTGCACTTAACGATGGTTTTTATGGCTATGACAATAACGAGTTTTCTTACTATGGTAGGCTCTCCTATGAGGGGAATATTAACGAGATCAGTTACCTCTTCGGAGTTGCTGCTGGTGTTCAGCAAAATGATGACTCCAATGTTACCAAGGGGTATGATGCCACCAATGCATGGAATATCTTTGCAAGAGTGGGAACCGGTCCTTTTGAGTTGGAGGCGGAATACATGTCAGGAACCGCCGATACTGCAGGAGGTGATCATGATCACGAGGGATATTCCATTCAGGGTGCCTATATCATTGAACAGGAAAACAAAGGAGAATGGGAATTTGTATATCGTTACTCCATTGTCGAAGGTAAAGGAGGTACAGATCTTGTAAGTGCGAAGGAGATTATTCGACGTGCAAATTTAGCAAGTGCATCCCGATTATGTGATGAGTTCGAGCAGCACTACTTCGGGATCAACTACTTGTTCAACGGGCATGATATCAAATTCATGCTCGGATATGAGATGAATGATATCATTGACGGTGGGGTCACTGAGGATGAAGCCGACGGCTTCCGTGCCCGTATGCAATTCCTTTTCTAAAAGAATTTCGAAACATCTGATTACAAACCCTAAATTTTAAAAATCATGGCTAATGTAACAACTTGGGAATTCATCGTGGGACTGCTTTATGTCCTTGGTGGTCTGGGAATCTTTCTTTTTGGAATGCGTGTAATGAGTGAAGGCATCCAGAAAGTGGCGGGCGATGGAATGCGAAGGATCATGGCATCCATGACTCAGAACCGTTTCTTTGGTCTGATGACCGGATTATTGGTTACCTGCCTGGTGCAGTCCTCCTCCGCCACCACTGTTATGGTGGTGAGCTTTGTGAATGCTCAATTGCTTACTCTGATGGAGTCCATCGGGGTGATCATGGGGGCAAACCTGGGCACCACACTTACCGGATGGATTATCGCGACCATTGGGAAATTCAGTCTCTCCAAGATTGCCCTTCCTATCATAGGGATTGGGTTGCCTTTGGTGTTTGCTAGCAAACCGAAGTTTAAGCACACGGGTGAATTTTTGGTAGGATTCGGTCTCCTATTCTTTGGTTTAAGCGAACTGAAGAGTGCGGTTCCTGATGTTAAGAGCCTGCTTAAAAGTTCCGATCCGGCCGATCAGTTACTCGTTCAGGACATTCAGGGAGTAATCGAATATTTAAACAGTTTCGGCTTTGGATCAGTGCTGATT
>NYYP01000027.1 GCA_002686835.1 Opitutia bacterium | reverse complement strand
AGGTTGGAACGTTTGTAAAGGTGGTGATCATTTTCAAAGGCGGCATCCAATCCGTACTTATCAAACAATGGAGTCCAGTGCTTTCTCATACTTTGACTGACTGAGTGTCCAAGCCCCCCTTTTACAATTCCATACGCAGGAAAATGATAGAGAGCAAAGAGGTGTTTATTGTTCTGTCTCTTTTTCAATGCACCCTCCAAAAATTCGGTCTGTGATTCCACCGACTGGGTGTGATTGGAATTGAGAACAACCACCGATAAATCATCAAACAAATCAATCGCATAGGTGGCGGAGTTTTCCTCTGGGAACGGAAAGAGGTTGAAAAACAAGGGAGCTTCCTTGGGTGTCTGCCCGTATCCACCAATCACCTCATGATTACCAATTGCGACCACAAAGGGAATGCATAATCCATCCGCGGTTCGGGCATGATCCGCATACTCCTCGATCCAATCTAGCCAGCGCTTCCAGTCCTGCCCATTTGCATAAGCAAGGTCGCCCCCCAGTAAGGCAAAGTTGGGAGAACGCGAAGCCATCGCCTTAACCCCATCTGCATGCCAATTGGGCTTGCCCATCATATCTCCTCCGGTGACGAAGGATATACGACTAGGCCGTTGGGCGGGTAAGGTTCGTGCCTTGAATTCTTTTTTACCCAGCTTCACACAATAAACTGTATCCGGACTAAGTCCGGTGAGTTGTACCCGGCAGGTTTCCACATTCGCATTCTTAAGGGAAGGCAGGGAGAAGCGGGCATTTTTTACATCCGATGCGATACCCCAAAAGGAGACGGCTTTTTCATAAAAAGACTGGCGGAAAACCTCGGCTTGGCCCTCAATCTTTTCGCCGTCCCTGCCCCAGGCAAACCGGGTGGGCTCATCCTGCTCCACCAACCAGATTACATTGAGGGTGGTGGACGGTGAATCGGTCCAGGTAAAGAGTGCCTCCTCAATCCCACGCTTCGCGTGAGCAATTTGAAGGATGAAAAGAGAGCCAAGAAAGGTGATCAAANANGATTTCATNNTGGTGTNANNTTATTGNGAATTTCCNTTNACNGCAAAGGCGGAAAAGCGGCAGGCGTGCCCGGTTGATTGTTCATTCTTTCGATTGGTGGTACGCAAGGTGAGGATATGTTTCCCGGAAGAAAGTTCTTTTTCNAGCATGTAGATCCAGGGAATATGAAGATTGCCGCTCCACTTGGTAAATTGATCGAGGGATTTCCAAGGACCATCATCCACTTTCCACTCGATGATGCCCACATCCGGACCCGCCACCATGGGCAGACCAATCGCGGTACCTGAAAACTCAACAGTTAGTTCTGCACCCGGCTCGGCTGCTTCGAGGTAATCCAGNCCCTTNTCATGCTTGCGNACNCTNCCCTTACCCGTGCCCTGCCAGTTTTCCACTTTCTTCCACCCACTTTTAATGCTGNCAGAATCAATNGACTGAAAGTGNGCAAACTCNTAGGANTTTTGATCGTATCTTCGCCCGCCATGNTGGGCCTNNGTNGANGNTGNAACTGGNCCTGCCCATGCCGCGTCGAACAAACGGNCNATCATATCNCCATANGCCTTNTGNCCNGCAGGCTTGGGGTGNCAGCCTCCAAATTCTTTCTGGGAAAATTCCCCACTATCAAACCAGTNGGTCACCTGCCTGGCCTGATCGATCGCATTGACTCCATACTGCAAAGAAATACGGTCGAGGGCTGCGATCTGCCAGGGAGTAATTCCTTTGCGGTAAGACTCNACATAGGGCATGTCGTAAAGGTACTGGGCAATNATATCGATATCCGGGTTGTGCCGGCGGGCCTGCANAATAATTCCTTCGACTGCTTTNNTAATATCATCCCTGGTCCGGGAGTTGTGCAATTCATTGACCGCAGATTCGATGAAGAGCAGGTCGATCTTTCCTTTGGATAAGATATCGCGGTGCAAACGATAGGCCCCGTAGGTGGAATCAGTCGAACCAATGCCAGCATAGACAAAGTCAAATTCAGTATTAGGAAAGCGTTTTTTGAGGGACTCGGATGCATGGTTACGCCAGCCCGCAGCCTCNGTNATGGAACCCCCAAGAAATGCAACCCTNCCTTTTTTCGNNTGGGTNAANACATGCTGCGAATTTTTCAGNCCGGAGCGTANGTANACNGGATAGGNGTTNGANAAATCNCTGTATTTNCGAATNAAGTGGTAGCCGANGTGGGGGTATTTGACATCGAAGTGGTGTCCGTTTGCCCGGTCTCCTTTTTCAATGGAAATGACATAAAAGAAGGGAAGCCCGAGCTTTTCCAAACGCTCCTTGAGTACATAGGTATTTTCCCTGGGAGGAACGATTGCATCGTCCTCAGTGACGATATGCATGATGGGAATGCGGGCATCGACGATGGGTTGCAAATTATCGATAGGATTATCCTTATAGGCCATCGCTTCCGCCTCGTCCTTAAACCCGTACTCCTTGAGCAACCGTTTCCATTCCCCCTGGGCTCCCTTGCCCTGCCCTTTGCCCCCCGGCCAGCTCTTAAAATCACAGACCGGAGTATCATTGTAAATACAGGCGACGGTTTCGGGATGATTCTTGGCCCAGCGGTAGACATAGAGCCCACCCCGGCTGACTCCTTCCAGCACCACCTTTTGATTAAACCCATGCTTTTGGGTAAGAAGATCATAAAACTGCTCCCAGATCCTCAGGGCATGAATACTGCCAAGCCTGGAACCGGCATTAATATGGGCAATATGATAACCGTCTTTGAGCAGCATCTCGTCAATCTCGGTNTGNTANGTNGGAAAACGTGCCCTCCAAACCCATGGCTTTCCCNCCGCAGGNTTTTTTGGCTCCACNACAAAGGCCGTATTTCCANCCACCTGAAATTCGGTTTTGCTNTATNCTTTCCAGTTGGACTGCTTGCCCTCAAATTTGGCAAAGCATGAAAAACCAAGAAGAAGGAGGCTCANTAAAACGATACCTCTCATAGAAACTTTTGAGTTCTGAACCATGAATGTAAGAATTACTTTCTCTCTCCTCATGAGACGAGGGAAAACCCATGAAGAAACTTTCTTTTTTATTTCACCCTGCGGGAAAATAAAAACGCACTCACCCGAAGGTGAGTGCGTTTCAAAGTTTCCGGAATAACCCGGAAGATGAATTAAAGTGCTTACTCGATGTTCGCACCAACAACGGATGCCATTTGCATCATGTTGATGGTTTCACCTTCTTTTAGATTGGTTAGATCAGTAACCTTACCGGTTTTACTGGTGGTATGAGTGTTCCTGAAAATGGTCAATAATTTGGCGTCTGCCACGATAAACTTCCCTGCATTTTCAGGGCTTCCGTTCTCGGTCCTGGTTTGCAGCTTATTGGACTTAATGTAGTCCCAAAGCTTTTGGGTAATTTCGGTCCGTGGAAGTTCGGTTGCTCCCAAGAAGGAAGCTAAATCACTTTTAAGTTTTACGGGTTTACTGAGTCCTTTTGGTTCTGCCATCTGATTTTTTAATGTTTGAGTTATACTAAATTGATTCACCCAGGGTGGGTAAAAGGGAACATTTGTGTTTTTTCAGGGAATAAAGACAATCAAATTAGTACCATTGTGAACAAGTCTTCCGCCTTCTAAATAAGCCCAAAAGGAGTCCTCTGAGAACATTGGGGACAAACAGAAGCTTAGTGGTAAGCCTGAAAGTCTTTTTCCGTCAGTTGTTTTACCTCTTTGGGAGTGGTCATATTGGACACTCCCTCCAGGATACCATGCTTCACCAGAAACTGATCTGCCAGATTGATCGACCAGTAAAAAAAGCGATTGTAAGGGTTTCTCCCATTACAGAACCCATGCTTTCCTTTATTTCCGATGTAGAGTTCGGACGGGATACTCTTGGCCTTTAACGCCTGATGAAACTCCACCATTTCCAAAACAGGAATGGCATGATCTGCCCCCCCTGCAAAGGTAAGGAATGGGGGCAAGCCTTCACGCAAATGTTTGGGCGGGCACATATCCACTGATGTCTTGAACCAGGGGCAGGTAAGAATCACTGCCTGGGGAACACACGAGATAGAGAGATCAAAACAGTCATCATTGGTCCTGGGATCGGTCAGAGTGGCAGTGGCGGCGGCTAACTGGCCGCCAGCCGAGTCTCCCTTCGCCACCACGCGGCTTGGGTCGAGC
The DNA here is from genome assembly GCA_002686835.1 of Opitutia bacterium. Lineage (GTDB taxonomy): Bacteria > Verrucomicrobiota > Verrucomicrobiia > Opitutales > Seribacteraceae > Chordibacter. The sequence goes on along the minus strand of NYYP01000027.1, from coordinate 69,769 downwards.
TTTAACTTCTTGGCATTGGCCCGGAGGTAACGGATGGCAGATTTCGCATCCTTTACACATTCCAAGGGTACCTTCACCTGATCGCGGTCCCGCAAACGATAATCCACCGATACTGCGATCATTCCCCGTTTGGCCCAGAAATTACCATCGGGCCAGTGCCATTTGGTTTCCCCCCCCGTCCAACTCCCGCCATGGAAAATAACCATGACCGGATAGGATATTTCAGCATCTGCATATCCAGCAGGTAGAAAGACATCCATGAGGAAATCTTTTCCATCTATGGTTTTGTAAGCCCACTGAGCATCAGGATCACGGCTCGTAGGCTCAATCGCCCAGCCAAGGATAGGCAAAAGCCCAAGAAGAAAAAAAAGATACCTCACAATGAATTAAAGAGAAAAATTAGAGACGCTTAACAATCACATTGCGGAACCAAACCTGTTGGCCGTGGTACTGCAGTCCAAAATGTCCATCACGGGGAAGGTCTTTTAATGGAGACTTAAACTTGTTTTTGGAACCGTCCGGGTTTTTGTTCCCTTCGGTCCATTCATCAATATTCACATCCACGGTGGTCTGACCATTAACAGTGGCTTTGAACATTGGACCCTTGCAAGTCAGAGTCATGGTATTCCATTCACCATCTGGCTTGCCCGCTTCAACCGCTGCCCGCTTGGCATCGTAAAGAGAGCCAACTATGTGCTTTCCTCCATAGAGCCCGTCGGATGCGATCTGAATCTCGAAACCACCCTGAACTGGGTTTCGTGGATCGGTACGGAAGAAAAGACCGCTGTTGGCCTTGGTGGAGGTTTTGTACTCCAGGCTGATCTTAAAATCGCCAAACTTTTCCTTGCTCCATAGAATACCGCCCGGTTTTTCGGATGGGTACAATTCGCCATCTTTTAACACCCACTTGTCATTGAGTTGTAAATTTCCAGGAGTGAGAAGATTAATCTCACCAGAAGAAGGACTGGCAAATAACTCGGAAGAAATGCAGATTAAGGAAAGGATAAATAGTACTTTTGAGAGTTTGTTGGTTTTAGAATTCATAGGTTTATTATTGTTAAATTATTTAATGCTATCATTTGAGTTTATTAATCAATCACAATGCCTTACGGATCTCCATTGGCCGATCAGTAGTGATAGAAGAAATACTCCGTCTTACTAACTCTTTTGCCACTTGGGGATCGTTCACCGTCCAAGCATGCCATTCATAACCTGAATCCATGACTGCATTGGTATAATCTTGGGGGATGGCAAAATAAGAATCCAGGCCATCGGCCTGACAATCTTTTAAGGTAGAAAGTATTTTGTTAAGGGAGGGTGCCCACTCCTCTTTTTTCTTTTTAATACGGCACAACCAATACGCCTTGTGCTGGGGTCTAGCCTTTTTAAATTGTTTAATCACATCCTGGTTAAAACATATGAGTACGACCTGATCATCTTTCAGCCCGCTCTTTTCAATTTCCTTGATCAAAGGCTCAACAATCTCTGGCCCACACTTTACTTCCACAAAGATCTTTTTGCCTTGAGGGATAGTGGCAAAAACATTGCTGATCAGGGGCATGCGGGTACCGCGGAATTTTTCATCTTTCCATTTCCCCACATCCAGTCTTTGGAGATCGGCAAAAGATGTCTTGGAGATATCCAGTTTTTGCCCAGTCAAACGCTTGGTGTCCTTATCGTGAAAACAAACGATCTTGCCGTCCCCGGTCAGCAGAAAATCTCCCTCCACCGCATCCGCTCCCTGCTCCCAGGCAAGCTCAAAGGCAGGCAGGGTATTTTCAGGAGCCTGATGGGATGACCCTCGATGAGCTACAATCATGGGATTGGACGCGTAAGCATTTAAGTAGCTAAGCACAAGAAAATATAAGTATCTTAAGGCCATTAAAAATATATCTTACAAGTAAAAATTAAAACAATATTGATTGTTCGGATAATTAATCCTACGCACCTCAATCAACTACCGGAGGGGGCGAAGGTTCAGAACCAGGCTCAATTTCGCGAATTTCAATCAATGATATGGAAACCTGCATTCCCTTGAATGCATCTCCCCCATGCACCTGTATGCCAATGTTTCCCTCCTCTAGCATTCTGTGCAGGGATGGGTCGAGGGTTTCATCTCCCAATTTCTTTCCATTCAGCCAAAAAGCAATGCGATTTTCACAGGCAAAGATTTGGCCATCATTCCAGCCGTTCTTTTTCTCGATGGATTCATCCTTATTCGTCCAGACAAAAGTGGATGGACATTTCGGGTAATAAAACGCTCCCGTCAGAGTCATCGGTTTCATATCCAAAAGATCAAACTGATAAAGATTGCGAAACCAGATCCCACTGTTACCAGGCCATTTCATTTTGTAGGTGAATCGAAGTTCAAAATCGGAATAGGATTTTTCTGTTCTCAGGTCAGCTCCCTTTCCATCATTCTGAAAACCGATCAAGATTCCCTTCTCCACCTTAAATTTGGATGGATCATTCGCTTTCCAACCGGACAGGTCTTTTTTGTTAAAGAGTGGAGCCCAATTATTTTGGGCAGAAAGAGAGCCCTCAATGAGTAAGTTCGTAAAAAGAAACAAGATGAGCTTAGGCATTAAATTCATAGGCTTTAGAAGTACTGTCTGAGGATTAAAATAATGAAAAGCATATTTTTTCTACGAGCAGAAAAACTGCTTAAAATTTTAATTTCGTTTTAAAACTCACCTTTAAAGTCCAAATCTAATGTCCAAAATATGATTACGATTGGCCAACTTTCCATTTGTAAGAAAACCACCAATCCGTACATCTATATCTTATGCAAATAAGCAGTTTACAAACTACCTTTCGCTCACTCGTTGGTTCATCACTTCTCCTAACTTCAGGGATTCTGGCTTCCGCCGCCACAGATTTCCCCCCTGACCCCAAATTAGTGGTAGACAGCGACACTGGGCTATCCGTACCCAAAGGCTTCGATACCGAATTGCTCTACAAAGTGGATCGGGAAAAGTATGGCTCATGGATATCGATGACTTTCGATAACCAAGGAAGACTGGTTGTTTCTGATCAGGATGCTGCCGGAACCTTTCTTTTAGAGGTTCCTGAAATTGGGAAAACTTTATCCGAGGACAAAATTACCAAACTGCCCCTCGAGAGCGGCCAATGGGGCATGCTCTATGCCTTTGATCACCTGTATATGGTATCCCAACGGAAGTTAGTCCGCGTGCCTGTTTCTAAATCTGGAGAGTATGGCAAACCACAGGATCTATTCCCGCTCAAAGGAGGCTGGGAACATGGCCCTCACTCTCTGATAGTTACTGAGGACGGTACGGGTCTGTATTTTGTGGCCGGAAACTTCGCCCGTAATCCAGAATTCGAAAAATCCCGCATCCCCACCAATTGGAAAGACGATGTTCTTCTGGAAAACTACGCCTACGGGCACAACGGCCAGGGCAAAGCTCCCGGTGGCTGGGTCCTAAAGTTTGACCCCGATGGATCGAACCGTGAAATGATCAACATGGGGTATCGAAACCCCTGCGACTTTGCTCTTAACCGGGACGGGGAAATGTTTGTTTACGATGCAGATATGGAATGGGACATGGGTGCTCCCTGGTACCGCCCCACCCGGGTAAACCACGGAGTATCAGGCGGAGAAAACGGTTGGCGTGCGACTTCCAAGAAATGGAGAAAATATTTCACCGACACTGTTGGATCCGTGGTCGATATCGGACCGGGATGCCCCACCGGTGTTATTGCTGGCATAAATGCCAACTTCCCCACCCGTTATCGTGATGCAATCTTCCTGTGCGACTGGACCTTTGCCACCATGTATGCGATGCACCTAAAGCCGGACGGTTCATCCTACAAAGGAAAAGTGGATACTTTTGTTACCAATACCAACGGTGCCCTAGCCCTGACTGATGTCGATATTGGACCGGACGGAAACATGTACTTCTGCGTGGGAGGTAGAAAAGGACAGTCTTATCTTTACCGCGTCCGGTATGTGGGCAATGAATCCACCGAACTTTCACCCCTCGATACCACCAGTGAGCATGCTCAGGCGAGAAAGACCCGCCGGATGCTCGAATCCTTCCATGGTGCACCCAACTCCAAAGCAATCGAGACCGCATGGCCTTACCTCAGCAACAAAGACTACCACCTCCGCTATGCTGCCCGTATTGCCATCGAGTGGCAGGACCCCAAATCCTGGGCGGATAAAGCCTACACTGAATCCAATGATGTTGGAGCGATCCATGCCCTCTTGAGCCTTGCCCGTTCCGATCTTGCAGGGAGTTTGCAGCCCAGTATCAAACGTTTAACCAAGGTAGATTTCTCCAAGCTCAATAAACAAAACAAACTTGATTTACTCCGCACCTACGCCGTGATCATGAGCCGGGGAGGCAAGCCTGAAGCCGATCAGATAGCGGCAGTCGGCAACCAACTCGACCCTCACTACCCTGCTAATGATGATAACCTGAATGAGGAACTCTGCCGGGTGCTTTGCTACCTGCAGCATCCATCCGTGGTTGGTAAAACCATTACCCTTTTGAAAAACACCAAGGCAAAGGTTCCAGATTATGATCCAGAAATGATCAAACGTGGTGGTCATTACGGGCGAACTATACTGGCAGCAATGAAGGAAGATGTTTCTCCCAATGTTTTGAATATTCACTTTTTGTTCTGCTTGAAAGATGTGGTAAACGGATGGAGCATGAACGACCGTAAGGCCTACCTTGGTGAACTGAAGGAACTTCTCACCAAAAAAGGCGGGAATTACTTTTCCGGATACCTCAAGAAAATCCGCGAATCTGCGATCGCCAAGGTTCCAGAGAAAGACAAGCTCGCCCTTTCCTACCTCACCGGGGAAATCAAAGGGATTGATCTGGCAAAACTTCCCCGTGCGGAAGGGCCCGGAGTTGTTTGGACGGTCGATTCTGCTTTGGAAGAACTAAAAAAGGAACCCCTGCACTCCCGCAGTTTTGCCAACGGCAAGAAAATGTATTCCGCTGGATTGTGTGTGGCCTGTCACCGCTTCGGGGATGAAGGTGGAGGAGTTGGCCCTGACCTGACCAACCTGGCCAAGCGTAGTGATTACAAATCCATACTTGAATCCACCATTCATCCAAACCTAGTGGTCTCCAATCAATTCGAACAGCATGAGATCATCCTCAAGGATGGATCTTTTGTGATGGGAAAAATTGTTTCGGACGAGAAGGATCATTACTCGGTGGTTCAATCCGGACTGGACCCCCTTAATCTGACCAAGGTTGAGAAATCCAAAATCGCATCCAAACAGGCATCCAAACTATCGATGATGCCTGGCGGGTTGATTAATACCATGAATGCCGAGGAGATGAAAAACCTGATGGCCTACTTCATCTCGGGTGGAGACCCTAAGCACAAAGTATTTAAGCACCTCAAAAAACTTAATATCCAATTGGTTCGTGCTTTGTATGGGGAGGAAGGAAACCCCCAAAGACAAATAGATGTGAAATCCATTATCCAAAAGAAGCTCGACTCCATGAATTATGATTTCGCCATGACCAACCAACTGGCTGGCAAAGACCCAGCTGGTGGCGTGGTTAAGACTTTGGAATTGGAGTACAAACTTGATGGGAAGACCATCAGGAAAAAGATCCGGGAAAACCAAATGGTCTCCTTCGTAAATTAATTTTATTCCACTGCATTTTGGAAAAATGAATGTAACAGAGGCCATAGAGGCACGCCGGTCGGTCAAGCACTATGACACGAATCATGTCATGCCCGAAGCTGATCTTGCGGAACTAATCCGCCTGACCAAGCTTGCCCCCTCCTCATTTAATATGCAGAACTACCGGATTCTGGTGGTTCGTGATCCCGAAACCCGCCAGCAAATACGGGCAGTCGCATGGGACCAACCACAGGTGACAGATGCCAGTGTGCTCTTCATTATGTGTGCAGATTTAACCGCCCACCTGGCAAACCCTTCCGATTACTGGTCCCATGCCCCAGAAGAGGTACAAAATATCATCGGGCCGATGATTAGGCCTTTTTACGAAGGCAATGATAGATTAATCAGAGATGAAGCAATGCGCTCTGCCGCTCTTGCGGGAATGACCCTGATGCTGGCCGCCAAGGATATGGGCTATGACAGTTGCCCGATGATTGGTTTTGATGCCGCCAAGGTTGCCGAACTGATCAATTTGCCCGAGAACTATGCGATTGGTTTTATGATCCCTGTGGGCAAACAATCTCAACCTGGGTGGGAACGGGGCGACCGCCTGACTGACAATAAAGTGGTCACTTACGATAAATTTTAGACATATTTTATCCCTTCTCGTTCCGAGAAAAAAATAAGTTTATCCCCAGCTAATCAATGAATTAGGTAAGGATGAGAAATTATCACTTACGCTTCGTTTGCAAAGAACTCCAGTATATTGATAAGCAACCAAATGATGTCCAAGTATATACTCAGTGACATGTTTACTGCAGTCGACCAAGATTCATCGCCCTTGGCTATTAATTTCTCGAGCCTGTTAAAGTCATACACGAGTAAAACAACTGCATGTAAAATTCCAATAACGGTAAGTGGCATAGTATATATACTGGAATTAGGTATGAGCATCCTCTGTAACTTATAAATACCTAAAATTGTGAGAACCAGGCACAAGGCTCCCTTTAAAAAACCAAAGTCCGTATCAGAAAACCATACAAAACCAGCGGTGAGAAATACACATAAAGCAGTTGAAATCATGGCTACAGTAACAAGGTTTTTCCAATTTCGAGCATGGATATTTAATTCATCCAAACATAGTTGATTTTCAAATTCTCCTTTTACTTTAACGATCTCAGGCGAGTTTTCCTCAAAAAGTTTATCCGGATTATCATCATAAAAATAAACGAGCTTGTTAATCGGTCTATCAGAATACCATTTGTAAATGCGTTGGGTCTTGGTGCTTATGCCAACTGTTCCAAGGTATTTGCGAAACATATATCTCTTCCCCAATCCTCTAATAGCAGGTCCAAGTGCCCAACCCATAAACACTGAGACCATAAAAAGGCAAAAGAGATTCATGGGAAATTCATTTCGGTGAACATGAACCAAAAACATAAATCCAATTAAACCCGCAAAGGTAATGTAAGTTTCAAGTTTNGTCTCAAACTCCTTGTTTATCTTTGACCCAATCGCAGTAAATACGAGCATTCCTCCAACTAAACAACAGGTTTTCAGAAACAATACTTCGTTCATACAGATAGGACTAAATCAGATAGCTATATAATAAAAGACAAAAAGATAAGATACTATTTTTATCTATTGGATTACTACCCTATTAAAGATAGATAAGTGTGTATATTCTGTGTTTTAAAATTGCTCAGTCCCAAAACCAATAAAGGAAACCGGATGGGGCAAGATAGGTCAGCAGAGTGGATACAACGCACGACACTCCGGTGGAGGCCAGTTTATCCAGCCAGGGTCTGATTGGCCTGATTAGATAAAAGAGAATCCAAAGCGGCCCAAAAAGAATCAAAGGAAAAAAAAAGGAAATAAAAAAAGGATAAGTCATCAATGCATAATGCACATATAAAGAATCCGGAAAACCTTCGGTTCCAATACCCGGCCAATCNCCCAGGGAGAGATACATATGCAAAGCCAGNGAATAAAAAGCGGAAAGGTTGATCAAGCCAGGNAAGAAGAGAAAAACGAGATTGGATTTTGACTGCCTATACCTGCGTATCCCATTTTCATTCTTTTGCGAGAGCCACCAGGTTGACCAAAGTAAGCAGACCAATCCTGAGAGAATGATCAAAGACATGGTGATAGGTAATAAAAGCTCGTCACTTCGAAAAATTGCGGGCTACTTCTTTGATAACAAAGATAAAATTTTTACGCCCAATTCAACAAAAGCAGTTAATTCATTGGCAGGTACCCGCTGACTGGTAAAGCGTCTCAAGATAAATTGGTCTCCCCTTCCCTCCAGACTAACCCCCGAATTGGTTTCCAATAAATCGAGTAACTCATGGGTAAAAAGATCACGGACTATAGGTTCGGTCTTACTTTCCTTGAAGGCACTTGAGCTGGGTTCCTCGTAAAGGGAAAATTCATTCCCCAAGTCATCTTCATCGAAGGCACGCAATAAATACTGTTTGGAAAATTGGGGATGCGAATCAAAATTAATGTCACGATAACCAACCAAGGAGCTCAAACTCTCGATCAACCAACCAGATGGCCTCAAAGTAAAAGGAGGCAGGTTGAGAGAATTTGTCTGTATCGTCAGAAGCGTGGTCTCTTTGGTTTTTTTCTTATTAACCGGTGTGCTAAAATTATAATCTGCCAAGGTGACCTGCACGCCATTGACATCCCCAACCAAAACCGTCTTAGGCCAACTGCTCCCTTCGAAAAACAACCTCGACTGATCGATACGATCTTCAAGCACTTGTTTGTCAGATTTCGATGCTTCGCGTAAATTCAGTGATGCACCGGCCTTCCTCATTTCCTGAGCCCGTTTCCTTCCCTTTATTACTGACCAAATGATTGAACCAACAATCAAAACGGGTATGACCCATCCGAATCCAAAATGTAATTCGCGAAGGAGGTCCATTGGTTAGCACTTACAAAAGATATTCATGAGCCACCTTTTGATTTGGTATTCATCGGTATAATGGTCCGTAATTCTCACATGCCCGAAAGTCCGCCCCTTCCAGATCATTGGTACCAAAGCAACGCCAGGAACTTGGCCGGAAAACCCGCTCCTCTTCAATGTTGTGCATATACACCGGTATGCGGAGCATGGATGCAAGGGTTAGGTAGAGATGGCCCACATGCCCGGCAGTCATCACACAGTGATTCGCACCCCAGTTATTCATCACCTCGTAAGTGGAACGGAAAGCTCCTCGACCCGTAAGTCGGGGTGCAAACCAGGTGGTGGGCCAGGTGGGATTGGTACGCAGGTCCAAAGCATCATGCACCGAGCCAGGTAAATCCACCGTCTCCCCTTCGGCAATTTGTAAGCAGGGCCCTAGCCCGTCAGCCAGGTTCAAACGGATCATGGTGGCGGGCATCCCTCCCTGAGTCCGAAACCTTGTACTCATGCCTCCGCCGGGAAAATATTCGGTTATCGATGGATGCCAACTCGTGTTCTTCAAAGAGGCAGTCATTTCCTCATCGGTAATTTCCCAAAAAGGTTTCATCGTGGGTTTGCCCGAAGCATCTTTCTGATCTCCGGTACCATCGAGTGCAGCGGGCCCAGAATTGATCAGGTGCAAAAGTCCATCCGCGGCCACTCCCTCGAGCTGATAACCATCCGCCACCCTGGCAACCGCATCCGCACTCCAATAGGTGCGCAAGTCAGCAAAAATCTGGGCACTATGGGTAAGCAGGTATCCGAAAAGCATACCCGCGGCATTTAGGGCATCATTCTCTGTGGCCAGGATATAGGGTGCACGCTTACCGTTCCAGTCAAAGGAGGAATTAAGCATGGCTTCCATGAAGTCGCCATTGGGGAAGTGGTCAGTCCATTGCCTTTGCCCCTGAAACCCTGCGGCAATCGCATGGTGCCCCAGTGCCTGCTCCCCATGTCCGGATTCAGCCAGCTTCGGATTGCCCACCATCAGATCCCGGGCAATCAGGGCCATCTTTACGGAGTCTTCCCATTCCTGATCAAGGCTTTCCCGGCTTCTTCGGGTATCTTCCGAATTGTAGTCCTTGCCCTCCTGGCAATGTTCTTTCACCCAGGACAGGGCTCGCTGATATTCTTCGCTGTCGTAAATCCCTTTGTTCATCCGGCCGACAAACTCGGTCATATCAATTGCCTCAACCCGCATGCCCAGCGATTTCTCCCAAAAGGAAGAGTCCACCACCGATCCGGCAATACCCATGGAAGTACCTCCCATCGATAAGTAAGCCTTGCCCCGCATGTAGGCCACTGCCAATCCGGCCCGGGCAAAATTGAGCAGTTTCTCCTCCACATCCGCAGGTACGGATTCATCCCCTGCTTCCTGAACATCCTCCCCATAGATCCCAAAGGCAGGGATGCCCTTTTGGGTATAACCGGCAAGAACCGCAGCCAGGTAAACCGCCCCGGGACGCTCGGTTCCATTGAATCCCCAGACTGCTTTGGGCCGGTGTGGATCCATATCCATAGTTTCAGAACCATAGCACCAGCAGGGAGTGACAGTCACACTGAGCCCTACTCCACTTTGCTGAAATTTTTCCTCACAGGCAGCGGCTTCCCTCACCCCACCAATGGTCGAATCGGCAATCACACACTCGACTGGAGATCCGTCCGGTTGACACAAACGATCGGCGTAGAGCCTGGCCAAACGGTTGGCCATGTCCATGGTCTGCTGCTCGAGAGATTCACGCACTCCACCCAATCGTCCATCAATGGTCGGGCGGATTCCAATTTTTGGATAAGAAAATTGTTTGTTCATAAGCAGGCACATTCGACCTGCCTAATCGCTTTTAAACAAGCCTATTTTTCTGTAATTGCCAAACTTGATTAACCACTCTCATAATTAGCTCATGGACAAAGAAATGATTATATTTGCTGGTGTAATAGTTTTGGTAGTGCTTGTTTACTTTTCGGCAAACAAGTGGCAGAAAGCCGAAAAAAAATTAAAGAAAGCCAAAAAAAAGTTGGAGGAATACGAGCAAGCTAATTCTTCTGACTCTCCCTCTTGAACTCCTGTTGCCTAACAAACAGTAATGCTTTACAAACTCATTGATCCACCTATCCGATCTTTGGATGAGTAAATTAATTTGTTTATAAGCGAGCTCATTTGTCTCACCGATGGGCTTTGAAAAAGCCTATTTTTTCTTCATCTAGGAAAGTGTTTTCTCACAGGCAGTCACCCAGTCTGCATTTCCTGAGATATGCACATTATAGGTATCGGTTCCATCACTGATCAGATAAAAATTGTTCTTTTCCAAGGATTTCAATACTTCAGACTGCAAAGTGAATCGAATTACCTGTCCAGAAAAGTGCTCCCCCTTAAAATCTTCCGGAACCGGGTTTTCCGGTGATAGTTTCCCAACGATTGATTCCTGTGCTTTCATCTGCTGGACAAAAGTATCGGACATAATTTTGAGCATTGCCCCTTTATCAATTCCTTGAACGGACGGCATCCTGGTAATCATCATGGAATGTTCCAGATCGGTCGAATTAATGGAGTACATACTTACTCCCAAAGATCCCTGATAAGTGATCGTAGCACCCTCAGGCAAAGGAAGTTCAAGTGAACCTTCGTTTTTTGCAAGAAGAGCGGCGGTTGCGAAAGAGAAAAATAAGGAAACTATGAGGATAGTGCTGGCTGGATTTTTCATATCCATTTTCGGCCTTAAAAAACTGTAATCGCAATTAAAAAAGTTGCTTTATATTTTGCACAAATTTCTGGTGAGAAAAAGAGCACTGCCGAATCGCATCTGCATAATGTTCTCCCCTATCCCCCAACCAATCGATCATATTAAGCACGAGCAGGGAGGCATAAGAATCATTTTTCAGGAGTTGCTGGTAACAGGTTCTGGCATCCTCTTTTTCTCCCAATCGAAACAAAGTAAAAGCAGTGATTGCACGGACTGCATCCGATGAATCATTGGTCAGCTTGCGAATGACTGGAATTTGAGGGCGAGCATTTTCTCCGAGCAAGCATAGCCCAGTCATCCCCCAGTAACGGATGCCCGAATCAGGATGAGATAACATCTCCAGCAAGGCTGGCACCTGCTCAGGCTTTGCCCTCAATGCGAATTCGGACGCATCTAGATAAGACTGAAGATTATAATGTTTCTCATCCTGGGTCATTTCATAAACGGTAATCCCCAGATCCCCTGACCGCTTCGCCCGTTCGCACTCCGGCAATAACCCACAATCCCGCACCTCCAGTTGCCAATTATTAAGGGCACCACGGAACTCGTCCGTCATCTTGGAATATTTTGGATCGTCGATCAGGTTGACCACATTGTCGGGATCCTCCCAGGTATCATACAATTCCTCGGGTGGCTTTTCCCCGAACCATCGACCAGTCACTGCATCCGTCTTTCCTGAACGGTGCCAATCCTCCCATGCCCGGGTCGCTTCCATTTTCCAAAGGTAGGTTAATTTCTGCCCCCACGGAACATAGGGCATATAGTTGCGGATATAGAGGTAGCGTTTATCTCGGACCGCCCGCTGGTTGTCAGATCTTTCATCCATCCGCTCCCGGTAGCTAAAATGATAATTTCTTCCCGGCTCAGTTTGCGGACCCAGAAAAATTTTACCCTGCATAATTTCAGGAATTTCGGCACCGGCTAGACTGAGCCAGGTCTTGGGCATATCAATAAAACTGACCAGGCGTTCGATTTTGGAACCCACTTTCTTCGCAGGTCGTATCGACTTAAACTTTTCTGGTATGCGAATGATTAAGGGACAGTGCGTGCCACTGTTAAATAAATGCCGCTTACTGCGCGGAAGCACACCCCCATGATCCGAGTTGTAAATCACGATGGTATTTCCCGATAGACCATGCTGTTGCAACTGGTTGAGAAACCTGCCCACATCCGCATCCATTTTTTTTACCGCATCATGGTAATGGGCATAGTTTTTNCGCATTACCGGAATATCCGGATGATACTTGGCCAGTTGAATATCACTGGGGGAATGTGTCGTGTTATCCACCTCTCCAAATGCCTGACTCTCATGGGAGCGTGCCACATTAATCACCTGCATGAAAGGCTGAGATTGCTTGAGCTTTTTCCAGTCCAGTTTGGTGGAATCCCAGCATGCATCATCATGCCTGCGACCAATGTTGTAATCCGTCTTGCGGACATTGGAGCAGTAATAACCGGCGTCCTTTAGGAAGTCCGGATAATATTTGATCTGATCATGTGGGATATCATAGCGACTACGCATAGGCAGAGTGCCAAGCGTGACCGGATGGACACCGGTGATCCACCCACTACGCGATGGTGCACAAACGGGAGCATTGGCAAAACAATTGAGATACAGGAACCCCTCGCCCGCCAGCTTGTCCAGGTTTGGCGTATCCGCATGCACATTCCCATAACAACCCACCCAGCGGACATTATTGTCTTCACTGGTCAACCACAGAATATTGGGGCGCTCCACAGTTTTCGCTCCAACCACGCATGTAAAACTTATGATGAAGGAAACTTGAAAGAAGAATTGAAAGTGTAAATTTATCATAGTCCGTTCCAACTTTGTTCAAATTACCTCAGTTTGAACAGTCGGTCAGATTCACGCCCAAAACCGATCACATCGATTTTATCATCCTGTACCCGGAAGATGGAATAAGCAGATTGATCGGTATCCACCATGCCTTTGCAGGTAAGGTAGTGAATACCTTTTTTTATTCCATATTTACCCTTGTGATTGTGCCCATTTACATAAGCCTTAACGCAGGAAAATTCCTCCATCAGTTTAATCACTTCCATAGCATTCCAAAGATTATGGGGGTCAGCGGGATACACCGGAAAGTGACAAAAAAGCATAGCCTTCTCCTTTGCAGATTCAGCTCTTTTTAAAACTCCCCGCAACCATTCCATCTGCTTTTGACCCACTCCTCCATTCCATCGGGGAGAACGGATCTTATTTTCTCGGTAATACTTTTCTGATTTACGGTATCCTTCGCTTTCTTTGGGGTACGCAATAAAACTTAGGTCATTTCCATCGAGACATATGAAGCGCCAGTCTTTGATCACAAAGTCATAATATTTCGATGGCATGCCCAGTTTGGACGTGACTTTCTCCTTAAACTTGTCTGCGACCTCAAAATCATGATTGCCCAACACATGATAGCCCGGGGCATCCAAGGAATCATAAATGGGTAGCAACTGATCAAAACTGGAAAAGTTGCGGTCAATAAAATCTCCAAGGTGAATCACAAAAGACAAATCCTCTCGATTAAAATGCTCCACGCACTGATGGAGCTTTTCCCTGGACGCAGAATATTTTCTCAGTCCTCGATCCGGAGCCTCGCAGTACTGGCAGTCCGCGATCGCACCAAAGGAGAATTTGTATTTGGTATTCTTTTTTTCTTCAGCAAGTACCGGTGCACAAAATGCAAAAAAAATCAGGACTAAGAACCGGATCATTCGACTTCGTGGATGGTATGATCTATGCGTCCCTTGAATGTAACCCCGTCCGCAGATTGTAATTCATAATCAATCTGAACCATATGGGCGGGATGCAGTTTGGGTACATGCAGGGCGATGGTTTTTCCGTCTTCAAGAAGTTCCACCTTATTCANTTTCAAATCATTAACTGGAATTTCAGGAGATCCATAATTGGAGGACCATTTCAAGTTCCATGCCCCAAATTTATACTTCGACAAATCATTGGCCAGTTGGGGATCGAGCGGCTCATAAAAACCGACCTCAATACGGTCTTTTTTAACCTCCAAGGATTTGGGTAAATGGACTGGTTTGCCAGTGTAACGGATGCGGTCAAAACCACCGCTTCCCTTGGCATTGGTCTGCCAACCCTTCAGTCCGGACACATAGAGCTGACCATCACCAGGATTGATCCGTGCCCGCATTGCACTACTGGAAAGGTCGACCGGGATACGGGAAACCCCTCCCTGCATCTGGCCATTCTTTTCCTCCTTGAGAACGACATAAAGTTTACTCTGACCGTAAGACATATGGAGGAGTTGATCCTTTAAGGGACCCCACTTGTCACTTGTGACCCAGACCTGCCCACCACCGGAATTGTCCACTCCGCGCTTCTTGGTCATCCAGACCAGTGGCTTGGGTGCTTCTTCAGGGAAATGCTGAAAGCCAGGTCTATTCATAAAAGTCCTGCGATAATCTCCCCAATTTGAGTAAGGCTCTTCGTAGCCTGCGATAGGGGAACTTTTAAATTTCTTGTCACCCCGGTAGGAATCAATCACTCCATTGAAACTACCTGGCTTTACCCAGTTCAGCGGAGACGTGGGTATAAAACTACCCTCATTGTCTCCCGTGGTCACCTCCCCATTCGGACCCACTCCGATTCCATTGGGTGCACGGAACCCACTGGCAAAAATGGATAGTTCATCTCCAGAAGGAGAGATTTTCAGGACGCATCCATGGTGCCTCCCAAGACGCTCAAACCCAGCTCCACCTGCCCGCACCGGACAGCCCATACTGAAGTAGAAATTTCCCTGAGGGTCGGTCTGCAGATCAAAACAGAAGGCATGAAAGCCCTCGGTGGCATCCCAATCATTATTAAAATTCTCCAGAAAATCGGCCTCCCCATCGTTATTGAGATCATGAAAACGGGTAATTTGATTGTCTCCCACGGTGTAGATTTTTTCGTCCACAATCTTCAGTCCCAAAGGCTCGTGCAAACCGGTGGCAAAGCGTTTCCATTTTACCTTCTGTAATTGATCATCGATATTGCTTACAATCCATACATCCCCATCCCAGGTACAAACCGCTGCTGATTTCCCATCGGCAAAAAAATCGAATGCACCAATCCGCATGCGTGGTTCGTATTTATTGTTGAAAGGTATACCAATGCGGTCGACCACATAGGCGTTCTGGTCATCGGTGGAAAGCTCGCCTTTTGCAACGATTGGATCTCCCCACTGGGCAGAACCTCCCTTGGTCAAAGCAGATAAATTCTTTGCCCGACCGGAAGCGGATTGAATGGCTGGTTGGTAAGCAGGATCTCCCGCCCAGATACTAATCTTGGTACGGTGGTTCCCTCTAGGAATATGGAGCAGAAGTAAATTATGCTGAAAATGAAGTTCGGCTTTTGCCGGACCATCGGTGACCAGAAAATTGCACTTATTTCCCTGCCAATTCAGGGACCAGGTGGCTGCTACCTTTTGAGCACTATCTCCTTCCGCAAGTACAACCCAGGAATCCTCTGGTAAATTCGTTTCCAAGGTACGGGTGAAGGCTTCAAAGCCCTGACCGGAAACATATCCTGGCATGTCCAATACATTTCCCTGCCCAACAGTGTAGGAAAAAATCACCCGGCCATCGTGAACATAATGTCCCTTAAAGTGTGCCCAGTCTTTGGGGAGAGCCCCCATGGGAGGAAAGGATTTGTAGGGCTGGGGCCGGGGATCATCCAACTTAAAAACTTTTGCCTTGAGAGGAGTAATTCCAGTTGCAGGGTCGCCCAATACAGGCAGACCAACTAAGGGTTGAGAATCTTTACTTTTGGCAGCTTTGGCCCAGCCAGGGCGAATACCAGTCTGGAAAAGGTTGTGCCCGTACTTGGTGACCGCGGCACTTCCTTGATGAGCCCCGCCGAAAGGCATACCCTTGGTTTCCAAACTTTGTGGATTCATCCAGGCAAAGGAGTATGAGAGGGTCTCACTATCGAAAACCATCACCGCCCGGCGATCCGGGCCAAGGGGTACGAGATGAGCCCGGGGAACAATATAGGCAATCCCGGTGGAGTTTGTCTCTATGGCTGTGGATACCACCGGCCCAAACCGTTTGGTAAAGAAGCCCTTTTTTGAAGTATGCTTCGGTTTGGCAATCTGTTCTGGTTCATAGGCAACCGCATGCTCAATCACTTCCTCGGCAATTTGTTTAATCTGCTCATCGGTAAGATCAAGATGTCCACCCTTGGCAGGCATCTTTACCAACGCCTGAGAATCGGGAGGACTGCCGTTTACGATAAAGTTTACCACTGCATCCAACCCTCCTTCATTGACCACCTTGGAAGTGAGCAAACTTGGAAAAACTCCTCCCACCCCATTAAGATCGGGTCCATGGCAGGGAGCACAGCGCTGGGTGACCAGTTCCGATGGCTTAGTTAAAGCCAGTAGTTGGAAAGATATGGAAACGAAGCAAAGACTAAGAATGGTTCGGGTCATGGTAGGAATTTTAACAGGGTTGAGTTAATATTTGGGAAAGAAGAACCTATTTTTTGGCCAAGGGAGTATGAGCTTCTTCCATGATCTTTTTGATTTTGGCAACGATCTCTGGGTTGGCGTCCGCCAGGTTTTTTGATTCCCCGGGGTCCTTACTCAGATCATAGAGTTCGATCTTACCAGTTCGGTTCTTCCATTGTTTCCACCCCCGAAGTACGCCCTTCCATTTCCCCAAACGCACCGCTTTGTCGTGTTCCTTGGTCTGGGGATGCTCGAAATAGAGATAGTCGTGCTTCTTTTGACTAGTCCCCTTGAGAGTGGGAAGAAAGGAGATACCATCGGATTGTTTGGGCGTTGGTTGACCAGTCAAATCTGCCATGGTGGCAACCACATCCCAGAAGGCACTGATGTGATCACTCTTGCTGCCTGCCTTAATCTGACTGGGCCAGCGGGCAAGAAAGGGAGCATTGATTCCCCCCTCGTAAAGATCACGTTTGATTCCCCGCAGCGGGCCATTGGAATCCCAGAAATTTGGATCGTGCCCACCCTCCCGGTGAGTACCATTGTCACTGGTAAAAAGAATCAGGGTATTGTTATCCACGCCCAACTTGGTGACCAAATCGAGTAACTGACCGATCTGGTTATCAAAATTCTCCATCATTGCCGCATACCCAGCGATAGGATTTTTTACATTCGGACAGGGCTCACCTGGGCCTGCTCCGTACTTACNAATGCGTCCNTCAAACTGGGGGTAAACCTTTCTCCATTTTTCATGCAGCTCTTTGGNTGCGTGCATCGCAGCGTGAGGAACGGCGGTGGGAATAAAACAAAAGAAAGGTTTTTTCTGGTTCACACTCCTTTCGATAAAGGAAAACGCATCCTCCATAATCAGGTCATGAATAAAAGTACCAGTATCAAGAGGAATTTCCTTTCCGTCCCGCACCATACTGGTGGGGTAGTAAGTGTGGGCAATCATCTGGCTTTTCCATCCGCTGAAGTGATCAAACCCATGAGTCATGGGATTTTGGGGTCCTTTTTCATTGGTATGACCAAGACCCCATTTTCCAAATGCACCGGTGGCATAACCGGCATTTTTGAAAATGCGGGGTAAAGTGACCATTTTAGCATCCAGGGCAAGAGTTGGTTCATGACCATTTCCCCGGCAATGCACATGGCCGGGATGCTGGCCAGTCATCAGCACAGCCCGGGAAGGCGAGCATACAGTATTGCCCGAGTAATGACTGGAAAACTTCATTCCCTCCTCTGCCAGGCGATCGATGTTGGGCGTTTTGAGCTTTTTCTGCCCATAGCAACCCAGGTCTCCCTTACCGAGATCATCCGCCAGAATGTAGATCACATTGGTGGGTTGATCAGGTTTTGCCAATAATCCTGAAAAGAAGGCAAAAGTTAAAATTAGCGAGGAAAATATCCTAAATTTTGACATAGCCCGAACCTTGCAAAATTCCCTAGCTACGGGCAAACCTATATTTGGGAAATTTGAAAATAAAAAAGGAGGCGCCCGAAGACGCCTCCCTTATGATAAACCGAATCCGTAGTTCGTCAGTCTTTACGACCGAGAACTGACATCACAATCAGCAAGGCCACAATACTGGCCAGGCTGGCACCAGCACCGATGAAGGAATTCACCACGCTGGTTATGTTTCCGATGATGTCAATTCCACCACCACCGGTACCGAATACAACTTGAACCACTACAAGCAGTCCGATTGCACCGATTAGGATTTCCGTAAGGCCGCCAATGGCTTCCTTGAGTTTACTGGCTACATTATCCATTTTTATATCCCCCCACTTTTAGGTTAGGTTTGTTTCAGTTATTTTCAGTTTCACTGAGTAAAGCAAAAGCCCTACTTGTTGCTCCGCTGAAAAATGGCTAAGATCAAGAGAATTGCAATCAGTCCGACAAAGCCATTTTGCCCACCAATCTGATTTACAATCTGCGTAATGTTCGCGATGACACTTCCGCCGAAGATGGCACCGGTCCCAAACACGATTTCCACA
Organism: Opitutia bacterium; assembly: GCA_002686835.1. Taxonomy (GTDB): domain Bacteria; phylum Verrucomicrobiota; class Verrucomicrobiia; order Opitutales; family Seribacteraceae; genus Chordibacter. The sequence goes on along the minus strand of NYYP01000027.1, from coordinate 50,998 downwards.
ATTACGCCAAGCGCAATCAGTCCGATTCCTACCTGTGACACGAGCTTAATCCACTCATGCAACTGCGAGATCATATCTTTCATCTGTTTCCCTCTCTGTTGAGTTTCGGAGCCAAGGGTGCCCTGTTTCGACCAAGCCAAAACCCTGTTAGAGCATCCACCATCCTTGACATCACCTAAAGCCGATCAGATCAGCTTATACATAATGTGTCAACAACTTATCATTAACTAAATTCATGCATTAATCGAATAATTTTCATTACAAGAGCTAGGCGACACTGTTAATTAAACTCTGCTGGCACAGCATACCTAGTTATTCACGTTAATAAGGTGGAAAACCTGCATGAACAATTGCCCAACAAAAAGCCATGTCCTTGAAGATTTAATTTCTCTGCAAAAACAGTTACCTGGAAGGCTTTAGTAAATATCTTACTTTATCGTATTCAGGATTGATACATTTCTCTCCCCATCTTTTNAAANTGCATAAGAGACCGATGTCTGATTCCGGGAATTGCCCCTTGTCNCCGGTTTCCTCTATCCACCCAGATAGCAGTTTTCGGTGATATTTCAGTTCGGCTTGATACTTTAGATCCTGAGCAAGGTTGTGAATCTCGTGAGGATCATTCTCAAGGTCGTATAATTCCTCAGGCGGACGATNATCGGAAAAGAAAACCTTCTGTACCTCATTCATTTTCCCAGCCGCCATTAACCGGCGAAAATCTTTCGATACCTCCCACGGGTCTTTGTAACTCGGCTGCATATAAGGACGGTCGGTAAGGTAATTTTTCAAATACTTAAACCGCTTGGTCACCACCGCCCGGATATGATCGATGGTGTAATCACAACGGTCCCGTGCAGCTACCACAAATTGCCGGGGTTTGTAATCATTGGAAAGAAAATCTCTGCCCTCCATGTAAGCTGGCACCTCAATTCCCGCCGTTGCCAGACTGGCTGCAGATATATCGATTCCACTGACCAGATCATCCCGCACTCCTCCCTTCTCTATACCTGCACCTGCTACAATTAAGGGCATGTGAATACCGCCTTCATAAAGATACTGTTTGTGACGGTGCAGCTGCATCCCATGATCACTGAAGAAAAAGATTCGGGTATTATCGTACATCCCCTCCTGCTTGAGGTATTGGACAATCTGACCGACTTCCTTGTCTGTCCTCAGCAAACAGTTGTAATGCCGGGCAATCAAACTTCGGACCGATTCAATATCAGGATAATATGGGGGAACCTTTACATCTTTCGGTTTTATCTCTCTGTAACCAACCGTGGTCCCCTTCCCTCCGTGTAATTGTATTTGCACAAAAAAGGGCTTTTCTCCCCTGCCCTTCAGCATCTTTCCCGAAATAAAAGCATCAGGGTTCAGTTTGCTTGGCTTGCCATAATCGTAAAGCTCACCAGGATCCCAATCGAAATTATAATCGTCCTTCGAATGATTGGCGGTCCAGTATCCATGTTTACGGAAAATTTCTGGAATGGTAAGAATATCCAATACATTTTGGTCGTACTCCCCCATATTTTTGCCCCTAAAGCTGGCCCGGCAGGAACGGTGGTTATGAGCACCAATGCTTGTCTGCATCATCCCAGTGACAATAGCAGAACGGGTGGCAGAACAGACACCTGCGGGTGTGTAAAAACGGTCAAAGCGAATCCCCCCTTTTGCCAGTTGATCTATATTGGGAGTCTCAATCAAGGTTTCCCCGTAGCAGCTGAACCATCCGCTGACATCCTCCAAATAGATCCACAAAACATTAGGCCTTTCCTCGCGTGCAAACAGACTACCAAACAATAAAAGTGCAGCAGGCAAAAGTTTCAGCTTCTTCATAATTTTTAAAAAGACCAAAATTACCCTTATTGAAAAGAGCATTCTTTAATGGATATAAATTTTACTGCCGAAGGGTACTAAATTTCGTACTCGTTCAAACGATCTCATCTGCTAGGATAAAACCTCATGGAAGAACTTAGTATCATTACTCAATTGTCTCACGAATTTGGCACTCCCGAATATGTTAAAGGGGGAGGAGGAAACACCTCCTATAAAAATGAATCCACCCTTTGGGTGAAGCCTTCGGGCACTACTCTGTCCGGATTAACCGAAGAAACTTTTGTTCAACTGGACCGCTCCAAAATTGACCGGTTGTACGCCACCGAAACTCCATCTGATTCTGCCGCCCGAGAGGAACTGGTAAAAAATATGATGGCCGATGCGGTATGTGGTGGAAATGGCCGACCTTCTGTGGAAGCCCCGCTTCACAATGTATTATCCACTAAATATGTGGTTCATACCCATGCCTTATTGGTCAACGGCATGACCTGTGCCATCGAGGGAGAAGAAGTGGCCAAGCGACTCTTCCCCGAAGCCTTGTGGGTGGAATACATCGATGCCGGATACACGCTCTGCATGGAACTCAAGGGAAGGATTAAACAATATGAGGCAGAACATGGCAAAACACCGGGAGTCATTCTGCTGAAGAATCATGGTATCTTTGTCTCCGGCAACAGTGCCGAAGAAATCCGTGCCCATTATGCATCCGTCATGGAGCCCTTGCGTACTGAATATGACAGGCTGGGAATTAATGAGAACCTGACCATTTCTGACTCACAGACAGATTCCGAAACCGAAAATAAAATTCAGGAGCTGTTTGGAGACGATGCCAAATTTGTGCAATCCAGTGGTTCGTTTGTCTGTGTGCCCGGACCAATCACCCCTGACCATTTGGTCTATGCCCGTGCCTTTCCTTTTGATGGCGAATTGACTCAGGGAAATGCTGATGCTTATCGTTCAACTCACGGTTTTGCCCCCAAGGTGGTGATTGCGAATGGTCGGGTCTACGGACTGGGAAACACCGAGAAGAACGCCGGACTTGCCCTGGAGTTTGCAATGGATGGTGCTCAGGTTCTTAAACTCTCCCAAGCTTTCGGTGGCGTGGAATATATGTCCGATGCAGCCCGCGAGTTTATCGAAAACTGGGAAGTGGAATCCTACCGCCAATCAGTGGCAAGCTGATTAACTCTTTTCAAGAACCTCACCATTAAGGTAAAGTTTAATCCAACGGGCAAATAAGGATAGGATATTTTCAACCCATCTATTTCTTCAGGATATTTGATTCATAATTATTGCAGTCATGGAATCTGAAGATCAAATGGTCACGCTACTTGAACAAGAGGAGAAAAATGCACGATCGAAAGCCCATTTTCTCGAAATTGAAAAAAAATGGGAAAGTCTCATTCAATGCAATGAGGAAGAAATTTCCTTTGAAACATTAAAGCGGTATAATCGCTTCAGGTTACGCAATCAGCTTGTCCTAAGAAAAAGGCCAGGACTACTGCTTGGCTTTATCAATGATCACAGATTTCCAAATTTCCAAACTCGTGAGCTCTTAAAAGTTGCTGATATTGTTTCTTTGACATCTCTCAAAGAAGAGGATGAGCCAGAAATTGATCGCGTTCATTACTTGCCGGCATCCGACGACTTTTCAAAAATCAGAAAAAAACTACCCAAAGGCTTTAGACCTAAACTTTTTTTCGACATGCAAGCTGCCCATGGACATATGCAGCCTGTAGGATTATCTCAGATGCCATTCCCCACTGTAGCTGGTATCTGCCACCATCAACACGGGCCTGCTGCCAAAACAATTTGCGAAATGTTTGATATCGTTTTGCCAGTTGGTGCGGTATTCTCACCCGCGTGTAATTATCAGAAGGCCAATGTTTTAAATTTACCCTTTGGTTTTAACTGGGCATCTTTCCACCGATCTTTTCAGAAAAGTAAGGACTGGAATGCTCGAGAAATTGACCTGTCCGTTACTTTTGGACCAACCAACAGCCCTGCTTATCATGGACTGCGAAACGAGGTGATTCAAGTAATTGAAAATTTCCAACGGAAGTGGTCTTCGAAATATTTGGTGAAAATCTCCAGTAATCTCTCAAAAAAAGACTACCGGAAACTCCTGGAAAACAGTAAAATCTCCTTAAATGTAGTTGCCATTAATGGACCCTACAACTACCGCTCCTGTGAAATTATAAATTCCGGGGCATTGCTATTCCAAGCCAATGTTACAGATCCTGGCTTAAAGTTCTCTTTGGATGATGTATTAAGAGATGAAAAAGAATTCATTTCATACAACCTAGATAACCTAGAAGAGAGATTGCTTCATTTTCTTGAGCACCCTGAACTTGCAAGTTCAATTGCACAAGATGCCCAAAAACGCTTAAAGACAAAATATTCCTATGATGCTTTGTTTAAACAACTTTTAGACTTACTCAAAGATGACATAGGTAAGAAGCAGGGGGATAAAAATAGTTTAGTTAATGATAAGTTTTTTGTTGGTAAACTTTTATGGCAACAACATCAAAATAAAGAAGCACAGCAGATTGGAGCTGCATTTTTACTAAACATTCTAGGTGAGGAAAAAGATACAATTCGATTTTTTTCAAATATTTTGGCTATTCTTCCTGAACTCATTCAAGCAGTTGGGTTTGAATCCCTAAAATCTCTCATAGCCAAGCAGTCGAAAAATTTAGCTGAATCGTTAGACCCACAAAACTTAAAGCAAATAGCTGTTCAATTCTTATCGATCAAGATGGATCACATTGCATTGTGGTATAATTTCATCTCCCTTTCAATCGATCTGCAATGGAACCCTAAAGAGGTAATCCAGCAACTCGTTGACCAAGTTTTGAAGAACAACAATTGGGAGGGATATTCGCAAGAATGGATACTTAGGGCTCCATCGAGAACCATCAGTAATGATACAAAAGACTTAAACCAATTAAGGTATGACTATTTTTTCCTGCCTCTGATGAAGTCAAAAAACTACAAGGAGGAATGGGATGCTTATCGTAAATATTGTATAAAATTAGTCGGAGTATAAACTTTTAAGGATTCCAGACTTTAAATAAAGCCTCAGCCATATGAGATGGGGTTTCCGCAACGGAGATACCTGCATCGAGCAATGCTTCAACTTTTGCTTCGGCAGTACCCTTACCCCCAGAAACGATGGCTCCGGCATGACCCATGCGGCGACCTGGAGGAGCAGTGCGTCCGGCGATAAAAGCAGCACAAGGCTTGTTCACATGTTCTTTAATAAAAGCAGCAGCTTCTTCCTCGGCGGTTCCACCAATTTCTCCAATCAGGATAATCGCCTCGGTCTCTGGGTCCTCATTAAATAGTTTTACTGCGTCTAAATGACTGGTCCCATTGATTGGATCGCCCCCGATACCAATGCAGGTTGATTGACCATGACCAGCAGAGGTAATCTGCCAGACTGCTTCATATGTCAAAGTACCGGAACGGGAAACAATGCCCACTTTCCCTGGCTTATGAATGTAGCCAGGCATGATTCCGATCTTACATTCGCCTGGAGTAATTATACCAGGACAGTTGGGTCCGATTAAGCGGGAACTCGATGTTGCCAGACGGGCCTTGACTTCTGCCATGTCACGCACAGGTATTCCCTCAGTGATAGCAATAATCAAAGGAATTTCCGCATCGATCGCTTCCAGAATGGAATCAGCAGCAAACGGGGGTGGCACATAAATAGCGGCAACATTGGCTCCTTCTCTATCTACCGCTTCCTGCACGGTATCAAAGACAGGCACAGAATCCTGAAATTTTTGCCCCCCCTTCCCAGGAGTAACCCCAGCAACCACATTGGTGCCATACTCCATGCATTGGGTGGTGTGAAAACTGCCGGCACTTCCCGTGATTCCTTGGACCACTAACCGGGTATCTTTATTTACGAGAACACTCATTTGTAAAAATCGTTGCGTATTAGGATTGAGCAGCCAGTTTGACTACTTTTTCTGCGGCATCTGCGAGGGAATCCGCCGGCTCAAGGGCAAGGCCGCTATCAGATAGAATCTTTTTACCCTGCTCCACATTGGTTCCTTCCAGGCGGACAACCAAGGGAACTTTCATCTCAAGCTTGCGGGCAGCATTTACAATTCCGGTGGCAATCACATCACACTTCATGATCCCCCCGAAGATGTTTACCAGAATGGCTTTTACCGCATCATCAGAGACCAGGATTCGGAATGCATTTTCCACCTGCTCTTCATTGGCTCCTCCCCCGACATCAAGAAAGTTTGCCGGAGACCCACCATAGTGCTTGATAATATCCATCGTCGCCATGGCAAGACCTGCTCCATTGACCATACAGGCAACATTGCCGTCCAATGCGATGTAGTTTAAATCAAACTTGGAAGCTTCCACTTCCTTGGGGTCTTCCTCTGTAAGATCACGCAACTCCACAACATCGGGATGGCGGAACAGTGCATTGGCATCGAAATTAACTTTGGCATCCAAAGCGAGAACATCACCCGTAGGAGTAAGCACCAATGGGTTTACTTCGACCTGGGAACAATCTTTTGTCCAAAAGAAGTGATATAACTTAGTGACTAACTTGACACACTGCTTGAAGGAATCACCGCTAAGCTGGAGAGCAAAGGCAACCTGACGTGCCTGATAAGGACGGATACCCAGAGCTGGATCAATTAAGATTTTGGTTATTTTCTCAGGAGAAGATTCGGCAACCTCTTCAATATCTACACCTCCTTCAGTGGAAGCAATGATTACTGGTTTGGAGGTGGCACGATCCATTAATATTGCGAGGTAAAATTCCTTATCAATGTCCGAGCATTCGGTAAAGTAGACCGTCCCAACTTCTTTACCTTCTTCTCCTGTCTGCTTAGTTACCAGAACATTCCCAAGCATTGCTTCTGCTTTGTCTTTGGCTTCAGCAGGAGAGGATACCACATGGACACCTCCCTTAAAGCCGTTCGTAAAAGTACCTTTACCTCTTCCACCGGCATGAATTTGTGCCTTCACCACCACCGATTGATCGGAAGAGAAAGAAGAAAGTGATTGATCGAATTGATCCGCAGACTGAGCGACTGTGCCTTTGGGCACGGCAACACCAGCATCCGCGAAAAGTTGCTTTGCTTGATATTCGTGAACGTTCATGAGGATAAAAGGGAATTAGATTGTCAGGCTTCTCACATCCTTCAAGCCTTTTCACTTGATTGATTAATAATGAGAAAAATTCCTCTCTTTGAACTTGCCGGTGAAGAGCAATGAAAGGAGAAATAAGAGATGCTCAAACTATTTCCTTTTCTCTTCATCCCCATCTTCGTTGGGCTTGCCGACTGGCCTCAATATCATGGTCCCTTCTTGGATAAATCAACGGGGACCAACATCATCAGCACAAACCAATTAAACCCATCTCCACGAGTTATATGGAGGAGCCCGACCCCTTTGGGTTTTAGTTCCTTTTCGATTGAGGATGATTCTGCTTTTACCTTGGTTGCGGAAGAAGACGAGGATGGATTGCTTCGTGAAGTATGCATCGCACTCGATTTGGCCTCAGGGAAAAGAATTTGGCAGCAGAAACTCCAGATGGCCTCTTATGGTCATGGGGGAGGCAATGCGGGAACTAAGAATAATTCCGGTGGCGATGGACCACGATCTACCCCATCGGTAAAAAATGGACGGGTTTTTATTTATGATTCCTCAATGATCCTGCATTGCCTCTCCGCAGAGTCTGGAGAAAGGATTTGGACAGTCGATGTTATCGATGATCACGAGGGAAAAAACATCATGTGGAAAAATGCGTCTTCTCCCTTGCTTGTTGAGGGTTTGGTCATCGTTGGTGGTGGTGGAAAAAATCAAAGCCTAATTGCGTTTAGTCAAACAACCGGCAAAGTAAAATGGAAAACAGGGACCGAAACCCTGACTCACGCGACTCCTGCGTTTGCCAAGATTCATGAAAAAGAACAGGTTATCTTCCTGTGCCGGTCCGGATTGCTCTCTCTTGATCCCCAAAATGGCAAAGAATTATGGAAACAGGTATTCCCTTTTAAAGTATCAACCGCTAGCTCACCAGTGGTCGCGGGTGATTATATCTTTTGCTCTGCAGGTTATGGAGTCGGTGCAGGTTTTTTTAAAATCTCACTCGATGAAGGAAAATGGCAAAGTGAACCAGTTTGGCGCAAGCGTAATGAATTAATGAATCACTGGAGTACGCCTCTTCATTATCAGGGCAATCTGTATGGTATTTTTGGTTTTAAAGAATACGGCAAAGCACCCTTGCAATGCATCGATCTGAAAACCGGAGAAATCCGCTGGAGTGAGAAAGGCTTCGGACCCGGAAATTTAATCCGTTCTGGCGAAACTCTCTGGGTGCTATCTGATGATGGACAAATCGTCACTGTCTCAGCAAATCCCAATCGTTACTCAGAACTGAGCAGATCTAAAATTCTAAACGGCAAATGCTGGACCACACCAACAATAAGCAAAAATATTTTGTTGGCACGCAGTACTCAAGAAGCGGCAGCTTTGTTCCTATACTGATAAATAAGTAGTCAGACGACGAACTCAGAGGCTTGCCTTGGCTCGTTTAGTTTTTAAAAAAAGTTCTAAACTGCCTGAAGATTGACCATGTAAAGGGATTGGTTCGTCCAAAATTTCCTTTTTTACAAAAGCAGAACCAATGCAAACAAATCATCCCTTTACGCTTAAAATTAAACGGAACGAATTGAAATATGTTTACCAATCTTTTCTACCGCCAGACATCACGGACAACCCGCTCAACTCCAAATTCATCGCGTGACATTTCTAAAAGACGTATGATCCCGGGACAAATAATCCCGTATTCTAAAAATCCATTCCAACATAATTTTTGATCTTTGGAAGTAATGTAATAGATGGTTTCCTCATTCCTAAACACATGAGTGTGGATAAGTTCTTCATCTGTGATTTGCTCAGTGGAATCTGTATTATAATGGGACTGCATGATTAAAGTGATTCAGTTACATTAGGTAAAGTTGATGATTTGATACCAAATATCTTTGGATTTCTGGTTTTGTAATCAAACTTGGGTCAGAAACCAGAACCCGGTCGAAGATATGGTGAGAATAAGTAGAAGGGAAAAGATAGAGTTTAACATAGTTTAAAATAAGGATTTATATACTTATTTACACTANGTATTTATCTAGGTCAAAATAATATTAACTTTTTTACATATGTTCATAAAAAAGGCCTAAGGCACCGACCCTAAGTCATTGATGGCCTGATAAAAACTTTGATAATTACTGGATGCTTTGAGGTGGAATTGGACAAAATAATTGGCTTTAAACCAAAGAACTTAACGATAACTAATCCTGAAGAAACGCTAAACCTTGCTCACATCAAGGCCAAGGAAGCCAATCCTAAAAAGGCAAAAAAGCCCACCACATCAGTCACCGTGGTAACAAACACTCCTGATGCCACCGCAGGATCGATTCCCAGGCGATCAAGCAAAATGGGCAGAATAACCCCTGACATCCCAGCCACCACCATGTTAATGATCATAGCCCCGGCAATGATACCACCGAGCAAAAGGGAGGAATCTCCATGATCGCCAAATATAAACACCGTGGCTAAACCGGCAACAAAGGCAAAGAGCAGACCGTTGAGTGCACCAACCAACAATTCCTTACGAATTGCACGCATGGTATTATAAGAGGTTAATTCTTTGGTCGCTAATGCCCGCACAGTAATGGTCAACGTTTGTGTGCCGGCATTTCCGCCCATTGAGGCTACAATCGGCATGAGTACCGCAAGTGCAACCATTTGCTCGATCGTTGCATCAAACATACTAATTACAAGCGAAGCCAATGCCGCGGTTACCAAGTTAACCAACAACCATGCAAATCTCTTTGCGGAAGATTGCAGCACACTGTCGTCCATGGTTTCTTCCCCTACCCCGCCAAGAAGTAATATATCTTCCTCAAACTCCTCACGGGCAACTTCCATAACATCATCGACTGTAATCATTCCGAGAAGCTTGCCTTGATGATCAACCACACCGGCGGTGGTCAGGTCGTATTTCTCAAAAAGAAGAGCCACTTCCTCCTGTAAGGTCTCGGCAGGTACGAGAACCTGAGTTTCATCTGCAATTTCACGCATCAGAGTATTTCTAGGTGAACGTAGAATGCGAGACAGCGAGATTATACCCACTGGCCGGGCTTCTTCATCAACCACAAATAAATCCAAAAATTCCTCTGGCAGATCACTTTCTTCACGCAAATAGTCAATAGTTTGCCCAACAGTCCAATTGGTACCAACAGAGACGACATCGGTTTGCATTCTCCGACCTGCACTCTCTTCCGGAAAAGCGAGCCCCACTTCGATATCTTCACGCTCTTCCTGTGGAACCGAACTCAGAACTTCTGCACGATCGCCCTCGTCCATATCCTCAAGGACTTGGACAGCNTCATCCGAATCCATTTCCGTAATAACTTCAGCGACTTCCTNAGGCGTCAGGCTATCGGTTACCTCTTTACGCAAATGATCTTCGAGTTCGAAGAGTAAATCAGGATCCAGTTGTGTTTTGACCGATTCGGTCAACCGTTTACGCAAGGGCCGGTCAAGCAAGCCAAACGCATCAGCCAAATCGGAATGGTGAAAACCTTCGAGATGAAGATTTANTTGTTCGTCCGTGCCAGATTCAAGCAAACGCACAAGTTCATCAAACCTCGCCTCTGATTCGCTACTTGTTTCTGAATCAATTCGGTGGATAACCTCTGAACTTTCATGAATATCGGGCATGACTTAAGGTATTAGAAGGACCGCGGATGACCACAAGCTGGAAAAAGGATCAACCTAGGGCGAGCCTTTAATTCCTTTTATGTCAAGACAGGTGACTGGGCTCAATCCAATTCGACTGTGANATNGAACTTATTGTACTANACAAGAGCAGTCTTCACTATTCGGGAACCCAAGTAAGTGCATGACAAAGAGCAAGACCCAATGCATCTGCCTGATCAAAAGGTAATGCCTGGGGCAGCCCAAGCATTTGAGCAAGAGTACTCGACATCTGTTCCTTGCTTGCACGACCAAACCCTACCACCGCTTGCTTAACCCTAAGAGGTGCATACTCGAATACTGGAATATTACGGATTGCTGCTGCTGAGAGTGCAGCTCCTCGGGCAGAACCCATGATTTGCGCAGTCTTAAAATTTTGCACGTAAATTGTCTCTTCACATGAAATATGACGCGGTTGCCAGAGGTCGGTTAAATGAGCTACCAATTCATGAATTTTCCCGAGGCAGGATATTGATGAGATCTTGCTTCCCAACTTGAGTGTCTCCGAATGAAGCAATCGGTAAGAACTTCCCTGGCATTCAAGGATAGCCAGTCCGGTCCCTCTTAAACTGGGATCCACTCCAAGGATCCTGCCATTGAACGGCTCTTTTTTAAGCAATAATTTGGGATCAAATCCTTTTTTTGATTTGGTCGATTGACCAGCCAAATGTTTAGCCCATAACTTGCGGGAAGATTGGTTCATTTCTCAGATAATCATGCGCAACCCGGCGATCACGATAAAGAACCAAATCAAGCGTTCGAACCAATCCTGTCGAATGTATTGAACAATCTTGGGTGCGATCAGTGCCCCAGCCACAGCAGGGAAAAATAGCCAGATACTGACATCGAAAATTTCCCGGTTTAAAATCCCAAGCTCACACATCAGGGGAACCTTGGATAGATTAATAATTAAAAACAACCAAGCAGATGTACCAATAAATGCATATTTGGGTAGTTTCATTACTAGTAAATAAAACTGGGCAATTGGACCGGCTGCATTTGCCAGCATAGTCGCCATACCTCCTAAAATACCAAGGAATGGCCCTAGAAAAAAAGGCGAATTCGATGGCTCTTTCTTTTTAATTTGGAAGCTCGAATGTGTCAAAAATCGTAGTGCAGTTATGCCCAAAAGAATCCCACCGATGAGCACCTTGAGCGAACGGGCTCTTTCTGCTGACTGAAAAAAGTCAAATGCCCACCAACCCAAAAGGACCCCGAATAGAAAATAAGGCAATAACCGCCTGACATGTGACCACTCGACATATTTTCGATAAACCATTGTGGAAACAAGATCCGCAGAAATGAGAACCGGCAAAAGTAATCCCACCGATAAGCCCACTCCCACAGGACCCAATGCATCTTCCAGTACCAAGACAAATAGAGCGACGGTCAGGTTGCCAGCACCCGGAATCCCGCCCTTGCTCAATCCCATAATTATGGCTCCCAATACGAGGAAACCCCAGTGGACAGTGGTCAGTTCACTCATCTTTTGCTGAAGGAATTAAGATAGTAAAATTACCCGAACTCACCTGAAAGGCTTCCCATATCTCCTCTTCTTCCCGTGAAGGAAATGCGGTACCAGTGGCAAAAGTCTGGGCGGTGGGCGGTAGAAGTTTACGAAAGTTTGATCGTCGATCGGAATCCAACTCTCCAAGAACATCGTCTGCAAGAAGTATAGGCACCATGCCCAACTTCTTTTGCAGATAAGAAAATTCTGCCAGCCGCAGGGCCAAAACTACTCCTTTTTGCTGGCCTTCAGACGCATAGTGACGGGCATCATGACCGTTTAAAAGAAGGGAGAAATCATCGCGGTGCGGTCCCTTTCGGGTCGATCCAATTTGCCGGTCTCTTCCTCGCTCCCGGGCAAACAGCTCCGTCCATTGATCGATACTGGTTGCCTGACAATCAGGCAAATAAGCCATGGAAGCCCTTTCCATATCACTGCTAAGTCGACCATATGAAAGTTCAAATGTATGACTAAGAGAAGGAAAGAAAGACGAACGAACTTGCTGAATAAGATGTGCTGAAGATGCAAGTGTATGCTCAAAAGCGAGCAACTCGGAATCGCTCCCCTGCTTTTTTAGCAATACATTTCTTTCCTTCATCGATCTATAATAGTCCTGCAAGGCACGGAAATATTCGTTCGAAGTGGAAGAGAGAACTAAATCCATCCATTTTCTCCGATCAGAAGGACTTTCTCGTACTAAACGAAAATCCCGGGAAGACAGACAAACCGAGGGAAACTGCCCCAACAGATCCCCCAAGCGTTTAACTGGTTCTCCATCTACATGAACCACCTTGGATCCTTTTGGGGCAAAACTTATCATCACCTCACGCTCGGTCCCATTATCATCCAAGTAACGAGCAAAAAGACTGGACTCTAAATCCCCCTCCCTCACCATTGACTGGGTGGATGCCCCACGAAATGAACGTAAACTGGAACATATACCGATTGCCTCGAGTAAATTTGACTTTCCTTGACCATTCGAACCCAGAAAAAAAACTCGATCAGTCGTAAATTCCAGACTCAGAGCATTGAGGTTACGAAAGTTTTGAAGATTGATTCCTATTAAGCGCACTAAAATGGATCATTTTTGCTAGAGCACAACCACCCCGGAATTTTCCTGCTCCAATTTCAATTCATGAAAGGCATCCTTAAAAGCATTGGCTAAGCCCAGCCAATCTTCCTCGGTTGTTTCAGTAAATGAACTAACCCTGACCAGTCGCCTACTTTCTGATTTACTCAGGCCTATGGCTGCGGACAAGCCGGACGGCTTTTCCCGGGCAGTAGAGCAAGCAGATCCTGTTGAGACTGTGTAACCTAATTTATCGAGCTTACTCACCCAACTTAAATTATCAAATTCCGGCAGACACAGCAGGGAAGTATTCCACATCCGAGGGACTGGATGCCCAATCACTTTAAGGCTGTTAAATTCCTTTAATAAAGAATCTTCAAAACTTTTCTTCCATGTTTCTTGTTCAACCTGGGCACTTGCAGCATTGCAACTATACTTGAGAGCAATCCGCATTGCCTCAATACCAGGAAAATTTTCGGTTCCACCTCGAGTTTCCCCTTCCTGCCCACCCCCTTTTATTAAACTTACTGGTTGGTTAGAGACAAACGCACCCACCCCTTTAGTTCCTCCAAACTTATGAGCTGAAAATGAAAAGCTCGAACAGGCATTTAATCCATCCGTGTCTAATTTCCCGACCCATTGGGTAGCATCACAATGAAACCAAACTCCTCGGTCTCGACAGATCTGCGCCACTTGGTGCCAAGGTTGCATCACTCCAGTCTCATTATGAACAGCAATCAAAGAAACCAGACTGGGCAATTTTTGATCCAGTAACTTTTGAAATGCATGGATATCCAAAAGTCCATCTGAGTCGACTGGTATATAGCGGATACTATCAGAAAAATAAAATTGGGCAGTTTCTAGGATGCTGGGATGCTCGATGGTTGAGATTAACACATTGGTGGTACGTCTACTCTGATTATTCGCGATCCATGACAATATAGCATTATTTGATTCAGTCGATCCAGAGGTGAAGGTAACTTGATGGGGCTCCACCTCCAAGGATTGACCGATTTCTTCCCTTGCCCTATTGATAAGTGCACGAACACGACTACCCAAACGATGGGGAGAAGAAGGATTTCCCCAACTCTTCCTTGATGCACCAAGAAATGATTCCAGAACTTCGGGAAGTGGGCGGGTGGTGGAATTGTTGTCAAAATAGGCCATAATGTACCTGTAGGAGCACAGGAAAACTTAACGAACTGGGGGCAAGCGAAGAGTTTGACCGACTTTTAAATTGTTTTTGCTTTTCAGGGTGTCCCGATTGGCCGCATAGATTGAATCGATATGAGATGCATCTCCGTAAATTTTCTTACTGATACCATAGAGGCTGTCTCCTGGTTGGACTATGTAGGAAGAAGGCACTGGAGATTTCTGAGCTGGTTTAGCGGATTCGGGAAGCGGTGCGTTTGCTTGACTGATTGCATTTGGGAGAGGAACTGCAGGGCCAAGAGGCGATCCTAACCGAGCCTGTAAATCAGCAATCTCTGTGCGCAGACGATCATTTTCATCTTTTAGGTCTATACTTTCCAAATAATTCCCGTAGGGTTCACCTGGTAATTTTCGAATAATTTCACGCTCTGCAGTAACAATCAGTTGTTCAACCATTTTAGCTTCACGAGCATTTGGTTGCAGGAGCAAAAATCTTCTAAAGTGATAAATGGCCGCAACCGGGTCTTTTCGATCGGATAAAGCAAGAAGCAAACGCCCCGCCTCCAAGTGTGATTTTGGAGACTGAGTCACCCGTCTAGTCACAGAAAGAAACTCATCGAGGGCTTCCGTATCCCTTCCCACCTTAAGGTAGGACCTCCCACGCTCAAAGGCTGGATCATCCCCTTCCTCAATAATACTTCCCTTTGGCCCGCAGCCGCACAGCAAAAAAACAAGCAGATTCAAAACGGGTAGCCAAAACAGTAAGGTCTTCATTCGCCAATATATGTGAAAGTGATCCGTCTGTGGTGAGGAGTTGTGCGGTGCTCCCATAAAAAAACTCCCTGCCAGGTTCCAAGTTGCAGGGATCCATTAGCAAAAGGAATTTGCTCACTGGTACGCGTAAGTGCCATCTTTACATGGGATGGCATATCATCAGGTCCTTCATGGGTATGAACAAAATATGGATAATCCTCGGGGACCAGTTCCTCCATAAATCTTTCCAAGTCTACACGGGCCGAAGGATCTGCATTTTCCATGATGACCAAGCTACAACTGGTATGCTGAACAAAGATACTAACCAATCCGTCAGCGAGTCCAGACTCCTTTAACCCCTCCTTGGCCAATTCCGTAATCTCGTAAGTACCTTTTCCTGCTGTTCGGACTTCGGAATTCTTTTTGCACACTCCCATAATTAAGTAAGAAATATTAAAAATAAAGAGATCAAGGATGGCAAGGGTTGAGCATCTTAGCAACACACACTCATTCCACGCGTAGTTCCGTTTCTGAGTTCATCCAATTGCGCAAACTTTCCAGAATCTCATTGATCACACTCAATTCAATCATTGCCCGATCCACCGGTAGACCCAAAACCTCCTGAGCATGAAGAGACAACCTTCGTGGTAATCCTGCCAACCACGATTCCCGCACGGGCAAACCTTCGTCTCTCGCAAAACAATACAACAGCTTCAGCAGAACAACTTGGGGAACCTGTGCCCGCTGAAATGAATCAAGCGATGAACGAAGCAATTTTAAACGCGGGGCTGGTTCAAGAAGGTGGTCTCCATTGATAAGATAAAACCTGGCAATCTGCGAGGCTGTAAGGAAGATTAAGGGGTCAATGGCTAATGCTCTGTAGGAAAACACCCTTTGAAAATCTGTCACAAATGGAATGGATAATTGGGTATGATTTGGGTTTAGCAGGCAGTTGACATCGTCAAAAAGATCAGGGGGAATTGATTTTTGAGTGCTTTTACCAGGTAGAGAAAAAAGTGCAGCCTTCAGTCCAAGAACCTGGTCAAATATTCGTATTCTTAAAAAACGTTCCCCGGCCGGGTCTCTAGACAGAACAATACCTGACAATTCGTTTGTGTCCGCCAAAACTGCAAAGGTTTTAAGAAACTGGGGGAACCACCGCACCGCCTGAGATCAACATTTTCATGCCATCTCCAACGGAAACATCAATCCTGTGAATTTCTTCATCCTGCACCAAAAGCAAAAATCCGCTGGTTGGATTGGGAGTGGTTGGGACAAAAACATAGGTAAACTTCCCCGCAATCTTATCGGTTACATGCTTGGAAGCATTTGCCGTGATAAAACCCAGAACATAACATTCCTTACGTGGGTATTCAACCAGGCAAACCTCCTTAAAGACTGCACGATTTTCTTTCCCAAAGGTTTCCACGATCTGTTTGACCGATCGGTAAACCGTATTGATAAAAGGTACTTTGTCCAGGACCCGCTCGGTCAAATTAATGAAGAAGCGCCCAAGTAAGTACTTGGAAAAATATCCCAGTGCAGTGAGTAAAATTATCCCTATTATTAAACCCGCAACGGCGAGGAGAGTTTCCAACCCAAAAAAAGAGTTTTCCTCGCTCAGGCCAAGCTCATATGCGAGACGAAGGGCGGGTGCCTTGAATAAATCCAGCAGAAAATCAATTACAAATATGGTCGTCCCCAATGGAAGAAAAACCAATAATCCAGTTAGAAAGGCATTGCGGAATCGCCTAGAAAGACTGACAGGTGGTAAAGACACAGAGTATTTTAGTTACTAGTCGCACTGCTGTTGAGCGAGTCGAAAATCAGGCCAAGCGGAAAGTTTTTTTACACGGTCAATCACGCGTTGCTCTTCCAAGCGCATGATTTCACGATCCACTTTCTCCAAATCATCAAACCCGACAAGGTGTAACCAGCCATGAATCAAATATAAGCTAAGTTCATGCTCAAAAGATAGACTTCTTCGGTCAGATTCCTCAATAGCTTGATCCACAGATACGCAAATCTCACCCGCTAATCCATTTTCTTGGTCCGCAGGAAATGTAATGACATCTGTGGGTCGATAGTCCTGCAAATACTTACCGTGCAGTTTGGAATGGGATATACGGTCCATGAATACAATTGATAACTCACCGGTGATACTGTGTCGATGAACCGAAAAAATAACTTCAAAAAAGTTGTTTATCTTACAAGGATCAAAATGCAAAGAGGCATACTGGTTGGCCACCTCAACATGGGGATGTAAAAACGATGAAGTATTAGCCGGCATTTTTGGGAAATGGATGACGCGAGTCTTTTTCTTCATCAGGATACTCAATCCTGGAATGTAACATATTCAATGTGGTCTTAAGGAAGCTCTTCTTGATCGTGGCAACTTCTTCCAAAGTGAGCGGACACTCATCGAGCTGTCCGTCCTCTAAACGATCCTGAAAAATGGAATCAAGCAATTCTTCGACACTATGATGGGTAACCTTTGGCAGAGAGCGTGCAGCCGCTTCAACAGAATCGGCAAAAAAGATAATAGCACTCTCCTTGAAACGAGGACGGGGACCATCATAACGATAAGTCGATTCATCAGGTTCTTGCATCTCAGAGTCTCCGTAAGGCAAACTCGCCTGTTTCGATTTTTGTTTTGCTTGGAAGTAGAAGTATTTAACCAAGGTAGTTCCATGGTGCTGCCTAATTACATCCCGAATCACTTTGGGAAGGCGGTTTTCTCGGGCGATCTCAAGCCCTTCTTTTACATGACTCTTAATAATAAGTGCACTCATAGCAGGGTTTTGCCGATTGTGAGGATTGCCAAAATCGCCCTGATTTTCGGTAAAGTAATTTGGCTGAACCATTTTACCGATGTCATGAAAAAGGGCACATGCTCGACAAAGAGTGGGGTTTGCTTTGACCACAAGAGCTGCATCTTCGGCCAAGTTCGCCACCATCAAACTGTGATGATAAGTGCCGGGTGCCTCGACTTGCATTTTCCGCAAAAGCGGATGGTTATAATCGGTCAACTCAAAGAGGGTGGCATCCGTGGCAACATTGAAAACTTTTTCAATCAATGGCATGGCACCCAAAACGAGTGCTCCGGTGAAGACCGCAACCACGAAGGACGCAAGGGCATGATTAAAAGGAACCATCCATCCAGTACCTGAGGCAAATCCAATTCCTAACGCAACTACTCCCCCAGTTATTCCTGCCATAGTCCCTGCCTTGAGCACACTGCCTCGTAGTCTGACTTCTCGGCAGAAATAAACTCCGACCAATGCGGTACATAATGAACCCACCAGCATCTCAATACCAATCTCCTGCATCGCTGCATGAAAGACACAGGTCATTATAGCGGTTAAAGTGGCCATGCGCGGTCCTACTGTAATCATAACAATCATAGGAGCAAAAGCGATGGGCAGAAGATAAGGGAGCAAACCAATCAGTATTGGACTTTCCCCAAATAATTCGGTCTCGCCCAATTCCATAATGAAACGGGAAATCCCAAGATTTGAAACAATGCTGAGTGCCACAATGTTCGAACGTGGTCCATCTGACCAAAACTTGGGCAAGACCAGACTTATGTAAACCACCCCAAAAAGGAGGGTGACAATGGTGACAAATATACGCTTGGGTAACAACACACTGTCTTCCAACGCGAGGTCCAAATATTCCTGATATTTTTCCAAGTCAGCTGCAGTTACCCTATCCCCACGACGAAGAATAATTTCCCCTTCCTGGACCGAAATCACCGTTGGTTCCATATCGGCAATGGCACGCTCCTGAGCGGCAGTAGTTGCCTTGCGGTCAATCGAACGAAGCCGTAATCCCTTTGCTAAAAATGCTCCAAGTTCTCCCGCAATATCATTACGGAATTCCTGTGCTGCAAAAGATGCATTCTCATCCCCAAATTCAATTATTTCGCGTAGCTGTACAGAAGCTTTGCCTGACAAAACCTCTGTGAAGTCGGAGGTACTATTAGTATCAAAACCTTTCAGATAACTTGAAAGGAAATGGTACTCATCAATTAAGCTATTTGAAAGCCTCGTGTTATTTTCATGGTCATAAACCACCAAGCTATTAGCAAACTCGATCATCTGAGAATTGATCCGTGCACTGGCATTGGATTCGGAAAGGAATTTCTGGTCGACCGATGGAAATTTCACTACCCCCGTTAAATGCAATTGCGAAAGCAACTTGTTTCCCAAATTAAAAAAAGCTTCTCCACGCATTATCGAAGTACTTAAAAGAGCACGGGCTTCATCTTCTGACAAAACGACTTGGAACTTTATTTTTAATTCTTCCACCAGAGATTCAAGAGCTAATTCTTTTGAATCGTCAGTTATTTCCGCAATCGCCAGCAATCCTTCACGCAATCGAACCATTGCTTTGGCAAAATTCTCCTCGCCCACAAAATCCCGGGTAAATTCCCTGGGAGTACTGCTTCGAATCCACTCCTCGGCATCCCTTTTTCTTACCTCGCTTAAATAACTAAATGACCGGTCACTGTAGACATTTTCTGGTGCTACTTCGCCAAGGGTCCTTAACCCAGGTGGCTCCTGACCCACAAAGCAGATCAAAATGATGGTAACCCCAAAAAAAATGGTCTGCAGCAAATGCTTACCCCATCTTGTCCAGAATCCTGAGAAACCATCCATTTGTTGTGCTCTTACCTCATCGTCCAGAGAAACGCGACGACGCCGACCACCCCGAATATTTTTACGAATTGCTTCTTTTTTTTCTTCTTTCACAAGTAAAATTTCTGCAAATCAGACCTTTCTACTGGAAGGCAATTCTCCTTGGTAAGCAGAGATAATGCGACTGACCAAAGGATGCCGGACCACATCACCATGATCAAATTCATGAAAGTACAAACCCTTTACTGCCCCAAGGATTTTCTTAGCTTCCGCCAAGCCCGATTCCTGTTTTAGAGGAAGATCTACTTGGGTAAGGTCGCCAGTCACTACCATTTTACTACCTTCTCCCAATCTTGTCAGAAACATCATCATTTGCGAGCGGGTGGTGTTTTGTGCTTCATCTAGCAGGGCAAAGCATTTGCTCAAAGTGCGCCCCCGCATGTAAGCAAGTGGGGCAATTTCTACCACTCCAGTTTCAACAAGTTTTCTTGCTTCAATTGGACCAAGCACCTCATCCATAGCATCGTAGAGCGGGCGCAAATAAGGAAGTAGTTTTTCCTCCAAATCTCCCGGCAAAAAGCCCAATGCCTCACCTGCTTCCACTGCGGGCCGGGCAAGCACAATCCTTTCAACTTCACCTTCGAGTAAGGCATGCAGTGCCGCAATCATGGCCAAGAATGTTTTTCCGGTACCTGCTGGACCAATTCCGAAAACAAGATCATTTTTTAAAATGAGATCCAAAAACCGTCGTTGACCAAGATTTCTAGGAACCACAGATTTTTTACGAATTTGTAGACGCAGCGGATATTTTAGTAAGTCTCTGAGCTCCTGGCTCTTTCCCATTTTTACTTTTTCTAAAAATCGTAGAAAATCAAATTTCCCATGAACAAAGCCCTGCTCCTTCGCAGATTGTAACAGGCAGAAGAATTCTTCGCAAAGATCGAGTTTTGCTGAATCGCCATCCATGTGCAGAAGGTTGCCACGGGCGACTATTTTAACTCCAAGAAACTTTTCTACATACAACAAGTTAGCCGGATCCTCGCCGTAGAGCTTATGAAACTGTCGCTCAGATTCGAATTCAATTGACCGCTCAGGCATTGTTACACCAGTTGATAAATTTGAAAATGTGACAGTAGATCAATCGAACAGGAAAGAGTTTACGAACACGATCATAGGTTCTTAAAGGTCAGCTGAAAAAATCACAAAGCTATAAAATATCTCCTAAGCCCCCAGGTTCGCAAGCATCGAATATATACAAGGTCTGTTCTTTCCCATTGCCAAATTTACTCAATTGTACATCAACTATCTTCCTTTTTCTTCATATTTATGAATGTACTTTTTGTCAGTCCGGAAGTAAATCCGCTAGTACGAACGGGTGGTTTGGGAGATGTTGTCGGCAGTTTGCCACTTGCATTAAAAAAGCTGGGAGTGGATGTGCGGGTCATTTGTCCCCTGCATAGGGCATGCAAAGTAATTCAATCCCAGGCACTTAAGAAAAAAATTAAAGTCAAGATAGGAGAACGCTCAATCACCGCTTCCATCCGTGAAACAAGACTGGGCCAAAGTGATGTGCCTGCTTATTTAATTGATCTGCCTGAACTATTTGACCGGGATGGAATATATTCCGACGAGAATGGAGATTTCAAAGATAATCCACAGCGGGCTTTCGCCCTTTGCCAAGCCGCGTTGCAGCTTGAGAATATCACCGACTGGCACCCTGAGATCATTCATGCACATGACTGGATGGCTGCTCCTGTATGCGCTTACACTAATGATAAAAAACTAAAGCTTGGTCAGAAAACAAAGGTTCGATCGATTCTAACGATCCATAATTTACAACACCAGGGAGTTTTTTCATACGATGACTTCCTAAGCTCCAATCTACTCCCTGCGAATTGGTCAATGGATGGCTTTGAAAAAGATGGTTTAACGAATTTGCTAAAAGGAGGTATCCAGAATGCTGATAAGATTACAACCGTCAGTCCAACTTATGCTGCTGAGATTCGAACACCAGAATACGGATGTGGGTTAGAAGCAAGCCTCCAATATCGGGGAGCCGACCTGATAGGCATTTTAAATGGCATCGACCAGAACGAATGGAACCCGCAAAAAGACAAAGCATTACCCCACCCTATTAGTCCGAGTCGACCCAAAGCGGGAAAACAAGCTTGTAAACTTGCATTATTGAACGAATTTAACCTGCAACCAAACATTGAGACTCCGCTATTCGGTGTGGTTTCTCGCCTTTATGAGCAAAAAGGCCTGGACTTACTCATCGATATTTTGCCGCAACTAATGGCTGAGACGCATGCATCTTTTGTTCTTCTAGGAAGCGGTGCCCCTAATGAGGAGCTTGCTATTCGCGAATTATCTAAATCCTTTCCTCAACGCATAGGCTCGTTCATAGGCTTTGATGACGGATTGGCACGAAGAATTTTTGCCGGGTCTGATTTTTTCATCATGCCCAGCAGGTTCGAACCCTGTGGACTGGCTCAACAATACGCCATGCGATACGGTTCTTTACCCATTTGCAGAAGAACAGGAGGGCTAGCCGACACCATAAAACCCTTTGCAAGAGGAGAAAAAAATTCCAACGGTTTTCTTTTCAACGACCCCTCGGCCAAGTCTCTTTGGACCGCGACTAAGGAGGCCTTGGAAGTCTTTGCAAATAAAAGAAAATTTACCGGTATGCGAAAAAATGCACTTTCCAAAAAATGCGATTGGGAACAAGCTGCTGAATACTATTTACAAACTTATCACTGGGCCTTGGACTTGGACTAAACCAGGTCATATCCTTGATCCAGTTGGTTAAAATAATCCACATTTGTGGAACAGGTGTGTATAACTTTCTTCCCTTTTGTTAGCTTTCCACTTGCCCTGGATATTTTTGAGTCGCTAACCTATTTCAAAAGAAATTTTGATTTGTTAATTAATGATCTCAAACGGACCGTCCAGAACCTTTACCCAAGAAGCCGTGGAGGCTTGGTTCAGACGACTCTGCGCATCAGATTGGGAAACATTCTTTTCTGATGAGCAGTTGAAAAAAGCTCAGGAATATTACCGGGCAGGCTACCTCAGTACGATTGATATTCAGGAAAACCAAGCGGTGATTACCAAGAAGATAAACCGTGAGGAAACATATTCGGTAGTTGAATGGAATGGGAAAGGTCCAGAAATTCGTACATCTCTTGACGAAGAAGAGATCGGAATCGCACTTGCTACAGCTGGACTTTATGAAATTGAGGAACTGATCGCAGAATTGCAAGAAGATGATCCTTTATTGGGTGAGGGATTAATAGATGAGGAAAAAAACGAAGACTTTCCCGATAAAGAAGAGACGGTCGCCTCCCCCGATAGCTCAGAGGAAAAACCCAAGAAAGTAAAACTTCAGATACGCATGGAAATATCTGCCCAAAAGGGATTGCGTGCTATTCCTCAATGGCAAAGCACCCATTCAAACCGCATCCCAGTTTATTCCAGCGAGGCCTCCAAGGTTAAGGATTGCGACCGCCCTGCCCTCATGCGTTTCGTGGCAGAAGCGGGAAAATTCGGATTTCAATTTCAAAAAGGGTCGGGAGAGTTCCTGCTCAATGACTGGAAAAAAGTGGCAAAATTAGCCGAGGAATCGCTCTCGAACTGGGAAAATTCTTTTGGCATAGAATATGGAGGTGATGCCCACCTGCTCAAGCAGGGCCAGCGTACCTTAAGCTGGGAAATTGAAGCAAGAAGCAGGGATGATGAAAGTATGACCCTGCGGGAAAATTTTCATATTGGAAACCGAAGGCTCGGCACCCATCAAATCAGAAGAGTAACCCGGGCTAGGCAAGGAGCCACATTCATTCAGGGATACGGCTTGGTTAAGCTCGATCAAGACCAAGTAGAAGATTTCGAATGGTGGCAGCGAAACCGGGGAGACGCAAAGCGTGCACACTGGCCAAGGTATATGCTTTTTTCCTTGTTTGCCCGAAAATATCTCAAGACCCGTGCAGATGGACAGCTTGAGCATTGGCGGGACTCAATCAAAAAACTAAGTTCCAATGGAGTGGGCAAAAAATTTGCCTTTCTTCGACCCTATCAGATAGAAGGTGTGGCACATCTGTATGCTTTGCATCAGCTAGGCTGTCATCCCTTACTTGCTGATGAGATGGGCTTGGGCAAAACGGTACAAACCCTGGCGCTGCTTCATGCAAAAGACTCTCTGGAATTACCAGATCTCGTTACCTGCCCGGCCTCAGTTGTGCCGGTTTGGCAGAAAGAGGCCACCAAGCATTTTCCAAAGCTAAAGGTTCGAGTGCTCTGTAAGGAGGAAACTTTTGAACAGACTGATGAGCCCTGTTTATGGATCGCTAGCTACACTCAGTTGCGGCGCCATCGCCATCTCTTAGATCAGATAGAATTTCGCTATGCAGTACTTGACGAGGCACAGTTGATTAAAAATCCAAAAGCCAAAGTAACCCAGGCCTGTCTATCGATCGATGCCCACCACCGACTTGCCCTTTCTGGAACTCCGATTGAAAATTCAGCCCTCGATTTGTGGACAATTTTTAGGTTTCTAATGCCCGGATTACTTGGTGCTCGGAAGGAATTAGAAAAATGCCTAACTGAGGATTCATCCAAGACATTGCAACTCCTGCGCCGACAGGTCACTCCCTTTGTTTTGCGCAGAATGAAAAATGATGTGGCCGCTGAATTACCCCCGAAGCTCGAAACTGAATTGCCATGCCCGCTCAATGATGAGCAAAGAAAAGCATACCGAGCACTTGCCGATGGAGGATTGCAAGAACATGGCAACGATTTGCATGAAGCCATCCGACAGTCTTCCATGCATGTTTTTTCCCTGCTTACAAGGTTGCGTCAAGCGTGCTGTGACCTCGGTCTTCTTCCCGGCAGGGAGCATTTACCCGCAAGCGGAGCAAAAAGCGATTTATTGATCGAAAAATTACACGATCTATCAAGTTCGGGAGCAAAGGTGTTGGTATTTAGCCAATTTACCACTTTTCTTGCACTCCTAAAAAAGAGAATCAAAATAGAAATCCCTGCCTTAGAAGTGCTCGAGCTTACTGGTTCCACCCGCGATCGTGCCAAACCGGTTGACCGGTTTGAATCCTCAAAAGACCCAGTTGTTATGCTTGCATCCTTAAAAGCAGCCGGTCTTGGAGTGACTTTAAAATCGGCAGATTATGTTTTTCTGATGGATCCATGGTGGAACCCGGCTGTGGAAGAGCAGGCCATTGACAGAGCCCACCGATTGGGCAGAGAAAAGCCCACCTTTATTTACCGGATGGTTGCACAAGGAACTATCGAAGAACGCGTACGACAACTCCAATTACAAAAGAAAGAAACGTTCCGCCAAGTAATTGGAGAATTGGAAAAGCCCAGTGGATTGGCTGACCACTTCTCTTCCCTAAAAGAATTGATCCAGCTGAACGATTAATTTATCCAATCTTTTATTCTTTGGGAAAAGACTGAAAGACTATTCAAATTGATCAAGGAAGTGGACTTTCATCCACATTGGCTTCTGCTTTTTTATTCCTCAATCTACGGACATAGGATATTCCAGGGACCATCAATAATCCAGTAACCATCATGTATGTAGAGGGTTCAGGAACAGCAGAGAATTGAAGGTAAAATGCACCACTGTTGTAAGATACATACCAATCCGCACCCCACATATTTTCCTGGTATGCAATGTCATCGTAGCGAACATCAAAATAGGACTTAATTTCAGCATCACTCCATTGCGAACCACCACCCCAGTTAATGGTGCTACCTTGTAAAAACTTCCACTGAGTACCACCTTGAGTCCAAAGATTATCTCCAGTAGGAGAACCAGAAAGATCGGTGGTTGGGTCCAGACCCAATACATTGATGGTAAAGGTGTCGGTCTTGTCGGTAAGGTTAAGAGTAGTAAAATTCAAAAGGTCCCAATTGGTTCCTTCACTTCCACCGAAATTATCAATCTCCCAATCGTAAACACCACCATCATTAAATGTCAAGGTCCCCACAGTAAAATTACCAACGGCAAGGGTAGAATCGCCTCCATGACCTCTTGGTGCTTGTTTTTTGTCGTGATTTATGGATGTGCTTAATCCCTCACCAGGTGCTACAACATCAATTTCGTTGTTGGCCGAACCAATGGTAACACTTCCTCCAATTGTACCATCACCTCCAACAAAACTTCTACCACTTCCATCTGAGTCTCCCTGAATAGTATAACCAGAGTTAAGGGTTGTGCCACTTGCAACTTCAAGTTTGCCAGTGTTGATGACGATAGTGTTTCCAGTATCACCCAGTGCCTGAGCACTAGCAGCAATTATGCGACCGCCATTTATTTCGACATCACTATCGAAAGTATTGGTACCACTCAATTTTAAAGCTCCAACACCTTCTTTAACTAATTTTTCTGAGCCAGAAACAACTCCGGATATTGTTTGAACATTGTTATAATCAGCGTCAGTACTACCCGAAGAAACTCCAATTTTAGCCTCGCTACCAGATCCAGCAAGTTCGACATTTCCTGAAAATGAAGATGCAGTATTATTGGCAAACCCAAGGGTTACAATATTGTTCGAAGCACCAGTATTGTCTAGCACAAGAGTCCCGGAACCTTCTAAGTATTCCACAGTCTGAGAATTACTACCGGGCTTTAGTGTTAACTTACCTGCAGCAATCTTAAGTCCGCCGCTCGCAGAGCCATTATCAGTAGAATCGGCAAGATTCAAGTTACCGCTGAGGATTTGATCTCCCGTCCCGGATTTTACAATGGTAAGGTCGGTTGAATCAGTACCAGTTGCCGCACGGTAAAAATCCCCGTCAAATTCATAGGCACTGGCACCTGTGTTACCTGACTGGGAATGGATAGTCACAACATTTCCATCCTGCCCACCATACAATTTCCCAGAGCCATTTAATCCGCTGAATACCGAGGAACCAATACCACCACCGCTATCCCCCACATTGATCGTTTCACTTCCATCGAAATAAGTTACGGTAGCCACAAAATCTCCGTTGGTCAGCCCACTAATGGAAGCATCAGATGTCCCAATTTTGGAACCGGAATCTGCACTGGTATTATCAAATTCAAAGACTAGGTCAGTATTCAGCCCTGTTCCATCTGTTTTGTGAAGTGTCATCATTTCTCCGCCAACCCAATCCCAGTTTGGGTTCATGATGGTGTTGTATCGTGTGCTTCCACTGGTCGCAGAGGTCGCATCGTAAAATCTTATACCGATCAAAGTATCATCGGTTAATCCATTTAAGCGGTATTCCAGTGTGTTGGGATTACTCGAATCTCCTAAATTATCGTTATCAAGTTGATTGCTACTTAGATTGGAAATCGAGTAATTGTTGACGGCATTACCAGCGTTGCCTGCATCCAGCTGGAATTTTGTGTAAAAATAAAATTCACCAGCATCAACAGTAGTCCCACTCCAGTCTCTCCCGATTTTTGTCTTGGAGGTTAATGGTGTCCAAATCCCCTTGAACAAATCAGTATGATCCTCATTTGGAGTGTAGCTTCCACCATCAATGGTTCCATCCGTGTCAAAAAAGCCAAGCTCGATCAAATCACCATCATAGGAATTCCCTGCACTTGATGTGGTAAGTAGTGATTCGGTTGAACCAGCAGCATTCAACTCGTACAAATGCTGGATACTAGAAGGATCAGTATCACCAACTGTGTTTGGTGCACTTAAACCTAAGTGAGTACTCCAATCGAACTCCCAAGTATTGACACCGGAAAGTGCACTGGCAACCAACATCAGGCAAACGGGCAAACTTGCTAATCTTACTTTACGTAACATAATTATAGGGTCATTTAATCTGAACTTATAGTTCATTCAAAGTCAAATTATTTTTGAATAACGAAATGATTTTGAAATTATCACATTTTTAACACTCAAATTTAGGAGACATTTTCTTGCAATTCAATGGCCATAAGATTTAGATTATTACATAAAGGCCCTATCGAATTGTAGCTTGGTTTTAATGCATTATATTACCTATTTGTGCTCTTTGAAAAGATTTGCACTAAGTCTCTTTGCATCAATTAGTTACAAACCCACCTGGCCACCCACCAAAGCAACTCCCCTTTTCACTTCAATTTCGCAGCCTACCCGTCGCGGTCGATGCCACACAAAAATATACAAGAAAAACAAGTCATTATTTCGAATTAAACAGTGCCTGAATTTTGTTTTTGGGGTAACACTTTGGCCTAAGTTATTATTTTTCATCACAGGACTATCCCTGGTATCCGCACTTTCAGCCACTCCGCAAATTACCATTGTTTGGGGCACAACAACAATTGACGGCTCTGCAGAGGTTTTAAAAGATGCAAACGGAAACCCACTAAGTGCTGGAGTGCAAGGGAATGGGGATGGAGACTTAGTGGAACTTGGTTATTTTACCAGCGCAACAACCAGCGATCCATTTTCTGGTCAATGGATTGCACTCACTCGCCAAACTCATGTTGGTGATTCCAGTTCTGGATATGGATTTAATGATGGTATGTTCATCTTCACCACTAATTTTCTCAAAAATCGTGATTATATTGTGGTTTTCCCCACAGAACCCAAAGAGTTCGAAGATAGTCCAGGTTTTACAATAACAGCCACGACTCCGCCCCCTGGTACTCCTGTTTGTATTCGCTTTTATGATAAGCCAACATTAGGTGGTGCCAACTACAACACCGTCACCGGAGCGGAATGGCTCTGGCCCTCTTTCCCCAATGGGTCGAGCATCCCATCTAATCATTATTTCAAAATATCAAATATTGCTTCTTCATGGAAAACTGGGGCTATTTTTGAAGACCCCGCCAATCCCTTTAAAACATCCCTGTCACCAACCTACACGATTGGGGTTTCAAATTATGCAAACTCAACTGGTTCCGGTACAATTTCCGATATCAACGGATCCTATACATGGGGTCAAGAGATCAACATAACTGCAACCCCTGGTCCTCATTCTTATTTTAATGGCTGGATTGGCAGTGGTTTATCCGACCCATGGACTGAAAATACCACCCTGACAGTTGACGGTGCACAAACTATTTATGCAGAATTTGCCCTGGTTCCTTATTTTTTAAATTTGGAAGTTAATGGAAATGGTTCAGTTACTGGTGGGGGTTCATTTAGTTTTGGAGACTCAGTCGATATTTTTGCTTCTCCAGATTACGGTCATTCTTTCAGCCACTGGGAAAATAATGGCACACATTTCAGTTCGAATGCTATCGAGACCATTTCCATTCCTGGAAATCTGGATTTGGTCGCTGTTTTCACCCGCAACACATACGATGTTTTAATTGGGGCTGAGTTAGGGGGATCTTACGAACTCCTAGACACCAATGGATCGACACCACAAGTCATCGAGCATGGGGTCGAATATTTCTTGCGATCGATCCCTGAGAAACACTTTGGTTTTAACAGTTGGATAACTACAAGTGATGGCATATCAATGCTGGGAAACCAAAATTTTGCCCACACGAGCTTTATCCCAACTGCAGATGTTAACATAACAGCCAGTTTCTTTGAAATTAGCTACCAGTTGAATATCGAATCGACCCAGGGGTACAGCTCCCTTTCTTCTTCTGGGCAATTCCCTGCTCTGAGCATAGTTCCTGTGGAGGTCGAGGTGCAAGAAGGCTTTGTGTTTGATTATTGGCAAGACCCCCTTGGAATTCTAGCCAATCCAAATCTTGCACAAACTGAAGCAAATATTAGCAAAATTTATCCCCATGATAGTGCTTCGGTATCTGCAATCCTGCGATTAGATGATTATGATGAATCGGATATAAATATTACTGCAGATGCGGGAGGAAACATCCTTTTTCAAACTGATGACTCTGGAGGCTTTACCCATTTTACATCTTATGAGCTTAATGCCACGGCTAGCTTAGGTTATCAATTTGATCAATGGGTGGGCGATACTGAGCAACTCGAATTCGGTTCCCAGGAGAAAAACAATAAATTCTTAATCGAAGGCCCACTCTCTCTTCGCGCATCATTTACCCTAAGCGAGTATGAGCTAAATCTATCATCTTCTGGTGAAGGAACTACTTTGGGACCGGAAAACTTCACCATGCAAGATACTCCATCGATTAAAGCTATCCCTTTTCAGGGAAACCGCTTCACGCATTGGTCAGGAGATACGGAATATTTATTAGATCATTTAGCTTCCGAAACATTTATTGTATTAGAAGATAACTCAGTTCCTGAGGATTTAAGCCTGATTGCCAATTTTGTGCCTGAAAATTATCAAATTTCTCTGAATACTGAGGGTAATGGCAGTGTAGATATAATTTTATCGAGTGGAGAATCATTCAACGGGGTTGCATTCCAGTCGGTCACTGTGGATTCCGAAACCCAAATTGTATTTGAGACAATTGCCCAAGACGGCTGGAGTTTTTCAAACTGGAGGGGACTACCTGGCATTTCTGAGCTATACAATCCGCTTGCCCATGTAGATCAGTACTCCTCTGTTATTTATTTCTATCCGTCCAGCGATTTAAATATCACCGCAGAATTCAAAATTACCGAATATGATGATACCCAAATTGTGGTAAATTCTGGAAATGGTGGCGAAGTGTTGCTAGAATCTGAGGAATCCGGCAACTTTCTTCATTTTTCTTCCTATGATTTAAATGCCACTCCGGTAAAAGGATATGAATTTAATGGATGGTTACTAGATACATCACAAGAGTCCTTACTGCTCTATAATACATCCAGTCCTAACAACCGCTTACGAATTGAAGGTGGCATGGAAATCAATGCTTCCTTTTCTATTGTTGATTATGACATCGAAATATTGGCCCAAGAAGGAGGAGAAACCACTGCCCCTGCCTCCTTTAATGTTTATGACAGTCCTTTATTAATTGCCATGGAAGACCCGGGGTGGGATTTTTCTCATTGGTCTGGAGATACTCAATATTTGTTAGACCCAAATGCATCCCAGACAACTATTGATCATACATCTCTTCCACTGCGAAATCTTAGTTTTACCCCGAATTTTGTATTGGAGTCCTATTTGATTGGCACGAGCACGGAAGGCTCGGGGACGGTTGATTTGAGCAAAAATGAAATTCTTTTCATAGCTGATGCAACGCAAGAAATTATTGGTATCGACTCAGCCACCAGATTTGGAGCCAATGCCCTTCCCATCAATGGCTGGAAATTCTCCCAATGGTTTGGTCTTCCGGAATCCGACAGTTTACGGGACTCAGAACCGAATCTCAATCCACTCGATGACCAAATCGACTTTATTCCAGTGGAAGACATAAATATAAGTGCAAAATTTGAAAGGGACAGCTACTCACTGAACATCGATCAGACTGAAATTGGAGGCAGTGCGAGCGGTGGTGGGGTGTATCTATTTGAAACTGTTGTGGATATCAATGCAACGCCTCAGGAACACTATCTCTTTGATCGTTGGAACGGAGGAGATACTCACTTGGTACATGACCCAGGTGAAGCAAATAACAAGCTGAGAATCCCATCATTTAATGTTCAAATTCAACCTTCCTTTGTGCCCAAGGTTTACTCCATCAATGCCCTATCCGATGAAAACGGAAGTTTTCAGATTAGTGGAACACACAATGAAATTACTCAACTTAACCAAACCGAATATAATGCAACCTCAAGTGTCACTATAAGTGCAGTTCCTCTCGATGCGGAAAGCCACATGTTAAACTACATGTATTGGGAAAACACTTTAGGAGAGACAGGATTTTCTTATTCTTCCACATTTAACATTCCCTTTCTTGATGCAAATTACTCATTTTGGGCTTACTTTACCGAGCGCAACGAAATAGGGTATTCATTAATCGCTACCCCGCCCTATGCTGGTTCTGCGGGCGAAAATAGTTCCTTCAGTTCAGCCCAGTTTCAAAGATTAGTGGCTCAACCAAATACCGGTTACAGCTTCATTGGTTGGGAAAGCAAAACAGGTGAAGCATTTTCCCAACATTGGAGTTTGTATTCTGTTGATACTGAACTAGTAGAGACTTCCGAAATCTGGGCTCACTTTCAGCCAAAAATCAATTACTTAACCCTTGAATACAATCAAAGTCAGGGAGCAATTTCTGGATTTACCGATGAAATTAACTACGGAACCAACCTTATTCTCACTGCTTCTGCTGATGAAAACTTCACCTTTGTTAATTGGGAATTAATTAAAGAAACCACCTTTCAGATCAGTAGAAATAATTCATCGATCCATTCATCTGAAACAAGGCTGTTTATAAATAATCATGAAAGCCCGGAACTTTCCCTGTCCAGAGGGTTTACCTACCACTTTGATTGTAATTTGAGTTCGTCAGATGAATTCTTTATATCCACTTCTGCTGATTCTAGCGACCAGGATGCTTACTATCTATCAGGAATTACTGGACACTTAACATCTGAGGGAGTGCTAACTTTTGAAGTACCTATGGATGCACCAAGCATGCTCTACTATCATGGCACGGGAAGTAATTATTCAGGAAACCGCATTAAAATTTCAACGGTCGAAGATTCTTTCATACTCCCCAATCCCAACAACCCTGTCTTTTCAAATAGGGTGACACAACACTTTGGACTGCGAGCAAATTTTGAGCGCACCAGACACACAATTTCCGTTAGTTCAAGCGGCCAAGGGACAACGGATTACACGGAGCAGGATATTTATTTCTGGGGAGACGAAATCTCCATAACTGCAACGCCATCCGACCACTGGTATTTTTCACATTGGGAAGGAAGTTCCCATATTCAAAACCCAGATGCTATGCAGACAATCCTAAGCGTCGTGGAAAATACTGAAGTCCGTGCTATTTTCAAACAAGTTGAGTACCGGATAGATGTAAATGCAACTCCTGCTGATTACGGACTCCTTAATGCACCAACTGAAACTTCCACTTACGGAGAATATGTCACCCTTTCGGCTTCCCCCCTGATTGGCAAACAATTTGACGAATGGAGTTTATTGGAAAACCTTTCATTGGATAATCCCGAGGACCGATTTAATCAAACTGCGGATTTCAAAGTCCTTGGCGATGCAAAAGCTCAGGCAAACTTTTCCAAAATAGTTCTAGACCTAAACATACAACTGCTTTCATTAGACCAAAACAACCAAGCCATTTTGGGAGATATTGGAGCATCTGTATCAAGACCAGATGTAATCTACCATGGGGACTCAGTCGCTCTGGAACTGAACCCCTTTACAGGTTATACTTTTCTATACTGGGTCGATCTCGATAGCGGAGAGATCGTGACCACCCAGAAAGCCTTTAGCACAGTCATAACATATTCCCGGAATTTTCAGGCCGTATTACGCAAGAATCATTACCAAATCGATTTATCTGCAAACGAAGGCGGTTCCTCAGAAATGAATGCAACATACCCCTATTACTGGGGAGACACAATTAGCCTACTTGCTACTCCAGATGAACACTGGGAATTTTATAAATGGACTGGGGTGGGCAGTGAACATTTAGAAAATGAATTTTCCCCAAGCACATCACTCACCATCCAAAAAGATTCGGCTATCAACGCAGAGTTTAGACCAAAGGATTACACCCTGACTGTATCTTTTGAACCCGATGGTTATGGTGGATATAGTTCGATTGAAAACACATATAATTATGGAAATATTGCTGAGATAGAAGCAATTCCTCGTGCGGGAAAACTTTTTCATGGCTGGAAAATTGATGCCAATGCCACACTGGCAAGTAATTATTTAAATACAAGTAACCCAGCTCAGTTTACGATCCTTGGAAACGCTAAACTAACTGCGCTATTTAAATCGAAAGAATATAATATTTCCTACCAAGTTGTTGTGGAAGATGAATTTGGCTTACCTCAAGATGGAATTTTTGGTGGTAGAATACTGGGTAGAGAAACTGCCGAAGATGAAGAAGTCGTTGAATTTCACATTTCATTGGCGAACGGGTACAAACTGGACCATTGGCGGAACGAAGCAAACCAAGATATAGTCCTATCAACTGAGACAATTTACACCCATGAAATGCTCGCCGATTTAAACCTAACTGCAGTGGTAACTGAAAGAAAATACGAAGTTGATCTTAAAATTAGTCCAAGCGTGGGAGGCAATGCACAACTCAATGATTTCCCTGTGTCCGAATCTTTATTGCGGGATGACTTTTCATATGGAGATGATATCAATGTCTCTGCTTACGCGGAGGAAGGGTATCGTTTTGTCAAATGGGATGCTACAGGCGTAAGCCTAGGATCTCCCAATCGGGCAAGCCAGTCTTTTTCTCTTGGCAATGATATCAAACTGACCGCTTATTTTGCTCCCGAAGGATTGGTTAATTTAAGCTTGGTTTCGGAACCTGATGGAGCAGCTTCCTATCTTTTTGGAGGAGGTTCATTTGAGTACAATCCCGACCATGCTATTTTAGCCATGCCTAAACAAGGGTATTTATTTTCGCATTGGGACTTTAATGGCTCGGATGCTGTAGGAATAGTCAAAGATGCCTATTCCAGCACCACATCACTGGCTTTGGATGGCAACAAAGAATTAACTGCGGTTTTTGTGGTGGATGCTGATAATCCTCCGTCTAATGAAGACTCAAATAAATTATATTTACTTAGCGTTTATTCGGATAACACCAGCCAAGGAACAACTAGTGGATCTGGTTTTTTTAGAGGTGTTCGAACAATCCAGGCATATGCAAAGGAGGGATTTGAATTTTCGCACTGGGAAGGGGCCACATTCTCAAACGCATATGATGCCACCACTCAAATCAGTGTCTTTGAAAACACCAGCGTGGTTGCACATTTTCAAAGCGTAGGCGTTTTTGATGATTCTTCATCCCTGGATAACGGTTGGTGGGGAAATCCATGGTTTGGGTATTTCTGGAAAGTTGGAGATGAGGACTGGTTATTTCACGAAAAATTGGGGTGGATATACATGAAGAAAAAAGGGGACCAATCAATCTGGGTATGGATACAAAAGATGGAAGATTGGTTTTGGACAGCCAAAGAGCACTACCCCTACCTGCATTCCTCATCTGTTGGTAGTTGGTACTTCGTTAATTTAGAAAGCTCAGACTTTACCCGCCTAGTGATTTATGATTATGCCAACTCAGAATGGCTGAGCAAATAATAAGCATCAACTTGTAAAACCTTTAGCTCATTGCCTGAGCATTGGTTTGGAATAAAGCAAAAACTGCTTCATCCCAAAAGTATGTATTAAGGAGATGGTTGAACACAGGCTTTCTGAGAATTAAAATCTCTAATTTTGCAGAAATTATTCTAATTTATCTCGCACCAATGTAAGCTATCTCACCAAAATATAGGGGTGGAAATTAATTCTAAGTAGTCAACAGACCTTGATTTACAATACTCTTAAAAGGATAAAAGAATTACTCTAAAATGAGTAATAATGTTAATTCGCAACCCCTTATATTACTCGGCAGTTGGATTATTTGCCTCAATAAAAGTCTTAACTCCGCTATTGGCATCCCGGTAAATTATAAGACCGTCAGACGAACCAACAACAACATCATCTTGTGAGGAACTATCAGTATATCGCCAACCACCTCCGGAAATGATGATTTGCGGAGCTGAGGTGTAGCCAGATCCTCCCGCAGTAAGACCAAAGCTCGAATACTGCCCCGAACCATTGGTAGTAACTGTGCCCTTTCCTCCAGATCCTCCACCTCCTATTGCATACCAGGTTGCTGTGGAACTGGAGGTATCATAACCTGCACCTACATTTCCGATACTCCAAGCAGGTGATCCTTCATTCTTGAAATTAACATCACGCTGCTTTTCTACAACAATGTAACCAGAACCTCCTCCAACAACTTCAAAGTTGCCAGAAATATTGGAGTAAACAACAGAACCAGTTCCATTGGTATCGACAGTCTGGAGTGTGGTCGCATTTAACTCATTTGCTCCATCATCACTGAGCATGTAGCCCTGAATGTTAGATAAAGTAACAGTGAAACCAGTAAGATTAGCAGTCGTCCCTGAAATGGAAATCTTAGTATAATTTCCATCATTATAATTGGTAACTAGTGATGTGCCAGCTGCATTTGTACAGCTTGCTAAAGCAGTGACTGAACCCGAACCGATGAACAAGTCACTCGCGGCAATAGCACCGCCAGGGTTTTTTGCCCCCGCCTTCATTAGGGTAGTAATCCCAGAATTGACCCCGGATTTATACCAATACTTTTTCCAGGTAGATCCCGCTAAAACTGTGATGGAATCCATATCTGTATCATCAGAAGAATCTCCAGCACGAAATTTTGCATTTCCACTGTCTGCAATCTCCGTTGAAGGTATAATCTCAGTTAAAAGTAGATCCATACCAAATGGATTGTTCGCAATAAATGAATTATTTTCAGCGGGTAGATAAATTTGCGTAGGGGTATCGTCGAAATTAATTGCTGATTCTAAGGTAACTGTGTTCGAGCTTCTGCGGGCAATAATAAACGCTTCATCTGGATAAACCACGGTATTATTACATTTAACACCATATCTTTTGTCTCGAGAATACCACCCGTATAAGTTGCTCCCTGCAATGTGGACATACTTCGTGTAACCACCAAGTGAAGGATCATAAACATACACCCAGTCCACAGTATTTCCGGTAGTTCCACGCCAACTCGTTGCTGACCCCCAATTTGTGGGTGCATAGTAAGCTCCAAATATCGTACCAAGTGTAGCTGCAGGGATCACCTCAACAGATGTTCCATCGGGGAAATAGGTAGAAACATTTGTACTTTCTCCGTCAGCAAGGTTGGACATATCTAAAGTCAGGTTTGTTCGGCTATTGTTGGTGATTAAAAAACATCTTCCGTAATACTGACTTGTTTCATCCGCGACACGGGCAAAATGGGGACCACCCACGATGGTGACATCAGGAGCTGTTGTATAGGCGGTACCTCCAGCTGTGATGGTAAAACCTGTTACCTTACCATCTGCATTAATGCTCGCAGTCGCAGTTGCCGTGTCGCCACCACCATCCGATGGCGAGATAATGACTTCAGGAGCATTGGTGAACCCGACTCCAGAGGCTTGAAACATATTTCGATAAGTGGGTGCTGTAATCGAAGACACAGCCCCCGAGCCCACCGTTACTGAAAGATTTACTTCTGGAAGTTGAACATCTGGCTTAAAAGAACCAGCCGCAAAGAAGGGATAAGTGGTATTGTTATTTTCGTCGGTGCCGGTCGCGAAAGTAATATTTTTATCCGAGTTGGAAGAAGAAGATACTGAGCCAGAAAAAACAGGGTCACCAAGGGAAGCAGCACTCACGATCTTGTAAGTGGGATCAGAGTAGTTGCCTTCAGCAATGGTGAAAATATTAGACCCTGATGCACCACCTACATTTGCATAAAGAAAAGCAGGGATGAGAAAAAAGATCGGGTAGAATAACGGGCTTAATTTAATGATTTTCATAAACAGGGACTGGATTGTGTTAACTATCTTAGATAATATTAACAAAACTACTCTTTATGATACAACAATCTTCATATTTTTTGAGGAAGTAAAGGGATAAATCGTCAAAATCATTGCCCCTTATCATTTTAATACAAAAAATCCTGTAAAAATTGCAAAAAGATTGCTCAACCACCAACCATAACCATGGGCTCCGATCACTTCGCCCAGACCTGTGCCCAAAGTGAAATAAAGAAGACATATCAAAACTCCAATAAATAGATTGGCATAGGTTTCCCTCCGTCCTCTTCGAATTGCTACAAATATAAGCAAGGGACAAAGTGAAATAGGTGAACATCCGATCGATGCGTATTTATTAAAATGATTAAGCCCACGAATGTAGCTTTTTTCATCTAAACTACTATCGTTTATCTTTTTTAGGAATGCCAGCAGGGGCAACCTCTTGATATCTTTCTCAATACTTGGTGAATCAATAATAAACTTCATCGGTTTTTTCCATTTTTGAAAAGACACAAAGTTGGACTTTTGACTACCTTTTTCATTCCTTTTCTCAAAAGATTCATAATCCACATCGTAAAGAAAAAGTTCAATTGCCCCAGCTTCTCGGTCTTTCACCACAGTTGATCTTTTTGCATGCATAATTGCGAGCAAATCGCGATCCTTCCCCCACAACAAAATTCGAACATTCCTCCACTCATTTGTGTCGCCATGGCCAATTAAGAGAGAAGCTTTTTCTAATTTTTCATGCAATCCGGTGTCGAGACCTCCGATGAGATTTTTTCCTTCTTTCTGGTCAATCTTAAACCCAATTTCCCGACCGCTATCAATCCAGTTTTGAAAGTCATGCCATGCAATCTCCCTGATCCTGTGCTCAAAGGCACCACGGGCAATGGGAGACCAATGCAAAGAAGCAAAAATTCCTATTAAAGAAACGACCAAGGAAGATATTAAAATAGGATTTGTCCAGGAAGCCCGTCTCATACCCAGCGATTGCATGGCCAGAACCTCACGGTCTGCTGACCACCTACCCACACAAAATATCACACCCAAAGAAAAACCAAAAGGCAACCCAAGGGATAGAGCAAAGGGCAACATCAGGGATATGAGTTCAAGAAAAATCAACGGGGAAACGGAAAGTGCACGGAACAAATCCTCATCATGCTTGGATAGGTTTCCATACAAAAGAATGATGGTAAGGATAAATGTGCATAAAATGGTGGAAGCCAAAATTTCCCGAAGGACATAGCGGTGAATTATCTTGGATGAGACCATAACCTTTCAGGCCCTTATTGGAATGATAACAAAGCAAGATCCTCTTCCGTATCCACCCCAATTGTTCCTTGATCGACAACCTCTACAGAAATTCGCTTTCCATTTTCTAAAGCACGTAACTGCTCAAGTTTTTCCAGATTTTCCAAGACCCCATGGGGTAATTTGATAAATTCATTCAAAAATGTTCGGCGATACCCATATAACCCAAGATGCTTGAAAGCAGCTTGCGGTATATCTCTTTGGCTGTCACGATCATAGGGCACGGGGCTGCGTGAAAAAAACAGGGCAAATCCATCGCGGTCAATCACCACCTTTACCTGATTGGGGTCTTTAAAGTCTTTGGATTTGTAAAAGGGGGTAGCTAAGGTGGCCAGATCAGCCCCTTTTTTTCTTAATCCTCTAGTCAAAGCTGTTATGTGGTCTCTTGTGACCATGGGTTCATCAGCTTGCACATTTAAAACCTCCTCCCGTTGCAAAGTCTGGTTAGCAAATGCAATACGATCAGTACCTGAGGGCAACTCAGGGTCAGAAAAAATACAGTAAAATCCATTTTGCTGCAATGGCTTGGCTAATTCCTTCCCATCAACAGCAAAGATTAATTCATACTCCGGCACCTGTTCGGCCAAGCGCATTGCCGTTCTTAGGATTAAAGGTACCCCGCCTGCATCAGCCAGTAATTTCCGGGGAAAACGTGAGGATGCCAATCTGGCAGGTACAATAATGGTTGGTAATGAGGAAGAATCAGCCATAAAGATCGATTGCCTTGTTTTGGGTAACTTCTTGGGTTGTCGCAAGCAAATAGCTGACTAAACTGATTACTATATTATGTCAGTTGAATCTCCAGACCTCCCCCTGCCTAAGTCCATGCCTGACCGTTTTTCTTTGCCCGATGAAAAGGGGCGATTTGGTCCATACGGGGGAAGCTATGTACCTGAAACCCTCTACCATCCGCTTAAGGAATTAAATGATTCTTATCTCGAAGCCAAATCAGACCCGTCTTTTCAAGAAGAATTAAACCGATTGCTTAAAGAATTTGCCGGTCGACCTACCGAATTGTACTTCGCAGAACGCCTGACCAAAGAAATCGGTGGTGCAAAAATCTACTTAAAACGGGAGGACCTCCTGCATACGGGTGCTCATAAAATCAATAACGCACTCGGACAGGCTCTTCTTGCGAAAAGAATGGGAAAAAAGCGTATTATTGCAGAGACTGGCGCAGGCCAACACGGTATTGCCACGGCGTCAGTTTGTGCAAAATTTGGTTTGGAGTGCAAAATCTACATGGGTGCCGAGGATATGCGCAGACAAGCACTTAATGTTTTTCGGATGCGTCTCAGTGGAGCTGAAGTACATGGTGTGGAAGCAGGCAGCAAAACCCTTAAAGAGGCCATTAATGAAGCCATGAGAGATTGGGTTACCAATGTACGGTCCACCCACTACATCCTTGGATCCGCCCTCGGAGCACACCCTTACCCAGGGATGGTGCGTGATTTCCACCGGGTAATCAGTGAAGAAACTAAAAGACAGTTCCTTGAATTAGAGGGTCGGTTGCCCGATGAAATGATTGCCTGTGTGGGTGGAGGTAGTAATGCAATTGGTTTCTTTTTTGATTTTCTTGAGGAACCCAGTGTTCGGCTGACCGGAGTTGAAGCAGGAGGGAAATCACTCAACGAGGGTGATCATGCGGCCCGTTTTGAAGGTGGAAAACTAGGCGTTTTACAGGGTTGTAAAACCTGGATCCTGCAAAATTCAGAAGGGCAAATCAATCCGACCCACTCAGTTTCTGCCGGTCTGGACTATGCTGCGATTGGACCGGAGCATGCGTATTACCGGGACCTTGACAGAATCGAATTTGCTCATGCTGGTGACGGGGCTGCCCTCGAAGCTTTCCAAAGATTATCCTCAACCGAAGGTATTCTTCCCGCACTGGAAACTTCCCACGGTCTTGCTCATGCATTTAAACGGGCAAAAGAAATGAATAAGGACCAATTGCTTTGCGTAAACCTTAGCGGGAGAGGAGACAAAGATGCCATGGAAGCAGCACGACTCATGGGGGTTAGTGGTTTGCCTCAGACACCCCAAATATGAAAAGTATGACAGGATATGGGCGGGCAGAAATTCGACTGCCCAATCATACAGGGGTCATCGAGATTTCATCCGTCAACAAGAAAGGATTTGAGTTCTTACTTCACGGCCCCAAAGAATGGCAATTCTTTGAAAAAAAGGGGCAAGAAATCATACGAACCCGTGCGGATAGAGGCAGGATTAGACTGTCGATTCTTATCCATCCACCAAGTGCTCTCACCTTGGAATCTTCTGGCGATCAGTTCCATAAGGTAAACGATCATTTGGAAGTTTTAAAAAAACTGTGCGAACTCGGCGAGGTGCCCTACGCTCCTACAATTGATCTTATTCAAAGGATTGTCTCATCCTCCCCTCGCGAAGTAATATTGCCCCCTTTGGAGAATATCGAAGAAATTTTGGTTCATTCGACAGAACTTGCCCTTAGTGAGATGATTACCATGAGAAAAAAGGAAGGTCTCTCGCTATCAAAAGACTTGGTTATTCGGTGCAAAACCCTACGGGATTTCGTTTATCAAATCGAGCAGCAATCCAAGGGAATCGCAAGTGCATGGAGAGATAAATTACTTCAGAGATTATCGGAAAGTGGTCTGGAAATTGATTGTGAAAATGAGGCGGTCCGTCGGGAGTTTGCTGTATTTTCAGAAAAGTCAGATATTTCCGAGGAAATCACTCGAATCCACAGTCACCTTGAACAATTTGAATCTGGGTTAAACCATACCAAGCCAATCGGGCGAAAGTTGGAATTTATTGTGCAGGAAATGGGACGGGAATTTAATACCCTTGGTTCAAAGTCTGTGCAGTCCAATGTTTCCAGCCTTGTGATTGATGCTAAAGTGGAAATTGAAAAGATTCGTGAACAAGTAATGAATATTGAATGAATGGATTGAGGTAGACTCATTCCCCTCTTTTATCATTAAGAGGATATTTTCTGCTCAGCAATATTCTGAGAACTACCTTTACTTTTCGAATCCTTCAGCCCGATAAACAAATAGAAAATAGCCCCAATAAAAATCGCCGAGTCTGCGATGTTAAAAATTGGGTAGTCATATTCTATCAAAGGCAGAAATACATCGATAAAGTCCACAACTTCTGCTGGTTGGCGAAATAATCGATCACCCAGGTTACCAAGAATCCCTCCACAAATTGAACCAAATACAAACTGTAGCGAGTGTCGGAAAAGCTCCAGATGTTTACGAAAAAAGAAAATACAAACAAGGGCAAGAATAGCTAACAGAGTGAGAGCTCCAGGATAGTCGGAGAATAGACTCCATGCTGCACCGGGATTGGTAACATAGGTAAATTCAAGCAAGGCTTGTGGACCGTCCAATCCATCAACCACAACTATTGGATTTCTTCGTAATTCAACCGCATGATTTACCACCCATGTCTTGGTCCACTGATCGAGGGCCAATACCCCAACCAATACAATCCACAACCTAAAATATCTGGCCAAAACAGAAAAAGAGTAAGCTAAAAAAAGGAGAGAGGCTCAGTCCTCTTCACCCATGGTCGAATCTGCCAAGGTGGCAAAAGAACCGGCACCTAAGTCCCTTTCCTTAATTTTCCCACGCTCAAACTGATTTTGTCCCTCCACCGAAAAACGGGTAAAGGGAACTGCCTTGAGCCGGTTTTTATTGATGGGTTTTTTAGTCTCTAAACATACACCATAGGTGCCTGCAAATATCCGGTCAATGGCATC
Source organism: Opitutia bacterium (assembly GCA_002686835.1). Classification (GTDB taxonomy): domain Bacteria; phylum Verrucomicrobiota; class Verrucomicrobiia; order Opitutales; family Seribacteraceae; genus Chordibacter. Next base: position 8,787 of record NYYP01000027.1, on the reverse strand, counting down.
CTCAATTTCCTCCAAGGCTTCCTGATCATTGGCAACCATCGAAAGAGCAAGGTCACGGTCAAAGGTTTCGGTACCAGCATCGCTTGAATTAATCGATAACTCTCCGGACTCACGAGCGGAAGCACCGATTGTTTCACTCGACCTTTCGCCCAAAGAACCTTTGAGTGCGGTTCTCAAAGACATCAAAGCATTGTAATAGGGAAGCCATTGCTTGGGCACTTTTGATTCATCCCGCACTGGTCGGCTAACCCCAACGACTGGAGCTCCAAAACCTAGAATATCATCAATCGAAGCGGTGGTAAGTTTCTTTAACTTAGCTGTCTTTGCCTCCTTTGTCTTTTGAACTTTAGTAACCTTGGTACTATCAGGTTTTTGCTTAGCTTGCTTTTTGGGCTTCTCTTTCTTTTTCGATTTTAAAAATCCAATAACATCATCAAAGGAGAAAGAATGACTCTCTGCCTTGCTGTCTTCTTTAAGGGTCTTCTTTATCGATTTACTGACAATTTCCTTAACCTTACTGATAGTGTTGGACTCCTCCTTCTGAACAGGAGCCTTTTTAACTGAGCCTTTTTTGGGGGTCGCTTTGCCCTTCACTTTAGCTGGATTAGTGGATGCAGTTTTGGTTGTTTTCTTTACCGGGGACTTGGCAACCGCTTTAGAGGAAGAAGGCTTTTTTGCTTTTGCGGGTTTTCTCGCTTTAGAAACCGCAACTTTTTTGGCTACAGCAGTTTTTTTAACCGGTGAATTGACGGTCTTCTTTTGGGCAGGTGTTGCTTTTTTAACTGCTTTCTTGGCAACCGCTTTGGCAGGAGCAGCCTTGGCCTTAGTTGTTTTGCTTTTGTTTGTGGAAGATACTTTCTTTTTTGCGGTCATAAGGAAGGAATTTTCGGCAGGATATGGCTTCAACGAAGGTTGGCAAGCACTTCAGCACATCGGGGAGATACTTCTCCCCATGGTTCTACATTGACAAGTTCAGGTACCCAACGCCAACTACGGGGACACCGGACCCCAGAAGCATGACGGGCAAGGACTTGATCTTCTTTGCTCGTAGAGAGAATACTAACGCTTACAGAAGATACAATGAAAAGCTCAGACAATTCATCTTGGTTATAACGGTCAAGAATTGCCCGTATTGGGCTGTTCTCACAAATTTGTATTTCCACTTCAGCATCCAAAGACTGCCCAATTTCTTTTTTGACCCTTAGGCTTTCCAAGGCTTCGTTCACTTTCGACTCTTTCAAATGAAGCAGGGTTTGAATATCTTCGACTGTCTGGCTTTTTTCTGCAAGTTCTCGAACAACGGGCCAATCTTGCAGACAAAGAAAGTTTTCGCCCAATTCCTCCCCGCTGACCAAAAAGGACCAGGCTTCATCTGAAATATATGGGGTAAAAGGACCAACCAACTTGATTAATGACTGAACAATTACATAGAGGGCGGATTGAGTGGATCTTCTCAAGGGATCATTGATACCAAGGGTGTACAAACGGTCCTTGATAATATCGTGGTATGTTGAGGAAAGTACACCAGAGCAAAAACGGTTTATTGACTGAATAGCACGATGAAATTCGTATTTGTCACAAAAACTTGTGACTTCATTAATCAAGTCGTTGGTCATGGATAGTGCCCAAAGATCAACTGGTGACATATTATCTATAGGGACTGCATTTTCATCGTCTGAAAAATCGTGCAATGCACCGAGTTGAAACCGGATCGTATTGCGTAATGTGCGATAAGCACGTACCGCCTGATCCAAAATTTCATCTGATAAAGGAATATCTCGGCGAAAATCTTCCGAACATACCCAAAGGCGCAAAACATCCGCACCATATTTGGTGACATAAGAATCTGCAGTCTGGGGCTTACCATCACTTTTGGAAATTTTCTTACCCTCCCCATTTACCACAAACCCATGGGTCAAAATTCGGCGGTAAGGAGGTGCTTTCGCAGAGACCATGCTTGTCCATAAAGAACTTTGAAACCATCCACGGTGTTGATCACTTCCTTCCAGATATAAATCTGCCGGCCATGATGCCTCATCATTGTCCTTAAGCACAGCACGATGACTGCAACCAGAATCTATCCATACATCCAAAGTATCTTGGCCCTTTGATAGTTTGCGGGACTTCCATGGATCAGGCAGGTCAAAGCCATCGAGCAATTCTTCGGCAGATTTCGAAAACCACAGATTGCACCCATCCCGAGAAATTTTGTCTGCCAAAAATTGGATAAGTTTCGAGTCCAACAATGCATTTCCTTCCTCGTCGAAAAATACCGGAATGGGAACTCCCCAAGCACGTTGTCTGGAAATACACCAATCCGGACGGGCTTCAAGAAATCCATGAATTCGATTTCTTCCCCATTCAGGAGTGAAGGATACATTGGATAAGCTATCCAGGCAACGGTTCCTTAAATCATCTTTGTCCAAAGATACAAACCATTGATCCATCGCACGGAAAATTACGGGTGATTTACTACGCCAACAGTGGGGATATTGATGATGAACCTTTTTTTGCTTCAATAAGGCTCCTTTGCGGGAAAGAATTTCCATAACTGCACGATTTGCCTTGGAACCATCTGTTTTTGTCAGGACTGAAATCCCCACCAACTCATTCGGAATTTGCCCGTCATCAATGTATTTCCCTCCATCGTCTAGGGGGCAATAGATTTCCAAATTATGCTCCAATCCAGTAAGATAGTCGTCAAGCCCATGCCCCGGTGCAATGTGCACACAACCGGTTCCCGTATCCATTGTTACATATTCCGCAGCAACCACGGGACTGTCTCTATCGATAAAGGGATGATGAGTTAATAGACCAACAAGGTCTGAACCCAGGCAGGTATCGCTTTTGGAAACATCTTCGAGTTCACACTCCTTTACAAATTCTTCAATCCGCTGTTCTGCCACCCAGTAAATGCTGTCACCAGAATGTACCTTGCAATATTTCTCACGGGGATGCACCGCAACGGCGAGATTAGCCGGCAAGGTCCAGGGTGTGGTTGTCCATATGACCAGGAAGGTATTTTGCTCCCCCTTTATTCGAAAACGCACAAAAATGGAGGGACTGGTATGATCCTGATATTCAATCTCTGCCTCTGCCAGTGCAGTTTGGCATGGGATTGACCAATAAACAGGTTTTTTACTCCTGTAGACTAAACCCTGATCAACAAAGTCGGCAAATGTTCGCAGGATTTCTGCCTCATAGGTTGGGTTCATGGTTCGGTATTCTTGATTCCAATCTGCAACAACCCCCAACCTTTTAAACTGTGCCCGTTGAGTCTCGATGTAGGATTGCGAAAATTCTTCACATTCTTTTCGAAGCTTAACGGAATCAAAATCAATCTTGGACGCCCGTAATTTTTTTGTCACTTTGTGCTCAATAGGAAGTCCATGACAGTCCCATCCAGGAATGTAGGGGGTCCGGTATCCTCGGGCATTTTTGAAACGTAAAATCGAATCCTTCAGCACTTTGTTCAAGGCAGTACCCACATGAACATCACCATTTGTAAAAGGCGGGCCATCGTGCAGAACAAATGGTTCACCTTGTGAATTCTTTTGCTGCATTCTAGAATACACCTCCTTTTCTTCCCAATGCTTCATACGAGCAGGTTCCCTCTCCACTGCGTTTGCCCGCATAGGAAAGTCTGTTTTGGGAAGGTTTAAGGTATCCTTTAGGTTTTCAGGTGATTTCATTTTAACATTGTCGCGCGCAAGGGGAAAAAAGATGTAGGAATAAGCCGTCAAGTCAAGGGTGGATACCCCTACCCCTCCCGATTCTACTTGCCTTTCAGAAGCCAACATCCACCCTTAGCCAAATTTTCTATAGATGTACGCTTTATTGGACAGTTATATTACTCCATGGTTCGAACAGTCCTTCGGACTTTATCTGCTCAGTTTATTTTTAAGTATCCTAGCTGGGTTTTATTTACTCATCAAAGGTGGGGACTGGTTGAGTGACCACAGTACCAATGTGGCCTCTAAGCTTGGTGTACCCCCTGTGGTTGTAGGATTAACCATTGTATCCATAGCTACTTCCACTCCTGAACTTTTTACCTCTCTTTCCGCAATAAGAAGTGATTCTCCCGGTTTAATACATGGAAATATTATTGGATCAAATATCGCTAACATTGCATTAATTCTTGGGATTGCCCTGTTAGTTGGCAATGTGCCGACCAAAGATGCGGTATCTTTTACTCAACGAATTTGTCTACTAGTTATAACTTTGGGATTTTGCATGTTTTTATTTTTATCCCCTATGCAGGAAATCGGAATTTCTGCAGGCATGCTTTTTCTCAGTTTCATTGCCCTTTATCTCATCATCATTCCCCTTCATGCTATTCGCAAAAAAAAATCCTCTTCCGACCAAGCAATTTGTGAAGTGCCCGGTTCTTTATCCGCCAATATCTACTTTTCTGCTTTCATGCTTGTGGTCTCCACAGTTGCATTGTGGATAGGAGCAGATACCCTCGTCTATGGGTCGAAAAACTTAGCCCAACTCGCAGGGGTGCCCGAAGAGTTAATCGGTTTTACCTTATTGGCAATCGGGACTAGTCTGCCAGAACTAGCCGCATCGATAAGCTTGGTTCGGAAAAAGCAAACTTCTATGCTGTTAGGGAATATTGTTGGGTCCAACCTCTTCAATATTGCCCTTATTGGTGGTTTAGCTGGGATATTGGGCCCCGTTCGTAGTGGATCTCCCTATCCGTGGATAGACTATCTTTTTCTGCTCCTTACCACCCTGATGCTATTTAATTGGCTGAAAGGGAAAACCTTAACAAAAATCGAGGGCTTGATATTACTTTTAATTTATCTAACTGCAAGTGTTTGCACATGGGTGCTTAACTCGTAATTCTATTTGCTCAACCATCAAAATCTGGATGAGCAAATAGAGTCAGTCTGAACTAAGCTTTTTCTCCCACCTGAAAGCGGAGAAATTTTTCTACCTGCAGAGAGGAACCAACCTCGTTACCCACCTGATCAACATACTGTTGAATTGATTGATCTGGGTTTTTAACGAAAGGTTGTTCAAGCAAACAGACCCCGGCATAGTATTTTTCTAATTTCCCAGTGACAATTTTTTCGATTGCCTGGGGTGGTTTCCCTTCTGCCTGAGCCAAGGCAATTTCTTTCTCCTTTTCAACCAATTCTGCAGGCACCTCATTCCTGTTAACACACACGGGAGATGCAGCAGCAATATGCATGCATATATCCTTAGCCATTGTAACCACCTGGTCGTTGGAAGAGATATCGGAATCGGAACCAACCGATAGTAAAACCGCAACTTTAGCACCGGTGTGCACATAAGATTCAACCAGACCGGAAGACCCAGGGGTTAAGATTTCGGAGCGTGAAATTTGAATATTTTCCCCAATTTTCGCCACCTGTTCGGTTCTTTTTTCCTCTAGGTCAGATTCGGGATTTCCGAGCAACTCACCAGCAATTTCGGAAGAAAAAGCCACAAAATCTTCGTTTTTTGCAACGAAATCAGTCTCACAATTTACTTCAACTAAAATCCCCTTCGAACGATCGGTTGCTATGGCTTGTGCAATAATTCCCTCACTAGCACTACGACCAGATTTTTTTGCAGCCGTAGCCACCCCCTTTTTGCGAAGGATGGAAATTGCCTCATCCATATCTCCGTTGCTTTCGCCAAGGGCACGCTTGCAATCAATCAGACCTGCACCGGTTTTCTCGCGCAAGGCCATAACACTATCTTTGGTAATAGACATTTTGTATAATCTGAAGTGGGTTTAACTGTTTTCGGTAAGGAATTTAAATTTTTAACTCTTCGCTTCCTCAGCGACAGGTTCATCTTCGGAAGAATCCGGGGTATCTTTACTCTGACCGGCATCTTCTTTGCCAGATTCCTCCTGAGCAGAAGTAGCATCGGCAACAGGTTCAGGGCTTTTACTTTCCGTTGCATTTTCGGATTTTTTGCGATCATCAAAATCCATTTCATCATACCCTTCAGGAAGTGTGACTTCTGGCTCATCCTCATTTGCGAGAAAGTCTGGTTCCTGAGCTACAGGGGTTATGTCTTTTCGCTTTGTTGGTGCCTGCACTCTTTTGGATGCCCCCGCTTGGATAGCATCCAAAACTACATCCACAATAATACGAATAGATTTGGTTGAGTCATCATTTCCGGGAATGGGATGGGAAAGCACAGATGGATCAGAATTACTGTCAACCAGAGCAATGACAGGAATTTTGAGACGATTTGCCTCCGCTACAGCAATCTCCTCATTGAAAGAATCCACAACAAACAAAGCACCTGGAAGACCCTGTAGGTTTAAGAGCCCTTCAAAATCACGGTTCATACGAGTCATTTGTCGCTTGATCGCTGCACTTTCTTTGCCGTGCATTTTATCTAGACTTCCATCCTCTTCCATCCGTAAGTACTTCTTGTACTTAGCAATGCTATTTGAAACCGTTGCGTAATTGGTCAGTGTGCCGCCCATCCAGCGATTCACACAGAATGGCATATTCGTGGCAGCTGCGAGTTCCCGAATTGGTTCAATTGCCTGCCTTTTAGTGCCGACAAGCAATACCTGTTTGCCGGATGCGACAATTTCCTCAATTGCTTGGGCCGCTTTTTCCAATAAGTCATAGGTTTTTTCCAAATTGATAATGGAAATACCATGACGATTGTCATAAACAAATGGTTTGGACTTGGGATTCCAGCGACGTACTTGGTGGCCAAAATGGACGCCAGCGTCCAGAAGATCTTTTACAGAAACGTTCATAATACTGTGGGTTCAAAGCCCGCCCGAGAACGTATGGACGGGAGAAATAGTTTTCTTTTTTGGGTTTGGGTTGATGGTTAGATTTTGGGAGCAGGGGCAGGATTTGAACCTGCGACCTTCAGGTTATGAGCCTGACGAGCTACCAGACTGCTCCACCCTGCTGCAAAAGGACCAAAGTATATATTCTAATAATAAGTGCAACGAAAAACTTTTTTCTCGCTCGGTCTAATTCCCCCTTTAATCTGATTTTCATGGTCGACCTAAATGATGTAATTAACTTTTGCGACCATCGACTATGTCTCGACGAAATTACCGACTTTGATGGAGCTCATAATGGTCTGCAAATTGACAACAACGGAGAAGTTTCCAAAATCGGTGCCAGTGTAGATGCCGGTCTCGTGCCCTTTCGTATTGCCAAGGAAAAAAAGATCGACCTGTTGATTTGCCATCATGGATTGTATTGGACTCCTCCCATACCAATTACCGGATCAAATTATGAAAAGATTAAGCTATGTATCGATGGAAACTTAGCTGTTTATGGATCACACCTGCCCCTGGATTGTCATCCTGAAATTGGGAATAATTCTATTCTTGCAAACAAACTTGGTCTTGAACAATGCGGGACTTTCCTCCCCTTCCAAGGAGTTGATATTGGTTTACTGACCACCAGTTCTTATGACCGCCAGGAATTGAGAGAGCGATTGAATGATTTATTTCCAGATGGATTTCGGGCGATGGAATACGGTATGGGGAAGCCCGAGAAAATTGCCATTCTTACGGGTTCCGGGCAGAGTGCGGTGGATAAGATCCTTCAATCAGGGGCTGATACCTTGATTACGGGTGAACTCAAGCAACACCACTTCAATCTCGCCCAGGAATTAGAGCTTAATCTGTATACATGTGGTCATTACGCAACTGAACGATTCGGGGTGGATGCCTTGGCCAAAGAAGTTTCCGGGCAATTCGATCTGCCCTATGAATTTATAGAGACTAACTGTCCTTTGTGATCCAACATCCACCGTTGCTCATTCTATGCTTTTCAATTTTACTGAGACACTATGAAAAAAATAGGCCTACTTAATGGACCCAACCTTGACCGATTAGGCAAAAGAGAACCAGAGATTTACGGTTCTAAAACACTCGAGCAAATCGTTGAGGAAACAGGAACTCTAGGCAAACAGCTTGCATGTGAAATACTGGCGTATCAATCCAACCATGAAGGTGCATTGATTGATAAAATTCACGAGTGGTCGGATGCCGGATTTTCCGGACTGATTATCAATCCGGGAGGGTTCACTCATACCAGTGTGGCCCTGCGAGATGCAGTCATTGCCTCCGGATTAACCACGATTGAGGTACACCTGTCCAACATTCATGCCCGTGAGGACTTCAGGCACAAGTCTCTCATCTCTGGAATCGTTCAGGGAGTGATCGCAGGTATGGGAACAAGGGGATATGAATTTGCCCTGAGGCATTTGGCTGAAGCAAGTTAGAATTAATTCAATCTCTTACCTCCCCCAGACTAATCCACTGAGTTCGTTCGAAGTCGTACATCCGGATGGGATCGGATGATTCCTCGCTGTAAAACATCCAGCTCCCAGTCTGATCGCCCGATCCAGATTTGAAAATGTAGGGAAAGGCATTGCCGCTTGTCCACATCCAACCCATTCCCGGCTGATAGTACCAACTATGGGTATAAGGATTGGACTTTTGCAGGGATTTGACCGGCCCGCTGCCCGAACTGAAAAAATAATCGTAGACTGCATCGACGACCGCCTTGTCACTGGAATTGGGATCCATTCCCGCGGCAATTTCTACATCATCAGGAAGCCCATCCCCATCGGAATCGGTAATCGCTTGAGGGGGTTGCTCCGTCCCGTCCGGATAAAAGACAGAGACCGTGGAAAAGTCATCATACGCGGAAAGCGAATATAAAGACCAATCCCACTCTAATTTGCCAGCTGTTAAAACCTCATACTCTCCAGTTGCCAGATCGATTTCCAATATTTCATGAGGCGCCACTTGATTCCATTGGTCACGGTACT
>NYYP01000026.1 GCA_002686835.1 Opitutia bacterium | reverse complement strand
TTGAAATATGTCAGCATGGTCGAGCGTCAGCAAGCCTGGCACCTGCCTGATACTGCATATGAAGGCACCCTGAAAAGCGGTCTTTCCACATACTTTACCCGTTTACGGGTTGGAGGTCTGGATTTCGCAATCCTGGAGGACCGAAAGTTCAAAAGTGGCCCTGAAGGGAAGATTCCTAAAATGGGCCCTCGACCCGATCATATTAATGACCCATCTTATGACCGAAGTTCAGTGGATCTACCAGGGCTGAAACTTTTGGGTGAAGAACAGTTGATTTTTCTTGCTGAATGGTCTCAGGACTGGACCGGAGCTCAGATGAAAGCGGCCTTATCCCAAACCGCATTTTGTGGAGCGGTCCATATACATGGGCGACCCAATGACCGCCTGCTCGCAGACCTGGATTCTAACGGTTGGCCCCAAACGGGCAGAAAAAAAGCACTTAGGGAAATCCGTAAAGCATGGGCCCCTCACCTGTGTGGAGACCAGCACCTTGCAGTGGTTGTACAACATGGAATCGACAACTATCGCGATGGTCCATTCGCATTTACCAGCCCGGCAATTGTTAATTCGATTTATGGAAGATGGTGGCATCCTTTGAATGATCTTGCTGGGGACAATCCGATTTCCGCAAGCCCTCTCCCATGGACCGGTGATTATGAGGACGGTTTGGGCAACAAAATCACCATGCATGCCTACGCCAACCCTCCCGCAGACAGAAGGGATATCAAAAATCGGGCAGATGGTTTTGGTATAGCTCGCTTCAACAAAGAAACACAGAGCGTAACCTACGAATGCTGGCCACGCTTTGCCGATGTGTCCGAGGGAGACAAGGCACAGTTCCCCGGATGGCCGGTGACGCACAAAATGTCAGACAATGATGGACGCGAAATAGTTGGCTGGCTACCTCAGCTTACCTTTAGCAAACCCAACCAAGTGGTGCAGGTGATCAACAGGAAAACAAGCGAAGTTCTTTACACCATTCGAATTCAGGGTAAAACCTTTCAGCCTAAAGTGTATTCGATGGACTCGCACGAAATCAAGTCAGGCGAAAACAAACCAGAAAATGTGGTAATCCCTCAGGTCAAACCAGTTGATAGACCGGAACTGGCAAAAGAAATTTCCATTTCTATCTGATGACTTACTCTCCGTGCTTCAGCGCAGCACCCTTACCAACTTTATAGTTTCTGGCTGAGGCCAAGTAGGAAATCAGATCTCTCAAATCCTGGGGAATCAAAGTGGCTCCCATTGCGGGCATTGCAGAAATAGGCGGACTCAGTTCAGCGATTTCAGTTCGCGGGTAAGTCATTTCTTTCCCATCCAAGGCTGCGAGCACCACTTCCTTTTTATTTTCTGAGATCAGGCGCCCCGAAGCCATATCACCCGATTTCAATTGCACGGTCGATAATCCATATCCCGGAGTTATTTCTGCACTTGGATTAACCACAGATTCGAGAAGCTTTTGTCTCTTTAGTCGTTTTCCGACCAGGCTCAGATCGGGCCCCTGTTCTCCGCCCTCTCCATTCATTTTATGACATTGCACACAGGCTCCCTGATTACGAAAAACCGCTTCTCCCTTAGCCTTATCTCCACCCGTGATCGTCATGGAATGAATTCTCGCTGGATCTCCGCCATGGTAAGATTTGGCAAAGTTTCTTACCTTTTCCGATTTAGACTGGGCCATCGCATCATACAGGTCCAGCCAAACTGCGGGGTTGATTCCTTTGGAACGGGATTTCCAAAATTTAATCAACTGCTCAGGGTGCTTTTCCCCTATCCTCTTGATCGCTTCCCTGGCCACCAACCATTCCGTTGCGGACTGAACCGCATCTTGCATTGCAATGGATGCAGCATCCATCTCCCGCAAGTAGCCCTCCCCCAGTGCCAGAGCTCTCACCTGCTCCGAATCATCCTCAAATAAACGAGATAAGAGATCATCAGACATTCCCGATTTAGTTTCCAGTAAGCGGTTAAAGAAAGATACCCGCAAGGAACCGCTCAACTTTTGATTCAACAGCTGTGCCCGTAAATGATCGACGTCCAGACGGATCTTCAACGCGGCCGAAACTTCGGTCGCAAGAGTGGCAAAGTCATCCCGCTTTTCTTGCTTCAGGTAAGTAAGAAAGGAATCACCATGTTTTGCGACCAATTGATTCACAGAAGAACGGTCGTGAACCACAGGACGCAATGAACCGAGAAAGGGATCCATCTCTGGGTAGGTGTCCCACCTCTGTAAAGCATGAAGGGCCAATTTTTGGACTTTGGCATCCAGGTGACTATCGGTTGCCATCTTCATGACCAAGGCAAAGCCTTGGGCATCTCCCTGCCTGGCTGCAGTTACCAAAAGGCGTGCCTGAATAAAGGGGGGAAGCCCCGCATACTTAATCCCCAGCAAATGTCCCCCCGCCGGACTATCGACCGCCGAGGTATCGAAAATAGCACGAATAGCTTCTAATCTTACTTGTTCATTTTCATCCTGTAGAAATTTGCCCAAAGCAGAATCCTCCAACCTCCGTAAAGCGATTACAGCGAGCAAACGAACCTCTGCAGAACTGTGCCTAGCCAAAGTGGAAAGTTTTTCCGGTCCGCTTAATCGGCAGAGTGCAGAAAGAACAGAGTGGCGGGTGGTGATATCCAAATTACCTTCCCTATTTCTCACTGCCAAATCGAGTAACGCTGTTATTATTTCGTCATCCCCTTTGTCACCAACTCTTCCCAGAGCAACGGCTCCAAGGGAAGAAACCCGGGGCGATGGGTCTTTTAAGAGACCAATTAATTTGGCCTTGGATTGCTCAAGACCAAGATCACCGCATAACCGTGCAGCGTTGGCACGAATCTCAACCAGCTTGTGATTCAGGTATTCGATTAATTCAGCCTGAGCAGATTTATTGCCTGCACGAGCAAACTGCCCGACTCCCCAGAGGGCATGCAAGGAAGCTATTTCATCTTGCTTTGCCTGTGCAATGATTTGCTTGAAGAACGGGAGAACAGAATCACCTTTCTTAACCAGGGCAAATTGACTCGACTGCCTTACCCGCTGATCGCTGTGAGCAAGAAGGGTTGCGAGTTCATCAATGGAACGCTGCTCAAAACCTTGCTCAAATAGCCTAGCAACCGCATCTCCAGCTTTGGTTAAGTTCTTATCCTTTAGATGCGCAACCTGTACACTTCCCTTATCATCCGGAGACCAACCCGATCCAAATTCCACCAGGTAAACCTTACCATCGTAGGCGAATTCCACATCCGAAGCATTCAATCCTGAAATAAAAGGGGTTACTATGCCTACTGAAAACCCTGCTCCTTTTGATTCAATAGGAATGGCAAGCACCTCGGATCTCGTCGGAGAACCACGATAATTACACATCAGAAATTTTCCTTTTAAGGAATCAGGCACTGCTGGGCCTGTCATGTAAGTGACCCCGGAAGGTCCATTGCCAACATGGCCAATTGGAGGGTAAACCCATTGCGGTGAAGTTTCCTTGTATAAGTCAAACATGGATTCGCCTACCCACATCGACTGCCAAAGGTGAAAATCTCCCCAGTCCAAATAAGTGACATGTTGGTGATGGGATTGATAATCTGCATTCCAGCCTGAATCAGAATTATCCAACACATAGACCACCCGTGCCTTGTCGCCAAAGTCTCCGGTATTATCAAAAGTGAAAAGATTGCCATACTCATCGAAAGCAATCTCCTGCGGATTTCTCAGTCCATGTGCATATACCTCAAAATTAGAGCCATCATCATCGCAGCGAAAGATCGCTCCCCTGCTTGGCGCAGCCAGACGTTCTCCCTGAGCATTTACTACACTGTATCCCCGATCGCCCACGGAAAAATATAGCCGTCCATCGGGCCCCCGGGTAATCCCGTGCAAATCATGCCCCTTAAAACAAACCCTTACCCCAAAGCCATCTACCAATTTATGATGTTCATCGGCTTTTCCATCATCGTCTTTATCAACTAATTTTCGAAGGGCAGGAATACAGGTAAAGTAAACCGCATCCTCTTCGGCTAGCAGGGAAAAGCCAATGCCGTCCGCAGCTTCCCGGCAACGATCATCAAAAATCGAGTACTGCTCGGGTGCCCCATTACCATCAGTATCGACAAAGCGAAGTACCCGGTCGGCTTGCTGTTCATACCACTCCATGGGCATACGATGCTGGTTACGCCGGTAACTCTCTAAGCGATCCTCCACCGTTTCGAGACGGTAATCTTCGTAAATTCTCCAGTCGACCCGGCGGTTATCGGGCACCCCTTTCCCCATTCTTCTTGCTTCACTGACAAATACCCTGCCCTTTGGGTCGATGTCCATACTGGCAGGACCTTTCAAATAGGGAGCAGCCACCCAAGTGTGGCCATGGTAAGACTCATGCAAACTGACTCCTTTAAAGTTGCCCAGTTTATTAGGCATTTTTTCTGGGANCGCTNCATAACCTGTAATTCCAAACATAAGAGCATAAAAAAAGAATAAAGGCTTAAAATAGGACAAAATGGACATGACATAGTATCGTGTTCACAAAAGCTAAACTCTCAAGATTAATGGCCCCTGTGACCTAAAAATCAGAGTCATAGATNAGAGGCAANTGTTGACGATTTTAGGGTTATTTAGGATAATTCGGTTACACGATGTCAACCAACCCATACCTTGATTATGTAAACTCGGTGCAGCAACTCTTCTCAGAGGGCCGTACCCTACCCTATGGAAATTTCGCTAAGCCTGCTCATCAGAATATTCCCAAAGATGCACNAGTGGCCTTGATCCTGTCTCCTCACCCGGATGATGAGTGCATTATTGGAGGATTACCTCTTNGGCTGATGAAAGAAGGTGGTATTCNCATAATTAATGTGGCAATCACACTGGGCAGTAACCCCCAGAGGAANCAGGAGAGATTAACCGAACTAAGCAAGGCNTGTGAATGGATNGGNTTTGANNTNGAACTNACCGGGGAAAACGGGCTGGATCCGATCCGGCCCGAAACTTCCGAGAAAGACCCAGTGCATTGGAACAAATGCGTGGATATCCTAAGCGGAATTTTTTCTCAATATAACCCCATGGCTATTTTTGTCCCTCACTCAAGGGACTGGAACCAAACCCATCTTGGGGTTCATCTATTGGCAATATCAGCTCTCAAGAAGTCCAGTGAGTTTTCACCCTGGATCATAGAGACGGAATACTGGGGACAAATGCCTGAGCCCAACCTGATGGTGGAAAATACCGCGGATGAAGTGGCCGAGTTAATCGGAGCCCTCTCCCATCACCGGGGAGAACTCGAGCGAAATCCTTTTCATCTTCGCCTGCCAGCCTGGATGCAGGACAATGTCCGNCGGGGAAGNGANGTNGTGGGCGGACAGGGNGGNCAGGCATGTGCCTTTGATTTCGCCACNCTTTACCGGGTGAATCGCTGGCAAAACAATCAATTNATCCAGGNCTGGGANGNAGGNAAAATGCTNCCCAGNANTNNGTCNGCGAGTGATTGCCTCGAATAATTCTATTTCTGAGTTTCGAATTTGGGGTTCAAAATTTAGCCTCCAGAGAAATTCCGAAATGAAAGGTTTCCCTTAAAAGCAGGTCATCCGCTTTGTTCAAATCCCGGTTGATGGGCCAAGTCTGGACGGCGTGTAGACTTAACGCAGAAAAAGAAGTGATCTCTCTCTCTGTGCTTACTCCCAGGGAAAAATGATTCAAACCATCATGCCCATCGCTTACAAATCCCTCGTTCCATCCAAGCACTCCAGTATACTCTAACTCAAACTCTTCCGTAAGTCGATGAGCGATTGCATTACCCCACTCAATGAAAACACCATCCGCGTCTTCGGAGTAAACCAAGGTTAAGCCACTCTCGCCACCAAAAGGAAGACCGTGGTAGGTAAACCCGGCTTCCCATTCATCGTCCGAGTCATCATCCACCGGAAAACTAATATGAGTAAACGCAAAATGATAAGCATAAGCTTCATTCTCCTGACCGACTCCGGCATTGAACTTTAGTTCACGAAAATCATTCTTCGATGAACGACCGTACCACACCCCTCCAAACAAATGCTCATATCCAGTTTCCACACCGGATGACCATAGGGAGCCCCCATCGAGTGAATCCCTTCCCTCGAGCACATATTTACTCTCCCATCCAAAATGCGTATGAAATTCCAGTTTGTCATGAAGGTGCAACTTTTCGAAAGCCTTGGATGCTTCAAATTCATGAGCATACAAAAAAGAAATCATTCCAATGTATAATGAAGTCTGGGAAAAAACTCTGAACAGTCTCATAATGTTCGTATTAAAAAATCCCCAATTATTATTGCAAGTGCCTTGCTTTTGCAGGCACAAAAAAAGACCGCCGGTTGCCCGACGGTCTATTTGTTAGAGTTGTTGACTGAACCTTACTTCAGGTCGAAACGGTCAAGGTTCATTACCTTGGTCCATGCCTTGGAAAAATCCTGAACAAATTTTTCCTTGGAATCGGAACAGGCATATACCTCTGCGTAGGCACGCAGACGTGAGTTGGACCCGAAAATCAGATCGGCCCGGGTAGCAGTCCATTTAACATCGCCACTGGCACGGTCACAGCCCTCAAACTCTTCCGCCTCGTCATTAACCGGAGACCATTTAGTCGACATATCGAGAAGATTAACGAAGAAATCGTTACTCAAGGTTTCAGGACTGTCGGTAAACACACCATGCTTGGACTGTCNATGATTGGCACCCAATACACGCAAACCACCAATCAGTGCGGTTAACTCAGCACCAGTGAGGGTGAGCAATTGTGCACGGTCCACGAGGAGGGATTCGGTGGGAACGCTGTAACGCTTTTTGGCAAAATTACGGAATCCATCAACCATAGGCTCCAATACACCAAAAGAATCCACATCGGTTTGGTCCTGAGAGGCATCCATTCTGCCAGCAGTAAAACTCAGGCTGACTTCGATTCCCGCCTTCTTGGCGGCTTCCTCCACTGCGGCATTTCCGGCAAGAACAATCAAGTCCGCAAGGGATACCCTGCTTCCACCGGCATTGAACTCGGCCTGGATGGCTTCGAGTCTCTCCAGCACTTTAGCGAGCTGGGTAGGTTCATTTACCTCCCAGTCTTTTTGAGGAGCAAGACGGACACGGGCACCATTGGCCCCTCCGCGCATGTCAGAACCACGGTAAGTCGAAGCCGATGCCCAGGCAGTGGAAACCAGTTCGGAAATAGAAAGCCCAGAAGCGAGAATCTTTTGCTTTAGCTCTGCAGCCTGAGCATCACTGATCAGGTCATGATCACAGGCAGGAATGGGATCCTGCCAGATCAATTCTTCCGCTGGGACTTCGGGTCCGAGGTAGCGGCACTTGGGCCCCATATCACGGTGGGTGAGCTTAAACCAGGCACGGGCAAAAGCATCGGCATACTTATCAGGATTTTCCAGAAAACTACGGGAGATTTTTTCGTAAGCTGGATCAAACCTGAGGGAAAGATCGGTGGTAAGCATGGTTGGCTTACGCATCTTGGAAGAATCAAAAGCATCCGGAATACTTTCGGGTGCATCCTTCGCCACCCACTGCTTCGCACCGGCTGGACTGGTGGTCAATTCCCACTCGTAGTTGAACAAATTCTCCAAATAATTGATCCCCCACTTGGTGGGAGTAGTGGTCCAGGTAACTTCAGGACCTGCTGTAATCGCATCTGCACCGCTCCCCGATCCATAAGTACTGGTCCACCCAAATCCTTGTTCTTCGATGGAAGCAGCTTCAGGCTCCGGGCCAACATGGGCAACATCCCCTGCCCCGTGGGTTTTACCAAAGGTGTGCCCACCAGCGATGAGGGCGACGGTTTCTTCATCATTCATCGCCATTCGGCCAAAGGTTTCACGGATATCATGAGCCGCAGCCACCGGATCGGGGTTACCATTGGGTCCTTCCGGGTTCACATAGATCAATCCCATTTGCACCGCAGCCAGTGGGTTTTCAAGGTCACGCTCGCCAGAATAACGCTTGTCGTCCAACCATGTACCTTCGGTTCCCCAGTAGATGTCGTCCTCAGTTTCCCAGATATCTGGACGACCACCCCCAAAGCCAAAAGTTTTGAAACCCATGGACTCCAAAGCAACATTCCCGGTAAGAATAAAAAGATCTGCCCAGGAGATTTTCCGGCCATACTTTTGCTTGATTGGCCAAAGCAAGCGGCGGGCTTTGTCCAAATTGCCATTATCAGGCCAACTGTTAAGTGGGGCAAAACGCTGGGCACCAGTTCCCCCGCCACCGCGGCCATCGGCAGTGCGATAAGTACCGGCAGCATGCCAGGCCATACGAATAAAGAAAGGACCATAGTGACCAAAATCTGCAGGCCACCAGTCCTGAGAATCGGTCATCAAATCATTGAGGTCTTGCTTAAGGGCATCATAATCGATGGACTTGAACTCTTCGGCATAATCAAAGTCATCCTCCATGGGATTGGAGGGTGCATCATGCTGGTGAAGAATATCCACTTTCAGTTGGTTTGGCCACCAGTCCTGATTGGTGGTTCCTCCCCCTGCTGCATGGATGACAGGGCATTGATCGGCGTTGGTTACTGGGGCTTGCTGACCATGACCAAATGGACAGGTACCCGAAGGTGTTGATGACTGTTCTGTACTCATAAATTTAAATAGGGTTCAGCTGTCTAAGTTATCCCCTTGAGAAGGCATGGCAAGATAGAGTAGAAAAAAATTATGCACTTCAATGTGAAAAAGCTTTGGCATCTTGTTTTGAGTTTCTTGGTTGTGGTAAATATCGGTTACACAAATGAACCAACCAAGGAGGGTTTGACTACCCCAGCCATGAGCAATGGGGATCCAGCTAGAGGGATGAGGGTTCGCCAGGTGGCACCCGAATACAAGGGGACCGAAGTTTATCACACTCTCTATCTCCCCAAAGATTGGGAGGCAGGCAAAAAATATCCTGTCTTAGTCGAGTATACCGGAAACCGCTTTGCGGATGCAGGATCCAGTGGCGAGGTCAAGGATGCGAACTTTGGCTACGGCTTAAGCGGAGGTAAGGACTTTATCTGGGTTTGTATGCCTTATATCAAAAAAGGAGGGCAAAAAAATGAGGTGATGTGGTGGGGGGATCGAGACGCAACCATTCAATATTGCAAAGATAACCTGCCCCGCATCTGCGAGGAATTCGGAGGTGATATCAGCAACATTTTTATATGTGGTTTTTCCCGTGGTGCGATTGCCTGCAGTTACATTGGGTTATCCGATGATCAAATCGCAAGTTTTTGGAAAGGAATGATCACGCATGATCATTTTGACGGCCATAAAGAATGGGGCTACCCACAAGACGGTCGCCCCTATGCACTCAAACGGATTGCACGACTAAAAGGCAAACCTGTGCTCGTTTGCGGCAAACATGCGGAATATTTAAAAAATTACCAAAGCCTTGCCCATTTTACTTTCTTACCGGTGCCCGTTAGAGAAATCTTTCAAATTCCAGAAGGTAAAGTGATCCACCCGCACACAGACATGTGGGCACACCGGCAAAGCACTGCCCGACAAATTGCGAGAGATTGGCTTTTGCAGAATGCAGGCTTAAACTAAGCCCTTTGGCAGGATTTCCGAAATTTTCAAAATCAATTGAGCCCAGAAAGAACCTGACCTAAGGAATCTTTGGCATCGCCAAAAAGCATATGGCAATTTTCCTTGTAATAAAGTGGGTTTTCCACTCCAGAGTAACCCGTTGCCATACTTCGCTTGAGGGCAATAACAGTCTTTGCTTTCCATGCCTCGATCACAGGCATACCGGCAATGGGACTGTTTTCCTCTTCCTGTGCAGATGGATTGACGATATCATTGGCACCAATAACAAGAAGCATATCAACTTCAGGAAGCTCGTCATTCACCTCNTCCATTTCAAACACAATATCGTAAGGAACATTAGCTTCGGCCAAAAGCACATTCATGTGGCCGGGCAATCTTCCGGCGACTGGATGGATGGCAAAACGGACATTTACATCCTTACCCCGTAAATTCTCGGTAATTTCCTTGACCACATGTTGGGCCTGGGCAACTGCCATACCATAACCAGGCACAATCATCACTTCTTTCGACTCCTTTAGTTCCTCGGCCACTTCATGGGCACTAGTCTCAGTAATTGAACCCTCAATTTCGCTGGACCCTCCAGAACCACCCGATCCAGTACCAAACCCACCAAAGATAACATTGACCAGACTGCGATTCATTGCATGGCACATGATATAACTGAGGATTGCACCGCTACTTCCCACGAGTGCGCCAGTGACGATAAGCAGATCATTTTTGAGCATGAACCCAGCAGCAGCTGCGGCCCAGCCCGAATAACTGTTGAGCATGGAAACAACCACAGGCATATCAGCACCCCCAATCGCAACGATAAGATGAACCCCGAGGACCAATGAAATCGCGGTTACAATCAGCAAGGTGACCAGGGCCGCATCATGTCCCTGATTGAGAAATTGAGATCCCAAATAAATTGATCCAAGCACCATACCAAGGTTTAGGAAATGACGGAAGGGTAGAAGAATGGGCTTCCCGCTTAAAGAACCACGAAGCTTTCCAAAAGCTACCACTGAACCGGTGAAGGTTACCCCACCGATAAATACCCCGAGAAGGATTTCTATCTCATGAACCAGTTTGTTGGAACCTTGCAGTTTGGCATGCCCAGGGTCCATAAAACTGGCAATGCCGACAAGCACTGCGGCCAGTCCCACAAAGCTGTGCAGAATCGCAACCAATTCGGGCATGGATGTCATTTCCACTCTCTTTGCCATAACGGCTCCAATAATCGCACCACCAAGCATGAGGGGAACCAACAGTTCAAAGTTGGATACCTTACCACTNAGAAAAGTCGCCAAAACGGCAATCGTCATTCCGACAATACCGTAAATATTTCCCCGNCGGGCAGTTTCCTGCTTGGAAAGACCACCTAGGCTGAGAATAAAAAATATACCNGATACAAGATAGGCCATAGTAACGAGGCCTTCGCTCAGGGGATAAAAAGAAAGTAAGTTTGCTGTGTTCATTACTTACGAAACATTTTCANCATGCGCTGGGTTACAAGAAATCCTCCAGCCACATTAATGGTAGCTACAAAAATGGCCACTCCTGCTAACCAGGGATTGGCACCGGAGACAAAAAGCATTCCGCCTATGAGGATGATCCCACTGATTGCATTGGTAACACTCATCAGGGGCGTGTGCAGAGAGGGGGTTACATTCCAGACCACCATATATCCGACAAAACAGGCGAGTACAAATACGGTAATCTGATCGAGAAATTCGCTCGATCCATTCCAGCCCAGTGCAAGCAAAGCAACCGACAATAAACCAAGTAGGAATCCCCCTGAAAGCAATGGGCTTTTCGATTTTTCTTCCACCGCCTCTTCCGNTTTGGCCTCCGGCTTTTTGGCCGGTGCGACCGATGTNTCTACTGGNGGTGGTGGCCAGCTTATCTTCCCTTGATCCAGAACCAAGGCACCGCGCACCACTTCGTCCTCTTGATTGATAGAAAATTCATCAGCCGTACCCAGCAATTGCACTAGTTTTACCAGGTTATTACCATACAGCTTACTCGACTGAGTGGGCAGACGNGAAGGAAAGTCTGTGTATCCAATAATTGTTACCCCATGGGCAACCTTGGCAGTGCCCGATTCGGTAAGTTCACAGTTNCCTCCACCCTCAGCAGCAAGATCTACTACNACAGATCCCTGCTTCATTGATTTGACCATCTCTTCTGTTATGAGTATCGGCGATTTTTTGCCAGGAATCATCGCTGTAGTAATGATAACATCCACCTCGGCTGCCTGCTCCGCAAAGAGCTTCATTTCCGCTTCGATAAATTCTTTGCTCATCACCTTTGCATACCCACCAGATCCGGCTCCATCCTCTTCAAAATCAAGTTCAAGAAAAGATGCACCCANNCTCTTGACCTCATCTTTAACCGCTGGACGGGTATCGAAGGCTCGTACAATAGCCCCCATATTACGGGCGGCACCGATTGCAGCCAAGCCGGCTACACCTGCCCCAATGATTAGCACCTTGGCCGGTGGTACTTTGCCAGCGGCAGTGATTTGGCCGGTGAAAAAACGTCCGAACACATGGGATGCCTCAACCACTGCACGATAACCAGCAACATTTGCCATGGAACTAAGTGCATCCATGGACTGAGCCCGGGATATACGGGGCACACAATCCATTGCTAAATGATTGATCTTTCTTTCGCCTAGTTTGTTAAGTAAATCCTCATTTCTGGCAGGATAAACAAAGCTGATCAAAGTACTCCCCTCCTTAACTATTCCCGCTTCATCCATACTTGGCGGGGTTACTTTGAGGACGAGATCACTCTCGCTCCAAATGGCTGCAGCATCGTCAACAATTCTCGCTCCTGCATCCATGAAGGCAGAGTCTGCAAGGTTGGCCTGCTCACCGGCTCCTTTTTCAATAATTACTTCGTATCCAAGTTTTGCAAATGCTCCAATATTATCAGGTGCAATTGCCACTCTTTTTTCCGAAGGCTGAGTTTCTTTGGGTATACCTATGATCATAATACATTCAAAGAATCATTTTTCCCTTATTCCATAATTCATGGCAAAGGAAAAGTTGGCGGAGTGTTGCAATTGATTCTTTTTTGTGAGTCCTTTGCTCATTTTTATTGTTTGATCACCAAATGGATTGAATTAGCGGTCCATCTTTCCGGCTCGTAATCCGAGAAATTTGATGTATAAGTAGTAAAATATTTTGTTCGTGACCAAGAACACGAAGCTCACAATTGGATGGAATAAATTCGTTGGTGATAGTGAGGAAGGGTTCTTACACGGCAGTAACTGAGAAAACCCCAACGCACAAATTTATGAACGAACCAGAACTCCCAGGTGGGGAGAACAATTCTGATGGTCCCAATTTTGAGGATTTCGATCTACTTCCTGAAATCCTACAGGCCATCTCCAAGATGGGCTATGAAACGCCCTCACCCATTCAACGCCGCTCCATNCCTCCNCTNNTGGAGGGCTTTGACTTACTTGGAGTTGCCCAGACGGGAACAGGAAAGACTGCTGCCTTTGCCCTCCCTCTTCTATCCCGGCTCGATCCATCACTCAAAGCAGTTCAGATGCTGTGCCTTGCCCCAACCCGGGAACTCGCCATTCAGGTAGCCGATGCTATCGAAAGTTTTGCTGAGTATATTCCTGGCTTAAGGATTCTTCCTGTATATGGAGGAACCGGATACAGTGAACAAATCCGCGAGCTCAAAAGAGGTGCCCAGATAGTNGTGGGTACTCCCGGTCGGGTCATGGACCATGTCCAAAAAAAGTATATGAAGCTCGATCAGGTCAAAGCGATGGTTCTCGACGAAGCAGATGAAATGCTGAGTATGGGCTTCATTGAAGACATTGAATGGATTCTGGAACAAACTCCAAAGGATAGGCAAACTGCTCTTTTTTCGGCCACCATGCCCAAACCCATTCGAAAACTGGCAGACAAGCACCTCCATGAACCGGTAGAAATCACCATTGAGGTAAAGCGTGAAAACGCCCCCAATATCCGCCAGCATTTTCTGAACATACGGCCCCACGAGAAAAAGGATATCCTTGCCCGTATTCTCGAAATCGAACCCTTTGGAGCGGTACTCATTTTTGCCCGCACCAAAAATGCCACCACAGAAATCGCAGAAAACCTCATGGCTAGAGGCTATGCAGCAGAGGCTCTCAATGGGGATATGCCCCAAAAACTCCGGGAAAAAACCGTCGACCGCTTACGCAAGGGACATGTAAAAATTGTAGTGGCCACGGATGTGGCAGCCCGCGGGCTTGATGTCGATGTGATTACTCATGTTGTCAATTACGACGCCCCCTTTGACCTTGAATCCTACACCCACCGCATTGGGCGCACTGGGCGGGCCGGCCGGCAAGGAGACGCCATTCTTTTTGTCACCAACAAAGAGATGCGAATGCTCAAGGCAATCGAGCGAACACTTAAAGTGCCATGCCAAGAGTATGCCTTCCCGACTCTGGAGGAGATGAATGATCGTAGAATGGGAGAGTTCTTTGCCCGGATCGAAAGTGTATCCGCCACCGATCTATCTGATTACCGACAGGCAATCCAAAGATTTCTGGAAGAATCAGGAAAGGATTCCATTGAAGTGGCAGCGGCCCTCGCTTTTCTGGAAAGTGGCAAGAAACCTCTTTTTTACGATGAGATGCCAACGATATCCAGAAAGCCAAAAAAAGAAAGAAGGGAACGGGGCAATGACCGGGATGGCCGTGATGACCGCTATGTGAGTAATGATGACCTCCAAAGCTACCGGGTGGAAGTTGGTGAATACCATGGTGCCGAGAAACGCGACCTCGTTGGTGCTATTGCCAATGAAATCGGACTGGACCCTAAATTCATTGGTAAAATCCGTATGTTCAAGGATCACTCCTTTATTGATTTGCCCAAGGATATGCCCAAGGAGGTTTTCGAGGCCTTAAAACAGGTCTGGGTGCAGGGACATCAACTCAATCTTTCCATCGATCGCGGCCGCCCAAGACCCGGAGGCAAGGGCGGTAAGTTTGGCGGCAAAGGAGGAGGAGGCTTCCGCAAGGGTGGAGGATTCCGCAAAGGAGGAGGCAAACCAAGAGGTCAGGACGGCGATCGTAATTTCCGCAAGAAACCTGCAGGAAAGTTTCGGAAATAAATAAATCTATCCGGGCAAAACTGCCCGAGATTTCAGTTTCGAACAATTCCTATTTATGACCAGTCGCCCAACGGACTCCGTTGGTGATCAGGTCGAGAAACTCTTTGGTGGATACGGTTTCATTGTGGTGCCCAATCGTGGTGGCAAACACTTTACCCTTTCCATATTGGTTCACCCATACACAAGCCTGCGGTTTTTCCGGCTTATGTTTGGGCCCATTATCACCATATGCGAGCACCTTTGTCCCATCCAAAACCTT
>NYYP01000025.1 GCA_002686835.1 Opitutia bacterium | reverse complement strand
GCAAGGCCATGATTGCGAGCTCCGCCGCCCTNCTCCTNACCACCCTGATGCTCTTTGTGGGNACNGCNATTTATGCGTTTTATGAACCNATGCGGGNAGCGGGCACCGAGCCTGCGATCTTTGCNGAGGATGGNAANTATGTNTACCCNGTATGGATTGTGACNGANCTNCCNGCNGGNCTAAGNGGNTTNATNCTTGCCGGTATNTTTGCCGCNGCCATATCCAGCCTNGATTCCATNCTGGCNGCNCTCTCCCAAACCACNCTNTCNCTCATTNGGGACCGTAAGGGAAATNANCCACAGGANGATAAGANNGATCTNTTNCTTTCCCGNCTGCTCGTACTAANCTGGGGNATNTTACTGGCCGCGTTTGCCGTGGAACTGGATGAGTTACGGGGGAAGGTAAATGTAGTGGTATTGGCCTTTGGAATGATTTCCTACACCACCGGTCCGATGCTAGGAATGTTCCTCGCTTCGCTCTTCACTCCCCGGGCAAGCGTGAAGGGACTGAGCCTCGGGTTTGCCCTGTCCTTTGCACTGGTTGCCTACCTACGGCCCGATTTTTACCAGATCCTGCTGAATTTTAATTTTATTTCCTATGAAGATGTCGCCCAATGGAGCGGACTGAAAGTGGATGGGGAAAAACTTGGTATTACCATCAATACCGCTTGGGCATGGCCAGTGACCGTATTTCTTACCTGGGGNTGCGGACTNCTCCTGCCNANNAAAGCGAAATGAGCATACCCGGATTATTTCCTACCCCACAGAAAATTTCCAATACGGGGAATTTTTTTACGATTCCACAGGAACTAAACTTCTTTTGCTCAGATNAAAACCTGAGCGAAGGGATCACTCCATGGGCAGGAAAACTTGCCCTCAGGCATGCAGAATCTATCGAACAGGCAAACCTTGTTGTTCAAAAAGAAAGTCATGGGCATTCCGAGGCATACTCCCTCAAACTGGAAAACGACCAGATTACGCTGAAGGCGGTAAGCTCAACTGGCGTATTCCGAGCGTTATCCAAGGTATTTCAGGTATTTCAGTTTCGAGAGGAAGGTACCCAGATNCCGGGATTCGTGATCGAAGACTTCCCCACCCTGAACCGTCGCGGATTCATGCTCGATATCAGNCGGTGCAAGGTTCCCACTATGGAGGAATTATTCCGTCTNATCGATCTACTCGCCCTGATCGGATANAATGAANTNCAACTCTACATCGAGCATACCTTCNGNTTTCAAGNCCATGAGACNGTNTGGAAGGATGCCTCGCCGGTAAGTGCCGAGGAGATCCGTCAAATTGACAGGTATTGTGCAGAGCGGTTCATCGAACTTGTACCCAACCTTAATTCATTCGGTCATTTTGAGCGATGGCTATGTCATGCCCCTTACAAACATATGGCAGAGTGCCCGGATGGATTTGTCCGCGAAGAGCCCTACATTAAGCGCGATCATGGAACCACGCTGAAGCCCAATCAGGAGAGTCTCGATTTCATTGATTCCCTGTATGTGGAATACCTACCCAATTTCAGTTCCAAATCCTTCAATGTGGGACTGGATGAACCCTGGGAACTNGGNCAGGGNTGGAGNAANNANGAGGTNGANNAAACCAGCAANGGANNNGTNTANNTGAGGCATCTGGAAGGNATNNNGGGACTGGTGGAAAAGCATGGGAAAAATATGCAGTTTTGGTCGGATGTGTTACTGGAAGACCCCGAAAACGCCAAGCTGCTGGATAAGGATGCCTCACCTATTATCTGGGGTTATGAACCAAGCCACCCCTATGAAAAGCAGGCGAAAGCGATTGCGGAGTGTGGGCTCAAATTCTGCCTCGCACCGGGCAACGCAACCTGGAAAAGTTTCACCGGAAGGTGGAACATTGCTCAGAAAAACATTGAAATTGCCNGCAAACAGGCGAGCAAGCATGGGGCAGATGGTATATTGCTTACCAGTTGGGGAGACTGCGGGAACCACCAACCCTGGCCAACAATTTANNCAGGCATCCTGCATGGTGCCCAGATGAGCTGGAATGGACAAAATCTAAAAGAAGATATACTTGGACTGGCAATGGACCGATTGGTTTATGGTTCACCCAAGGCAGAACTGGGCAGAAAAATTCTCGAACTTGGGAAGCTGGATCAAATAATGGNCACCTATATTCCCAACTCCAGCCTGCATTGGACGATTCTTTTTGGCTCAAAGGAAGAACGCTTCATGAAATTTTTGACCAAGCATGCCACAAAAGAGAAATTGTCCGCCGGAATGGAGCACATCAATCTCTGCCTAAAGGGGTTTTCAGCAATAAGCGAAANCCCATCCATTTCGCTCAGCCTGATGGAGCTTAAACTGGGAATCAAGATGACCGAATTTTCGCTGAAGCGAGGACTGAGCATGCTCGAAGGAAAGTCCCACTCCGAAAGCAACCCAGAGGTGATGGTGGAGGAGTTCGAAGATCTGTGGCTACAGCGTGCCCGCTCGGGTGGGCTCAATGAGGCGAGTGGATATTTACAGGAAGCCCTTAGCTAGCCGAACCTAACTCTGGCAGATCGCAGGCGATGGCATCACTTAGAATCCTTCCCTGCTTGGTGAGGGCATAATTTCCCGAACTTGGCTGAGTGGCCAATCCCTCACTCACCAAACGGTCTAGAAATTGAGTAATTCCTAAGAATTGATCGATTGATACATCGAAATTTTTTGCAATAGTTGGAATGGAAATGCCCTGATTCATCCGCAGACCAAACAACACTGCATCCTGAGCATAATCAGAAAAACTCAAAACTTCCTCCTCGATAAACTTTGGCTGGTTGCCGGGCTGCATGCCTTCTGCCCATTCCTCCAAGTTGGCAATGTTTTTCCGGCGAACTCCTTGGTACTGGGTACAGGCGGAGGGACCAATTCCGATCCATTCGTTCATCGCCCATGTGTTGAGGTTGTGTAGGCAGGCATGCCCGGGCTTGGCATAGTTGGATACCTCGTACTGATCATAGCCGTGCTGGGGCAAATAATCCCAGGCAAATTCATAAAACTCTGCTTCCTGCTCGGGGTCGATCTTCACTTTCCCTTGCGACAGACGAACAAACATGGCGGTATCCTCCTCAAATGTCAGGCAGTAAGTTGATAAGTGGTCGGGCCCTAATTCGACCGCGTGAGCAAGGTCATCTTCCCAGTCCTGCAAAGACTGGCCAGGTGCACCAAAGAGAAGGTCGAGGTTCACGGACTCAAATCCTGCCTGCCGGATCCATTGGTATGCCTGAAATGTTTTCTCCACGGGGTGCTGCCGACCCAAAGCATCCATAAATTTTGGATTGAAGGTTTGTGCACCCAGGGAAATCCGGTTCACCCCACCCTGCCTGAGAACATCCAGTTTCTCNNGAGTGATTTCCGAAGGAGCAAGCTCGATGCTCCATTCGACAAGGGGACTTAGATCGTGCGAGGAAACCAGCGAGCATAATTCGTCCAACTGCTCAGCTTTGAGCAAGCCAGGAGTTCCTCCACCGATAAAAATGGTGGAAACTTCGCGGTTCGGTGAAAAGCGATCGAATTCATCCCTTAATCCACGAAAATAAGATTCGATTCCGTTTTTGCTTGGTTTTTCCTGATAGAAAGCGCAAAAATCNCAAGTGGTGGAACAAAAAGGAACATGCAGGTATATTCCGAGCGCTAGATTCTTGCACCCGACCGATTCCTGGTTTAACACCAAGGTATTCAATTCTTCATCCGCTTGACTCATACGACCATGAAATTCATTTCCAAATTATTCGTTTTTTCCGCCCTGTCAGCAAGCTTGTGGTTACTTTCCAGTTGCCGCCAGCCCAATTTCATTAACCTGACCGCTAAGAATGTCAGCCAAAACCCATCTGGTATCTACACACTTCAGACAGAATTGGAAATTCAGGACCGTGGGATCAAAAGAGATACTGTTGAGGTATTTGCAGTGGTCGGTGGCGAAAAACTAGTCATGTTAAATGACGAATTGAACCCCGAGCTTTGGAGCTGCGATTATAAATTACCCTCAGGGTTCGATGAAGCTACCTACTACTTCGAGGCAAATTATGCCAGTGTGCTCGATAATGGAAATGTTGCTAATCGCAGGGTTACCAGTGAACTACAGGTATTCCAACTGGAAAACCGATATGTTGGCAACCTTGCCTCTTACCGTGGGCCCGTTGGTGCTGAGATTGCTGTGCAGGGACGTGGCCTCACCAAATATGATGTAATCAAGGTGGGCGAAGAGGATGCGACCACCCGTTATTTATCAGAAAACGAACTACGCTTTGTGGTACCCGCACTGCCCTCGGGGCTCGATTACCCTGTGAAACTTTCTGGCGGTGCCCACGGTGCCCTAGACATAGGTAATTTCCGTATAGACGAGAGCCGACTGGGAGTGAGTCCAAATTCTCTTGAAATTCAGTCTGGAGATACCGCCACCTTGCTTTTTAAAATTGATTATGAAGCACCCGCTGGCGGTCTTGCAATCGATGTGAAAACAAACATTCCAAATTCTGTTATTATGCCCGAAGCCATTATTTCAGAAGGTGATATGACGGTAAATATTCCTGTCAAAGGGGGNGAGTCCGGTGAAGGAAAACTCGTCATTAGTGCCCCAGGTTTTGAAGACACTGAAGTTTCGGTAAAAGTATTTTAACTTCAGGCGCATCCGTCGACCGGGGGACTACCTTGGAGGTCGGAATGGTACCTAGCATATCGGTAGTCATTCCGGTACACAACCGCCCTGTGCTTCTTAGCAGGGCATTAACATCTGTCTCCTGTCAGACTATACGCCCCCTTGAGGTTGTGGTGGTTGATGATGGCTCATCCCAACCTATCGATGATACTCTCAAAGAATTGTGCCCGGGAGTTAAAATAATAAAAAACGAAAAAAATGTGGGGGTTGCTGCAGCCAGAAACCGTGGTATCGAACATGCTCAGGGAGAATGGATAGCACTGCTTGATTCTGATGATGAGTGGGTATCATTAAAGTTAGAAAAGCAAGTTCAATACTTGCAGGAATTTCCACACCTACGAGCCATTCACACCGATGAAAAATGGGTGCGCAATAACAACGAAGTTAATCCTCCCGTTTATCTGAATAAGTCGAATCACTTACTCTGGGAGAGAAGTTTGCGACATTGCTTAATCTGTCCCTCATCAGTTTTGCTTCACAAATCAATTTTTGAAACAATCGGATCATTCGATCAATCACTCACTGTCTGTGAGGACTACGATTTCTGGTTGCGATTACTCCTGCACGATGAGATCGGACTGGTTGATGAGAAACTTACCATTAAGCATGGTGGGCATGCCGATCAATTATCCACCACTACATGGGGGATGGACAGGTTTAGGATAAAAACATTACAAAAAATTCTTTCCAATCCTTTGCTATCCCTGGGCCGCAGGAAATTGGTTTATGAAGTACTTATTGATAAATGCAGAATCCTTGCTCAAGGTTCAAAAAAAAGACAAAAGACAGGAGACGCTGAAGTATACCAAGAGATGGCCGAAAAATATTCTGTCCTGCTAAGCAAAACAATACAACATGTTGAAAAATGAACTTTGTCATCGCGTTTATGGGCGAGGCCCGGCCAATTATTGATTATTATGGTCTCCAAAAAGTTAGCCATAGATCACATCAGCTTTTTCAAAATAATCGGCACTCCTTGATTCTCAGCGGTCCAGGAAAAGATCGTGCTTCCCTGGCGACTGAAGTTCTGGCAAAACTCACCGACATTCCCAACCAGGCATGGATCAATCTTGGGATTGCAGGCCATGGAAACTTCGCCAAGGGAGACCTGTTCATCGCTGCAAAAATTGAAGATGACCAAACAGAAAAGTCCTTTTTCCCTCCCCAGATTTATGGCTCTTCCTTGAAGGTTGGTACGGTAAAAACCTGCACCAAACCATCGCACCAATACAAACATGGACAGGGCTACGATATGGAATCCCATGCCTTTTATCAGGCTGCGATTGGATACTCCATCCGCGAACTTGTTCAGGTAATCAAGATAGTATCCGACAACCCCACCCAACCAGTTGATAAATTCTCACCCAAAGAAGCACCAAATTTGATCATCCAACATCTTCCAGCAATTGACGCTTTGGTGATGCAGATGGATCAGGCATGTGAAAGTTTACAAACCGACCAAGCATTGGAAGAGTCATTTATTGCTATTANTAAAACACATTCATTTTCATTTACCCGGTCCCACCAACTCTACAATCTTGTAAAGCATGCCAAACTGCTGGACCTGGATATGAATATCGTGCAAGAACTGGCTTGTTCATCGGCCAATGCCAGTGATGCAATCCAAAAAATTTCCGACTTTATCAAACCCCACNGGATACTTGGATGATAGATACAATATATGTTGAAGAAGGCATAGAAGAATTCTCCAAATCCCGGGAGGTCATATCCCGTTTTCCCAAGGCCACGGTGATACCATGCAAGCACTACAAAGAGATTTTCAATCCATCCGCACAGAGCTTTCGATTACAAAAAAAAAGGCCTGCCCTGATTCTTGCGCGGCAAACCGGTAAACTCGTCCACCCCATCCCACCGACTTATGGGGTGGGAGGAAAGCATAATTTCTATTTCTCACACCTGCTCAATTGTCTTTACGATTGCAGGTATTGCTTTCTTCAGGGCATGTATCCATCTGCTCATTATCTGATGTTTGTAAATTTTGATGATTTTAAGCAAGAAATTACAAAAGTAGCCAATTCCTCAACCGATCCCAGCTGGTTTTTTTCTGGATATGATTGCGACAGTTTAGCCCTCGAATCAGTCACTGGATTTGCCGGGCACTTCTTGCCCTTTTTCAGTACACTGCCAAACGCATGGTTGGAATTACGAACCAAAAGCGTAAATACTCAGGTTTTGCAAAAACTAGATCCACTCCCCAGGGCAGTGGTTGCGTTTAGCTTTACCCCCGATGAAGTGAGCACCCAAGTTGAGCGTGGAGTGCCAAGCGTAAAATCAAGAATTGAAGCGATGCACAGACTGGCGGGACTTGGCTGGAAGNTGGGCCTGCGGATTGATCCATTGCTTGACTGCAAAGATTTTGAAAAACGGTATTGCCAGCTATTCAAAGATATTTTTGCGGAGGTACCCGAGCATGCCATACACTCAATCAGCGTGGGAGCCTTTCGTATGCCCAGTAGTTTTTATAAGAAGATCGAAAAGCAATACCAAGATGAGCCTTTGTTTGCAGGAAATTTCGCCACTCAAAAAAAATATATTTCTTACTTGCCGGATAAAGAATATCGCCTCAAGCAAACCTGCCTGCAACTTTTGGAAAAATGGGTCGATCCGAAGAAGGTATTTACCTGCGAAACTTAAACCATTAGAGCCATTAGAGCTCTCTGGCTTCTTTCGATTTTTTATCTGGTAAAAGTTATTTAAGCTCAGGATGAAAGTTTGCCATAGCAACCATTTTATTCTGACCAGTTTTTGGTCCTGTAATGGTACCAGCGTTTCTGTTTAGCATATCGAGATAGGATGCACGAAATTTCTCTCGTGTTTTGGAGTCTGAAATATCTGCCCAACTTACAAATTCTGAGCCTCCCAGGTTGGCAATCTCCCAAGCTTCTGACAATTCATCATCAGACACATCAAACATAGGGGTAAGCTTGGCGAGCTTNTGATAATAATAGCATTTTCTAAACTTGTTCTTGGTTTGAAAATCCCGCAATTGTTTCCATTTTTGGACACCACTCTTGCCAAAGTTTCTAATTTCCCAGGCCATGGCGTATTCTGATTCAGGAATAACCAAACCAGGAGAATAGTTTTCCTCAAAAACTTTTGGATTATGGTGGCGGATGTACCTACTCCTCATTACCTCTTTCTCACCATCAGATAATTCATCCCAGTAACGACCATCCCTCCTGCCCGTGGGNCTCTTTTCCCAGGCCTTTGCAATAAGTTGATCATTTGACCTTAAATTACCCATACGATGATAATAATTCTGCATCTCAATCTTTTCATCATTTATTTTGTAATGAAGTTTAAGATTGGCGTGATCCGTGATCCTTTGTTCACGGTTCATCTTCGCCCAGAAACTTGTCTTTATTTTATCCTTACCTAAAAGATTCAATAAATGCCTGGATTTATATTTGGTTTCTTCGAGAGAATTCCCAGAAGGTGTCAATCTNTGNGCCATTCCCTGTAAGTCTGTTGATNGGTTCAGGCTACTTTCAATCTCATCCTCTCCATNATTNGGAAAATATTCGATGTTCTNAAAAACACTTTNNCCATAACACCTTCCTGANACNGCGATTAATGCCCATAAAATTAATACAAAATTTATTTTCTTCATTCTTTACCTCCTTATTATTTCCTTTATTTAGTATATATAAATATTTGCACTATATCAAGAAGTTTCTCAAAAGTTATTATACTTACTAACAAATTGAGTCCTGTAATTTGACATAGCGCTTAAGGTTTTCTTGAGTGTAAATATGAAGTCTGCCCTTTCGCTTTTTTTACTCCTCATGGTGGGTTGCTCCACTTCCCCAAAAAATAATCTTGCAAACCAAGGCCCTGCAAAAGTGAACGATTTCTATTTTGAAATTCTCGAAATAAAGACATCACTGCACCAGAAACTACTCGCACGGAAACCTTGGATCGCACTCCAAAAAGAACCCGCACAAAAATGGAGTATTGATCAAATCTCTGAATGGATCAGCCTGCAGTACACAAAAGATGTTGAAAAAGCAAAACTTCGACTTCTCAAATCACATCTTCATACGGCTGATCCTAAGTCTGCCTACACTAAGGACATTGAAGAAACTTGCTGGTCGGAGGTAGAACGACTGGTAAAATCACAATTGTTAAAAACCGCACTGGTAGTTTCAGAAAAGGCTAAATTATCCCCCAACCGGCCTATTCAGGAAATTGTACACGATTCAATTGCTGCACATACCCCCTAATTTTTCCTAAACAGACAGATTTCACCAAAAATCCAATTGATCTTCATCAATTTTTCCCTAGTTTAGAGAAGGTTGCCACCTTAGCTCAGTTGGTAGAGCGCCTCACTTGTAATGAGGATGTCGTCAGTTCGACCCTGACAGGTGGCTCCATTTTTTAAGGCTAATAGTCGGCTTAAATACTGGGATTTATACAGATTACCCTGCTTGTTAATATTGATGTGAAATTGATTTCTTTGGGCTAATTTATAAATCCGCGAACACTTTTCGTCTATAAATTGATGTATAGATCCGGGTATTAATAATTAATATTTGTGAAACTCGCCCAATAATTACTTTATTTTCCCAAGCCTTAATTTCAGCATTGGTAATAAAAAATCATACCGATAATTATGATGGCAATTTCATTGATAGTCTGGGAACCACCATTATTTTCAGTTATGCCAAATTAATTGGTTAACATGGAACAGAGTTATGAAAATGGATGAAATTAATGATCACAACTCGCTTTTCGGCAGAGCCGATAATTGCGAATATGAGCAAACACTAAAAAGCTGCCACCCAAGGTGGTGAAAACTGATTCAAATCCATGAGGGAAATTTTTTAAATCAGAAAAAGAAGGAAAATGATGACCACCGTGGCAAGTGGAGCATCCAAAAACAACTCCGCAAAATAGTAAGCCAATTCCAATAATTGCGAGAAGTACAAGCAATACATCATGGTGCCTACGGCAACCAATGAAGAATGAAAAAGCAGTCAAAGGAACAACCAATGAAAGCATCCAGAAATGAAAGTTTTCGTTGACCCAGAATGTTGAGGCAATCAGGGGCAACAGTACAACTAAAATAGGTGTAAGCAGACAATGAATTGCACAAATAATGGCAACACCAACACCAAGGCGGTCAAGCCAACCTATGTGCCTACAATTGCTTACCGAATGTGATGTACTCATCAATTTTTAATAATAATCTTCAATTCCTTTTGCAAGACCTTTGCAACTGATGAAAATTTTATCATAAAAATCAATAAATTAATAATACTAATAATCAATATAAGAAATTTTTAAAATATATTTTGACAATTGGTGGAATAGCAACGGATGTTGGGAAATATAAGCTATAAGTTCCCGCTTACTAACGGGATCATCAGTTCAAAAAGGCTCCTCCCTCGCGTCTGACTTCGGTCGCCGAGGGAGGTTTTTTGTTATTTGGTATATTGCTCCGCCTGCTTAAGAAATGATTGCAAATCAGGACGGTCAGGCAAGAGGGCATTCAAATGCCGAAGATGTGGCAAGGCCTCCGACCACCTGTCATTTTGGGCGAGAAGTTCGCTGACTCGTTGCCTAAACTCGGGATTGTCTGGCTGCATTCTAATACATTGCTCGAATGACCGCACGGCATCCTCCACCCGCTTGTTCTGCCAATAAGCAATAGCTAGGTTAAAGTTAACCCTTGGGTTTTCTGGCCAGTATCCTGCAGCTCGTTCCAAAGAACGAATCGCCTCTGGCAAACGATCCGTATTTTCAGCCAATAATAAACCCAGGGAATAATGAATCTGGCCCCATGTTGGCTGAATACATAGGGCATCGCGAAGTAGAGTTTCCGCTTCAGCAGCCCTACCCTGCCCGCTTAACATAGTTGCTAGGTTCATTCGTGCTGGAACAAAAAGATCATCCCTAATGATGGCATTGCGGTAGTGCTTTTCCGCCTCCGTAAAGCTACCTTGTTGTTCCGATAAAATCCCCAAAGACAGGTGAGATTCCGCACGATCCAGGTTGCTGGTATACCTGGCTTTCAGCTCTTGATAGACTTGATCAAACCGTTGACGCTGTGAGGTGGAAAAAAGGGAATCCGGTACAGAACTAAGAATACGAGCGGCTTCTGTACGGACTGCACGCACTGGATCGTTTAAAAGAGATACAACCTCACTGAACCTTGCCGCAGGGGGCAAGCCTTCCAGCTTGGATAATGCCGCAACACGAACTATGGAGTCATTTGAATCGAGTTGCCTGAGAGCTTCCTCAGTAGATACCTCACTTATGAAGGAACGTAAGGCAAGCAAAGCTCCTGTCCGTGTAAAAGCAGGGGCTAATGTATTTTGGCTGGCATCCAGCAATAATTTTTCCGCATCCTCTGAACCAGAACGATAACTATGAAATGCTTCCGGGTGCCGTGCCTCCTTCTGCCTTACAGGACCCTTTATTCGATCGATAGCATTGGCAGCCCACTCGAATGATTGATCAGAGTGACAATTATTGCAGGCATTGGGCTGACCAAACTTGGCGGAAAGGTCCGGGCGCGGAATGCGAATACTGTGATCCCTTCTGTCATCAATAACCATATAGTTTTTGTGTGGCATATGACACTCCACGCAACTGGCTCCCGGGGTGCCCATTTCGTGGAAATGGTGCCCAGGATTATCATAGCCGGCTGGATTTTTATCATCTGCTACATGGCAACGGGTACAGAGTTGGTTATCATAGTGATAAAGCTTCGTGGTATGAGCATCATGACAATCCGTACACTTCACACCCTGGTGATACATTTTGCTCTGGATGTAGGATCCATATACATAGACCTCATCATCAATTTGACCATCCACATGATAGGTGGGAACTTGCATCTGTGGAGACCAAGGCTGAACGACTTCCGGTAAAAAATGATCCAAAAACCGGTCACCAGCATGATGGTATGGGTGAACCATGGACCTACGGGCATGACATTTTGCACAGGATTCAATCTGGGCAACATTAGTTGAATTCACATCCACCAAGGCATAATCAGCCACACTTTCCCAACCGAATCCTGAACGGGCATGCTCAACATGCTCCCTTCCTGGACCATGACAGGATTCGCACGCAACATTGATTTCAGAATACTTGGTGGCGAAGGTCTGAGAAGAAAAATCAAATTCTTTATGCAAGTTCGTCGAATGACAATCAGCACACATATGGTCCCAATTTTGAAGGGAACGAGTCCAAAAGAGTGGATCATCATGTGAGATTTTTTCATCCGGATAGATGTGATACCATTTCTTTTTCTCCACATCCCAGCAAGTGGGCAAAACCTGCAACCTGCCATCCGGAAACTTAACCAGATACTGCTGTAAAGGATCCCACCCAAAAGTATAGGCAACTTCAAAAGTTTCCATTACACCTGCTTGGTTTTCCGTTTCCACAAAATACTTATCGTCCTTGCGGAAAAATTTTGTAGTTACTCCAAAATTCTCAAAGGATGAGTTATTAAAGTCCGCACGCACAGTCTGTTCATTGGGCAGTTCCATAGCATGAAAATGATGAGACTCTTCCCATTTGTCATGGGCTTCAGCGTGGCATTCCGAGCATACCACTGCACCGACATAGTCATCAGTTAGAGTCAGATCAGGTAAGTTTTGAACGCTTGTGCCAGTGATTTCTTCTTTTGTGCAACCGACTGCAAAAAACATAAATACCAGGACCACTATACAAATGTGACCACTCCCAGAATTTACTTTATCGGTATGGGTAGAAAATTTCACGGAAAAATCCTATTACAATATAACTTCCAAATGAGCAACCCGGTACAAGCAGTCTTTTTTTATACTATAACATGCAATCCCTGATATTGTGATTGTTTTGAAATATTTTATATGTTTTGCATCCTTTTTGGTTTGCGATAGGTTATTGGTTAAGTTTATTTAAAGGTATGAGGATTTTATTGGGGATAAGTATACTCGTTTTTACCTTTAATAGTTTTGTCTGGAGTATAACAGATCGCGATTTCAGGTCCAAAAATGGACAAGTTATCCGCGGCAGTATTGTCAAATACTTTGAAGATGGTGATGTTCTTATGAAAAGAACAAGCGATCTTCAATTATTTCGTATCAGTTTGGACATCTTTACTGAAGATGATCAGGCATTTGTAAAAAACAATTTCCCGCCCAACCATGACGCTCTTCCTAAGTTCAAAAAACCACTCGACGAGCGAACTCTGCAAACATTTTCAAAATCTATAGACCAGAAAATTGAAAGAAGGCTCAAATCCTACAGGTTATTCCCAAACAAAGATATCTCTGATGATGCTTTCCTCAGACGTGCTTACCTCAAGATCATTGGCAGAATCCCAACTTTTGAAGAAATTGAGGAATTCATGTCCAACCGAGGCTCTAAAGGGAGGAAGTTACTCATAGATAAACTCCTCAACTCTGAAGGTTATGCCCATAATTGGTTTATTTATTGGGCTGATGTCTTGAGAGCTAAAACAAGAATAGTAGGCGGAAATGGTAACGATGGCATACCTTTCATAATGCACCTTAAAGAAACCTTAGCTGAAAACAAACCTTATGATGATTGGGTGCACGACATGCTTGCAGCCACTGGCCCGCTTTGGGAGAGAGGAAATGGAGCGGCTGGCTACTACTACAGAGATGCAGGGATGGGTCTGGACAGCATGTCCAACACCGTCCGTGTTTTTCTTGGAACAAGCCTAGAGTGTGCCCAATGTCATGACCACCCATTTGATCGCTGGACTCAAAAACAATTCTTCGAAATGGCTGCATACACTTATGGGGCTCATAGATCCGTAAATAAAAGTGCCACCGAATTTCGGGAATTTTCCAGTATGGCTAGAAAATGGATGAATGAGGAACAAAAGAAAGTTTCTAACGACCCAAACCTCAGCGATGATGAAAAGGCAAGACAAAGAGCCGCCCTTGGAGATAAATATCGTGGTGCTACTGGAATTGGCGTTATTGTCGGACTTGGCATGGATAATTTAGGCCAAGGTAAAATTAACCTCCCTAAAGATTATCAATACGACAACGCCCAACCAGGTCAGGAACTGCAGGCAAAAACTATTTTCGGTTTGGTTATAGAACTCGATGAGAATCTTCAACAAAAAGGCTCACGAGCATCCTACGCAAGTTGGCTGGCTTCACCAGATAACCCTCGATTCACGACTGTTATCGCTAACCGCATGTGGAAAGCCGTATTTGGACTTGGTCTGATTGAACCGGTTGACAATATGTTCGATGACACCTTGGCAACCCACCCAGAACTCATGCTTCATCTTGAGAAAATCATGGTTGCATTGGATTACGACCTTAAAGAATTTCTTCGCATACTTTACAACACCAAGGCTTTTCAACGGGAAGCACCTTCGCGCGACATAGAGCCAAGAGACCCTAAAGATGAAATTATGCCTTTTGAAGTGAAATATGTTATTTCTGGTCCTGATTCAGATAATCCAAAACGAGGAGCAGTACCTTACTTTTATCAGGGGCCTGTTGTTGAAAGACTATCTGGAGAACAGCTATGGGACTCATTAGTTGCCCTTAATTACCCAGATATTGATAAGCGAATTAACTCTCGGTTTCCCGGTAGTGGATTCGATCAATATCAAAGATATATCTCGATGACTGCGGAGGAACTTTTTTTGGAGAGGCTGGGAATCCCTGCACCCGGCTCTGGTATGGATATGCAAGATGCAATGGCCAACAAGCCAAAACCGATCAATGAAAATTGCCCGATCAGACCTGGTAGGTTGGCGGACCCCTCAATTACCGCAAAAAATGAAAAGGGTGAAACAGTTGCTTTTTGTTGCAATGGTTGCAAAGATCAATTTGTCGAGAACATGCCAGCGATGGATGAGATGATGATGGATGGAGAAATGATGGCGGCCAGCACTAATTCTTCCTCCCAATCCTACACTAGGACAGGAACCAAAACCAGGGATTCTAACTCGCTACGTGCTTCAGAGGTTGGTCACCCTGCACCGGCTGGACATTTTATCCGTCAATTTGGAGGCTCCCCAAGAGACCAAATTCAGGTTTCACACAAACAAGCTTCTGTTGATCAAGCTCTTGCGGTAATGAACGGATATGTTGAAAAGAATATAATCAGCAATCCCAACTCTCACTTCATGAAAAAGTTGGCCTCACAATCAACAATCGTTGATAAAATTGACTTTGCGTTTAAGGCAATACTCCAACGCAAGGCGACCAGCCGCGAAAAAAATGACTTTACTGAAACTCTAAAAATAATTGGCACGAATGATATCCATAAGGACATTGCCTGGATACTTTTAAACAGTCATGAATTTTTGTTTGTTAGATAAATCTTCAATAAACCCGTAAAAATATGAAATCAGACCTTAAATCCCTTGATGAATTAAGCCGTAGAGAATTTGTTGCCAGTGCCGCTAAAGCCTGTTTAGGAGTTGGTCTTTTACCGATGGCTGGTTCATATGTTCATACACCAGCACAGGCTCTTCAACCTGGTACTCGTCCAGCTAAAGCCAGGCACTTAATTTATTTGTATATGTCTTATGGCATGTCCCACATGGACACATTTGCACCGAACACTGATGCAGATAAAGAAAGTTACCAAGGTCCTGTCAGTCCGATACCAACCAGTGCAGATGGTGTATTTCTTTCAGAAAATCTTCCGGAAACGGCCAAGCATATGCACAATGCTGCCATCATTCGTACGATGATGACAAGCCAGGGTGCACACATGCAGGGCACCTACTTGATGCACACTAGTTATCAGATGCGCGGAACTATTTCACACCCAACCTTTGGCAGTTGGATAGCCAAAATGTCAGGCCCTATCAATTCGACCATTCCGATGAACATTGCGATCAATGGACGAATTGGAAGTTCTGGTTTCCTCGAGTCAAAGTATGGTCCTGTTCCAATCGGCAACCCAAATGCAGGCCTTGCCAATAGTAAGGCAGCAGATTACCTGGACCAAACCCGCTTTGATGGTCGTTTAGCAATGGCACAAAAGATGAATGCGAGCTTCCTTGGCACCTATGATAAAAAACAGGTTCGTGCATACACCGATCTTTACAATGATGCGGTCAAATTGATGCGTAGTGAAGACCTCAAAGCATTTGATGTGGCATCTGAGCCAGACGCAATGAAAGATCTTTATGGACGATCTGCATTCGGACAGGGCTGTTTGCTAGCCCGCCGTCTCGTGGAAAATAAAGTCCGATACATTGAAGTGAACCGAGGGGGGTGGGACACCCACTCCAACAACTTCGAGTCTGTGGCAAATAATTGTGCAGATTTAGATAAGGGGCTAAGCGCCTTGCTTTTAGATTTGGAAATGCGAGGTCTGCTGCAAGACACTATGGTTGTACTTGTGTCCGAATTTGGAAGAACCCCTAGAATCAATGGAGGCAATGGTCGTGACCACTGGCCTTATGGTTTCTCCGCATTCCTTGCTGGAGGCGGCGTAAAAGGCGGTACGGTTTACGGAAAAATGGACAAGGTTGGCCGCAATCCAGTTGAAGGTAAATTTGTTGATCCCGCTTCATTGAATGCAACAATTGGTTATAACATGGGGCTACCACTAAACGATGTTCAGTACTCGCCCTCCGGTCGTCCTTTCAAGGTTGCTCACGATGGTGAACCCTTGTTGGATGTATTAAACACCTAACAGCTTTACTTGTAAGTAGTTCGATGGGAATGAGCAGGTATGTAACCCTGTTCTTGCTGCTGTTAGTAGGGTTTGTACTTAATGCTGAGGAAACATTCAGGACATTTACCGCGGTTGGAGGACAGTCATTTACGGCGAGGGTGCTAAGTTACGAAGGCCAAACCTTCTACCTGGAGGGTAAGGATAAAAAGTTATATCCAGTTCCTTACAACCAACTCTCAACCAACGATCAGATCTATCTTAGGCAAATCTCTCAAGAAGGCAAAATCCCGATTGGTGATCCAAGAAAATTAGCATCACAAAACCAAACAGTTGAAAAAACAACTGTCGAGTCGACCTCTACTGATGCGGATGAGTCGGTTGAGGCACCCATAGATGGCCCCCGCTTAAAAGCACCACCCAAAAAGGGGCCAAAACTTCGACCTGGTTCATTTTTTAGCTATAAACCAGTTAACCTTGGGCAAGACCCAAACCTTGCGGTCGAAAAGAAAAGTGGTGGTGCTCCCAAACCGGGTGAGCCAATTGATTTTGCCAACCATGTTTTGCCAATTTTAGAAGATCGTTGTTTTAGTTGCCACCAAGAGCCCTACAAAAAAAATGGGAGAACAATTCAACCTAAAGCCGGACTGGCTTTAAACACATATGAATTAGTGATGAAAGGGAACTTAGATAACACCGTGGTAACAGCTGGTGATGTAGAAGATAGCTACCTGCACGAAGTTCTAACTTTAGACGAAGATGATGACATGTTTATGCCCCCAAAGGGTGGTCCACTGACTCCTGAGCAAATAGACATCATTAAAAGATGGATCGAAGAAGGAGCGAAACCAAAAGCTGGGTCTGGCGGGGTTGCAGATGCCAGTGGTGGAATTAGTTTTCATGATCATATATTTCCTATTTTGGAAGAAAGGTGTCTCGATTGTCATGGCGAACCTTATGTTAAAAATGGCAGAACCATTCACCCCAAGGCTGGTCTGGCACTAGATACATATGAGGCAGTTCTGAAAGGAAATCTCGATGGTGAAATTATTGACCGTGGGGATCATGAAGAAAGCACCCTTTATGTTGTAATTACCCTTGATCCCGATGATTCTGAAATTATGCCCCCCAAGGGTGACCCACTTACAGCAGAAGAGATCGACCTATTTAAAAAATGGATTGATGAAGGAGCAAAGGAATACCCCTCCGATGTTTTTGAGCGTCCGAAAGAGGAAAAGGTTGCAGTTTCCCTGACCTCCCCTGCTGATAATATTCCTCTGGTCGATCTTTTAGGGAAAAGGCTAAGTAAACCTTCCAAAACCCAAATCGAAGTTGCATCGAAAACTGGTGCACTTGTCACCCCACTATCGATGAAGCACAATATGCTTCGGGCAGAGTTTTCATCTGGACCAAACTTGATTGATAATCGGGCAGTTGGTGCTTTGTCCGGAGTTCAGAACAATATTTCTCACTTAGATTTATCCCGAACCAAGGTAGACGACTCGGTTATGGGCACAGTCAAAAAGATGAATCACCTGACATGGTTGGGGTTAAGAAACACCGGCGTATCGAATATGGGAATTAAACAGCTCAAAAATATGCAATTTTTGCGTTATTTAAATTTATCAGGCACCAAGGTTTCTGACGGTGCAGTGAAGGATCTCACCCAAATGAAAGATATTGAGGAGATATACCTATGGGACTCTCAAGTTACAGACAAGGGGGTCGAGTCATTGAGAAAAGCTCTCCCTGATGCTAAAATAGTCTTCTGAACCACACGGGCAAAAACCTGTGAACTGCACTTGCTTTTCTC
This sequence comes from Opitutia bacterium, assembly GCA_002686835.1. Taxonomy (GTDB): domain Bacteria; phylum Verrucomicrobiota; class Verrucomicrobiia; order Opitutales; family Seribacteraceae; genus Chordibacter. The sequence continues at coordinate 33,800 of NYYP01000025.1, read as the reverse complement.
GCCCACTTTGCCCTTAGTTCATTTTCTCATTGGTGCATAGGCACACAAACAATAGAATATTGATGATGTCTAATTCTATGACGTTTAACCCACATAAAATTCGGGAGGACTTCCCCATTCTTTCAAGAAAGAATCGGGGGAAACCTTTGGTATACCTGGATAATGCGGCAACTTCCCAAAAGCCAAGCACTGTAATTAATGCAGTCAGAAATTATTACCTCGAAAATAATTCCAATGTACACAGGGGCGTCTATGAACTGGCGGAGGATGCTGAAAACCATTACCGTTCATCCAGAGAGGAGGTTGCCCAGTGGTTGGGAACATCTCCTGCTGAGATTATTTTTACCCGCGGAGCGACCGAGGGGCTCAACCTGATTGCACGTTCTTTCGCTGAGCCTTTGCTTACTAAGGGTGATCAAATTATCCTTACTGAGATGGAACATCACGCCAACATTGTCCCGTGGCAAATGATTGCAGAATCGACAGGTGCAGAAATCGTGGTCGTGCCGGTTTTGCAGGATGGATCACTGGACAGAGAAATCTTGGACAAATTGCTGAATCATCCCCGAACATCCATCTTATCGATTTGTCACATTTCCAATGTGTTGGGGACGCAAAACCCAATAAAGGAAATCGTAAATGAGGCACATAAAAATGGCGTCAAGGTAATCATTGATGGTGCCCAGTCTGTTCCCCATTTAAAAGTAAATTTAAGGGACATCGACTGTGACTTTTTTGTATTCTCTGGTCACAAATTATTTGCTCCCATGGGAATCGGGGTTGTCTATGCCAAAGGTGAACTTTTGAAAGACATGATTCCCTATCAAGGCGGAGGAGACATGATCGATCAGGTCAGCTTTTCAGGCACCTCCTATACAACGGGTGTTCAACGATTCGAGGCTGGCACACCCAATGTCAGTGGTGCCATCGGTCTTGCTGAAGCGATTCGTTATTTAAAATCTATTGATTTCCACCAAGTTGACGCCCATGAGAAGATGCTTTTGGAAAGCACAAGAGAAATGCTTTGTGATGTTAAGGGCTTGGTTGAACATGGTACAGTCGAAGGCAAAGCGGGAGTATTTTGCTTCACCATCGATGGCATTCACCCGCATGACCTCGCTACCCTGCTCGATGCCGAAGGTATTGCCACACGTACGGGCCACCATTGCTGCCAACCTCTGATGGAACGCCTCGGTCATACTGCAACCGCCCGTGCTTCTTTTTCCATTTACAACACCATGGAAGATGTTGAACGCTTTTGCAGTTCCCTCAAAAGAGCAGCCAATATACTGGGTTAATTAAAATAAGAAACTTTTCCTTCACCCAACGGGAGACAATATCTCTCACTGCGGAAAACTGAGTTTTTTTAACTCATTTTATCGTCTTTGAATGTGTTGGCATGAATTATGCCCAATTCCACAATATGTTTAATAAATTTTTTACAAAATCAACGAACATTCTTCCTAATTTTGGAACATTAAGATATTAACATTAATCAAACACTTAAAACTGGCGGAAATTTTAATGACTAAAACAAACAAATCATCATACACCTCAAACTTTTTCGGAAAGTTAAAAAAGAAGCTTTCTCACTCTCAGGAAACCAAGAATGACATTCCTGCTTCCGTCATTACAAAACAACCTAGCATATCTTCGGAAGCCCCTCCCAATCCTTATTACTCTCCTGAACTGACCAATATTTTATTTCTGAGCAAACGCGGATTATCCCGGTCCCCTCTGGCTCGGGAAGTAATGAGAAAACTACTTCACTTATCCGATCATTTCGGCAGTGTCAGGCCCTCGGCAAGAGGAATTTCAGATGCCTACGAGTTTTGCCCATTCGACAAGCGGATGGTACACAGCGCGAGAAAGTACGGGTATGAACTGAAAGGCAACGCAAGAAGGGTAAACATGGGCGATCTTTCCTCTGCCAATCTTATTGTAACCCTTGATCAGGAAAGCGAACAATACACCAAGACTCGAAAGTACTACATCCGGGGAGAAGTCAGACCAATTGGTATGTTTCTATCTGCGGGGAGCCTCCCCTTCATTGCAGACCCTTTTGAAAGAGATGACTCCACTGATGCGAACAACAACTATGAGCAAATCATACAGTCCGTTGAGTTTGGTTGTGGTAATTTGCTCAAATCGCTTCCTTCCTTAGTTTAGTTTTTTCTCAAACCAAGGTTTGGCCTCTATTTAGTGGTCGGAGGGCATACCCTTTGTTTATTCGCTTATACTTGATTCTTTAAAAGGACTGTAGCATATACGGATAGCTTAACTAAGTTATGTTATCAATCAAGTGCTCGAAATTGGCAAAAAGCCGATCTTTTAATCATTTCATTATTGCTACCATTCTTTTGGCTGCAGTAGTGGTGGGTGCACAGACCTACAAAACTTTTGCCCAAGTAAATGCGGATCTTTTACTCTTTTTAGATCGTTCCATTTTGGCCATTTTTACCCTCGAGGCCTTGATCAAAATTCTGGCAGAAGGAAAACGTCCACTCAGGTATTTCAAAAACCCATGGAATATTTTTGATTTTGCTATCGTTGCAGCCTGTCTACTGGAGCCCGTCATGCATCTTGGCGGAGGATTTCTCCCGGTCTTAAGACTGGCCAGAATTTTACGTGTGCTTCGCTTAATTACTGCTATTCCCAAGCTCCAATTATTGGTCACCTGTCTTCTCAAGAGTCTTCCCTCAATGTTTTATGTGAGTATCCTGCTCTTTTTACTCTTTTATGTATACGGAGCCATGGCTGTATTTCTTTTTGGAGATAATGACCCAGTCCATTTTCGAAACCTACAAACTTCCATACTCTCGCTTTTTCGGGTGGTCACGCTGGAGGATTGGACAGATGTGATGTACATAAATATGTATGGTTCTGATAACTATGGTTATTCCTCAGATGACTTGGCCAAGTGGACTCCGTCTCCCAGCAAATCACCATTGGGCGCAGCAATCTTTTTTGTAAGTTTCGTACTGATTGGCACGATGATCGTTCTGAACTTAGTGATTGGAGTTATTATGAATAGCATGGATGAATCCAATGCAGAAATGGCAGTAAAACAGGAAATTGAACGGAGAAAAATTAAACCTGAACCTGTTCGTGACGGTCTGCATGATCTGCAAAACCGGATGGAAGAACTATCAAAGGAAATGAGGGTTATTAAAAAAATGATTGAAGAAAAAAGTCCCTTACCCAAATAAGTGGCTTATTTCTTTTTGCTTACCCTCAACTATTTGGTTCTGGCTGGGGTTTGCTTTTGCCAAATTAGAAGGATTCCTTCATTTTAATGCGTTTCATATAGATGAGGTATGGCTGAAGAAGAACAAAACTACGATTTTTCCACCATTGAAAAAAAATGGCAGGATTTTTGGGAACGCGAAAATACTTTCAGGGCAGAAGACCAATCCGATAAGCCCAAGTATTATGCCTTGGATATGTTTCCATACCCATCGGGAGCCGGTTTGCACATTGGCCACCCCGAGGGCTATGTCGCATCAGATATTCTTGCCCGTTACAAAAAAGCGTGTGGATTCAATGTTTTACACCCCATGGGGTGGGATGCATTTGGCCTACCCGCCGAGCAATATGCCATCAAGACCGGTACCCACCCTTCACTTACCACCCAAGCCAATGTGGATAATTTCCGCCGGCAGATCAAAAGCATTGGTTTTGCCATTGACTGGGAGCGGGAAATCAACACCACCGACCCGGAATATTACCAATGGACCCAGTGGATTTTCCTGAAACTTTTCCAAAGGGGGCTTGCATATGTCGATGAGAAGCCAGTCTGGTGGTGTCCCAATCTTCGGGCAGTACTCGCCAACGAAGAGGTGGTGGATGGCAAGTCGGAAGTGGGTAACCATCCAGTGGAGAGAAGAAACCTCAGGCAGGTTGTTTTACGGATTACCGCCTATGCCGAAAAACTCCTCGCTGGATTGGACGACCTCGACTGGCCCGATTCCACCAAGAGACAGCAAAAAGCATGGATCGGGCGATCCGAAGGGGCAGAAGTTCAGTTTGCGATTGATGGTAGCACTGACCACCTAACAGTCTACACCACTCGCCCAGACACCTTATTTGGTGCAACCTACATGGTGGTTGCACCCGAACATCCCCTGCTCGATCAATTGGTGGTTTCCGAAAAGAAGGAGGAAGTCGATGCCTATGTTTTGGCTGCCGCCAAGAAAAGTGACTTAGATCGCACAGACCTGGCCAAGGAAAAGTCCGGCGTTTTCACGGGCAGCCACTGCATTAATCCAGTAAATGGTGAAAAGGTTCCCGTATGGGTAGCTGATTATGTTCTTATAAGCTATGGAACGGGTGCGATTATGGCAGTGCCCGCTCATGACGAGAGGGATTTTGAATTTGCCCAAAAATTTGGGATCGAAATCAGAAGGGTTATCGTTCATCCCGAAGGGAATGACGAAATAAATGAACTCCCCTACCCTGGGCCTGGGGTAATGGTGAACTCCAAGGAATATGACGGCATGGCAGCCGATGCCTGTAAATCTAAGATCATTCAAGATCTCGAAGCGGGAGGAACTGGAAAAGGTGCAGTAAATTATAAACTCCGAGACTGGATTTTCTCACGTCAGCGCTATTGGGGAGAACCCATACCGCTAGTATGGGTTTCATTAAACGATTACGAAAGAGCAAAGGCAACGGATGGAGTTTTAAAAGACCTAATTCCCGAAAAAGCCGTAACCACAGATAAGGAAGACCAAGTTCTTTACGCCCTCCCCTTGCCCCCCAGCGAACTTCCCCTCAGACTTCCCGAAGTTGAGAACTATCAACCCTCGGGTACCGGTGAAAGTCCACTGGCAACTATTTCAGAATGGTTGGAAGTTTGGTTTAATTTAGAATCTGGAAAATCCGTATCCCGAACTGAACCAATGCCGGAGGGAGATAATTGGGTGCCGGCAACCCGTGAGACCAACACTATGCCACAATGGGCAGGGTCATGCTGGTATCATCTTCGATATATTGATCCTAAAAACCCAGAATTATTGGTTGATAAGCAAAAAGAAGCCTACTGGGGAGGCCCCGACTTTTACATTGGAGGAGCCGAACATGCAGTGCTTCATCTACTCTATGCTAGGTTCTGGCACCGTTTCCTCTATGACGAGGGTGTGCTCGCCAATCCGGAGCCTTACAAAAAACTTTTTCATCAAGGGCTTATTCTTGGAGAAGACGGTAACAAAATGTCCAAAAGTGTGGGCAATGTGGTCAACCCAGATGTGGTCATAGATGCTTATGGAGCAGACTCCTTGCGCCTTTTTGAAATGTTCCTTGGCCCCTTGGAAGCAGTTAAACCATGGAGTGAGAAAGGCATAGAGGGTGTGCACCGCTTCCTTCGAAAAGTGCATAGGGAATGCCTAAGACCAAAGAAACATAACTCTGCCGAGGAGAGCAGCAAGGAGACGCTCAAAGTTTTACATGAGACGATTCTCAAGGTTACGGAAGCGATTGAGGATTTACGCTTCAATGTTGCAATCTCCCAGATGATGATCCTGGTCAACCATCTGCAAAAGATTGATTCCTACTCAATCGATACTCTTAAAGTATTGCTTCAACTGCTTGCCCCCTTTGCCCCACACCTGGCCGAAGAGCTCTGGGAAACTCTTGGCTCACAGCCATCCATCGTTAACCAACCATGGCCGGAAGCTCGCAAAGAGTTATTGGTATCAGACGAAGTTACCATCGTCTTTCAGGTAAATGGAAAACTACGCGGACAGGGTCAGTTTTCAAAAGAGATCGATAAGGACTCTGTCATTTCCGCGGCCAAAGCCGACGCCAAGATACAGTCCTTTCTCGAAGGTAAGGAAATCGTCAAAGAAATCTATGTGCCCGGAAAATTGGTAAACCTCGCTGTCAAAGGCTGAAGAAGAACTGCATAATGTCCCGCTTTCTGCCTGATGACTTTGATGCAAGCCGTCCGCTCGCCTTAATTGCAGGACAAGGAAGTTATCCCATCCTGCTGGCCAAACGAGCCAGGCAGTCAGGAATACCCTTAAGATTAATCGAATTGAGCGGTGAAACCTCCCCCGAATTGGTTTCGTCCTTCCCTGATGGCGAACGCACTACCGTTAAAGTCGGGCAAGTAGGTAAATTACTCAAAGAGCTTAAAAAGTTCGATGCCGGTTATGCGGTGATGGCGGGACAGGTAACCCCAGGCAAACTTTTCAGAGGATTACACCCTGACCTCAAGGCAATACGCATGCTTGCCGGTCTAGATCACAAAAATGCCGAGACTATCTTTGGGGCGATCGGGGATGAGATCGCAATGGCAGGGGTTCATCTGCTAGATGCCCGCGTGTTTATGGACGAGGATCTTGCTGGAGAAGGGGTCATGGTAAAGGGTAAAGAAAAGATTGAGCCTAAACATCTTGCCCACGGAATTGAGATCGCCCGCGAAAATGCCCGTATGGATGTGGGACAAGGCGTTGTTGTCAGTCGAGGTACAGTTCTAGCAGTGGAAGCGTTTGAAGGAACCAATGCCATGCTCGAACGGGCCGGTAAATTTGGGGCGAAGGATTGCTTGTTTGTTAAACTGAGCAAGCCAAATCAGGATACCCGGTTCGATGTGCCCGTATTTGGCCAACATACCCTTATCGCTATGCAGGCTGCTGGAATTCGAACTGCTGCACTAGAAACAGGAACTGTAATCATACTCGACAGACAAGCACTTGAAAACGAGGCAAATAAATACAATATAACCTTGCTTGGCATAAACAAGTAAGGTGGTGACTTCCACGTTCGCCGTTCATCGCATCCATAAGTTATATGACCTTCTAGGTCCAGGTGGGTACCCTCGTGCTGCCATTAGTCTTCCGATTTACGGCCTGACTGCAAACAACTGTCGATAGATTCCCTAGTAATTAGGAGTAAGGAAAAGAACTAATGAAACTTCTCGAACGATGCAGAAGTCGAATATACATATCTATCATTATTTAACATCTGGTCAAGTTTGCTTACGACTGACTGACGGATCAATTAAGCAAAGAGAACCTGAGCGCAGCTTTTGTTCGAGAGTATATAACATCGTATGCGCAGGCATCTGAACAACCAAGTTCAAGCAAGTGATCCTTAAGTGTATTTTCAGTCAGGTGAACATCCCGAAGGAGCAGATATTTATTTGAATAGTCTTCGAGTATACCAGCCTCAACAACGATTTTGTTATCTATCTCTCTTTCAATTGCCACTTTCTTGCCTCGGTATTTTTCCAAAATTGGCTCCCATGCATTAGGGACCATACCGGTCAGATTCGTTTGCACCTCATGCAATCTTTTATCTGAATCTTTGCTTTTTGCTAACTTGGTATCTTTGCTAATCGACCCAATAATTGCCTTGATTGCTTGCCCGAAAGAATCCCGAAGCATGTTATATGAATTAAGCACAGATCGTTTCATTCGGTCCTGTATCGATGGATGTAATAATCGTTCTCTTTCTTTTTTCCATGCCACCCCCTGCCAGGTATCAGAATCCGGGGCTTGCCTGATTAAATAAGCCAGTTTGTCCACCTCAGAAGAGTGAATGATGTGAGACTGAAGTAGGATGCCACCTATTTGCTGCTCTGACGAAAGTTCTAATTCTATACCCTGAGCAAAAACCTCCAAGCGCCCGCAAATCCATGCCCCGGTATGCAAGGGAACTAAAATCTTGTTACCCTGAAATTTCTTTAAGCAATGATCGCAAGACCTCCTTTTTATTACCGCACCGATTAGGGCCGAGATAAAAAGAAGGAGCAATGGTAACCAAAATGCGAATGTGTCCATATCTACATCATAAAATACTGCCGAGAATAGATTCTCTTTTATTCGAACTTGCAAGAAGAAGATTACCTTGTTTGCATAATAAGTATCACCCCATAGCCCTTATGTGTAACCTTTCATTCATCCGTTTTCTTTTCATTCTCTTCATTTCAGTTTTGTATTTTGGCTGTTCGGACGACAAGGCGGATCCGCAAGAGAATGCAACCCTCCCTCCCACCATTGACAAGGCTGTCGAGCTAACGAAAAAACCGACTAAACCAGCCCCTACAGTTTATATCGAGGAGTTGGATCAGTTTCAGGAGTATTTTAAAGAGCAACACGAGACCAGTTTTAGTCATGTCAACAAAAAGAACTGGATGAGTTATACGGCAGGCAAAGACGGTATTCTCACCAAAATTTTACTCTTCGGAAAGCCCAACTACACTATTTCCGAGCACTACGGATCCAGCATTAGCGGTTTTATCCGTGCCGATAACCCGGACACTGGCCCCAAGTTTGGAGAATGGAGCTTAACCCGTGATGAAATTGTCAACCAACTGGCCTTGCAGGGACTGACCGAAACTGACCGTGGCTGGATCACCCTGCAAATGAGAGGAGAAATTCCCCAGCAGAGTGGGAGGATGTACTTTATTGTTTGCGATCAGATTGGAGACAAGCGTGCATGGTTCGGTGCGTTTTCATTTGCAGAGGGAAATCCTTACAAAAAAGGAAGGTTTTGGCTGCATCCCGAACACGACTTAGTATTTCGGACCTATGTGGGAAAAACAGCAGAGCAACTGGAAAAGGAAGAACGAGGGGAACCCTTGTTTAATTCCGAATCGGCATCCCTCGTTCCTTCCAGTGACGTGCCTGAACCTCCAAAGCCGATGATTGAATTGAGTCAAAACTTCACCCCGCCCCCTCTTGCACCTGATTCAAATGCACAAAACGAGCAATCAGCCGAACCTCTGTATCAACCAGTTATTAAATCTCCAGATAAAGAAATTCCCGTGGAGAAAAAAGAACAAGAAGAGATTTCGACTGATAAAGAAGTGACCGAGATTATTGAGGAAACGGAAGTTCCTGTCCTCAAAAACCAGCAAAACTTAGAAAATGAAGCTCCCAAGGGCACTCTTTTCGAAAGGTTTTTCAAAAACAAGACAGAATAGAAAAACCTGCTCCAGCCTTTAACTGTAAAAGGCTTTTAAAAGTGGTACCAGGGGGCGGACTTGAACCGCCGACCTTCGGGTTATGAGTCCGACGCTCTAACCACCTGAGCTACCCTGGCCCTTAAAGCGATCTAATATGTACTTCTGTGCATGCACAGTCAACGCAAACAACAGATTGAATAATTTTATCGCTTTGAGCTTTACCCCAATATCGATTGTATGAAGATACAGAGTTTTCTTTTTTATGACAAAATCTCAAAAGCCTACTATTTTGATAATCGACGACGATGCGGAAATCCGTTATTCGCTCGACCGCGTTCTCTCTCCAGATGGTCACAAAATCATTACCGCCGACTCAGGAGAGCAGGGAATCGAGGTGGCCGAAAAAAACAACCCAGACCTGATTTTTTTGGATAATCGAATGGGCGGAATTTCCGGAATCGAAACACTCCAGCATTTGCGCACAGCTTCTCCGGCATCGCTAGTCATTCTAATGACAGCTTATGGAACCACCCAGACCGCCATTCAGGCGATGAAACACGGTGCATTCGATTATGTGCTCAAGCCATTTGATCTGGCCAAGTTAAAGGAGATGGTCGCAAAAGCTCTCAAGGCCAGTATAGATTCGGGAAACTCTGAAAGTGTTGCTAAAAGGCTCTTGAACAAAGAGGACTTCGAAGAAGGCATTGTGGGGAGCGGAGAGCAAATGCAACAGGTTTTAAAAAAAGTGGGACAGGTGGCGGCATCTGAAGCCACAGTCATGATTACCGGAGAGAGTGGTACGGGGAAGGAATTGGTAGCACGCTGTATTCATCGGCATAGCCACCGCTCAGATTCTCCATTTCATGCGGTTAATTGCGGAGCAATCCCGGAAAACCTTATTGAGAGTGAATTATTTGGTCATGAAAGAGGAGCCTTCACTGGTGCCACAGAACCCAAGGCCGGTCAGTTCGAAATTTGCCATGGGGGTACCCTTTTTCTCGACGAAATTGGAGACATGGGACTACCAACCCAGACAAAAATACTACGAGCCATTCAGGAAGGGGAAATTCAAAGAGTTGGAAGCACCAAAATCAAAAAGGTGGATGTCCGCTTAATTGCAGCAACCCATAAAAACCTGGAATCCATGGTTCAGGAAAAGACCTTTCGTGAAGACTTGTACTATCGCCTCAATGTTGTACGAATCGAAACTCCTGCCTTACGCAACCGCATGGAAGACCTTGCGGAACTGGTTGACTTTATGCTCGTTCGGTTGGACAAAAAATTTGCGACCGGGGCCAGGGAAATCTCCACGGAAGCCATGGAAATATTGCAGGCATACCAATGGCCTGGAAATGTGCGGGAACTGGAAAACGCCCTTCATTCCGCCTCAGTCGTTTCCAAGGGGAAACGAATTCTGGCCAAGGATTTGCCCCAAAGTCTTCAGGCTTCCAATTCTCAATCTCACATTCCCGCAAGTACGCCTGAATCTGCTTCGCCTGAATTCCCTGCTTCAGCACCCACCGCAGAAAGAATTCCTGATGCTAGTATGAGTGAAACGGAGCAGAGCCTTCCTGTGTTTGGCAATTCAACCCAGCATTCTGGCGTAAAAAACATTTCTGAAAGTACACAAAGTTCCGTACCCCCCTCTTCCATTAGCATAGAAGAAAGTTTTGACATTGCCTATGCCCATCTTCGTGCAGAAAGCGAAAAAAACCTCATTGAAAAGATGGAAAAGGAAGTCATTCGCCGGGCACTGCAGGAATGTGGCGGCAATCAGGTTAAGGCATCTACCCTACTTGGAATTACTCGGGCAACTTTGCGAAAACGAATCGATAGTTATCAAATCAGATACTGAAGTTTTTTGACTTTTGGTAGCTTGCCAAACCTGCCCGAGTCCTTCATTTTTTCAAATCATTGTGAATATGAACAATCTCCCCCGTATCGTACTAACCGGAATTGGACTGACCTGTCCGCTCGGAAATGACTTGCCCACCTACCGAGAAGCTCTGCTTGCAGGAAGAAGCGGAGTTTCCCTTTTTCCAGTCAGAAACATGGGCGAGCAACCGGCTGGAGTTTGCAACTTTGATCAAAAAAAATACCAAAAACGTAAAGAAATAAGGGTAGGCACAAGGGCTGGAAGCATTGCAATCTACTGTGCTAATGAAGCAATTGTGGACGCAGGCCTGGATCTGGAAAACACCGATTCCTCACGTATCGGAATCTATCTGGGTATTACCGAACATGGGAATGTGGAGACAGAGACAGAAGTTTGCTCCTTATTCGATCACTATGATGAAGATGTAAAGTATTGGACTCATCACCATAACCCTCGCACTGTTGCCAATAATCCAGCTGGAGAAATTACCGTAAACCTTGGTTTAACCGGCCCGCATTATACCATAGGTGCAGCCTGTGCTGCCGGAAATGCCGGAATTATTCAAGGGGTTCAACAATTACGCTTAGGTGAATGCGACTTTGCTTTGGCGGGTGGGGTTAGTGAAAGCATTCGTGCTTACGGAATATTTGCCGGCTTTAAAAGTCAGGGTGCCTTGGCTTCCCATTCCGATCCCACCTTGGCCAGCCGGCCATTTGATCAGGATCGAAATGGAATTGTGGTTAGTGAGGGCGGTTGTATTTATGTTCTCGAACGCCTGGAAGATGCCCAAAAGCGTGGAGCTAAGATTATTGCAGAAGTAGCTGGGTACCGGATCAATTCTGACGGTACGGACTATGTCTTGCCCAACCCAGAAAGGCAGGAAGAGTGTATGAGGCAAGCTCTTGCAAATGCAAATCTGGAGCCCGAAGACATTGATTTAGTCAGCACCCATGCCACCTCCACCCCGCAAGGTGATGAGCAGGAATGTAAGGCCATTCGTAATTTGTTTGGGGAAAGTAAATCCACTCTGGTAAACAACACCAAAAGTTTCATCGGACACTCCATGGGTGCGGCAGGTGCCATCGAACTAGCCGGTAATCTGCCCTCATTCGAGGATGGCATTGCCCACGCCACTATTAATGTAGACAACCTCGATCCGGCATGTGCTCTTCCCGGGTTGATCACTGGAAAAGCGGTTACCAAAAAAGGTGGTATTAATGTAATTCTCAACAATTCCTTTGGCATGCTTGGAATCAATTCAGTTCTTATCTTGAAAAAGTTTGATGCGTAAGGTAAATAAATTATCTTACAGCTCAGATGGACAAAGAAAAAGTCAAACAAATCGTACTCGACATAATTGCGGAAATCGCTCCGGATGAAGACCTTAACGATGTTAAGTCTGATATCAGGCTACGGGACCAACTCGACTTGGACTCGATGGATTTTCTCGACATTGTTATGGAACTCCGCAAACAACACGGCATAGATGTGCCAGAAGCCGAATACCGCGAGCTCGAATCTTTGGATAGCTGCGCCAATTATCTGCTGCCCAAGTTTGAAGCTGGTGCGGCAGCCTAGTTAAGCGGGGCCGCCTGCCCTGCCCCTGCCAGTTCGTTGCTGAATAAAAGTCCAAATCCTTCCTCCAACGCCTCCACTGATTGCGAGGTTTTGGTCATTGGTGCTGGCCTAGCTGGTTTATCAGCTGCACTAAGGCTGGCCATGTTTGGCAAAAGAGTCACTCTTTTGGAAAAACACTATGTTGTGGGTGGACTTAATAGTTTTTATGCAAGAAAAGGCAGAAAATTTGATGTTGGTCTTCATGCCCTTACCAATTATCCATCACCGGCTTCTGGAAAATCTTCCCCATTACTTAAATTGTGCAGACAATTACGGCTCTCGATTGATGATTTTAAGCTTCTTCCCCAAAGTTGTTCCCGAATAACTTTTGGCGGACAATCACTCCGATTTACGAACGACTTCGAATACTTTATTGACCAAGTTAAGGAAAATTTCCCCAGGTCCATTGATTCTTTTTCTAATCTGCTCAAAAGAATGGAAGAATTTCCTGCCTATTCTGTTGATGCTCCGGAGATTTCCACTCGATCCACTCTGGCAGATTCCTCGATTGATCCATTGCTCATAGAAATGTTGCTCTGTCCAACCTGCTATTACGGCTCTGCCCGCCCAAACGATATCGACTTCCCCACCTTCATTATGCTCTTTGATGCCATTTTCCGCCAGGGTTTATCCCGCCCGGAACTTGGAATTCGTGCAATCCTTGATCCTATAACCGAAAAACTCAAAGCCTTTGATGTGGATAGAAGGATGAACTGTGGAGTAAAATCAATTACTACAAGGGGCGATCGGGCAACTGGGGTAATTTTAGATTCAGGCGAGATCATTCGATCTAATCAAATTATATCAACCTGTGGGATTCGGGAGACAGAAGAACTTTTAAATTTACCTTTGACTGAAGGAGAATCTACACAAACCGGCAAATTTAGCATTATCGAATCAATTCGTGTCTTTGATGGACACCCAAACGATTTTGGCTGGGGTGAAACGGTTGTTTTCTTTAATCAATCAGAAAAGTTTAATTACAATTGCCCCGACTCCTTAGTAGACCTGACATCCGGAGTCATATGCATGCCAGATAATTATGGATCTCCTCGAGAAGGCAAGGAAGCAAAGTTACGGGTGACTCATCCGGCAAATTTTGAGATGTGGTCAGCATTGCCCAGGGATGAATACATCGACCAAAAAACAACCTGGGAAGCAACCATTCTAGAACATGCTATGAGGTATTTACCCAATGGAGATATCCATCTCGGGAAATTAGTAGGGCAAACCCGCTTAACCGATACATTTACTCCAACCACCATCAAACGGTTTACCAGTCATATCAACGGCACACTCTATGGTTCCCCCACAAAGCGCAGGGACGGGTCAACCAAATATAATAACCTTTTCCTTGCGGGAACCGACCAGGGATATGTGGGCATCGTTGGTGCAATGCTTGGTGGAATTGCCGTGGCAAACAACCAAATACTAAGAGCAGGTTAAAGCCTGACCGGCTCAGGTCATCCTTGCAATTATCCCCTCTTGCACTTCTGCAAGTACAAGGTAGGCCAGATAAAAAGACTGTGCATCCCTGGGCTTTTGGCCCAAGGAAAATGCTCCCGTTTCCAGCTCACTGTCTAAAAATGAATCGAGGCAGGACTTGCGAATATACAAGCGGAGCTCGGTCATAGCCCGAAGTATTAATTCTGCACATTCTTCCTTCAACTCAACATATCCATGAGCAAACTTTTTGCTACTGAGAAAGCGGGCAAGTGATTGGCGATCCTGCAACATCTCTTCCTTCAGACTGTTCAGCCATGCTTCAGCTAAATCCCTATCCTGTTCCTCAGCGTATGGAAAGGATGGGGTTGAGGTTTTTCCGCAATCAGAAAAGCATTTAACAATCAAAGGTGCGACTGCGCGAGTAATGCGTGAATCAATCTGTAATTGAAATTCAATCATCGCGCTCCAAGATTGTCTGCAACCGCCAATGTTGTAACTGATAGGCATATATTTCTGCTCTTTCCCGACTACCAGACCAAACAATGGAACGGCCTTTTTCATGAACTTCTCTCATATGCTTAGTGGCTAGAACCTCATCAAAGCCGAGGACCTTCCTGAAAACCATTACCACATAGTTCATAAGGTTGACCGGATCGTTTAGAACGACCACACGCCAGACAGAATCTAAGCCAATGCCTTCTTTTGTTTTTTCCTCGGTAATTGTTTCCACTATCATCTCAAAATCAATCTTGAAGGTAAGATAAGTAATTTTGACCTTTAAACGAGAGGATTTTTAAACTTTACGGGCTTGCCTGTTTTAGGAAAGAGGCTTTTTTAAAAAGGATGCTTAAAATACCATCTTTCATTCTTGGCGGAATACTTATTCTGACTGGATTAATAAGTTATCTTGTACAAGATCCGAGTCTTTCGATCAAGCTAACCGGCCCCTGGGCAAGCGATGCCGAATTTGTCCTATCCGATGGCGACCAAGATGTTGTGCTCGACTTTATGCCCTGTGATGATTCAGCAGGTGAAAATGTTTGGTGGATCGTCCATAAATTAAACGGGGGGCATGCCAAGAATACTAACGAAGATAACTACGCCCGAAAAGCAGGCAGAATGAAAGGTGAACCAGAATCCTTTTGGTATGCCAGTTCATCGGGAGATACTCTTGGTGGCCTCCTTCAGGAATCTGAAAACTATAGCAATGCTGGTACTGAGAGTTACGAATCTATTCCTTGGTCAGAAATTGATGTGGAAAAGGCAAAACTTCGTTTTATTTATAACAATGCGGGAGGCTCGGAAGGCCCCATTACCTTAACTTCAAATAATTGGGAAAATGTCCTCAATGCCCCTGAGGCAGGAGAATCTCTCGAGTTTGGCAAAAGTTGGACCGCCTTTATTCCTGGAATTATTGGTCTGATTTTAATTTTATTGGCAGTTGCCGCTGATAAGGCACCCAATGCCAAAAAGCACATTATGCATGTTGCTGTGCTCATTGCCTTATTAGGTTTCATTTCCATTGCCAAGATGGTTTTTGGAGCCTTTGCCGAAATGAGTTGGTGGCGCAATGAGCCCTATCACATATATGAAGCGTCCAGTCTCAAGCCTACCAGTATGCTTCTATCCGCTGGCCTTCTTTTGATCTATGTTATTTTATGCGTTGTTTCCTTTGTAACAGCACGCAAGGAAATGGCCGCACAGGCAGCTCGTGATGCTGCCAGAAAAAGCAGCCGTGCTTAAGAAAGCTGCCAAGCGCAAAGATATCCCAGATACTGACAGCAAAAGCAAAAAGAAAGGGGTAAGTTCAGAATCCAAGGAAGATAATAAGAAGGATGCTCCCGAGAAGAAGGATGCTCCCGAGAAAGCCGTACCATCTGAAAGTAATTCATCTGATCAACCAAAAGTGAAAAATGACAAGCCTGCATCAGATTCTGTTTCCGAATCCCCAAAACCGGCTGGATCTGAAAAAGCCTCAGCACCGGATAAAGCAGATGGCAACTCACCTAAGGATGAAAAACCTGAAATCAAGAAGGAGGAGGATCTAACCAACGACCCTTCATCCCCTTCCGAGGATAAGTAAAAGTTTCCCTTCTATTGATTCGGCAAATTTCTTCTCTAGTACTTAAAGACTACTATCAATTGCTTGGTTAAAGAAAAAACACGCTTAAACAATTAAGATGCTTAAAATTGTGCGGTAAATCACTGCAGTTTAGTTGGAATTAATTGGTCTTACTGTCCAGTTACCTGGGCAAAGTCAGAAGACTGTGCATGGATTAGTCTCAAGAAAATTGCTTCCAAATCCTCAGATCATTACAAAGTTCGTTTTCATCCCCCGGTTGCAACGGACAGTGCTTCTTAAGTTTTTGCCCACAAAGACGAATGCCTTCGACCAAACCATCCGCATGCTGGCCCTTCCTAAAACCTTCAACAATTGTGTCTTTGACCTCCACAAAGTCCTCATTATTGAAATGCTTACTAATTTCAGCATCACCTAATACATAGACCATGTGCTCGAATGAAGAGATCAAGATGATAACACCAGTAGCCTCTTTGGTTTTGCTGACCCGATGCATCTGAAAGGCCTGTATGGCTTTCTCCCTAAGGCAGGCTTCCATTTCCCTCCTTGAGCAAAACAGACGCCTCAACCACCCGATACGACCAACTACAAAAGTACCTACTACAAACCCAAGTACGAGGACAAGTATGATTATGGCCAAGCCTAGTTGTAAATTCGGAGCTTGTTGGGTCTGCCACGCTCCATCAGTGATCACATCCTGAAAATTAATCCAGCAAAAGGCCAGAGAAACGATTGCGAAGAAAAAACCAAAAAGATCTTCTGCTCGATCATAGCGTCCACTACAATCCGTAAGAACGGGAACAATTTCAGCAGAGGTATGAGATTCAGCCTCTGAGACTGCATCACGGATTCGAGCTCTGCCATTATTATCAAAAAAAGTATCGATATTTTTCATGCTTTTTACCAGGAACCGGATGCACCACTGCCACCAGAGAAACCACCACCAAAGCTTCCCCCCCCAAATCCGTCACCATCGTTTGAAGTAAGAATCCCAATGAGCAGATAAATAATAAGCGAAAAAACAGCTGCCCAAAACAGCCATGCCCAACCAGAACTTCCACGCCTGATCAAGGAAACTATCGTAAAAATAACAAGAATTACAACCAGAACAACTAGTCCATAATGCCACCATGGTCTGGGCGGAGGCTCAACTATTTCTCCCTTAGCCATTTGCGACAATGCACGAATACCATTAAGAATACCACTATCATAATCGCCCGCTTTAAAGAAAGGAATGATATGCTCACTCATGATAGATTGACAGATCGCATTCTTTCCTAGACCAAAGCCAGCCCCCAATTCGATACGGGCCTTTCTGTCATCAACCGCAACCAATAAAAGAATACCCTTATTCCAAGGAATGTCAGCAGACCTACCAACCCCGGGGCCCTTAACAGTAATGCGTTTATGCCCGATGCCCCACTCATCATAAAGAATACGAGCGTATGTTTCGATCGACATACCACCTGCACCAAAATCTTGCTGACTACGAATACTCAAAAAGATGATAGGAATAGCTCTATCCTTGAGTACCTTAGTGAGTTGTGTTTCGAGTTGTGTGATTGAACTGGCAGATAGAAGATGTGCTTGATCAACTATAAATTTACCTTCGGCTGGTTTCAGGGGAAATCGAACCTCAGCATTGGCAAAGCTAGATAAAGCAAATAATAATGCTACAAATATTGGAAACTTACTAAATTTACAGATATGTTCACTGGATGGCATAATGTTCGTTTTCGTAAACACTCTTAAGCTGTCATTAATAATTGCAGTAAAAGATTAAATTTTTAATTAATTTTAATTTCCATCCGAATATAACCAACAAAACCTCCTTAATAGCAAGAGTTTAATTATGGGAGTATTTTTATGTAGAATTTGTGGCACATCACCAGAGATTCGAACACCCAGTTTCCTAAACCTTAGTCATTTTTATGTGATTTCGGAAACATACCCTTATCACTTAAGATGGAATGCAAAAAATATCACTCATCTTTGTCACCACAAATGTGGTGATATTTTGCTTTAGCATCAAACTACAAGAAAAGACATTGATAGGAATGGTATCCAGAAACTGATAACTTGAGGGTAAAAAAAGTAAATCCTCAGTATCTACAAGGTACTCAGGCTTGTTTTTAATAAAGACCCTTGATGAAAAGTGGTCTAGAGTGGCACACCCGGAGAGAGTCGAACTCCCAACCTCCTGATCCGTAGTCAGGCGCTCTATCCAATTGAGCTACGGGTGCAAAAGCCAAGTTATTAGAAAATACTGATCTGAATGGGATGAGCAAGCGAATTAAAGGAGCCTGCTCTAAAGACTACTCAAATTTTCGAAAGATAAGCGAGGCGTTGTGCCCGCCAAAGCCGGAGTTATTACTCATGGCAACGGAAACGGGGGCTTCTCGTGCTTCATTGGGTACATAATCCAGGTCACAATCTGGGTCCGGCTCCTCATAATTGATAGTTGGGGGAACCACTCCTTCATCGATCGCTTTACAGCATGCAGCAGCTTCAATCGCACCGGCTGCCCCAAGCAAGTGACCGGTCATAGACTTGGTGGAACTTACCATCAATCCATTCTGGGCATGATCTCCAAAAACATTTTTCAATGCGGTAGTTTCCGATCGATCATTGTAGGGAGTGGAAGTACCATGTGCATTTACATAGTTGACTGATGGACGATCGAGCCCTGCCTGATCCAGGGCCAAATTCATACACTCAGTAAGTGCCGCACTGGAGGTATCTGGCGTGGTCACATGGAAAGCATCACAAGTGGCCGAATAGCCGATAATTTCAGCGTAAATCCTGGCACCACGTGCCTGAGCATTTTCCAAGGTTTCAAGGACTAAAACTCCAGCGCCCTCACCCATAACAAATCCATCACGATTTTTGTCGAAGGGACGGGATGCCCGACTGGGATCATCATTAAAATTGGTACTCATCGCCTTCATCGAAGAAAAGCCGGCAAATCCAATCCTGGTAACTGCAGCTTCACTGCCCCCGGCGAAAATAACATCCGCTGCCCCCCTCTTTATCATTTCAAAAGCTTCCCCAATGGCATGGGAGCCGGATGCACAGGCACTGACAACTGAAAAATTCGGACCTTTGGCACCTAAATCAATCGCAATAATTCCCCCGGCAATATTGGCAATCAGCGAAGGAATCATGAAGGGAGATACCCTTCTTGGACCACGCTCTATCAGGGTGGTCATCTGCTTTTCAATCGTGTCCATACCTCCAATTCCCGAACCAACCAAAACACCCGTTCGGTTAGGCACGAGTTCTTCACGTCTAAGGTTGGCGTCTTTTAATGCACCGTGGGTGGCAGCCAAAGCAAGCTGGGCATAGCGGTCATTTCTACGTGCTTCCTTGGGGTCCATGAAGTCCTCTGGATTAAAGTCCGTAATTTCTGATGCTACTTTACTGGCTATGTCGGTGCTATCAAAAGTAGTCACAGATGTAATGCCGGATTTACCGGCTTTTAAACTGGACCAGTAAGAATCAATATCGCTGCCGATGGAGGACTGCACCCCCATTCCTGTAACTACTACACGAGTCATGGTAAGAAGATTAAAGTTTTTCGTCCGCTAAAACCGAACGATAAGATCAGAAAAATCAGGAGAGATTCTTCTCTACATATTCGATCACTGAACCAACAGTCTGAAGCTTCTCCGCTTCTTCCTCAGGAATTTCAGTTCCGAATTCTTCTTCCAATGCCATAACCAATTCAACTTGGTCAAGGGAGTCGGCACCGAGGTCATCAATAAAGCTGGCCTCCGGGGTTACTTGCTCTTCACTAACATTGAGCTGGCTGACGATGATTTTCTTTACGCGATCGGCGTTGTTGTCGGACATAATATTTAAGTTTGGTTAGGTTTATATATGAAATCTCTTCTTCACATCACCATCCCGCCGTCAACCGTAAAAACTTGTCCGGTGACATAGGAGGCTTTATCAGAGCATAAAAAAGCGGCCATTTCTGCGATATCAGAAACTTGACCAAATCTTTTCAGTGGAATGGTACCGAGTGCAGCATCTTTGACACGCTCATCCAGTTCCGAAGTCATGTCTGTGTCGATAAATCCAGGAGCAATCGCATTTACAGTGACTGAGCGAGCGGCAAACTCCCTTGCCAAACTCTTGGTCAAACCGATCATCCCTGCCTTGGCGGCAGAATAATTTGCCTGACCAGCATTACCAGTTAGTCCGACCACTGAGGCAACATTGACTATTCTGCCCCAACGCTTACGGGTCATTGGTCTCCCCAGAGCTTTGATCCAGTGAAAACAACTGGTGAGATTGGTATGAATGACATCATTCCAATCATCTTCCTCCATACGGAAGAGCAAATTATCCCTCGTGATACCCGCATTATTCACCAAAACATCAACACACTGATGCTTTTCCAATAAGGCTTCACAGGCTTGCCTGATTTGTTCGCCGGAAGACACATCAATAGCAAGGGCGTCTGCTTGACCACCTGCTTGCCTGATGGCATCTGCAGCTGCTCCACAAGAAGATTCCGATTTGCTAACACAAACAACATGCAATCCATCACGGGCCAGAGATTCTGCGATCCCACGCCCGATACCGCGACCTGCTCCGGTGACTACCGCCACCCTATTATTAATTGTTTCTTCGCTCATGAAAAAAATTCAGGTTCCCATCCCTGTTATTGACTGTTCCCCACAAATGATGGATTCCTGTAGAATACGCAACCCCAAGTTTTGCACATGCCAAAGAATTCATCCTCCCCATCCACACAACCCAAGCCCTTTCCCAAGCTTCAAAAATTCCTTGCCGATTCTGGAGTATGCTCAAGACGGGCAGGCGAAGAATTAATTAAATCTGGCCAAGTCTCTGTAAATGGAGAGATCGCTCAGCTTGGTCTTCGTGTAAATCCGGAACGCGATGTGATTAAAGTGGGACAAAAAAGGATTCAGTCTAAATTCACCAAGCCAGTGGTTTATGTTGTCAACAAGCCCAAGGGATTCACCTGCTCAAATGAGGATCCGTATGCTGAGCGGCTCATTTTTGAACTCCTTGAGGCACGGCATAGAAATACCCGATTGTTTTGCGCAGGAAGACTGGATGTGGACAGTGAGGGACTGGTCATTTTAACAAATGATGGAAAACTTGCCCATCGACTGACCCACCCCTCCCAACAGGTAAGGAAAAAATACCAGGTGGAAATAAATGAGCCGTTGGAAAACGATGCGTTCAGGGCAATGCTCGATGGCTTTGAGGACGAAGGGGAATTTTTACAACTTGATGAGATCCGTTCAAAATCCGGGAATCCAGTTGGCTCAACCAAGCTGGAAATCATTATGGGACATGGGAAAAAAAGAGAAATCCGGAGATGTTTAAACCGGTTTAGGTATAGGGTAAAAAAATTGCGAAGAGTTGCAATTGGAGGGCTTCGGTTGGGCAAACTTCCCCTGGGCACCTACCGTGACTTGAAAGATGCAGAAATTGATTTGCTCTTCCCCAAGCAAATTTCCTAAATTCCAAACATGGGAATTTTAAATCAAACTATGTATACGAAACTTTTGGCAATTAGCCTCTCTCTGATTTTATTTTCTTCGGTTTATGGACAGGACAAAAAAGCTGACACACCCAGCCTGGGTGAAACATTCAATGCCGGTGCCCCGGAAGTTGAACCCGTAGTGGTGGGCAGGGAACAATGGAATGATAAACCAGATGCACAGACTATCGAAGATCCATCTAAAACGAATCAGCAACCTGACTTATCCAATTCTCAAAGCACAAAAATAGACGAACTGGATCCCTTGGAAACTCAACAGGTAAAACCAGAATCCACCGCTTTGCCACTTGAACCGCCAAAAATTAAGCCCGCCACCCGAATTATAAGAAACTTTGAAGGCAACCTCGTTTTCAAACCAAGGAAATTTGGCTTTGCTTACGATTTTCCCTACCAATTGGAAAACACTAGAGGCAAACGATTAGCCTTTATTGATGTGGGTCAATTGAAGGCGGTCGATCCACAACAATATGTGGGCAATCAAGTTAATGTTATGGGCAAACTTGAGTCCATTGAGGAAGGTTCTGATGACCGGGTGATACGTGCCCGGATCATTCGACCCTCAAATTAGTCTTTTCCTCTCTCGGTTCCTTCAATCATTCCGGATCATGAATCTGATCAATGGTAATCAAATTGCCAGGGAGGTCCTAGATGAATTGCAAGTACGGATATCCAACTTCAGGTCATCCAAACCCTGTGTTGTTTTCGTACGGGTGGGCGACGACCCCGCTTCAGTTTCCTATGTTAAAAAGAAAGAAAAAACCGCTCATTCAATTGGCATAGATGCACGACTGGTTGTTTTCCCTAACTCCATTTCCGAAAACGATTTAATCACAGAAATCGATCGTTTGAACATGGACAATTCAGTGCATGGAATCTTGGTACAGGCTCCTCTGCCTGCCCACATCGACGATGTCCGCATCTTTAACCGCGTTTCTCCAGGCAAAGATGTGGATGGATTTAATGCGGTAAACTTGGGCAAATTATGCCAGGAGAAACCCGACGCCTTCCGTTCCTGTACCCCGGCTGGTATTATCGAATTAATCAAGCGCTCAAATATTGAAACCGCTGGCAAGCGTGTGGTCGTACTTGGACGTAGTTTGATCGTTGGTAAACCAATTGGCATGCTACTACTCAATCGCTCTATCCCAGGCAACGCCACCGTTACTTTTTGCCATTCCCGCACACATAAACTGCCCTCCCATACCCAGCAGGCCGACATCTTAATTGCTGCGATAGGAAGACCCAATTTTGTTACTGCCGAGATGGTTAAGCCTGGATGCGCAATCATTGATGTGGGGATCAATCGTGTTGCTGATCCATCTAAAAAATCCGGGCACCGACTGGTTGGAGATGTTGACTTTGATCAAGTAGCTCCCAAAGCATCTCATATTACCCCTGTCCCTGGGGGAGTTGGACCCATGACTGTGGCCATGCTCATGGCAAATACGGTACAGGCTTACGAACAGTCCGAAGCATCCTCATAATGAACGAACCACAAACCCGCAACCCGGACCAGGAAGTTAAAATTTCATCTCATGTCATTGCTGCTCCAATGATTAAAAGAATGGTTGCTTTCACAATGGACCTCATCTTGCTTTTGTTGCTTCTTCTACTAACCGCAACGCTTCTGCTAAAATTCTCTAATCCTGAAGTCTCAGCTCAATTAGATAATTTGAGCCAAGAATTTTTTAGCATTGCTCAAAATCAAAAAATAGAAGCCGAAGAAAGTCAAAAACACCTCGAGCAGCTAATCACTCCGGAAATTACAAACTTCATGAATTCCCTTGGTGCTTTATTTGTTTTGATCCCGGTGACATTTTTTTTCCTTGGTGAAAAATTTTTTTCCGGAAAAAGTTTTGGCAAAGCAACTTTTGGACTTAAGAGTGTTCGGACTACTGGCGATGCTTGTCCAACAACCTTCAAGTCTTTTGTACGTGCTTTTATAAAGGGAACCAGCATTACGGTATTCTTCCCTTATTTTTTTATACTTAACTTTGGTTTTTGCTTTTTTAACCGTGATCGCAAATGTTTACACGACCTGGCCAGTGGTTCGATAACGGTTGAAGAAAATTTCTCAAACGAGGAACAGGAATGAGTAAAAATACTTATACAATTGGCTTCATTGGGGCGGGTAAAATGGTCTCTGCCATCGTCCGCAGTCTTCTTCGGGAAGGGACTTTTTCACCCAATTCTCTAAGTTGCTGTTCAGCCAACGATGGCACCTCCGAAAAATTGGCAGAAACTACCGCAATCAATCGATTTGAATCGGTCGATGATATGCTTTCGGCCTGTCCCACCGTCCTGGTACTTGGTTGCAAACCCCAGCAGCTTGGAGAACTTCCACCTTCAGTTGCCGAACAATCCTCTAATTGCCTGATTCTTTCAATCATGGCAGGCATTACACTGCCACGATTATCCAAAGTTTTTCCCAAGGCCCGAAATA
This sequence comes from Opitutia bacterium, assembly GCA_002686835.1. Lineage (GTDB taxonomy): Bacteria > Verrucomicrobiota > Verrucomicrobiia > Opitutales > Seribacteraceae > Chordibacter. The sequence goes on along the minus strand of NYYP01000025.1, from coordinate 9,885 downwards.
TTGTTCGTTCGATGCCCAATACTCCTGGACAGATTGGACACGGTGCAACCGGCTATCTTTTTGCCCAGCCCCCTTCCCCTGAAGACGGTGATATAATCGAGCAAATCCTTTCTTCTCTGGGGGCGGTGTATGAACTCAGTGAGGAGGCTGACCTTGACCGTGTTACTGCCATCAGCGGGAGTGGCCCTGCTTATGTGTTTGAATTCACCTGCGCACTCGAGGAGGCTGCCCGTGCAATCGGATTGTCGGGTAAACTTTCCAAAGAGCTTGCCCAGCACACCATTACCGGAGCCGCCCGGTTGATTGAGTCTGCAGAGCTGCACCCCAAGGAACTGCGCGATCAGGTAACCTCGCCCAACGGCACCACCCAGGCAGCACTGGAAAGTTTTTCCGCAGATAATTTACGCACNATTGTCAGGCATGCCGTTGAAGCAGCCCGGGCACGCTCGGTNNAGCTTTCTCGTGAGTGATTTGGGCAAAGGAACTGTAGTTGTAACCGGTGGTGCCGGTCTAATTGGCAGTGCAATTATTTGGGGATTAAATANCCGAAACCTTGAAAACGTTTGGCTGGTAGACTGGGTGGAACCGGGTAGCCTGAAGGCCCGTAATACTGCCCCCCTCTCCTACTCCCGTCATTTAACCCCGGATGATTTCCGGAAAATGGTCAGGGAGAGCAGTCCAGAATTATCAGATATTTCCACCCTTTTTCATTTAGGAGCCTGCTCCAGCACCACCGAAACAAATGAAGAATATTTGAACGACAACAATGTAAGGTATACTCGGGAACTTTGCGAGTGGTCGCTCAATAATAATGTACGATTCGTATACGCTTCTTCTGCATCTACCTATGGGGATGGGTCTTTGGGCATGGATGATGAAGATGAAGATTTGCAAAAGTTCAATCCCCTCAACCTTTATGGATGGTCCAAGCACAAGTTTGACCTGATCGCTCAAGAAAATAACTGGCTCGATCACATCGTTGGCCTCAAATACTTTAATGTTTACGGTCCCAACGAAGAACATAAGGGCAATATGCGCTCGGTGGTAAGCAAAGCCTATGAACAAATTGCATCATCCGGAGAAATGACTCTTTTTACCAGTCATAATCCAGACTATCAGGACGGCGAGCAGATGCGTGATTTTCTCTATGTCAAAGACTCAGTACTTATGACTATTTGGTTGGCCGAAGCCAGTCATACCCAAGGCCTGTTTAATCTGGGCAACGGCAAGGCAAGAACTTGGCTGGATCTTGGTAGGGCAATTTTTTCAGCTCTTGGAAAGGAAGAAAATATCAGGTTTGTGGAAATGCCCAAAACTCTTCGCGATAAATACCAATATTTTACCGAAGCAAAGATTGAGAAACTCCGCAGGGCAGGATACACAAACGAACTTTTTGACCTGGAGGACGCAGTAAGGGATTATGTCACCCAGTACCTTGTACCAGACCAACGACTAGGGTCCTAAATCCATATTGCCGAAATCAAATAATTTCCGGTCAATTCGCCTTAGGTAAAGGCAGGACGGGGATCGGAAAATTTTTTCTTTGACGACAGGATCTTTTTGCAGAGAAAAATTACCTGTGGATTTAATGGTGGTGGATAAACGCAGGGATGAACTGTGCGAATGGATTGATCAATCCACGCCCTATGGCTCCTGCCANTTAGAGGTAGCATCAGNNGATGCCAGCTTTCGGCGTTATTTTCGTATACATACCGCAGACGGGCCAAGGATCGTTATGGACTCCCCTCCCGAACTGGAACCGTGCAATCCCTTTATCCAACTCGCAGAAAAGCTCATTAATGCCGGGATTCAAGTACCTCAGGTTTATTTCCAGGATACCGATCTTGGCTTTCTCATCCTATCTGATTTTGGAAACCTGCACTACCAGGATGCCATAGTAAGTGAGCGCCGGAACGAACTTTATGAACGGGCAATTCAGGAAATCATAAAGATGCAAAAATGTGCAACCGACTGGGTGGCAGAACTACCGGTGTTTGATATGGACTGGCAGAACAAGGAACTGGAAATCTTTCGTAAATGGTGCCTTCCCAGTATTACAATGGATGAATTTCAGGAATACACCAAGCCCCTTGTTGCTAGCATCGATCAAATGCCAAAATCTTTCATGCATCGTGACTTTCATTGCCGCAACTTGCTTGTTCTTAAAGATGGGTCTCCTGGAATTATCGATTTCCAGGGAGCCATGCTTGGTCCAGTCACTTATGATTTGGTTTCTCTCCTGCGCGATTGCTATGTCGACAACCCAGAGGAATGGATAGACCGGCAGGTCGGCCTCTTCCGTACCCAATTGATTCAAGCTGGCCTAATTAGTCCGGAGATAGACGAAAATACCATACAAAGATGGTTTGACTGGGCCGGNCTGCAGAGACATCTCAAGTGCGTGGGAATATTTCATCGTTTAAAAATCAGGGACAACAAGCCCCAATACCTTAAAGATGTACCCCGTGTGCTTGGTTATATCAGCATGGTTCTGAAAAATTATCCAGAACTGCATGACCTGCATTCCCTGGTCGAACAGGCGAGCATAGTCCTGCCAAATTCCTGAACTTTTTATGAAAGCAATGGTTTTGGCAGCCGGGTTTGGAAATCGTTTGCGCCCGCTGACCGATCACACCCCAAAACCNTTAGTTTCGGTNGGAGGGAAGCCCCTGATCGTCCATCATTTGGAAAAACTAGCAACTGCTGGCTTTACCGAGGTGGTTATAAACCTTGGACATCTGGGACATAAAATTGAGGAAACCCTGGGCAATGGCTCTGAATGGGGGTTNTCNATCGCTTATTCTGATGAAGGTCCCGTCCCATTAGAGACCGGAGGCGGACTGACCAAGGCACTTCCCCTGCTTGGACCGGACCCCTTTCTTGTGGTAAATGGGGATGTCTGGTGTGAACTCGATTTCTCCTCAATTCCTAAGTCTCTTCCCATAAATGATCTGGCCATGCTCTTCCTTGTCCCCAAACCGAATTGGCGGGAACGGGGAGATTTCTCACTTTTAGATAACCGTGTGGTCGATTTAGAAAACCCAGAATATCTATATGCGGGGATTGCTCTTTATCACCCCAGAATTTTGGAAGGAGCAAAGGTGGAGAAATTCTCCATCGTCCCCCGCCTCAAACATGCAATTCATAACGGCTTAGTGGGAGGGCAATTATTGACAGGGAAATGGGACGATGTGGGCACTCCTGAACGGCTCAGTGCCCTGCAGGCTGAGCACGGGAGCTAAAATGGCTTTTTGGACCTGTGCGGCACCATGCGGTCCCGCATAGACGGAGCATCTTCCGGCCCATAATTATGAACGATATAAGCAACCACATCCTTCAATNTGCTGTCCGAAATCCCCTTGGATGCAGCGGCCATAACTTGGCCAGTCTCATCAAGTGGATGATAACCCCGCTCATTTGAACGGAACTTTCTCATTTGTTCTAAGAAATACCACCCCTCCAACCGGTTAAGGGCTGGACCAGCGACCAATCGATTGCCTTCAGCACTTGCACCGTGACAGGATGCACACCTTGCCTCATAAAACAATTTCCCGCGACCTAAGTCTCCCTGTACAGTACGAACGGCGGGTTTAGGATCCTGACGGGCAAACCAATCCGCAAGATAGGCAGACTCCAGATCATTATTTAACTTTTTTACACCGACACCCATTAGGTACTCCGAACGATTCGCCGGGTTTTGTCCCCTGATCCCGGAACGGAACTTTTGCAACTGATCATAGAGATACCCATATTCCATTCCATCAAGAATTGGACCACGCTGGGCTTCTTCCACCCCGTGGCATACCCTGCATTCCCTGACCAATTCCCCCACCCTCGCTAAAGATTCTTTTTCCATGGTCTTGGTAATACGTGAATTTTCTGTAATCTCTGGCTGACAGGACGCAACGATCCACACGCCCAGGATTACTGCAATAAAGATAGCCCACATTGATCGATTCACGATATACAGACTATGCCTGTGACTGTTTTGGCTCAAGCGACAAAGCTTTACCCTGGGCGAAGTATCTTTAGAATGAAAACTCAATGATGAAAGGTGCGATCTCCTTTAAACAAGTGAGCAAGATTTTCCCTCCGGATACTCATGCGATTACCGATGTTAATCTCGATATTACAGAGGGTGAATTTATGACTGTGGTCGGTCCTTCCGGATGTGGGAAAAGTACGCTTTTACGAATGGTAGCGGGATTGGAATCCCCGACCAGTGGCAAGATTGAAATCTTTGGGAAAGATGCCAAAAAGTTGCTCCCCCAGGACCGCAATCTTGGCATGGTCTTTCAAAACTATGCTCTCTTTCCACATCTTTCCGTGTTTGATAATATTGCCTACGGCTTGAAAGTCCGTCATCAATCGCTCCCCGAAATTCACCAAAAAGTGGACCGGGTCGCCCAAAAGCTCGAAATTGCCGATACTCTAAAGAGAAAACCCCATCAATTGAGCGGGGGTCAGAGACAAAGGGTGGCACTGGGGCGATTACTCGCCCGTGATCCAGGCATCCATTTGTTTGATGAACCACTGGGCAATCTCGATCCCCAATTTCGCACAGGCATGCGGGCGGAACTTGCCCGTTTGCACCAGGAAAATCCAAAAAGCACACTGTATGTCACGCATGACCAGGCCGAAGCAATGACTCTGGGGCATCGAATCTGTGTCCTACATAATGGCCGGGTTTTACAGATTGGCACGCCCGAACAAATTTACCAGGAACCAGCTCATCGATTTGTGGCTACTTTTTTTGGTTCTCCCGGTGCCCAGTGCATTGATGGAAGAATTGAAAGATCCGCTTCAGGGGAGACTGAATTTGTTGCTGGATCGATTAGGATTCCTTTGCCTCAATCTTGTTTACCCGACGGATCCATTACCCTTGGGGTCAGACCAGAAGACTGGGAGATATCACCGTCCGAAAACGGCCAGATTTGTGGCCACGCCGAACGGGTGGAAAACCTCGGGGATCACCGCATGGTCGAACTGGCAACTGAGGGTATCAATATTTTCGTAAAAACATACACATTAGGAATTTCGGAAAACGAAAGCTTGAAAATAAACCTGCAACCCGAAAAGGCACATTGGTTTGAAAGGTATACCGGCAAAAGAATTACAAATTAAGAGACCACCCAATCGGACAGGGCAGTCCTTATGCGACGAAAAAAATAGCCGAAAAGAAACATCATAGGAAGCATGGCAAGTACACCGGCTGCCAACCCGACGGCTTCGGGTATCCGGTAGCTCGAATCCCTCAATTTGGCCAGGGCAAGCGGCAAAGTGAGCTGNTCCGAACCAAGCACAAGCAAGGGAAGCAAATGCTCCTGCCAACTCAGAAAAAAGTGTAACATTCCATAAGTAATGAGAGCGGGTTTAACCAAGGGCAAAAAGCAAAGAAAGGAACGAAATAAACTTTCGCCCTCCAATCTCGATATATCCATCAGTTCGTCAGGGATTTTTCGATACACCTGCATAAAAAAGATCACCCCCAGCCCGCTGGCCACCCCGGAAAACAACAATCCGTAATAAGAACCGCTCATCCCCATTTTTGCCATCCATTCGAAAAGTGAAAGGCTAATTGCCTGTCTTGGGTAAAGAATGACTAATAAAGCGGCCCAAAGAAGGAGGGATTTTCCGGTAAATTTGGACTTGGCCANTACAAANCCAACCCCTGCTGTTACAAAAGTGGCAAGCAAGGCCTGTCCGCCTGCAAGTAGAATNGANCGNGTCAACACTTCATAAAAATCAATAAATTCCCCGGAAAAAAGTAAGCGATACGCAAAGGGATCAAGAGATTCTGGCAAAAGGATATCCGGCTGGTAAATTTCCCGGTTTGTTTTGAAGGAAGACAATAACATCCAAACCAAAGGGTAGACNGTCATGGCAACAACAAGTCCGAGCAATATTCGTATTAAAATCCTGCTCACGAAACGCCTCCTGTTTGTTTGCCAAATTTTAAAATCATCCACCCAAAAATGGCTGAAAAACCAGCCACTAATACGCACATTGCGGAGGCAAGGGGTAAATCAAAACGCCCGCCCCCACCTGGAAATGCCACCTGGTATACATAAGTTACGAAGAGTAATCCTGCATCGAGCACCCCACCCGATCCCCCCAATAAATTATAGGCTCCAGAAAAGGCAGCCACTCCGTCAATAAATAGAAAAACTCCACCAAATATAATCAAATGCCTAACTCCNGGATAAAGAATTGTGCAAATCCGGGACCAANAGGACGCNCCTTCTATGTAAGCGACCTCAAATTGCCAAGCAGGAATGGCACGCATGCCACAGTAAAGGAGCAAAACAATCAATCCGGTCCATCTCCAGACAGACTGAAGGATCAGGCAAGGAAGGATCCAGAAAGGATCCATCATCCAATTAACCGGATCAAATCCCAAAGGAATCACTAAGAATTGGTTTAATGCACCCGATTTTCCATGAAAAAATAAATAGAACACAGATGCCAGGGTTCCCGGCAATGCAAAACAGGGAATCAGGAGAAGAAAAAGACAGACTCCACGTATTTTTGGATGAAGTCCATAAACAACCACTGCGAGAAAAAAACCTAGGACCANNGTAATTAATACACTGCCTCCCGCAAAAAAAGCGGTATTTTTCAAAGAATGTAAAAATTTGGAATCTTCGAGTACAAGTCTGAAATTTTTAAGAGTTAGTCCATCAGCATCACTAAAATGAGCGAAAGAAATATGAGGGCTCATTTCCATAGCCAGGGAGATACCACTGCAAATTGGAACCAACCAAAAAACAGACCACAACAACAAAAATGGACCGGTCAGCAGGAAAAGAGATGGCAATCCGCCCCTTCTTTCCACTTTGCCAGACCCGGACATTTAACTGTGAAATGATTAGGGGGTTGGCGGTGAATCACCACCAAATCCCGCCTTCATAGCCTCACGCATTTGAGAAATGGTATCCTCAGGAGACAAACTTCCATACATCGCAGCAGAAAAGAAATTNTCCTTCATTAAAAAAATTGCCTGTGGACGGGCCGGATTTACATTCACAGGCGGAATTTCATCGGCCAGTTCCACCAGTAATTTGCCCATAGATTCCTGAAAGTATGGTTGTACTCCGAGCAATCTGGGGTCTTCCCAGGCTGGCAGGTATGCGGGGAAACTGTTTCCCTGCAAAAACCTTTCCGCATTGGCATCCGCATCTGTCATAACAAATTCTATAAAATCCCATGCTTCCTCCTGTCTTTTNCTCGAATTCATAATCATTAACCCCTGACCGGCAAAACTGGCAGTTCGGGGACCNAGCGAACCATCTGGTTTTCGCCAAGTGGGAAGAGGTAACATACCCCACATCCCTTCCATGCCGGGGGCGAATTGTTGAAACAAGTCAAGTCCGTACCAGTCNGCTCCAATCACGCATAAAACCTCCCCCATTTCCAGGTCACCACTAAAGAAGACTGGATCAAAAATGGACCCCCTGTCGGGCATCACCGCGATTTGTTTTTCCGCCATCTTAGCAAATTCAGAAAGAATGGATACGGCAACCTGCTCATCGGGTAAGAAATTTCCTTTCTTATCAAACAGATCCGTACCTTTTTGGCGAAGCAGAGAGTCGAATAAAGTACCATCTAGGGCAAGAAATCGTTGCCCCTGATTATCCATCAGACCTTCCCCTACCCTGGCAAAATCTTCCCAAGTGGTTATATCTNNTGGTTTNATTTCGAAATTTTCAAATAAATCTTTGCGNTAATACAGCACAAGTGCACTTAGGGACTGGGGCACTCCGTAAGTCTTTTTATCGTATGTAAAAACCTCCANCCTCCGTGGGTGTAGTGTCTTNTTCAGTTTTGATTTTCGGATTTTCTGAGTGAGGTCGGAAAAGGGAGATGGACCGTTGAGAAAAACCCCGAAAAAAGTCTCGTCCAGTTGCACCAAATCAGGAACGCCCTGCCCCGTTTGCATGACTGCGCCCAATTTGTCGGGCATTTCCCTAAACCCATATGCCTCAACTATTAGATTCAGTTCCTTTCCAGTTTTCCGGTTATAAAGTTCACCCATTTGCTCGTAGTAACTTTGATCCTGAAATGAACTGATCCACAATTTCAAATCGGCATAAACTTTGACCGGAGGAATTGTAAAAAGCAAAACTGCAATGAACAAAAATGGTAAAATTTGAGACATGAGTATCAGTATGTCTTTGCTTTTTCGAATCACAAGAGATTTGCAAACTAGTAAGGAAAAGAAATTTTTAACTTAATGTAAAAAAACATGTAAAANCAGAAAANNTNTTCAATTCATTGTAGCATTTTTTAGTTTTTTGCTAATAGAAGTAGTGTTAATAATTAAGCTTATATATAAGGAATTAAAAATTTTGCCCCATTTAGACATTTTTCCCGAACATTCGCGAACGGTTTAGCATGCCTAAATCACACGAAGTTCAATATCCAGAATAACAAACAAAAAATCATCAATCAAAATGAAAAAATTACTGCTACTAATATCCTCCCTTGGATTGTTCTTTAGTTTAAGCTACGGACAATCAGCCTTCGATTATTATGTGTATGTTGGGGGTGCATCACCCAANACTATTGAACCGATCAACCACGCTANCCCTCCAAGTTGGTTTGATGCCGCAAATATCAGGGGTGCCGCGTTTAGTCCCTATGATAGCAATTTCACACATGGTTATCTCGTTTATGAATTACTTGTCGGCGAGTGTTTTGAAAGTGATGGGACGACGGCAATTCCCCAAGGAGAATACGCTCTGAACTTGGATATTCCATCAGCACCAGAGCTTACACCCGTTACAACTGCTGGGGCATACCAGGGAGCACCCCGAGTCATTGCCGTGACTGCCGGGCAAAGCAATATAGTCGACAGTAGGGATGTAGTCATTGAATACGGTCTCCTTCTCGGCCAAGGAAAAGGCGAAGCTTATGTGGAATATTGGTTCAAAGCGGACGGAGATAACAGTGCTTCAAAGTGGNAAAATATTGATAACAACAATGTTCTTGGAGCCCAAGAAGGGGTTGTGCCGGAATCAGGAAGTGGGTATTTTTCCGCAGATTGGAAAGCAGGCGATAGCTCGTTTGCAAACGGCATTAACACCACTAACGCTCGCATTCGGGTAACTGCAAAACTTGGAAATACTGAGAGTGGTTGGAATGGTGAAGGAAACTTCACTTCAAGCAGCAGTCCCGCCGGTGGAGGCAGTGCAACCTTCGAACTGTATGATGTAAACGACGCCGTTGGGGTTGCTTATTGGGATCCAGTATCACCCGGAGGGTATACGAGTTCCACTCAAAAACGGGATTCAATCCTGTCTGCTTCAGGGCTTGTCTCTGTTGGAACATACNATGATGGAATGTATACCTACCCGGTTTACGACTTTCTAGGAAAAGAAAGTTACCTGAATCAGTTTGAATCTGGACTGACAGGACAGTTTTATTCAATAAACGACACCAATATCGTACGAGTTAAACTTACATCCGGCGGAGGTTCATAAATCGATCACCCGCAAGAGCTTAATTAGTTCCATATGCAGCGACTCATGCTTTTCATAAGCATAGTCAAGGAATTACTGGCTTGATAAATCAAATACATAGTTTGATCTGCAAACCACTGGGTTTGTTATTCTGGACAATTCTGTGTTCAGGTATGGTTGCTTTTGGAGAAAGTAACAATACAGGATACGGCGATTCCAATCCGTTCGCCCTCGACACCTCTGATACAGGTGCCGGGGGCGACGGCGGATTCGGGGACTCCCACAATTTCTCACTCAACACCACTGATACCGGGGCATCAGGAGATGCCGGGTTTGGAGATTCCCACAATTTCTCGCTCAACACCACTGACACCGGGGCATCCGGAGATGCTGGGTTTGGCGATTCCAACAATTTCTCGCTCAA
>NYYP01000024.1 GCA_002686835.1 Opitutia bacterium | reverse complement strand
TCCCACACTAGTTGGCCCCATCTGTACCTTGAAATCGTCAACCATATTGAGCGAACTGACTTCTCCTTCAACTGATGCAACAATCACGCTTGGAGAAACCTTCTTGGCATCAAGACAATTTACCAAAGTAACTAAGAAAATTGGTAAAACCAGATACGCCCAATTAATGGACATAAAATGCCCAAAAAGAGTTGATAGGGAAAATCGACGGAACATCTAAGCTTTTACAATAATGACATAGAACCTCACTCCGCAAGAGGTTTTTCTATCGAAAGTTAATCCGTTCTAATCACCAATTTCCTTGCCGTAAGATTCTGCATCTAAAAGCCCACTCAACGCATCAGTACAATCAGGTCGAATCTTAATCATCCAACCCTCTCCGTAAGGGTCAGAGTTTACTTTTTCCGGAGAATCATTTAATTCATCATTAATTTCGATAACCTCGCCTGATATTGGCATATAAAGATCGGACGCCGCCTTCACTGATTCAACCACCCCAAAGACCGCTTTTTCTTCAAACCGAGACCCGATATCAGGCAATTCAACAAAGGTGACATCTCCTAAACTGTCTTGAGCATGATCGGTTATTCCAATCACGCATTCATCACTCAACAAACTGACCCATTCATGGTCAGAGGTATATCTTAAATTCTCAGGAATACTCATATAAAACTTTTTTTGATCGAGCTAATGCTCAACTTCAAGGCAAAAGAAAATATTTATGAACTACCAATCCTAACGCCATCAGCAACGATTCCGTTTTTTGTAACAATCAATATACCATCTCGAACATATATATTTTCTCCTTCGTCCACCCAACCTTCCTCCAAGCCTTTGGGGCTAAGAAAAACATCTTTTCCAATTCTCGCATTCTTGTCGATAATGGCATTCTGTATTTGAGTGCCATCGCCAACTCCTAACCTGGGGATGTCTTGATGACGATGGTCTTCATAATAATCGGACCCCATCATCACCACACTTTCAAGATTACACCCCTTCCCGATTATAGACCTTTCACTCAAAACGCAGCGATTAAGGGCAGATTCCCCAACCATACACCCTGCTGCAATTGTACTACTGGTAACCGAACACTTGCCAAGTTTGGCGGTCGGAAGTACATCAGGCCGGTTGTAGATAGGTCTATTACCCTCATAAAAATCAAAAGCTGGAACCTCATCCGTAAGCTGTAAATTGGCATCGAAAAAAGCTTTTACCGTTCCTATATCTTCCCAATAATCGTCAAAAATATGACAACGAATATCTTTCTTGCCGACTAATGATGGTATAATTTCCTTTCCGAAATCAGTGGTATCTCCACGCAGAGCATCTTCCATGGCCCGAGCATTGAATACATAAATTCCCATAGATGCCAAACAACGATCCTGCCCTTCCCCACTAGCTTTAAGTTCAGGAGGTACCAATCGGGAAATTACCTCAATATCGGTAGGCTTTTCGACAAAATCGACGATCTTGGAACTTTCCCCTACCCTAAGCAAACCAAGCCCGGATGCGTCACTGACTGCAACAGGTTTTGCCGCAACAGTAACATCGGCTCCACGCTCCAAATGTTCTTCCACCATTTTTGAAAAATCCATCCGGTACAATTGGTCTCCTGAAAGGATGACAAAAATGTCCTCTGGACTGGCATGGAAATGAATCATATTTCTTCTTACCGCATCTGCAGTGCCCTGATACCAGTCATCACCATGTTCAGTCTGTTCAGCGGATAGAATTTCTACATATCCCCGACCAAAGCGATCAAAGCGGTAGGCATCGGTCACATGCCGGTGTAAGGACTCGGTGTTAAATTGGCTAAGTAAGTATATTTTGTTGTACCCCGAGTTGATGCAGTTACTGATTGGAATATCGACCAACCTGTACTTCCCCCCGAGAGGCACAGCAGGTTTGCACCTCAGTTTAGTCAAAGGGTAAAGCCGAGTTCCCCTACCCCCTCCCATAATCACACAGTGTACAGAATAAGGAGGACGATTATAGCTGGATTTTTTCATAGGGTAGACACAATTAGATTACATGCTCGCATTTGCGGGTGGTTGGTTTACATGTCTCCATGTGGAAATTGAAAGTCCTTTAATCGCAAACACAAAAATCGAACTTACGCAATTTTTGCTCGTTCGTCGACAATTTGGTGCCTTAGCATCGCAGCAATAGATAATACTTGTGGACACAAATTTTTCCTTCGATCCTCCCCTCCCCCAATTTGAAGAACTTTCAAAGTCCTTCGATCTGATCGCCGTACAAGCACGCTTCAGTGCAGACACCGAGACACCACTGTCCGCCTACGCCAAATTATCGGATCAAAAACCTGCGTTTCTTTTTGAGTCAGTCGTGGGAGGAGAACAAGTTAGTCGTTTTTCCTTTGTCGGATTTTCTCCCCGGAAAATTATTTCCTGCGGGCATAAAGAGACAATTATTTCAGAACCTCGCCAGGAAGATAAATCTATTCCTACCCCGGAAGATCCTCTTAGTCTGGTCGAAAGCGAGATTTCTGCCCTTAAATATTATAGCCCACTCAAAGATGGAAGATTTTCAGGGGGTGCGGTAGGATATTTGTCTTACGAATACGCCAACAGGATAGAAAACACCGTTCCCATCCCCTCAAAGGACGACCTTGGACTACCCCTTGTGTACTTCATGGTAACAGATCTTTTGTTGATTTTTGACCATGCTCATCAAAGCTTTAGCATTTGTGCAAATGTGTCTCCAGGAGCAGACCCCAACCTAGCGTATAAATCTGCATGTGATAAAATTACAGAGACAAGAAACAGACTTCTTGCCCCCTCTTCGCTGTCTCCTGCCCCACTCCAAGAAGTTAGTGAACCAAGCACCCCGCTTGGCAACTTCTCCAAAGAGGAATTTATAGATCGTGTAAATGAGATAAAGGAATATGTGTGTGCGGGAGATGTTATACAAACTGTTCTGTCCCAAAGATTTGAAATCCCATACACCGGAGACCCTATCCATCTTTATCGCTCGGTTCGTGCAATTAATCCATCGCCATACATGTTTTTAATTGAAACCGGTAATTTTTCGATTATTGGGGCTTCTCCTGAAGTACATGTTCGCCTTCAGAACAATGACGTCCTCATTCGACCAATTGCAGGTACGCGCCCCCGGGGAAAAACCGTAAACGAAGACAAATTATTGGAAAAAGAATTGCTCGCAGATGAAAAAGAAAAAGCCGAACATTTAATGCTAGTCGATCTTGCCCGTAACGATATTGGCCGAGTATGCGAGATTGGAAGTGTAGAAGCTGCTGAATACATGACCATCGAAAGGTACTCTCATGTCATGCACATAGTTTCACAAGTGGTCGGTAAACTTGTTCCCGAAAAAAATGCATTCGATCTGATGCGTGCGACCTTTCCTGCAGGCACGGTAAGCGGAGCTCCCAAAGTGCGAGCCATGCAAATCATTGCCGAGCAAGAGAAATTACAGCGCAACGCATATGCAGGAGCTCTGGGATATTTTGGGTTCGATGGAAACCACGATTCCTGCATTGCCATAAGAACTGCGATGTTGACCAATGGAAAAATCCAACTGCAAGCCGGTGCGGGTATCGTGGCAGATTCAGTCCCGGAAAATGAATTCCAGGAAACTATCAACAAAGCGAAAGGAATGCTAAAAGCCATTGCTTTAGCTGAACAAATTGAACAATCTACAAGTCCAACTAATTAGAACTGATGCAATCAGCACCTGAACAAAGCTCGCTCGATATCTACATGCAACAGATATCTCAAATTCCTCTGCTTACAGTTGAAGAGGAAATTGAATTGGCTGCCAAAATTGCCAAGGGTGATGAAGAAGCTCGGGACACAATGATTACCGCAAATTTGCGACTCGTAGTCAAAATTGCACAGGAATATTCAAACCTTGGGCTCTCTGTGCTCGATCTTATCAACGAGGGTAACATGGGGCTGATGAAAGCGGTGGAGCGGTTTGATCCATCAAAGGGGGGAAAACTAAGTACATATGCATCATGGTGGATCAAGCAATCGATCAAGCGAGCCTTGGCCAACCAGAGCAAAACTATCCGGTTACCAGTCCATATGGTTGACCGGGTTACACAAATTCGCAGATGTGCTGCCAAACTTTCTGAAAAATTAGGCCGTGAACCCAACGATGATGAACTGGCGGAAGAATTGAGCATGCCGTCTGCCCGTATTTCCCACCTTCGAAATGTGAGCCTGCGGCCCGCTTCGCTAGATTCTCCTATCAATGATGAGGATGGTTCCACCTTGGGTGAGATCGTACCCGATGAGCAATCAGTAAATCCGTTGGAAAGCCTGCAATCCAAGAGCTTGGTTGGGGATGTAAACCAAGTGCTTGCAATGCTAGAACCCAGAGAGGCAGACATTATTCGTCTGCGCTTTGGTTTAGACGGTCGTGATCCGTTGACTTTGGAGGAAGTTGGTGGACAAATTGGAATTACAAGAGAGCGAGTTAGGCAATTGCAGGAACAAGCCTTGCGTGACCTGCGTACCAAAATGGCAAAATTTGAAAAACAACGAACTTTGGAAGAAGTAAAATTAGAAAAGCAACAAGCTGAAAAAGCTCAGTTACTTAAAGATTTACTTCACAAAGATATTTCCGGCCTGACTAATCATCCGTTTCCCATCAAACAAATTTCTTAGTCAGATAATCCACAATTAGGGAAATCTGTTCAGAATTACACAAGGCTTAGCAGAAAAACAAGTAGGCTGAACGACTGCTAATTATATTACAAAGAATCCCCGACCGGAAATATCCAGCCGGGGATTGTTAAAATAAGAGCTCTGGGGGTTGAGTTANTCCTGAGAATCTGCGGTTGCTTCGTCCAACAAGTCNCCAAGCGAAGTAGTGAGNTCTTCNCCTGACTCGTCATATGCGGCAACTTCTTTGGCCAAAGCATCCTCATCGTAGTCAGCCGCCTTGACACTAAGACCGATNCGGCGTTCGTCCTTATCAATTTTAATTACACGAGCTTTNACTTCATCACCTTCTTTCAAGTGATCTTTTACCTTTTCGATACGTTCCTCACTGATTTGACTGATATGGACTAAACCATCAATATCATGCTCAAGCTCAATGAATGCACCATAACCAGCTACCCGTGCCACCTTACCAGTCACGACATCACCCATGCGATAGAGACGGTCGATTTCCTCCCATGGATCATCGGTCAGTTGCTTCATACCTAANGAAATTCTCTGGTTTTCAATATCTACTTCAAGCACGATAGCATCCACTTCGTCGCCCTTCTTAACCATTTCACTTGGATGATTGATCTTNCGAGTCCAACTCATATCAGACACATGAACCATGCCATCTATCCCTTCTTCCAATTCTAAAAATGCACCGTAGGAAGTAAGGTTACGGATTTTACCGCGCACCCGTGCACCTGGTGGGTAATTATGAGTGGCCATGTCCCATGGATTCACATCGAGTTGGCGAAGCCCAAGGGAGATCTTTTGGTCTTCCTTTTGGATACCCAATACAACTGCATCCACTTCATCACCTACATTGAGAACTTCACCAGGTTTGGTAATTCTTTTAGTCCATGACATTTCAGTAACATGAACAAGACCTTCCACTCCCTCTTCCAGTTCGACAAAGGCTCCATAAGGGACAAGGTTAACCACTTTACCACGCACCTTAGCATTAATGGGAAACTTACCTTCGATGTCTTCCCAAGGATTGGATGAAAGTTGTTTAAGACCAAGGGATACACGCTCACGTTTCTGATCGACCTCGATTATACAAACGGTGATTTCTTCACCAGTCTTGACCATCTCGCTTGGGTGGGAAATTCTGCCCCAACTCATATCGGTAATATGTAGCAGACCGTCCAGACCGTCTAAATCGATGAATGCACCATAATCNGTAATATTTTTAACCATTCCACGACGGGTTTCNCCTGGTTTAATACCAGTAAGAATNTCGCGNTTCTTGTCTTGGCGGCGTTCCTCAATCAATTCGCGACGGGAAACTACAATATTTTTACGTTCCCGGTTGATCTTNACCACCTTGAAATCAAAAGTTTGTCCAACAAATTGATCCAAGTTTTTCGGGGCTTGTATATCTACCTGAGATGATGGCAAAAACGCATCTACCCCAATATTTACAACAAGACCACCCTTCACCTTGGAACGTACNCGNCCCGTAATGACCGAACCTTCCTCACAGGTATTGACGATTTTCTCCCAGTTCTTCTTTTGCTCAGCCTTGTCGAAGGAAAGTTGGGGATTGCCATCGCGATCCTCCAGACGTTCAAGAAATACTTCGATATCAGATCCGATCTCAAGTTCACTGAGATCTAAAAATTCGTGGGCAGGAATAGCTCCTTCTGCTTTGCCNCCGAAATCAATCACCACTTCTGTGGGTCGAATTTCCATAATGGTTCCAGAAATTACAGAACCTTCCTTAAGTTGTTCAATTTTGCTCTCTGCGAGCAATTCTTCCATGACAGTACTCATGCTTGTATAATTGTATTTATTCTAGCCAGTCGGGTGGATGCATAAAATCGTAGTTTGTTGAACTACGAGCCAATCCTTACCCGATGGGTTGAGGGTTTAATGGTTGTAGAGTTGAAAAGAACGAACGCTTCAAAATGAAGCATTCCTCTTATACGGCAAGAAGAAAAAATTACTCAGATTGCAAGCGTTCAGGGAACAACCTTATTCAAAGGATATTCCACGATCCCTTCTGCACCCATTGCCTTGAGGGCCGGGATAAGGTCACGGGATACCCTTTTTTCGATCACGGTTTCCACGGCAACCCAAGCTTCATCGGCAAGAGATGAAACCGTTGGATTGCGCAATGCGGGCATTTGCTTGAGAGCATCCGCAAGTTTAGATCTTTCAATATTAAGCTTTAAACCGACCTTTCCATCTGCCTGCAAGGCGGCATCGAGCATCAANGAAATACTCTCGATTTTTGCCCGCTTTTCTGGATTTGCCCAAGCATCTTTGTTTGCAATAAGCACAGTGTTTGTCTCCATCAAAACATCGACAATCCTTAGCTTATTCGCCCGCAATGAGCTTCCAGTCTCAGTTAAATCGACAATCGCATCAACAAGCTCTGGCACCTTGACTTCGGTTGCTCCCCAGGAAAATTCGACCTCTGCCTCCACACCGTGGGAGCCAAGAAAACCCTTGGTGACTTGGACCAGTTCCGTTGCTATTTTTTTTCCTTGTAAATCTTTGACCGATTTTATCTCTGATGCTTCCGGAACCGCCAATACCCATTTGGAAATGCGATTTGATGCCCGACTGTAGACCAAATCTGTCACCACTTCCACATCTGATCCGTTTTCTTTTACCCAATCACGACCGGTCAATCCGCAATCAAAAAATCCGTCTTCCACATAACGGCTCATTTCCTGTGCCCGGACAAAACGACCATCGATTTCAGGATCATCCCAGCTCGGAGTGTAAGACCGCGAACCTTTGGTTATATTAAATCCCGCACGGGCAAAAAGCTTGAGTGTTGCATCCTCCAAACTACCTTTCGGTAGCCCAAAACTTAACAAGGTATTCATCTAGAAGTAATATCAAAGAGCCTGCCCGGCGAAAAGCCTCTTTTAACAAAATCTAGAATATTTTGGCTATAATCTGGCAGCATATCTCTTTTGTGCTTCCTCCCAGGACTTGGACATTTCCATAGCAGTAAAAATATTCTCCAACTTTTCCAAACAAACTGGTTTTGGTACGATTGGGGAATAATCAACATCAGAGATCAACTTAATCAGTTTAAGGTTTCGTCTAAGGNCTTCCCTNCGCTCATACACAAC
The DNA here is from genome assembly GCA_002686835.1 of Opitutia bacterium. GTDB lineage: Bacteria > Verrucomicrobiota > Verrucomicrobiia > Opitutales > Seribacteraceae > Chordibacter. The sequence continues at coordinate 9,791 of NYYP01000024.1, read as the reverse complement.
ACTGCAAAAGCGCTTTGGGTGTAAGCGCCCGGCATTGGCAATCAAATTTTCCATGTCTCCAAATTCCTGAATCCATTTAACCGCGGTTTTGGGACCTACCCCGGAAAGACCAGGAATATTGTCTGATTGATCTCCTATGATGGCTAGGTAGTCGAGGATCGCTTCNGGAGAAACACCAAATTTTTCATTCACCCCTGTTTCATTCAACATGCGCCATCCAATTCGAGGATTGGCAGTAGGGGGCGGTAGTAATTGCTCAACATTGGAAGAAACCAGTTGAGCGAGGTCCTTGTCGGATGAAACTATAGTAACTTTGCAGTCNTGNCCNCTTAACTCTNTTACCTTCGTTGCGATNAGATCATCTGCCTCCAATCCCTCATTTTGCCCCCATCCATATCCCATAGCCCCAGTTAATTCCTTCACGATTTCTAATTGCTGCGAAAACCCTTCTGGAGGGGCACCCCGGTTTGCTTTATATTGAGGCAAAATATTTTCTCTTGCCGGACACCCCCCGTGGTCAAAATAAACCCATATTTCATCTGGAGAAAAATCATCTTCCAATCGCCAGAAAGANCGCACCCATCCATGAATCATATTNGTAGGAAATCCATCCGAGCGGGACAGTTCGCGAATTCCATAAAACGCCCGGAAGGCCAAATTATGACCATCGCAAAGAAAGATTTTTTTCATATTCTCACACTTATCCATTAAAGGAGGGTAATGGAGCAAGACGAAAGGGGAAAAACCTAATCCTTACCTTCCCAGTCCAATAATTCTGCTGAGCAATATTCGGGATATGCCTCTCCTATCCTTACCCTNGCCATGCGATTGGCTAAACCCTTGGNTTTTTCCNGCACTCGGACTTTTAAATAATTATCGGTGTANGCAAAATAGCTATCATTCTTGGGATTTTCTAAAAGCACCTGCATTTCTTTACCTTGATAATNCAAATGGAAGTCCATTTTCTTGGATGCCGAAAGCCGGCGTAAATGAGCACTCCGGCGCCTGCGCTTCTCCATCGGCACCTGCTCGCTTGCCTTAGCCGCAGGCGTACCCTCTCTCTCAGAATAGGTAAATACATGACAGTAGGTAAATGGACCATTGATGAAAGTTTTGCAGGTTTGCTCAAAATCAGCATCCGTTTCACCCGGAAACCCCACCATCATATCAGTTCCCACACACAGGTTGGGCACTTCCCTAACCGCCCNGGCAAAAAATGCNTCCATTTCTGCNAGGNTATACCTCCTTTTCATGCGNGCCAAAGTAAGATCACTCCCAGCCTGCATGGGAACNTGNAGGTAAGGCATGAGCGGATGTTNGGGGTCTGCCATTAGTGGGAACAACTGTTCGGGAATCGTGGTTGGCTCAATACTGCTTATTCGTAAACGGTTCAACTGAGGCAATTNNCTCANNCCTTCGATCATTNCCATAAAACCCCGACCTTCCGATTGATAAGTACCCAGGTTTACTCCAGTAAGCACCAATTCCCTCACTCCTTTCCCAAGCATTTGTTTGGCATCTGCAAGCAAATCACTCCAATCCCTTGAACGAGCCCGTCCTCGGGCAAAAGGAATGATGCAGAATGAGCACATAAAATCGCAACCGTCCTGAATTTTAAGATTTGCCCGTTGCTCAAATTTTGCCTCCCCGACCAAACCAATGGAAAAATCCTCCCGATCGATCCTTTCCCTTACCACAACAGGGGTCTCTGGCTTTTCTTCGCTTAAATAATTAAGGAAATTTAATTTATCATGGTTACCAATCACATAGTCCACCCCATCAACCATCGCCACTTCATTAGCNGATATTTGAGAATAACACCCCACAACTACNGTAGTNGCATNAGGATTNTTTCGAGAAAATCGGCGAATGGCATTGCGCGANTTTGCATCTGCTTCATTGGTAACTGTACAAGTGTTAATAACGCCGAGGTCTGCGGGTTCCCCAAAGGGAACAAGNTCATATCCTGCCTCTCTTAGTTTTCCCTCGATGGCAATTCCTTCAGACTGGTTTAACCGGCATCCCATGGTTCGCACACTTGCACGCTTCGGTTCTTTGTCCTTTCTTTCTGATTTTGGCAAGTTCGCTTGCATAAACAAATTAAGGTAGAGTTTTCGCTTTTTTACTCAATCCTGGATCACTGGAGACTGATCTCCATATCTTGCGAGCAACATGAGCAATCTTAATGCTTTGGTGTAGCGAGGTATAAAAACGGAGGGTTTAAAAAAACATCTAAATAACCATCCAAGATAGAGTCNATCCGCCCATCGAGGAATTTTTACCTGTTGTCCCGATAAAAAAGCCAGTGCAGCACCCGTGCAGTAAATACTGGGCTTATATGATAAATTTTCCTTCAAATAAATACCCAATCTTTCCTGTACNCCTCCTCCCAATTGTATAAAAACAGAACCCGGTCTAAGAGACTCTATTTGAGAGAGCATGATGGGATCATCCAACGCCCCTCTCTTAATATACTGAGGAGCTATGTATAAGCTGGAAGGATTTATTTTGGTCCCATAAGTTTCCTCAAGCCAAATAACATTGGCGTCTGCCTGCTTCTTATCAGGCATAATCCAAAATGTTGATCCTTCTTTCCAATCCAAACGATTCAGAATTTCCTGTAAAAAAATAAGGCCGGAGATTCGGGAAAGATCTTGTTTTTGAACCCATTTTTTCCACAGGCACAGTAAACCACTATCTGCCAAAACGAGATCAGATTGCTCCANGGCCCTGCGGTACTCAGAACACGCAGTTAGGTCCTGTGCCAGGCCTGGTCCGGAGGGTGCCGTTACCAATCCGCCCATTTCTAAAAGTTTGCAAGCACCATCTAAATCTCCGTTATAAAAAGAGATNCCCAAACCCTGAACTGAGTTAGAATGCATTCAAAGCATGTTGCATGGGATCACGAATTTGCCAATGCAATCCGCCTCTTTTGTACTTAATACGCTGACTTTGGCGGAAAAATCACTTGGCCAATCGTACGGAACACAATTTCCACATCCAACCATATGGACCAATTCCCTACATAATTGAAGTCCATTTCGATACGTTTGCTTACCAACTCAGGATCGGTGAATTCTCCCCTCAACCCCCGGCATTGGGCAGGACCTGTTACGCCTGGTTTTACAAACTGGCGCACCCGATATGCTTTGTAGTTACGCTCAAACAAATAATCATGCTCGGCCAAGTAGGGTCTCGGTCCTACAAGGCTCATCTCTCCCCTTAGCACATTTATAAGCTGGGGTAATTCATCAATGCTAAACCTTCTCATGAACCGTCCAAATNCAAAAATTCGATCGTCTCCCTTATGGGCTTGTACGGATTCATCGCGCTCACCATCTCTGACATGGCTCATCGAACGGAATTTCCAAATAACAAATTTCCTGCCTCCCAAACCCACTCGTTCCTGTTTGAAAAAGACCGGACCAGGTGCCTGCATAACTTGAAAAAGTTTAACGAGTAAAATACTAGGGGGCAGGATCAGAAGGATAGCTGGTATGCTTAATGCCAAGTCAAAACACCTCTTTACCATTTGGTTAAACGGGCTTTCAAGGGGTTCGTTTAAGAGGGTGAAAAATTGCCTTCCAGATTCTTCCATGAATACGAGGCGTGCATCAAATAACCCAGAAAGATTATTGTAAATCAGAACCCGACAACCATACTGCGTTGCTAACTCTGCCACCCGACTTACCCAGTCTTCCATCAAACGGTCAGGTAAAACAACTAACTGGTGTACTCGGTTTTCCTGTAGGTAATTTTCGAGGTCATCAAAATATCCTAAATCTTGCAAGCCGGGCACCAAATCGGATTTTCTCCTGGAGGTAGAAAAAACTCCACAAAACGAAAAACCATTTGAAGATTGTTGTTGCATCCAAAGATTCAGGTCCCTGACGGAATGTGGATTCCCGATAAGCAAACTTTCTTTGTTCATTCCTCGAAATCCGATAACCCGTTTAAAAATTCCTGGGAGGGCAAAGTTTGCACCGAGCAAGAGTGGCCAACAAATGATTATGTAAAAGGCCAGAAATAGACGACTAGTCTCGTTGTCTTTTGTAGCGAAATAGGAACCAAAAACAAAAAAGGCAATCAGTGATGATTGGAAATTGGCTTTGTTAAAAGACTCTCGAACGCGCTGCCATCCATTTTTGATGTAAAAAGCTCCATAATTTTGCAACGAACCAAAGGTTGCTACCAGCAAACCTGTCATTGCGACCAATGCATAATTCCAAGGCAGAGTTATTAGCGAAAGATCCCAGATTGCCCAAATGTCTAATGATGCCCAGAACCATACAAAAATAAGGGCTAAGAGGCACATTCTGTGTAATAGAGCGTGCCCTTGGTCTCTAGGATTTTGCATAAAAAAAAATTACTAAATTAGGATCTCTGTTGCAAGTAGATAGATTAGAAAGAAGTTACATAATATTTATAGTCGTTCATAAATAAATTTTCTTAAATTTCTTGCTAATTTCATTTTTTTTTTGAAAANTTTGAAGTTAATGCCCACCACAACCTCTAAATCAGGAAAATTATCCGTTNTNGAAATGGGCAAAGAATTGGAAATCGAGTCGATCGATTTTTTTGTCCGTATGATGGGAATTTTGGGCATGCCCAGATCCGTNGGTGAAATTTATGGTCTGCTGTACTTTTCTAATTCCCCCCTGCCTATGGATCAGATTGTCAACCGACTTGGAATAAGTTTGGGGTCGGCCAGTCAGGGCTTAAAAACTCTTCGTTCCCTTAAAGCGGTCCGAACAACTTATGTTCCAGGAGATAGAAGAGACCACTATCTTGCAGAAATNGAATTTCGTCGACTCTTTGCCAACTTCATCAAAGAAGAAATTTTGCCTCACATGGAAAGTGCNAAGGATAGAATTGAGCGAATGGAAAATTCTTTGTCCGGACAAGATCCAGAAACTGAGGACTTTTACAGATTAAGAATTGAAAAATTAAAACGATTAACTCGAGCAGGAGGTCGCTTATTGCCCGCTCTTGCCGGATTATTGAAATTTTAGGATGAGAACCGACGAGCAGGAAATGAAGGATTGGTCAGTTGGGTGGTATTGTGTACGAGCAAAACCAAGGCAGGAAATGGTTGCCTCATCCACCCTGACTACTTTGGACCGCGTCGAAGTTTTTATTCCCCGTACCCAACGNGCNAGNAAAGCAAAACCCGAACCNCTGAAGCCCTTATTCCCTGGATACTTCTTTGCCCGCTTTGATCCAGTGGAGCATTTGCGTAATGTTNNCTATGCCCGNGGTGTCGCATATATAGTCAGGAGAAAAGGCGTGCCCGTACATGTTTCTCCACAGGTCATGATNGAACTACGACTCCTATCACCTGACGGAATTTTGGAAATTCCTGACCAACCTCACAAAATCGGTGATAAAATTAAGGTTATTTCCGGACTGTTCAAGGGGGATCAGGGCGTGGTCACTAAGCTAATTCCTGCCCGCGAACGGGTCCGNGTACTTTTTGAAATCCTTGGCCGTCCCACAGAAGTAGAAATTGACGAACAAGAAGTTGACTTTCCCAGTGCCCACCCCATAGGCACCGGGTAATTTTTGCCAGATTCCATATCATTATACTTTCCAGATTGGCTTTGCTTTGAGCAAACGGCCAAGTGCGGTAGCTTTGTCCTATTTATAAAATGTTTCATTTCTTTTTAAAGAATGTTCGGACTTCACCTTAGCTATATATTTTCCTTAATCTGCCTCCTCATTTTTGGCGGAGCCTTTTTTACGGTTGATTTTTACCTTCCTAAGATTCGCAACTGGAAATCAGCTAAGTTATTTAANCAGTCCAAGATTTATCTNGATGAAACAATTGATAATGCGGGAGGTTTACTCAATGAGGGTGTTAGGCGAGGTCGCATCGCTCATCTGCTTAATCCTGATGATGAGGAAACATTGTATAATTATGTNCGTTTACAATTTCGTACNGACCCTGCAGAAGCCCTTCTCAAATGGTCAGTCGCACTTGAAAANATCGAGNACTTAGAAAAAAGATCTGAACTCTTAGAAAAAAGCCTAGTCACCTTGAAAAATGATGACTTGCCNCTCCAAAATCGAAAGATTGCAGGAGAGGTTTCTTATCGCGAAATAAATCGACTGTTGGAAAACCCCAGATGGTCGACCGACCCTGACAATATCCTCATTTTTTGCGAACTTCTTGCTGAAACGGGNAAAGCAGAACAAGCAAGGGAAAGACTCGTTCAATTGCTTGATGAATATCCTCTATATCCCGAGGGCGTATTTTTGCTTAGCCGATTAGCCGTTCATTTAAAAGACAATTCAGACTTGATCAACATTGGTAGATCCCTGGCATCTTTGAGTGCCCAAAGAAATAAAATTGGCGTCGATGCTATTCGCCACATGACATTGCTCCATCTGCTCAATCCACTATCACCCAAAAGCTTAAACCGATGCATTGAACTTCTTCGCTCCAACCCATATTCTGAACCCATTGACTACCTACGCATTCACGCCCTGCAATATGCGTCCACAAACAATGAAGTAAGAAAANAAGAAATTGTGGTTCAATGCTCCACTTTGTTTGATATGGAGAAACGAAAAGAACTCCTTATTTTTTCTCGTTGGCTTGCNAGATTAGGNGAATTTCAAAGATTNCTTGACTTTTTGCCACCTTCGAAGGCAAGGGTGGATGAAGATCTTTTTAAATTGCGGATGAATGCACTCGCCCAAGTTGGTAATCTTGAGAGTATTCATGCCGAAGTAGCAAATGCACCCCTAATCCCTACCCTTTGGCGAATGNTTGTTGAAGCTCGTGCGTTTGCTATGCAAAATAAGTATAAAGATTCAATGGATGTACTCGATCGCCTCATTCCCTTGCTCGGTGATGATCCTCGCGAAGTTCGTACCGTTTGCCTCTATNTAGAAGCATCNAGAGATATTCGGGGACTTTGTCATGTTTTAGAAAAGCTCTCCTCTCAATCAATCCATGCTCGCTTTGCACTAACCAAGTTGCTCGAGCACAGGGCGGGATCAGCCGATATTACAGATTTNCAAAACTGGATTGAAAAACTTTCAAAAATCAGCCCAGAAGACCCTACTTTACAAATTTCTAATCTGTATCTAAAACTCCTTAATCCAAAGCTTCCTACTCCTTCCAACACCCTAAACAANTTGATACAAGAAGCTGAATTGGTGTGTGAACGCACCAATTTGCCACAGGCAAAGATTACCCTTGCTCTTGGTCACTTGCGTAACGATGCACCAGACAAAGCCCTCGTCGCTCTTGGCCGCACAGATGATTGGCGCCAATGGGCAAACTCGCGCGGGGCGTGGTCGTTTCTTGTCTCTCAGATTTACCGGTTAAACAAAGATTCCGAAAAAGCGTTAGTTTTAAGCAAAGAAGTGAATTTTGCCAAAATGGACCGGGCAGAAANGGAAAGCNTGCANGCNCTNTTNCCNNATCAGTTTTNATTNTNACATGAGNACCAACGCCCCCACACCTCCCTCTCCACCAAAGAATACCAAACACTCGGGTACTCCTCCAAAGTGGAAAGTATGGCTCGGTGCCCTTGCCCTNCTCCTGCCCTGGTACNTCTTACTTTTTCAACTCTCTTTTACCTGGGAAACAAATGAGCAGTACGCCCACGGCTATCTAGTTCCCCTGCTGTGTCTCTTTTTACTGCTCAAAACTTACCCCAAGGATAACGAGGTAGAATCTCCTGAACACATCTCTCCCTTGCAGGGAAAACTTTGGTTAATCATCGGAATACCGCTTATTTTTGCCTTCGTTCCAGTTTGGTTGGTGCGCGGAGCCAACTCCGATTGGCGATTGATCAACTTTGCCCTCTTTGGCATCGTCTTTCTGCTCTCCCTCGTGCACTGGTACGACGATGGAGGATGGCGGAGGATCAAGCACCTGCTCTTCCCTCTCCTTTTCTTTCTGGTCGCTATTCCTTGGCCGCTAAAGCGTGATCTNGAACTCACGCANTGGCTCCANGANAGAGTATCCTCGATAATCGTAGACATNTTGCTTTTGATGGAGCACGAAGCACGGCTTGAAGGCACCGTGATTGATGTTGGAGTATTTGGCAAAATAGGAGTGGATCAGGCATGTAGCGGTATTAACGGACTGCAAGCTTCCCTAGTCGTCACTCTCTTTCTTGGAGCATATTACAGGTTTGGTTGGATCAACCGAATCGTACTTGCCATTGGCGGCACCCTTATCGCCCTTGCCTTCAACCTCGGNCGAGCCTTTTCACTTTCNTTTCTAAAAGTGAAGGGCAAAGGGCATTATTTGGATGAGCCTCTTTTCACAATTTCCGAGTGGTCCGCTCCTTCGATTCACGATCTTGCCGGGTGGATTGAAACCGGTCTCATTTTTATTGCCATTCTTTTGCTCGCCCGGATGGCAAAAGGGGGAATGTTCCTCAGCACTCTATCCAATGAGCCCAACCGTTGGCTTAATTTAAGAAGTACACCCAACCCAATCTTCAGCATCCTTAGCATATTATTTATCAGCGGTGGTGCCTATTGGACGGAAGCGCACTATCGAAGCACTGAAAATGGCTTGGCAACTTTGCCAAGATTAGAAATCANCCTGGAAGACCCNACGATTTTAACTANCGAGCAGGATATTTCNCGCCAAGTTGCCGCACAATTACACTACGAAGAAGCNAGTTCCACCCAATGGCAGGACCGTTTTCGNANTNTTTTNAATAATTTTGGCCANCTTGTTATTAATCCGAANACTGAGTACTGGCAGGCATTTGAAGCTCGTTGGGATTCTGGGGGNGCCTGTACAGCGGTTTTGTCCACCCACTCACCCGAGTCCTGCCTTCCTCTAACTGGTCTCACNCANATCAANCCNNCTCNTGGNCAAGATCCNATNNTNGTNCCNATTNANATTGGNNANNNGGANGTNNNNTTNGAAGCCTATGAATTCAGNAGGAATTATCGCAAATTATTTGTTTTCAGGTGCTTCTGGCCCNACAAACTCGCNCCTGGCNAGCCCAACCTTTTTCCTCGGGGAGGNTACAGCTTTGACGGACGAGTGGAATCAGCCCTTGANGGTCGCCGTAATGTTGGCGGCACCATGCTCGCCCTTGCTCTAGCCAATGTCGATTCGACCCAAACTGCAATTACCAAATTACAGGCACTCGCTAACCGAAGATTGAGTTTTAATTACATGCAAGAAAATTAAAAGTTCCCCATCTCATCAATGCCTATTCGTAGCAAAGAAATAATTATCAAATCTAAAAGATCTTGGTTTGACTTAGGATTTAGTGAAATTTTTTCTTTTAAAGATCTTTTTATTCTTCTTATTCGAAGAGACTTTGTAACAAGCTACAAACAGACAATCTTGGGGCCTTTTTGGGTCGTTATTCAAGCACTAGCCGGCAGTGCAGTCTTTACAGTAATTTTTGGTAACATTGCAGGAATTCCAACTGATGGGCACCCTGCATTCTTATTCTATCTTTGTGGTAACATGGCATGGCAATATTTTGCACAAGTCTTTGGCTTGGGATCTAACGCACTTCAATCAAATATTGGGTTATTTTCCAAAGTGTATTTTCCGCGTTTAATTCCTCCTTTAACCCAAGCTTTTTCCTCCCTTTTAAATTTTATTATTCAGCTCATCGTACTGTTATTTGCAATTTGGATATATCGCTCATCAAACCCAGGTTCCATTACTTGCCTATCACCGTTTATTTTTCTTTTACCTCTATTAGTATTACAATCTGCAATGCTGGGCCTAGGAGTTGGATTCATCATTTCGGCGACATCTGTTAAATACAGAGACTTGAGCAGATTGGCCGGAT
>NYYP01000004.1 GCA_002686835.1 Opitutia bacterium | reverse complement strand
ATTCATGGGGTTATGGATTGCTTATGGCCCTGTTGGTCGGACTGGTAATCCTTGGAGGGATTAAAAGCATAGCTCGGGTTGCCTCATTTATTGTACCAGTTATGTGTGGCGTTTATTTGCTCGCCTGTATCTTTATTCTCGGAACTCACATAGCCGAGATCCCAAATGCTTTTCGCTTAATTTTAAACCAAGCATTTTCCCCGGATGCTGCCTTTGGTGGTTTTCTGGGCGTTTTAATTATTGGAGTAAAGAGGGCAGTTTTTTCCAATGAAGCCGGCATTGGCTCTGCTGCCATTGCCCACTCTGCTGCAAAAGTTAGAGACCCAGTTGAAGAAGGCATAGTCGCACTACTTGAGCCCTTTATTGATACCATTGTAGTTTGTACCATGACCGCATTGGTTATTATTATTACTGGAGCATACCTGGATCCAGTAAATGCAGAATTGATTGCTAAAAATCAGGGTGGTGCACTGACCTCTGCGGCGATGGGGGGAGTAATTCCATGGTTTCCCTATATTCTTGCCGTTGCTGTTTTTCTTTTTGCATTTTCCACTATGATATCTTGGTCTTATTATGGAGAGAGATGCTGGGTTTATTTATTCGGTGATAGTTCATCCCTAACCTACAAGTTTTTATTTCTACTATTTACTTTTTTGGGCTCCATCATAACGGCTACCAATATTCTTGATTTCTCAGATTTGATGATTCTTGGCATGGCATTCCCCAATATTCTGGGTCTAGTTCTATTAAGTGGTTCAGTTCGAAAAGATTTAGACCATTATATCAAAAGCTTGCACAAATCGTAAATTTAATATTCTAAATCATTTAATCTCCAAATTTCTGTATTTTTATTATTTTTACTGTTAAGTTATTATTGTTATGTCCGAAGACGAAGATGTTCAAATTTCTGACTCCGAAGAGGCGCGTGCCTGCATCAGTCGATTGCTCAAGGCCATTGAAGGCTGGGCAGTTAAGGAAAGTAACAAAAATGAGCTTGAAGTTACTGCTTTTGCAGCTGCATTAGCATCTGGTATTATATCCTTTCACGATTTTACGAGCCGGGACTGTCGGAACAGCCAAAAATTACTTGGTGCAATTTCTCGGGCAAAACTCCACATCGATAAGGAATTCAAAAAGTTCGATGGTGAAATAGATAAGATGCATATCAAATTTGCTCAGGAAATGGAGGAGCTCGATCTTAAAATCATTCGCGATCGTAAAGAGTTCAAACACTATTTGGTTTCTCTGATTTATGCGGAGGAATATAATAAATTACGTAAGAAAGTATCCAATATTTTTGAAACTTTGGATTCGAAGGCTAGGTACGAAGACGCCCCTGCTAAGTAACCTTTATCACCTTAGCCTTCGAGTATTTTAATTAGTTAACTTTTTGTAAATACATCCCAATCCAAAGCCAGGTCGGGAGGGTAACTATACTTACCAACATAGTGGCCATGATTGCCCGAAGTCCGGTCTCTGTGTCTTGCTCATAATTTTTTACAACCACAAGGGCAAAAACCCCTGCTGGCATAGCTGCCTGAACTAACAAAACCTCAGACATCCAAGATGTTTGTTGGGGAATCCATCCATAATTTGCATATAATAAAAAAATGGCTGGAACAATGATTGCTCGAGTGATGACCGCTCCAAGTTCCACCCGAAAACCTGGTGAAGGCCGGTACCCCTTCAGTAAGTCGTAAAAACTAGCTCCAATGATCATCAATGCCATAGGAATTGAACAATTCCCAATCATCGATAATACCTCCCAACTAAAATCAGGAAACATTTCCCTGCCTCCCAAGACCTGTAAGACTAATGCGAGAATTACGGATATTGCAGGAGGATTAAAAATCTTACGAATTTCTAACCTGGAGGATGTAAGTAACAAAATACCAACCGTCCATATTGCCACTTCCACCCCAAGATTAAAAAGAATGATCTTAACTACCAATTCATTCCCAAAAAATAGTGAGGCCACGGGTATGGCAAAAAATCCATAATTAAAAATGCCTGAGCAAAAACAAAAAGCCGGTTTCTCGGCATTACTAATTTTGCACATTTGAGCGACCAGTCTGGCAATTGTAAATCCAATTGATATAGCAAGAAAGCCAAAGATTGCAGCTATCCATGCCTCTTCTACTTCAATGGGCGAATCTGTGCCAAGTACATGATAAACAATAAAACACGGGTACAATACACAGATAATGAAACGGGATAATGTACGGTCTGCTTCACGCCCCAACCAATCCATTCCTCTGGCCAAAGACCCAATAAAAAGTAATGCAAAGGGCGGAAGTACTGCCAAAATAATATTTATCCAATTCTCCATCCCCACAAATTATTTAATCTCAAAGCATAGTAACAGTCGTTTGATTGCAAACTTGGAAATTTAAAATCTTTGAACCATGTATCAAGTGGCGTCCCCACGAGGAATCGAACCTCGATCTACGGTTTAGGAAACCACTGTTTTATCCGTTAAACTATGGGGACTAAATAAAAAAGACGCTACACTTTTAATTGAGAATAGTTCTCCAGACAACGATTGAATTGCTTAATATTTGGATATTGAAATTTTAGATTTCGGGAAACAAAGCTACTGTGCGTTCGAGGTATTAAAATCAATCGAATTGTATATGGTCGGATCAGAAAGATCCTCTGATGGAACGCTTGTCCTGTCCAAAGGATTTGACCCAAATGCTTTTTCCCAGAAGTCACTTACACCATCCCCATCGGTATCTTTTCGAGTGTCATTTAAAAAAGCACGATTCTCTGAACCGTCATCATAGAGGTGCTCAAAAGGCAACCCATCCCCATCAGTTAATGGAGTGGCAAAAAAAGCAAAGCCAGGAAACTGTCGACTTTCATAAATATAAATTATTCTTGATGCAGTTGCTTCATTGCCCCAACCATCCTTGACCTTGTATTCATTCGTCATAGTTACCACATCCATGTTAACACCGTCCGTTTTATTTGCCTCATTAAAAGTATAATTATTCCCATCGACATCAGGTACTTTAACATTTTGAGAGGGGGTAATTGTAACATTGGTGTCTGAACCGTATATATTACTCTGCATCAAACCTTGGTAGTGCAAAAATGGATCACTCAATAATTCATTATTCAAAGCACTGTAAACATAGATAACTCCGATTTCTTCACATGCTTCCATTTCAGAACGGTCTTGGACTCTCCGAATAGCATAGGTTTCACCAATACCATCTTGATCAATATCCTTATATTCAGGAAACGGGAAGTAAGAGTTTGCATCTTCTGCATATGCACCAGGATCAACAAATGTATAATTATCCAACATGATTCTGTGCATTCCTCCCCCAAATCCAGTGGCGTTAAAGTCTTGACCTGAAATTCCTTCGGTTTCTGTGCTTAGGCCAGAATTGGTAGAGTACCTTAAAAAATCATGGATAACACCATCTCCAATTAGGGTAATGGTTGGGGCTTGGTAATCTCCTACTTTCAAACTCCTCGTTCTGGCAGCAGATGTATTTCCAAACTCATCTGTTACGGTAATGGTTACAACATATCCACTTTCATTCATATTAAATGGATAAACCCTGCCTTCATCAAAACTTCCTCCCGGATCAAGGGAATCTGTGGAAGGTTTGGTTATAGAAACATTCCATTTTTCACGATTTGCAGTCGTATCCAAATCCCCATCAATGGTATCNGATACACCNGCNCCTNGNGCACCATAATCAGAAGCAACTAATCCAGATAATAAATNATCCTCAACAGCAGAAAGCGAATTAGCATTGGGAGATAAACTTNGGTAATCGATCNNAAAATTATCGCTAGTATTACCATCTGCTTGGGGGTAGATCAGAGGTGCGATTGTATCTTTAATAATTAGGTAACGATAAACTGTATCGGCCGCATTTCCTTCACTATCTTGAACATTGTACTCAACCTGAAAGATATGGTTAACATGTGGATAAGAAGTAAAAACCGATCCTAAATTTGATGAACCATTCAAATCAGTAATTGTTCGAACGATTGAAGACGTTATCAAACCGTCTGCAACATCATCTGCNCGAATACTCAGTATTTCTTCACTTCCGTCAAGAACATCGTTAACCAACATTCGGTATGANTTTCCTTCACTGCTCTCATCAATATAANTNGAACCTGCTTCCACNACAATAAATGTGGTATTGGAATCTGTNTAAGGAGAAACAGAAATTAGAGGTTTTATNTCATCCAAAAAAGTATAAGTTCTNGCGTTGCTAATGATTGTTTGTCTAGCACTTGTATTACTTTGAGTTACTGTAATATTGATTCCAATATTTTTGGTTTGGTTTTGGTCTTCTCCGTAAAATTCTGGATCAATAGTGGCGTTAATCGTGACACCTGAGTTGGAAGCTTCATAAATCAAAATCCCCGGATCTTGTATNCTAGTTCCGTCATTAAAAGTTATTGTCATTGGACTATACCATGAAAAGGTCCGACCAAATGGATCTGTGGCTTGAATATAACTATTGGGATCTGAGGTAGAATTTACCAGGCTTTGGGGGTCCGTTCTTAAAGCTTGGAGAAAATCGGGATGGAGTTCGGAAGCTTTCAGTTGAAAATCTTTNGNACCATCCTCCCTGACAAAAGGATCTTCGCTAAAAAAGCTAAAATTATCATAATNGACTGAGAGATTTGCAAGTTTCGCCTGAAGACTCCCGTCATCCTCGAATATTGTATTGGGAGATACCGATGGATTATTCGCATCCTGATAAGAGAGGTCGGAACTGCCTAGCCCATTACCACTATTGAATTCTGTCAATGCATCATGGGTGATAATTGCAACATGGGGGTCCTTACTGTCGATCACACTTAAGTTAAGCACTTGCGCCTCTGCCTGATTGCCAAATTCATCCTCCGCCGTGTATGTAATGGAGAAATCCCCTGCTTCCCAAAAGCCACGATTTGATAATTCTATGAAGGTGGCGTTATCTTCAGCGCCCTGTGGGTGAACAAGGTCAATCGTGGTTGTAGANGTTATGGTGGAACCTGCCGAATCAGTAATAACAACACCCGGATCATTGAATACACTTCCTACCTCCAATGTACCACCNGTAAAGGTATTCTTTGTGATTGTAGGAGGAGTGGTATCAAATAATCGAACTTCGATATCGCGGACTGAATTATTACCAAGACTGTTTGTTACCACATACCTTAGCACTATTCTTCGCCAGTTAGTATCAGATTCCTGAATTATCGAGTATGAACCAGGAGTTCCACTAACAAAATTTGGTACTCCATTATCGTTCCAATAATTAACCGAAGTGAAAAAACTAGATGGCACCTGATCTTTTGCACTAGTACTAAGAATTTCCATCGTAGAATTTGATGAATCTAATGAAATCAACTGCACNTGATAGGAATTATCCTCTTCATTCCCACCACCTAAATCAGTAAATACTCTGGCTGTCGGGGCATNTGTNTAAAGCTCTTCGCCTACCTCTATGTCCCAAGTCAAGGTTGGCAAGGTAGCGGTGTTGGTAAGCTTATCAATGTACTGGTTTGTAGGGATTCCATCGAGGGCATCACTATGGGAAAGAAGAAAGAAAATACTTGGATATAAATTAGGAGATCCTCTAATTTCTATGGTACGGGTAGCCCTCCCTTCATTCAAGGCACGATCTTTTAAGATATAATGAAATTTGTACCGTAATACCTGCGATGGAGGATTATCCAACAGTCCTTCGATTGTATTTTTTACAAAATCTCTATCTACAGTGCTAGCATCATCATAGGTATTTAGTTCAAGATTGTTACAGACTTGAATCTCGTAACTCCAAGAAAGTTCATTGTCCTCGGTATCCCAATNAAAAAAGCCTTTACCTTCCTCATACAAGTCCTCAATCGCATAGGCTCCAGGATCATAAAACCTACTCTCTTCATCAATAATGGATTGTAAGTCGACATACATAGTTTGCTGTCCATAGAGCTTAACCACTGGTGAAATATTATCCTCAACTTGAATAGAGCGTGTGAGAGTATCGGAATTTTCAGATGGATCAGAAATGGAGTATGTCAGCTCATAATCTCCCAANCTTCCCATATTTAAATTGGTTTGGAGACGGGAATCATCATATTCAAAAACTGGGTCATAACTTATATCTCCCGAACTATCAGACACATCGCTAAGATTGGTGTATTTGAAGGTGTAGCTCATCGATGACTCAATGNTGTTGTGGTTAAAGAGCTCCGCTTGGGTGTAATAGTTATCAATAATATTGATGCCTGGATCATTAAAGTAGTAGTCCTCCCGCGTGTTGCCTGTTACCTGCTCCCTTAATGAACCACTTAGCAGGGTGATTTCAGGCATAATACCAGCAACGGTGAATGGATTTGTTTGGTCAGATGGAAAGCTGAGAGTAGGAGCTAAAACATCTAAAATTTTTACTTTTGGGGTAAGGATAGTTATGGCACCCTGGCTTAACCCACGAACTGTTTTATCGTCGACAGAAATATTAAGTGAAGTGGCTTCATTAAGGGTGGTATCATCNACTTGATCCAAATTTTCAACAACNACTAGCGAAGTCATATCATCCCCAAAGCCATTATAGCCAGTTGCTTTGTAGTAAAGTTTGCGATCCTCTCTGCTTGATGCTCCAGGATCAGCACTAATCATAAACTCACCATCATCTGGATACTCAGAAATATTTTCTTTCGATCGAACTAAATAAGAAATTTCGTCAAAGTCCTCAGATACACCAAGCCCTTCCCTTGGATTATGAAAAGTGATTTCAAGTTTTGGAGGAGTTGCCACAACCCGTATAGAATGAGTTTCATATACGGTCAGCTGATCTTTCATCTCTGGGTCAGCCCCCCCGGTCGCCCACCTGGGATCGACTACTTCAAAGACGATTGTATAGTCGGTNCCATTTTCGGGCCAGATATTTGCTAGATCNATTGGAGATAAAGCATCATTCCCAAAAACTCTGGTGGTAACCTCGACCGAAGAACCGCTCGAGTCAACCGCTGTACCCGAATTTAGCCATCCACTATATTCAGANAGAGGGTCACCATATTCCAAAACTCCCTGTTGATTTTCCAATGCTGAAAATTCTGATGAAAAGGGGGTAGTAGATAAGACAGGCAAATTCTCAGGAGATGTAATTTCTATAGAGAAAGGTTCCGACTCCGTACGAAGTCCACGCCAATCCAAAGCAACAATCCGAATATCATTATAAGTACCGATTGCAGAAAGATCGTAATTTCCACTAAGATGAAAGGTGCCGGGCACTTGTGTATCCGAGTAAGAAATGACTTCTCCACGAACATCACTAACCGTTAGATCATCTCGAATCCATTGGTAGAATGAATCGAAAGCAAGACCGTCCTGATCAAGGTCTAACTCATTCCATGGAAAACTGGGAGAAGTATTTGATACTTGGATAGTTGGGCGAGTGGCAATAACATCGACCTGCCTAAAGATTACCGTACTTAAGCCACGAAGGTCTCGAATTGTATAAGAAACTTCATGAGATACCTTTTCTCCGGGTGCTGGAGCATCGGATTCGGCAGTGATATTGTTGGGCAGAAGGATGGTTGGAGAACCTGAAATTTGAACATCGGATGTAATATCATTCCCCAAAAAATCAAGGGCTTTTACCCATGGATCAATTATACGCCATGTAATTCCCTCAGCCGGTGCTCTCATTTCCACTTCCATAAGGGCACCATTATTCAAAATCGTTACTAAATTATCCTCAGATGTTCCGTTTTCTCCAAGAAGTTGCAATGACGGATGCCCACCCTGAAAGAATTCTAAATCAGCACCAGCAAGGGTTTCTCCGGTCACCGATGCTGGTGCAACGGGAGCTTCCGGTTCCGGAGTGGGAATATCAACAGTAGGAGCAAGCACTAAGTCCTCAAATGAAAAATCTGCTGCCACAGTCTCAGCTGTCTCGATCTCAAAGAATAAATCCGTGGCAAGTTCATGGATCATTTCCCAATCGCCTGCGGATACACTGGCCGGCTCAACAACCGCCATAGTTGGGAATGAATCTTCCCCAGAAGATTCGTCTGCAGACGAGGAGGAAACTTCGGAGTAACCAGGAAATACACTTTCCAAAGGCGGAGGAGAAAATCCATTGGTCAGGGAAGGGCCGTAGGTTGAACTTAGGTCCACCAATTCACCGGTNTGACTGGCAACCGGGGCACCCAACTTACTGGTGGCTAACTGTATAGATTGTCCAGATAAAAGAGAGACTGTATTCCCACCAGTATCCGTAAAATCAATATCTCCAGAAATTAAGTTGATACCGCCCATAATATCTCCTGTCACCGAATTTCTTACTGCCATCAATTGAAACATAGTACCACGAATACCCGCAGTACCTAGGGGACTGGTAAGTTTCATCGATGATCCCTTTTTTAGCTTGGGTGCTTTGACTACCAAGTTTCCATAATCCAAATGGGCCGAGAGTTCAGACTGGGTGGGTTCTTCTTCCAGTTTACCAGGGTCCAAATTACCTTCAACAACACCTTCCAATTGTTTGTATGTTCTCAAATAAAACCTGCTACCCGGTTTTATCGTGATTAGGGTACCATTAGAAAAAAGTAATGCGACCTTACCNGTCTTTCCAGTGCTAAGAATCGTCTTGGGGTTAATTTTTTTTCCCACACTAGTTGGNCCCATCTGTCCCTTGAAATCG
>NYYP01000023.1 GCA_002686835.1 Opitutia bacterium | reverse complement strand
GATCTTGCCCCAGTTGTTGAGGCAGCACCCCCGCAAATGTCCCAGGCAAGCATGAACAACCAATCCATGAAAAGTGCCCTCAAGGGAATAAGCTTAAGTTTGCCCAAGGTTATGCAGCAAAGATGTGATCCCAAAAAACGGGTGGAAAGGCTGCGCTCGGGTGGAGGCAAGGACATGACTGAGGATGCAATTGTTCGAGGACTGAATTGGCTCAAAAGTGTGCAAGACTCGGATGGGGGATGGGGCAAGCAAGACAAGAATGACAAAGGGGAAAAAACTGGGGGCGGGGCTGACCATAGAGATGCCATGACCGCAATGGCCATATTAGCCTATCTTGGTCATTGCGAACTTCAGGATTCACCCGAATTCGGGGAAACTGTCAAAAGAGGGATTGATTTCCTTACCTCTACCCTTCCAGATAAATTGGGTAATTACGACAACAGTGGGAAATTTCTCGGGCTCAAGGGGGGCGGTAATCATGGGTCGTATGCTCATCCCATTCGTACTTACGCACTTTGCGAAGCATACACGATGACCAAGATACCTAAGCTCAAGGAGTACGCAACCAGGGCGGTTAAATTGGTAATCGATGGACAAAACGCGAATGGTGGCTGGGCGTACGGATTCGGACAGGGAGTTGGAGCCCATGTCGATTTATCAGTCACTGGCTGGTGTATTCAGGCACTTAAAGCTTTTGCCCTGACTGGCATTACCAGCGTCTCAGTCGATGAAACTATGGATAAAGCGATTGAATATGTAAAAAAATGTCAGGACTCATCCGGAAAATTTAAATACATGATCGAAAGACATGGTGGGCATTCAGCCCATGGTTCCCTTACCGGGACCGGTGTACTAAGCTTACAAATCTGGAAAAATGCCAAATCTCCTGAAGCAAAGAAAGGACTAGACTTTATTGTAGAAAATCGGCTCTTTGAAGATTGGGAAAAAGTTGATGTGTATGAATGGTACTACCATGCACAAGCATGTTTTCAGTCCACAGGTGCGGGTAGTAGCAAATACTGGAGGGAATGGAATAAAAAATTCCAGCAAGTTGTGGTAAAAGCCCAGGCATCAGATGGACACTGGCCCCATGGCAAACACTTCCATGGCGATAGCGATATATACCGTACAACCATGACTATTTTAATGTTAGAGGTGTATTATCGTTACGCCCCAATGACCAAAGTTTAATGCAGCACTCCTGCCCTCAAGCCCACCCTTCCCCAATCCTAAATACCCAACGTCATGCAATTTACTAATATCCAATTACTTGCATTTTTCTCATTTTTTATCTTCGCACATGCAGAGGAGGAAATTACCCGGGAAATTATAATTTCCGGCAATGATGCGATGCAGTTCGATGTAAAAAAATTCGTCACTGCTCCTGGCGAAAAAATTCATATTACTTTCAAAAATGTTGGGTCATTGCCAAAAATAGCGATGGGACATAACTTGGTCTTTCTTAAAAAAGGGATTGATGCCGTTGCCTTTGGACAAAAAGTATTAGCCTCTGGAGGCAGTGCCACTAACCCACTGCCCAAATCTCTACTTGGAGATGTGATCGCCCACACTAAGCTGCTTGGCCCAAGTGAAACAGAAACCATTACTTTTCAAGCTCCTAAAACTAAAGGCGACTATCAATATGTATGCACCTTCCCCGGTCACTTCGCGATGATGCGAGGAACGATGGAAGTGAAATAACACCATAGCGGAGAACTTTTATTACTTTACATTCTGATCGAAAACCTGTCTTTCTGTGACAAAACCTGCAAAAGAAGCAAATTTATTAGAGCAAGCGAATGCTTCTGGTGGGGTCAGGAAATTTTTGACTTTCACCAAAATCAGTGGTCCAGGAATTTGGTTAACCCTTGCCGCACTTAGTGCAGGTTCCTTGGTTGGATCCCTCGGCCTTGGGCAAAGACTGGGGGTTGAAGGACTTTGGGTGCAAGCTTGGGCAATGCTGCTTGGCATGTTTTCACTTTGGGCCATTAGCCATATTGCGCTTCATACGCAGCAAAGCTTATTTTCTCTTCTTAAGAATGAATGGAACCCCTCCCTTGGGTGGTGGCTTGCCGGTTTCGCAATGATAACCAACTTTGCCTGGTGTATGCCACAATTTCGCTTCGGGGCAGAGATTACTGGTTCTGTATTAATTCCCTTTCTCGACAATAAGGCGGGTAAGGTCGCGGTGGCCTTCTGCATGCTTGCCTTGTCCATATTTCTGTCTTTTTGGTATGAGCGTTCTGGCTTCCAATCCAAATTATTTCAATGGGTTCTAAGATCCATTCTTTGGGGTCTGGCGGCCTGTCTGATCGTATCTATCTCCTTAACATTGCCAACTTCTGGAATTTTATCGAAAGACATTTTTAATGGTCTATTGCCCAGTATAAACCATTTGACTGAGGTTTCCGGTTCTTACGATTCTCTTTTGAGGGAAGCTGGTGATTTTCGACCTTTCTGGGAAGAAAAATTGCTCGCCAAACAAAAAGAACTTACCCTGGTCACATTCTCTTCCACATTAGGAATTAATCTACTCTTTGCTCTCCCCCTTTTGTTATTGGGAAGAGGTTGGAGGAGAGAACACAATAGTTTTGCAAAGTTCAATCTATTTAGTGGCCTCTTTATTCCTTTTGTTTTGTGTTCTTCATCCCTAACAATTTTATCGGCCATAGCACATCAGGGACTGGTTAAAAATAATGCCCACAATGCTGATAACTCTGATCCATTTCTTGTCCATGAAACCTCTGGTCCCACACACGAACTTCTGGCCGAACGGATCAGGTCTGAAATAGGTCATCAGGCATTTGATAGCCTGCCTCCTTTCCAACAAGAAGAGAAAATTGAATCTCTTTTATTCCATGAGAAAGCCTTGGCCCGTGCGGTCATTCATACCGATACCAAGCAATGGATCCGTATCTTATCTGAGAATAATAATTCTTTTTTGCCCCATCTCCTCGGTCTTTCAGTTCTACTTATTTCATTTTCAACCATTCTGGTATTGATGGTCTTGAATGGTCACTTAGTTTGTGAGGTTTTGGGCAAACCACACAAGGGTGCCCCATTCCAATCAGGTTCATTACTTCTGGCCCTTTCTTCAGTTGGTCCTTTCATCTTGTCCGACCAGGATAGTTGGGTGGCTGATCCATCCTATTTTCTCAGTTTAGCAATTTTACCTTATGCCCTTTTCTCTTTTCTAGCCATGCTTAACAGCAAGGATTTGCTTGGTCGCCAGTCCCCAAAAGGCTTGCAGGGAGTAATGATTAATTTTGGTTTGTGTGCTGCCTGCCTTTGCCTAGGTGTTAGTTCATTTTATCTTGTTTGGAATCATTTTTGGGGGAATATACCCATTGGCCAAATTCTAATGATTGTTTTAGGGATTGCCCTGTTGATAGGATATTTTTCTTTAAAAAATCGAAAACTTGCTAACCGAATATCAGGCCTTGAAGCCAAATTGCAAAGAGCTGTTGATAAAATTGATTAAATTATCAAACGATAAACAATAGCTAATTTTCGAGAGGAATCCATCTGCGGACTTCTCCGTTTTTACCNAGCTTTGAATGCAATACCCAAGCTTNTCCTGTGGAGGTATTGATTTTTATGAGTCTCTTATAGAGAAAAGGCTTGGAATCCTGGGAATAATATTCACCGCTAATTATGCTAAACTTGCCATTNTTGGAACTGCTATTGGCAAAACTTGGAGGTGGTGGAATNTTGGTAGGTAAACTGGGTGGCCTTTTGATTGATTTCGTTTGCCCGNTTANGAAACAGGCATTTACACAGAATACCAAAATTAGGAATTGGAAAAACTTTAATTTATACATGATGGTTTGATTTATTGACAATTTTTCCTGTTTTTCAAACCTATATCTTAAAAAAAGCTCCCCCGGTCTTGCCCAAACCGAGGGAGCAGAAGTGAACAATTATGTTCAAATATTGATCAAGCATGCTTGAGATTATTTTGCAACTTTTTAGTAATTAAAAATAACAATTCCTTCATTATTTACTAACTTTTCCAATTAATATAATAGTTTAAATTCAACTGTTTGCACTGTCACTGTTTCACCACGAAAGTTAATTATTAGGTAAGATGAATGAAATAATGAGATTTCGGTTGCCCAAAATGAGATCAATGCTAGCAAAATATAGAGTACGAATTTCTCAGATTAAAAGCTTTGCTCATGTGCATTAAATCATATTTATTTTTGGCCGTCCCATTTATGATGGCTATTTTCGTTGGTTGCAGAAGTACATCTGTACATACAATTCCAGACGCACCCCCACCCTATCCCAGTTTTCCCGTACCTCAGGAAAGATACAATTCTGCCCAAGTTTATGGGGGCCAAACAAGCAATGTTCCATANGTGCCACCCTATTCCAGTCCCCCGACTGCCGCTAAAGTGTCTCCACCATCCTTTTATACACCTCCTCCTGCTTCTCCCCCCAGTCAGCATTCCTTTGTACAACAACCAGCATTCTCTCCCAATCAGTCCCAAACTTCTTATCCGGGTATAAACAAGAAGAACAATTCTGCTTCTGCCCGCTTTACTTTGGAAGCTAAAGCCGACTTGTGGGCATTGGTTCAAGATGCTCAAGGGGTGGAGTTAGAGTGGTTAAAGATGAAGACTGGTGAAAGTGCCAGTCTTTATCATAGTGGCGAACTAACTATCACTTGTTCATCTGGGAATAAATTAATTATAAAGGATAAAAACCANAAACCCATTAACACCAACCCTAACTCCANCGGAATTTCAATCGTTCGTTTACCTGCTATCTAGTAGTTTTTTTGTAAAAAAGCTCTAATTCTAAAGAGGTTGTTGGTCAGTTTCTGACAGCTGNACTGGCCTTTTTGATAATTGAAAATTAATGGANGAACATANCCCCTGGTTGAANCGAAAAGTAATNAGACTCCAATCATATACTTTGCCTGTTTGGTCATCCAANACAGGTCTTCTGTAATCCCATAAATATTCGCCTTCATTTCCGAGGGATCGCCCATCAGGTGGACCCATTAGACTCTCCACTTCCATTCTGTTTTTTCCCAGGGCTAAGTATTCTAGGTTAAACTTATTAAATGCTTTAAATTCTAGAGCTTTTTCCTGCTCGTTGATTCTACGAATTTCTGAGTTGAAACTTCTTTTTTTACAACCTCCCCCAATGAAGCAGAACCATGCAAAAGGTAAAAAGATT
This sequence comes from Opitutia bacterium, assembly GCA_002686835.1. GTDB lineage: Bacteria > Verrucomicrobiota > Verrucomicrobiia > Opitutales > Seribacteraceae > Chordibacter. Next base: position 66,671 of record NYYP01000023.1, on the reverse strand, counting down.
AGAATGTTTCTAAGCATGAATATTGGATTTAAATGGCGGAGAGAACGGGATTCGAACCCGTGGAGGAACGATTAGCTCCTCACCGGTTTAGCAAACCAGCGCATTCGACCACTCTGCCATCTCTCCTTATGTCTTAATTTGTATCGAAATTAATTAATCGGGTAAATCTCAAAANCTTTACAATTTCATTATTTTACGAAGTGACACTAAGTTTTTGGTCGCTAATTCGTCGCCTTGCTGTGCAGCCAGCTCAAGCCATTTAAGGGCTTCATTGGCATTCCTTTCCACCCCTTTCCCTCTTAAGTACATGATTCCGAGATACCTAGCAGATTCGGCATCTCCCATATTTGCACATTTTTTGAAGGATTGAAATGCTTCNGATATCGANGCGTTGGATGNCTGNCCCCAGTATATTTTTTTGGCATTTTCTCGAATCTGCCTGATGGAAGATNCTGCAATCTGATCAACCTCTTCGTCCCTTCGTCCCACCTTCGCATTACTGTTAAAAGTCTGAGTTTGAACTTTTTCGTCCTTNGCATAGCCAGATGGCAAGCGAAGNGTTTTGCTCACTGGTTTTGTGAGGCCTTCATCCGGCAATCTTGCAACACCTGAACGGGGCGGAGATTTTTCCTGCGGATGATTCCTTGTTGGCTCACTCATGGATGGGGAATCAGGTGAATCCTTGGTATGACCAAAGTGTATCTTATATTCATCGAGTTTTTCCTCAGCCCCATCTTCATGATTTCCTATAGCCTGGTTGATGTAATCAAAAGCAAGATCTTCTTTGGGTTCTCCAGTTAAACCATAGGCGTAAAAATCAGCCACCATTAATTGGGCGGCTCCATATTCTCGTTTTGCAGCGGCCAGAAAATGAACTAAGGCCAATTCCTTATCTGCTTTTATTCCAATACCTTCCAAAAAACAACGACCTAAGTAATGATGAGCAGCTGGAAGTTTCTGATCCACACCTTTTTGCAAAAGAGAAATTCCTTCTTTTTGTGTCGCTAAGTCGTCGGAGAAGGAATCTGCCAAGCTATACAGTTTAATAAGGGCACTTTGCACACAAGCCGGTGCGTATCCGGATGCGGCAGAGATTTCATAGTAATCCGCCGCCATTTTCATATCAGGTCGGAGAATGGTTTGAATCTCTTCGGCAATAAATATTTCTGCTAAAGCATAGGTTGCAACAGGATCACCAATCGCAGCTTGTTTGATTAATTTACCGTCTGGGTCACGGAATGATTTAAGTAAATATTTGGCCACCTGAGCAGGGTCTGGCCCAAGTGGTTTGTATCTACTTAAATAGCCAAGAACAAAATTTCCTAACCAATGACCGCGGCTTGCAGAATTTTCAGCATAAAACCTTGCCTCTAATNGGGATACGGGTAATCCCTTATCCCCATGGAGATGGCAAAGGGCAAGGAATCCTTGTGCATAAGCATCACCTGAATCTGCTGCATCCGTAATTGCAGACAATTCTGTGCTTATTAAACGAGCCCCCTCATTCGCACAAATTACTTGATTAAGGAATAAAAGAGGTAAAAGGTATATTAATATTAGATTCCGAAACATTTTANAACATCCCTATACCATGATATAGCCAACAAATTGGCAAGTACGCATTAATTAATCTCCTCTCTTCATAAAATAGCTTAATTTTGATGATCGAACCAACTGATGGAACTTCCACTTTGCGCAACCCCGGCAAAGAACCAATTAGACAATTTGTCATCTATGCCGAACATAAGGTTGGATGGTTAAATGACTTTGTTTCAATGCTCAATGGTGAAAATATTGATATTCTCGCGATTTCTGTACTCGATACAACCGATAGTGCGGTCATTCGTTTAATTCCAAACTACCCCAAGGATCTGGCCCGGTTGCTTAAAAGCCTATCTATTAGTTTTACTGAGAGAACAGTACTTGCAGTCGAATTAGTAAAGGAAGATTCTATGCAAAACCTAACCAAAGCACTTCTTCAGGCAGAAATTAATATTCACTATGTGTACTCTTTTATGCATCAACCCAATGGCAAACCAGTCATCGCCATTGCTATGGAAGACGAAGATACAGCTGAGGATGCGTTACACTCTTACCAGTTAAAGATCCTTTCTCAGGACGAGTTGATTCGCTAATTAATGCCTTTCGGGCTTAGTAGAGTAAATAGGGTTCAGTCTGCTTTCTAAATGCTTTCACTTCCCGGTTCCACCCGATGATAAAAGAGGAGGGATAAACAGAACTTCCACTAGTGGATAAATGATTCCACCATGAGGTGGAACCCACATGTTTGTTAAATAAATTACTTTCAGATTTTTTGGCACCATTAAAGGGGCTGGGTGATTCCCAGCGTGCTGATAATTGCATCATGGCAAATGCCAGTTCGGTTGGTTGCCACTGAGCCCAGTCTTCGATGACGATGTAAACTCCATTTATTTTTTCCCCACTCGAATCCTGGGTATCCATAATTTTATAGGAAAGTCCTTTTAAATTGAGCCCTTCCAATGCACTTTTAATTTCTGACGCTGATTTTCCATCAAAAGTAAGAAACCTAAATGGATGTTTGGTACCAATCCCATGCTTAAATTTTCCCATCTGTGCTCCTAATCCAGTCATAGGATAACCTGCAACTGAATCGAGCGTTGGGATATTTGGGGAGGTTGGTCGCCACACCAGACCAGTGCTCGGCCAAGTCATATTTCTCCTCCACCCTTTCATGGGAATCAAGGTGAGCTTACCTTTTTTGCGAACTGATTCTTCAATCTTTAAGATTCCAGCAGTTTTCTTAGACCAAAGGGCAAGCTCAGCGATTGTCATGCCATGAACAAATGGCATTGGAAAAGCCCCAACATAACTGATCCACTCGCGATCGATCATCGGGCCCGCCATTTTTAATCCGCCCAAAGGGTTTGGCCTATCCAAAACCACGACTTCCACCCCCGCTTCAAAGCATGCCTCAATTACATAACGCATGCAACTCACATAGGTATAACAACGGACTCCGACATCTTGAAGGTCAACGACCAGGCAGTCCAAATCTGCCAACATTTTAGGGGTTGGTTTTCTAAATTTCCCATAGAGTGAATACACAGGTAAATTGGTTCGATGGTCGATTTTATCATCAACTGGCACCGATGCTTTTTCATCCCCGTAAATTCCATGCTCCGGACCGAACAATGAAACAAGGTTAACCTCTTTAGCGTGGTGCAATACAAGCACTGTACTTCTTCCGCTAGAGTTCACACCAGCAGGGTGAGTAAGCAGGCCAACCCTCTTCCCGGAAAGAACGCTAAAATTGAGATCCTCCAAATGATCAATTCCCAGTTTGATCTTCGTTCCAGCAAATGAGCAAAGGGACGAAAGGAAGAGAACGCTTAGACCCAATAAAATAGAGAAGTATTTCTGAAACCTTGTGACAATATGATGCATACTTAATTCCTGATTCAATTTTTGTAGAACTTCCTCAAAATTTTGTAAAGAAAGACCGTGGAAACACCAAAAGAGATACCCAAAACAGATCCACCTAAAAACATCGGTGGAAAAGTATCAATCAGTCTGAGTAACTCTTTATATGAGAACTCAGCCCAATCATATTCTGGGCTAAGCAACTTATTTTTTGGATAACTCACCCCGATCAACTTCAACAGAGTCATACCTATTTTATAATCTGCAAAATAGATCGGGCCCATAGTCAGAGGATTGGATATCCATTGCAGTGCCACAATTAGAGGCAAATTAGCACGAACAAACAGCGAAACAAAAAATACGACAATCATTTGGATCCCAACAATGGGAAGCATCGAAATCCAGATACCCCAAAATAGGGCAGCTTGTATAGGCCCTCCCTTAAAGGACCAAAGAAATGATCTTTGGTATGCAGTATCCGCAAACCACTTTAGAACTGGATACCGGTGAACATTGGATCTTCGGGGTAAAGGCCGCAGAAACTTCTTTAACCTACGAATCCTCTTAAATCTTGCTTCTTTAACAATAGGACACTCTAAGCTAGTACCCTTGAACAGGTCTTCAAAAATATTGCGACAGGCTTCCCTGAATAATTTGGGACCATGCTTGAGGTTTTTTGCCAATTTCCATGAACTTTTAGCAAAAGGAATAAACTTGTGATTGGGAAACTCCTCCTGCGTTTTTCGCTCCAAATGTGGATCGAGCGAACCACACAAAAGAATTGCTTTTTTATTAGCCCGTTTGGCCATAGATAGAATTTCAAATGGGCCTTTGCCTCGCCAGGAAGTAGAGTCAAAACGGCCCTCTCCTGTTAAAATTAAATCCGATTCATTCACTTCCTTCTTTAGACTCAACCATTGGGAAACCAACTCAAACCCTTGTACAAGTTTAACTTCACCCACCAACGACAAACCAAAACCGATTCCACCCGCAGCTCCTGCACCAGGGGATTTGGCCAAGGCAGAAGCATGAGGAAATACTTTTTCCAATTGGACAACCATTTCATTCATCGCATTTTCGAGAGGGGCAACACTTTCAGGTGGCAAGCCTTTCTGGGGGCCAAATTGAGCAGTTGCACCCTCGCTGCCAAGCAGCGGGTTATCTACATCGCACGCAATAATCAAAGGAGGTAGGCTTACAATGGAAGATCTATCCCAAGTTGCAATATCTGCCCAGGTACTTGGACTGGGATAGTCAACCGATTCCCCTGAGGCTTTCTTTAATGCCAACCCCAAAGCACACAAGGCACCTATCCCAGCATCATTTGTCGAACTCCCCCCAATGCCAAGAAGGATAAAGTCTGCTTTTTGTTCCTTCCCAAAAAGGAGTAGGTCTCCAATGCCAAGGGTTGTAGTATTCCAGGGATCTCTTTGTGCAAGATCAAGATCGCCCAGTCCACAGACCGAAGCCATTTCAATGATTGCAAGTTTCCCAGACTCAGGAAGGCCCAACAACGAACGAACTTCGTTGCTCAATTGATCAATGGGAACCATTCCCACGGCTGCCTCTCGGGGTCTGCCCAAAGAGTCTCTCGCTTTTACCTCAATTAAGTCTCCACGGCATTTACTGATTAGAATGTCGACGAAACCTTCTCCCCCATCCGTAAGCGGACATGAAACAACTTCTACATTTGGAGAGAACTCACCAGCTGTACTCTCAACCAATGAGCACGCCTGTTCCGCTGAGAAAGAATCCTTGAATTTATCAAAGGCTGCAAGGACACGCATGAGATAAGATTACAGATTAGCGAATTTCTTTCTGGGTGGACTCGTCCACCACTTTATAATTTTCCATGTGATAGCTCTCCGCACCTTCAAAACTAATTTGTAAATCATAGTTTTTTTCCAGCTTAGTGAGTAGCGATGCATCCGGCCCGCGTAATCTGCGCAGCACCGACGGGTGTAAATATACCTTTAATTTGATAGACTGTTGAGTTTCTGCTTTTACCCGTCTGACGGCACTGGATACTAATCTCTGAATCTCGATACTCACTGAGCGGGGTGACTTAATAATTCCACGCCCTTTGCAATAGGGGCAGGATTCGTAAACTCCACTCGCATTGCTCTCATCGTGCCTTTGACGAGTGATTTGCATAATCCCGAGCTCTGAAATCGGTAAAATATTATGCTTCGCTTTGTCGTCTGACATCGCGTTTTTCATCTTTTGAAACACCTTGCGCTGGTCGCCACGGTTTTTCATGTCGATAAAATCAATAATGACCAGTCCGCCAAGATTGCGTAACCTCATTTGCCGGGCGACTTCCACAGCCGCTTCTAAATTGGCTTGTAAAATGAAGTTTTTGCCATCTTTACGGTTACCCTTGTGACTACCTGTATTGATGTCGATTGACACCAGTGCCTCGGTCTCTTCCATCACAATTTCTCCACCGGAAGGGAGTTTCACCCGCCTCATAAATGTCTGTTCAATCTGTCGCTCGACATTAAATCTTTGAAAAATCGGGATTTCCTCTTCAAATAAAGCCACTTTCGCCTTCGACTTTGGGGAAATTCTTTGGATAGTCTCGATCAGGCGGGTGTAGTCATTGCGATTATCAATCTGTACACGATCGACATCGTCGGTCAGAAAATCACGAGCAGTTAATCCGATCAAGTCTGGTTCTTCATAGAGTAAACAGGGGTCTTTTTCGTTTTTGATCCGGGCTTCAATTTGATCCCATTGCTGCATGAGAATATGTAAATCCCTCACGAAAAAACGCTCGGGTTTATTCTGACCAACCGTGCGTATAATCACGCCCATACCCTCGCGCAAGGATAGATTCCCGATTATACGCTTCAGTCTTTTTCTCTCCGCACGATCCTCAATTTTGCGGGAGATTCCACATTGGCCAGCATAGGGCATAAGTACCAAAAATCGACCTGGTAAAGATAGGTTAGTTGTGGTCCGTGGACCTTTACTACCAATCTGGGCTTTTGTGATTTGAACCACAATTTCTGAACCAATCGGAAAAACTCGCGGTATATCCCCGACAGATTTTGCTTCATTTTTACCACTCGATTTCTTCTTGTTCTCTCGAACGATCTCAACAGATGGGTCATTATTTGCACCGGGCAACATGTCCCAGTAGTGCAAAAATGCATTTTTCTCCTGACCAATATCTACGAACGCCGCTTTCAGCCCAGCCTCAAGGTTTTGCACCTTGCCTTTGAAGATTGCCCCGACCATTCGGTCCTTGTCTAAGCGTTCGATATCGAAGGCTTGGAGAATTCCATTCTCCATCATTGCAACCCTGCGCTCCAGGGCTTCAGTATTAATGATAATTTCCTTGTAATCCTGATTTTTTTCCCTGCGGAAAAAAGCCATTATTCGCTCACGAATAGGTCGGTTCTTAGCCCGTTCAAGTGCCGAGTCCCTTAATTCCTTTTTATCAATTAAGATAGGGGGCTTTTCCTGGGGAGCAGAACTTAAATCATTCTCGGGTAAAGCATCACCCTGATTGTTTTTATCTGCGTGTTTTGAATTATTTTTGGATGCGAGTTTACGCCTGTTTCTTCTGGCCATGATTAGAGATGTTGGAAAATCCAAACCTCAACCGATCAAAGTACATCTCTGCAAAAAATGATTTCATAGCACGGTGTTTCGGTAACGAAAAACACTCTGTACCATACCAAGCATCAAGAAGCACACCACCATGAAGGACCCACCATAACTTAAAAATGGTAAGGGTAGCCCTGTGATTGGTGTAATGCCAATGGTCATTCCGATATTGATGAATACATGAGTCATCAAAAGGACGGAAACTCCAACAGCAAGCATGGCACCGAACCGATCCGCAGCCATTGTAGCTACCCTTAGGCAACCAAATACTACGAGACAGAGCATGCCAATCGCCAAACCACCACCAAGTAGTCCTGATTCTTCCGCAATCACTGCAAAAATAAAATCATTGTGGGCAACTGCGGTCGGCAAATATCCGAGCTTTGCTTGCATCCCTTCCCCCAACCCTTTACCGGATAAACCACCAGTGGCTACTGCGATAAGAGCTTGGATGCGATTCCAGTTGGAGCCCACACCGTGTGGGTCTTCTACTTCGGGCGCAACAAAGGTAAGAATGCGTTTGCGTTGATAATCCTTGAGAGGAAGTAATGAGGTTTCCTCGTATGCCACCACGGCATCCGAGGGTTTTGGATTCTCTAGTTTATATTGATAGTAATGAAATAAATCGAAGCTCAACAAACCAAGCAAAACTACGAATACGACAAACGTAGAAACAAAAAATTTAGTTGGCATGCGGGCGACGTATAAAAGTGAAAATGCAATAGGTGGGAAAACCATAGTAGAGCCTAAATCCGGCTGTAAAAAAATCAAGAACATTGGCAAGCCAAAACAGGCAGCCACTTTTAGTATTCCTTTGAGGGAATCCTGCATATCCCCAACCTTTGAACGAGCCAGTAAACTGGCTCCAAATATCATGGTAGACCATTTTGCAACCTCAGATGGCTGCACTTTAAATAACCCAAAATCAATCCATCTTCTGGCACCATAAATCGTGGGACCTGCAAAAACCAGTAGTAACCCAATGAGTACCAAAAAATAAAAGATATGAGCATATCTCATCCATAGCTGGTAATTGATAACCGATACCGCCCCGTAGAGAGAAAATCCAATAACACACCATACAATCTGCATTTTCCAATAATTGCCCCCCCCATATGCCTGGGCTGAATGAATAAACACCACACTCATTATACTCAAAACAAGCAGGCAAATGGGAGTGACCCAATCCCAGGTATTTTCTTTTCGAATAAGAAAATCTTTATCTAAAGAGGCAGAATGTTCACTCATTTATCGAGTACTTCAACCATTATATTTTGCCATTCTGTGGATAACTCTTGTCTGCAGACAGGCTTCCCAGCACGAGAGTACCAGTAGGAAGCATTTCCCAGATCGCCCTCCACACGATGAAGATAGGCATGAATCCAGTCGCCCTCCATACTTCCGGCATCCTGAGCAAGATCATGGGCTCTTTCCCAGTCTCCTTTCTTGACCCACCACAAAGCCTGCAACTCAACACATAGGGTAGAATCTGGCTGGGGATCTGATTCGATCGAATGTAGAAATTCGGCAGCTTTCATCAAGACTTCCTCCTTCTCCATCGCATACCCAGGGCAACTGTGTATTGGAACTTTCTACGATGTTCTCGGATAAGAAAGGGAAGATTTTTTTCCAGTTCCAAATCAAATGATTGATTGAGCACCTTGATTAAGCCACGTCCTGATTCTTCCCCATTGAGCCATTTCTCCCGGGGAGTAAACTCCTCGAGCCAGGTAAAGGGAGTGGTAAGGATTAACTGCCCTCCTGGAACAACCAGATCAGGCAAACGGGTAAGCAAACTCATTGGGTCTGGTAAACGACAGAGCAGGTTGGCTGCATGCAACAAATCGAAAGGTTTCATGTCCTCCCGCAAATTACAGGCATCCCCAACCTCAAAGGTCAGGTTTTGGGGTATATGTTCAATGGTAACCACACCTTCTTTCCAGCGGGTGCCCTCTTCATGATATTGGTAGCATAATTTTCCGTTTTGCAGAATGGATTGTGCCGCACCTATGAAAGATTTTGAAAAGTCAATACCAACCACTTCTTGAGCAATCTCAGAAAGTACAAAACTACTTTTCCCAACCGCACACCCAAGATCCAACGCACTTCCAACCGAAGATTCCCAATCAATTAGTTCTTCCACACTTCGCCTGGGAAAACCCAGGGCTTCTCCCGGACCTTCCTGCCAAGGAAATTGCTCATCATCGGAGCCATAGTGAAAAAGCAGGTATTCTCCCAAAGAGCGATCCGATTCATATACCTGGCTCGCTCCCTCGTTTGCCATACCTGCAGTCATTCCTCGGAAAGATTATAAAATGTTTTTTTCAGTGCAGGATATAAATCCTGATAGATACCATAATTTTTCTTATATTCTGAAAAATTAGGCCCCGTTTCAACCTGTTCGGTTTCCCTTATCCACTCCCTGGATGCATCTTCCACACTAGGAAGTGATCCACAACCAACTGCAGCAAGAAGTGCCGCACCATAAGCTGCTCCCTCGGTGGCATTTACCAGGCAACAGGATGTTTCAAAGATATCTGCCAGCATTTGTTTCCAAAGTTCTGACCTTGCGCCTCCGCCAGACAAAATAATTTTTGATGGCCGAATCCCTAATTCCTGCATCAGAGAAAGAGAATCCTTAAGGCCATAACTAACTCCCTCCAAAACCGCACGGGTTAAATGCGCTTTACTATGTCGCAAGGTCATGCCGACAAAAGCTCCCCGGGCATGAGGGTCTGGATAAGGAGTACGCTCGCCGGAAAGATAGGGCAGAAAAACTAAGCCCTCACAGCCAGGATCAACAGTGGTCGCTGATTGAGTTAATAAATCATAGGCATTCCCTTCCCCACATTCTTCCCTTACTTGTTCCTCCTTGCCCAGTTGATTCTTGTACCACTGGAAAGAACCGGCTGCAGAAAGCATGACTCCCATTAGATGCCACTTTCCAGGAACGGCATGGCAAAATGCATGCAGTTTGCCTTCTGGCTCTACGCGGTATTGATCACTTTGTGCAAATACCACCCCACTGGTCCCCAGAGTTGCTGATACCATTCCCTCATGAACAATTCCACACCCTACTGCCTGAGCTGCCTGATCTCCTCCTCCAGCAATCACCGGGGTGTCTACTGCTAAGCCGGTTAGCTCGCTTGCATCCGGTGAAACCTTTGCAGACGCCACCGTAGATTCGGTAAGTTCTGGCAACCATGCCTTTGGCCATCCCATCGCTGCGAGGATTTCCTCTGACCACTTCCTCTCACCAACATTAAGCATTGAGGTACCGGATGCGTCTGACATTTCGGAATAAAACTCTCCGGTCAATCGATAACGGATAAAATCCTTGGGCAATAATACCTTTGATATTCTTGCAAAAATTTCAGGCTCATTTTTTTCCACCCACCGCAATTTTGGGGCAGTAAATCCCGCAAGAATGGGGTTACCTGTGATTCGTAAAACCTCCGCGGCCCCTATCTTTTCAGTCATTTCTTCACATTCCTGAAAAGAACGTTGATCGTTCCACATGATACAGGGGCGAAGGGGTAAACCCTTTTCATCAAGCAGGACAAGACCGTGCATCTGCCCTGTTAAACCAATTCCGGATATTGATCCTGAGTCAACGGACTGTAGTAATTCCCGTAAAGCTCTACAGGTTGCATCCCACCAAACATCTGGGTCGGTCTCAGCACAGAGTGGAGCAGGAGTTTGAAAGGGATATTCCGGATTGCTAGTGGCAAGAACATTGCCATTCGGGCCAACCAATAACGCCTTGATTGAAGAGGTGCCAACATCGATTCCAATAAAATTCATAAAACCATTTCAAAAGTACGATGGATGGCTTGGCAACTTGAATGACTACAAGGAAATCATCAATCCATTCTTGCCCTAATATACTTTTATGAAATACCAATCAAAGAATGAATAAAGTAAGGTCATGAAGGAGGGTGGACTTTCATCGGTTCAAATTTCATATTGCCCGGCCTGTGGATGGATGTTGCGGGCAGGCTGGTTTGCTCAGGAAATATTATCTTCTTTTACCAACGAACTCGAATCCGTTGTATTACAACCAGCAAAGGAACAACCCGGGTTGTTTCAGGTTAGGATCGGGGATGATCTGATTTGGTGCAGAAAAAAAGAAAAGGGCTTTCCCCAGGTAAAGGAATTAAAGAAAAGAATAAGAGATAAAATATGCCCGCAGAGAGATCTCGGACATGTAGACAGATCAGATTAAGCCTTTTGTGCTGCCTGTTTTCGGGCAACAGTCTTCTTGAGGAATTCATCCCCAATGACCCCCAGAAGAATCACCAGGCCCAAAATACCAAATTCCAAGTGAGTCGATATGCCTACCATATTGATTGAGTTATAAATCAACCGGATAACTGCTGCAGCGATAACCACACCAAGAACCGTACCCTCTCCTCCCCGCAAACTGCAACCGCCCAAGACAGCGGCGGCAATTGCATAAAGTTCGTAAAACTCTCCGGTCTGTGCCGGTTGCACAGAGTCGAGCTCAAAGGCAAAGAGAATCCCGGCAATTCCGGCAAAGAAAGAGCAAAGAACATAGGCTAGGATTTTCATACGGTCTGTATCAATCCCACTGTAACGTGTGCCCTCCTCATTATTTCCCAAGGCGAACAAATAGCGGCCCCAAATTGTGCGCCTTAAAAATATGGCTGCGGCTATACAGAGTACAAAAAGGAATATGGCAGGGGTAGGTAAATTGAATGAACCGATCGCAATCTTCCCACTAAAAACGAAGTCAAGACCCTGAATTTGCTCAAGATTGGCATATCCCGCATCCCCCTCAAGTGGTATCGGTCCAATCGATTGATTGTCCGTTAGCCATCGGCCCATACTTCGATAAACCAGCAATCCACACAGGGTGACCACAAAGGGCTGAACCTTTGCTTTTGTAATCAAAACGCCATGTAGAAATCCAATCAGAAGAGAAAGGGCAAGAGTTATGCCAATTGCACTCCACGGATCCATTCCCTCAAGCTTTAAACAGATCGATAGCACAACCGCGACTAATCCAACCACCGATCCAATTGAAAGATCAATTCCTCCGGTAATGATAACAAATGCAACCCCCAGGCTCATTACCGCATATAAGCTGGACCACTTGATGAGGTTTTGCATGTTGTACGCGTTCAAAAACTTTGGATTGATCATTGCGGTAATCACAAATATCGCCACCAAGAGGATAAAAATACCTAATATATTCTTCTTCATAATAGACTGGTTGCTTTATGCAGCTACCAAGTTTCCGGTAGCTAAATGCATGATTGATTCTTCACTTAACTGATCCCTGTCCAGTTCGCCGGCAATAGTCCCTTCGTGCATCACATAGGCACGGTCTGCCATTCCCAAGATCTCTTCCATCTCGCTGGAAACAAACAAGATAGCCATTCCCTCACCCGCCAACTTTTCCATAAGTTTGTAAATTTCCCTTTTTGCCCCAATGTCAATTCCCCGGGTTGGTTCGTCTAACATCAGCAGTTTTGGTTTCATTGCCAACCATTTACCTAAGACGATTTTTTGCTGATTTCCCCCAGACAGAAAACGGGCAATTTGTTCATTAGTGGGAGTTTTAATCTTCATAGACTTAACCGCTGTATTGGTAACTTTTGCTTCGGCTGCATCATTCAACCATCCACGGTTAGCGTCTCTCTTGAGGCTGGGCAAACTGGTGTTTTCCCGGACTGACATCGGTAAGACCAGGCCATGTTGCTTACGATCCTCCGGAGCAAGGGCAATTCCAGCTTTGATCGCTGTTCTGGGATTATCTAATGCAAGCAATTCTCCGCAAATTTCTATGGTGCCAGCAAGGGCGGGAGTGACTCCAAAGATCGTCTGCAACAGTTCAGTTCGTCCCGCACCAACCAGTCCGGCAATTCCCACAATTTCGCCAGATTTTACTTCCAGGGAGAGGGAAGATGCAGGAAAAGCAGGAGTGCAAACTTGATCAACATTCAATACAATAGAACCTGATTCGTGAACCTTGCGGTCATAAAACTCACTTAGATCACGCCCCACCATTAACTTGACCATATTGTTGTGATTTATCTCATCACCTGCGAGATCTCCGGCATTTTCACCGTCCCGAAAAACAGTTACGCGGTCTGCTAGTTCAATTACTTCTCCAAGACGATGGGAAATATAAATGACACTAATACCTTTTTCGCGGAGGTCTTTAACCACACCAAATAAAGTCTCGGTTTCTTTTTGAGACAAACTACTTGTGGGTTCATCCATTATTAATACACGGGCATTTGAGGACAAGGCTTTGGCAATTTCAACAAGTTGTTGTTTACCAATCGGGAGAGAACCGGCAATGGTTTCCACAGGCAAATCAAGCCCAACCAAATCCAAATACTTTCTTGCCTCCCTGCGCATGGTGGGTTCGTCAATTAATCCACCCCTGGTTGGTTCCCTTCCAAGAAATACGTTAGATGCAAGATCGAGGTTACCACAAAGATTCAGTTCCTGGTGAATCAGGGCAATTCCCTTATCCATTGCATCATTAACCGAGCGAAAAGATACCGCTTCTCCTTTGACCTGAAAGTCTCCTTCGTCTGCAGGCTGTACCCCTGCAAGAATTTTCATCAAAGTACTTTTTCCTGCCCCATTTTCCCCAATGAGAGCAAGTACTTCACCCTCAGCCAAGGATAAAGAAACCCCTTTGAGCGCCAAGACCCCAGGAAAGCTTTTTCGAAGTTCTTTGACTTCCAAATATGGGGAGGAAACTGCTCCCATCTGTCAACCCTGTTTGCCGAGTTCGGCCATCTTCTTTTTCTTCTCCCAGAACTCTTTAATATTGCTTTTATCAACCACTAGGAAAGGAAGTTCGAAGTATTTGTTTGCAGGTTGCTCACCCTCGTAAATCGACTTGAGCATTTTGATCGACTCATATCCATATTCCCATGGTTGCTGACTAATCGTACCATGGGCATGCCCATCCTGAATCGCCTGAAGAAGGGCATCCTGTTCATCGAATCCACATACCTTAATTTGACCCAGTTTATTTGCCTCTTTGATTGCGTCGATACAAGCAGGTGGATTATAGGCAAACAATCCCACCATGCATTTCAAGTCCTTGTACTTGGTCATAGCGTCTTCGGCATTACTTTTCGCTTTGGCTTTGTCAAAATTATCCGTGCGGGTATCCACGATCACATACTTGGATCCTTCGGCGGATAAGTTCACCGAATCAACAGAGTCAAACTTAACCTGATCCAAATCCTGCATGGGACGTTCAAGCAATTCATCGATCACTCCCTGACGGCGCTGACGGGCATTTAATTGTTCCAGTCGACCGACAAAAATCATAACTTCCCCACCATCAGGTATGGCGGATTTCACTAACCCACCAAGTGCCCTGCCCGCTTTGTAATTATTGGTGCCAATGTATACCAAACGGTCGCTTTTCGGTGCATCTGCATCCTGAGTAATCAGAATGGTATTCTGACAAACTTCATTGAGAAAAGGCGTCTGGTTATCTGCGTCGATCGGACTTACGGCAACTCCATCAATTCCTTTTGCTAACATTGCCTCCATCATTCTCTTTTGGTCCACCACACCTTTGGGGGGCATTAAAACTTCACAACTTACTCCAAATTCTTTCTCAGCAATGCGAACCCCAGCAGCACATAAATCCCAAAAGGGGTCAATCCCGTTGGTTACATAAGCGAAAGATGGGGCATCCGATTGGGAAGAGGTTCCATCTCCACCACAACCTGCAAAAAAGAACAGACTGAAAGAGAGAAACGCACAAGTAAGGGCATACTTAATTTTCATAATATTACTATCAGGAGGGCTGGTTGAGAAATGGTCAAGAATTACCAAGGTGTGCGTCCACCATTTACGCAAAGTGTCTGACCAGTGATAAAAGATGAATCTTCCGAAGCAAAAAAACGAACCGCATCCCCAACATCTTTAGGGGTTCCCCAACGACCCATTGGAATCGTTTCCAGGTATGCATCTTTGTCTTCCTGCGGATCATTGGCATGACGATCAGTGGGAATCCACCCCGGAGCGACGGTGTTGACCGTAATCCCAGATGATGCAAGTTCTACGGCTAAACTACGGCTCCAACCGATCTGCCCACCCTTGGCCGCAACATAGGCGGTAAACTGGGGAACTGAAGCATGGTACACCTCACTGGTAATATTAATTATTCTTCCCCAACCCCGCTGTTTCATTCCAGGTAGTGCAGCCTGGGCCAGAAGAAACGGGCTGAGCACAAAAAATTCGTACATTTCACGGTAAAAATCAGCATCGTATTGCTCAATAGGCTTCTGCGGCTGTGGCCCAGTGGCATTGGGAACGATTATGTCCAGCGATCCAAATTTTTGTTCCACTGCATCCACCATCGAGCTAACCTGTTCCTTATCCGTAACATTAGCCCGGACCAACATGACCTGCGTGCCGCAGCTAAGCAAGGATTCCCTGGCCTGTTCTGCGACTTCCCGATTCCCGTAATAGTTTAGAGCAATCTTGGCACCGGCAGCAGCGAGACATTCAGCAATACCCAGTCCAAGACCTCTGGTACTTCCTGTAATCAGGGCAACCCGATTAGTTAAAGAAAAACTCATAAATAAATGATCTAGAGCTGATTATTTGATATATCAAACTAATTTTATATATCAATTTCTGCCCTTATCATATCGATTTATGACCTATTATTATCCGAGGTATGGAGAGGCTGGTATACCGCATAACCCCAGGCCATCGATAGCAAAAACCTTTCCCGCATCTTTCTCAACTAAGGTTTTATGATGACCAGTGGTAACAAACAATCGATCCAGGTTTTTTCCACCAAAAGCACAGGCAGTGGTTTCAACACAAGGAAGTTCTACTTTCTGTAAAAGTTCACCTGAATGGGGATCAAGCCGTAATACGGAACCGCCATGACACATCGCCACCCAGAGCATTCCGTCCTGATCTATGGTCATGCCATCAGGAGAACCCTCCTCTTTTAATTGAGCGAAATTTACCGCAACATGAGAATCTCCAAGGTTTCCATTTTCATCGTCATATTCAAAGCTGATGATTTTTTGTGTCGGTGTATCAATGTAATACATCTGAGTTTTGGACGCATTCCAGCAAATTCCATTTGAGTTGGTCACTCCGCTAACCTTCAAAGTCAGCACGCCAGATTGATCAAGTAGGTAGAGGTTGGCATCTCCCACTTTCTTTATTGTACTAATCGTGCCTGCCCACAAGCGGCCACGAGGATCACATTTGCCATCATTGAAACGATTGTCTGGTCTTTTATTTGCTTCTGGGTCAGCCAGGTTTGTTTTTTGATTCCTCGAGGGATCGAATCGATAGATGCCCGAATCTCCAGCACAGATAAAATCTTCGCCCAGAGTCGGAACCACTGTGCCGATTCTTTCCCTCATCCCCCAAACCTCCTCCTCTTGAGTTTCAGGATTCAGGCGGATTAAGGAATGACCCTCTATGTCGACATAGAGTAAATGATCTTTCCAGTAGATGGGCCCTTCACCCCATTTGGAGGAACGGCTTCCGAGTGTGCTTATTTTTAAATCATTCATAAAAGCATATTTGCAAAGACTGCTTAACTTCCTTGAAGAACCGTTAGTACAAACTTTAGAGTGTGGACTATGATTTGCTTAGTTCGTAGGTGTCTTTGCTGTCTTTAATAATCCACCCAGCCTGTTGGATTTTATCACGAAAAAGATCAGCGGTCACCCAGTCCTTGGACTGTTTTGCCTCCCACCGTTCTTTTGCCCATGATATCACATCCTCGGGTACTTCAGCCTGCACCTTTTGTTTCAAACTAAACCCAAACAAATCCAAAACAGCACGAAATCCCTCATGTAAGGATTGCTTAGCCTCCTGGTTTTGCTGGAAGTCTCCTTTATCCCAAGCTTCCGAAAGTTCGCGCATCAATCCAAACAATTTACCCAAGGCATCGGCTGTGTTAAGATCATTAAGAATCGCATCCTGAACAGCCTGAAAAGGCCCAAATCTGGTTGCGAGTTCAATACGGTTTTCCTCATCTCTAAATTCTATTCGCGAGGAAAAGTCCGAAATTTTCTTTAATGCTTTGCCAGCAGCCTTAAGCGAATCAAAGGTAAAGTTTAGGGGTTGTCGATAACTCCCGGACAAGAGTACATACCTCACCTCCTCGGCGGTGTGGCCACGGGCTCGGATGTCGTCCAATGTGTATAGGTTGCCCAAAGATTTGCTCATTTTGGTTCCCTCCACCATAAGATGAGCAATGTGAAACCAATGCCTGGCAAAAGTTTTGCATGTTACCGACTCAACTTGGGCTATTTCATTTTCATGATGAGGAAAAACCAAGTCCACGCCCCCCGAGTGTAAATCAAAACTCTCACCTAAATGCTTTAAACAAATGGCACTACATTCGATATGCCAGCCTGGTCTTCCTTCTCCCCATGGAGACTCCCAGAAATTGGCCCCATCTTCTGGTCGACGGGCTTTCCATAGAGCGAAATCTGCAGCAGAATCACGATCGTATTCATCAGAGCTTTCCCTGTTTGCATTGGAGGTGGTAATTTGGCGTTCCGCCAACCTTGATAACGATCCATAGCCTTCAAAGGCATCAACCTTGAAATATACGGATCTATCTGGTGCCTGATACGCCTTCCCCCCCTCAATCAATCGTTCGATTAAGGCAATCTGTTCGGGAACATGATCTACCGCAGATGGCTGGATATGAGGACTCAACAGATTTAGTTGATCACAATCCTGCAAAAACCGTTTTGTCCAACGATCAGTGAATTCACTAAGGCTGATACCTTCTCCCTGAGATTCCCTTATAGTTTTATCGTCGACATCCGTGAGATTGCGGGCGTGATAAGTCTTCGTGCCACCCGTCTCCAAAGTGCGGCGAAAAACATCCTGTAAAACAAAAGTTCTAAAATTTCCCACATGAGCTGGACCGTATACAGTAGGTCCACAGCAGTAAAATCGTACCGATTTCCCGTCCATCGCAAAGACATCCCGCACTTCACGGGACATGGTATCATACAAACGCAGAGCCATTAGCTTGCTCCCAAATTAGGATTCTGAAATTTGGATCGGTTTAATATCCCACTTTGGATTTTGACCAAGAAATCGACAAGGATTGTTGTGAAAGATTTCCACAGCTTCCTGCAAAGAGTGGCCACGTTTCCGGAAATCAACAATACATTCCTGCAAGGTAAAAGGATCGCTCGGTCCCCAGTCTGCAGAAGAATTGACCAACAAACGTTCAGTAGAATATTTTTCCAAAATATCAACGGCTCGGCGCGGACTGCACTTGGTAACTGGATAAAGTGTCATTCCCGCCCAGTATCCAGCGTCCAATACCCATTCGATCGTTTGTTCTTCAACATGATCGATCCAGATCTTGTCAGGATTCACATCCATACCTGCCAATACTTCCAACACGGTTTTAGTCCCATGAGCTTTGTCAGATAAATGGGGGGTATGAATTAAGACTAGTTGATCATGCTTCATTGCCAATTCAACATGAGCCTCCAGTGCTGCAATTTCATTTTGTGTGGACTTGTGCAACCCAGTCTCACCCACTCCCAGGCAGTTTGGTTTCCCCAAAAATTCGGGCATTTGACGGAGAACCTCTTGGGTAAGTTCAGTATTTTCTGCTTCTTTAGGGTTAACTGCAACCCAGCAAAAGTGGCGGATACCAAACTCAGCAGCCCGCGTTGGTTCAAATTCTGAGATTTGGGCAAAGTAGTCAATAAATGTTTCAGGATGTCTACGGTCGAAGCCCGCCCAAAAAGCGGGTTCACAAACCGCAACAACTCCGGACATCGCCATACGTTCATAATCCTGTGCCGTCCGTGCAATGGCGTGGTAATGAGGCTGTATTATTTGCATTAGATAAGGCCTCTTTAGTTAATTTTGGAGAAATGCTCGAGGAGCAATTCAGTACGATTAGGTTGAGGATGATCGCCCTGAGCGAGCACTTCCATGGCTTCCCTCAGGACTTTGAGTCTGCTCTCATCATCAGCCGGTCCCCCTGCCCGGTTGACTGCCTCATCATAACGATCGAGCAAGGCCGCCACTTCGAGCAAGTCACGACGAGCTTCCAAATAATATGTGTCCAGGGTTTGCTTTGGGGATAGCATGTCTTTGGTGAGTTGGATTGATAAGATAAGGGGTGAACTCTACCCGGTTGGAATCAGGGAGGAGTGATGGTGAAGAATTTTAGGATCTTCCTTCTCATCCACTAAAAAAGAATACCTTGCAGGAAACCGATGGTTTTGCCCGGTCCCGCCATGAAAAAAAGTGTAGGTACCAGTGTACAAAAAAACCTGATCACCGACCTCTTGCCTGCGGGCACCCTCTTGGTCAAAGGAAACCCCAGCTCCCTCCCGCGATGTAAATCCCTCAAAATAGGCACGGATGCCCGCTTCATCATCTACGGGCACAGCTGCAAAAGTGGCAAGTAGTCGTGCATCCTTGGCATAAAGCGAGCAGACTTCATCCACTCTGCCAGCATTGACAAATTCATTCCAAATCTCAGGTAATTTTTTCATCTAATACAAAAAGCATATTAAAAATAGAGAAATGCTCACTTTCCTACAACCACTTTAGGACATTCCCCGCAAATTTCTGATTCCATCAAGTCAAGTTTCCCCCACTCTTCTGGATTAAAACCCTGCAAGGCGATATTCTTACCAATTAAAATAGGTCGCTTGATTAAGTTTCCCCGTGCAGTAAGAAGATCTATCATATCATCCTGGGACAAGCCAGGGAGGGAATCCTTTATCTTGGGGTCCCGATAGTCCTTGCTCGATGTATTAAATAATTTCTTTACTTTCCCTTGGTGCCCTTCCAGCAACTCAAGTAATTCTTTCTTGGTGGGGGTTTGTTCACGAATGGGAATTCTTTCGTAATTTATACCACGGGAATCCATCCAATTGCGGGCTTTCTTACAAGTTGAGCACTTTTCGTATTCGTAAAATTTGAATTTCATTGGTTTAAGACAAAATGATTTATAGGATTCCTTTACTTTTTAAAAAAATTAGCCTTTTTACAACCCTGATGAAGTCAATGCTCCAACGCTCCACAAATTTAATTCTTGCGAGTTTTGCACTTGTTTCCTGTGCACCTTCTGAAAAATCCAATTATTCTCCCTCTAAATCAACTGAATCTTCCATGCAAGTTTTGCAAAAGAACCTCGAAAACGGTTTGACCGTTTACCTTAGTCCAAACTCTGAAGAGCCACGCTTCTATGCTGAAATAGTAACCCGGGCAGGAAGTAAACATGATCCGGCGACTAACACCGGATTAGCCCACTATTTGGAACATCTCCTGTTCAAAGGCACGCAGTCATTTGGAACCGAGGACTATGCTGCCGAGGAGCCCATCCTTGCTGAAATCAGTGATCTTTATGAAAAAAGAGCCACTGAACAAAACGAGACAAGAAGGGCCAGTATTTATAAGCAAATAAACTCCTTATCTACCCGAGCATCCAAGCTTGCCATTCCCAATGAAATGGACCGGGTCTACAGCGACATGGGAGCAAAAGGATTAAATGCTCATACATGGCATGAGGAAACTGTCTACAAAGTAGATTTACCATCCAACCGCCTGGAGCAATGGGCAAAGATAGAGAGTGAACGGTTTGCCCGCCCTGTTTTCCGGCTTTTTCATACTGAACTTGAAACGGTATATGAGGAGAAAAACCGTGCGATTGACAATAAACATCGGCTCATCTATCGGGCGGTCAATGATTTACTCTACAAGGTGCATCCATATGGGCAACAATCCACCCTTGGTACAGTGGAACACCTCAAGAACCCCTCCATCTATGCCATCGAAAAATTTTACCAGCAGCACTATGTTCCTGAAAATATGGCAATCTGTATTTCGGGAGATTTGAAACCCGAAGAAACATTTGCAACCATCGAAAAATATTTCTCTTCCTGGACAAGCAATTCTCCTCTCAGGGCAGAACCGAAATGGGAAGAAAAACCACTTAAGGGACGGGAATTTGTCCAAGTTGAATATCTTGGTGAAGAGCAGGTAGTGCTTGCTTTTCGCACCGCTCCCAAACACCACCCTGATTACGCCGCCCTTCGTTTGGTCGATATGATTCTTGATAATTCAGTCGCTGGTCTAATTAATCTCAACCTGGTCGAGAAGCAAAAAGTCCGTGCTGCAGGATGCTATCCACAAAACTTAAACGATTATGGAGCTCACTATCTTTATGGCATTCCCAAGGATGGCCAAAGCCTCGAAGAGGTGGAAAGCCTGCTACTTGCACAAATTGAGCGTATCAAAAAGGGAGACTTTGAAGAGTGGATTCTTGATGCCGTAATCAATGATTTTAAGAAACGTGAAAAAGAAAATTATGAAAGAAATGACAAGCGGGTAGAGCTTTTGAGAGATACATTTCTCGCCTTTGTCGATTGGAATGTAACCCTCAATGAGATCAGCGATTTGGAAAAAGTAACCAAAGAAGACATTATCATGGTGGCCCAAAAATATTACGGCTCTGATTATGTCGTCGGTTTTCGCATAGATGAACAGCATAATTTGCCCTCCATTGAAAAACCGCCTATTGACGCTCTGTCGATCGATCCAAATAAAGAATCGCCATTCATGCAGGAGGTTGAACAGATGCCATACAATCCATTGACTCCTAAATTCCTCCAAAACGGGAGTGACTACTCTATTCATCAGGTGGCCTCTGGAGTTCGACTAATTCATGCATACAACCCTCTCAATGACTTATTTAATTTAGAAGTCAGGATGGAGATGGGGTTTGATCACCAACCCATGTTATCCTACGCCAAAAGAATGCTTGATCGTGCCGGTGCTGGCACTTTGGACTCGGAACATTTGAAGATTGAATGGTACAAACTCGGGACTGATTTTGCATTTGGGGTACAAGAACACTTCTCCAATTTTGGCCTCAATGGACTGGATGAAAACTTTGCACCTTCAATCGCATTAGCTCAGGAGCATTTGCTCAATCCAAAATCCAATGACGAGATTTGGGACCTAACCAAAAAGATAATACTTTCGGAGAGGGATGATGAACAAAAAGACCCTAACGCCCTCACCCATGCCTTGGCCCATTTTCACCGTTATGGTGAAAATTCCCGCTATCTCAAAAGAGCGTCTGATCATGAATTAAATGCATCCACAGTTTCTGACCTGACAAATTTTCTCGCCCAAGCGGTTGGCTCTCCTCGTACAATTCTATACTTCGGTCCCCGAACTCCGGAGGATGTTTTGTCAATAATCAACCAAACCTTCCTCTCCGCTGAACCGGTCCATCAGCCTAATCAAGTATCCCCTAACCGCTCGATCACCCCACCAAAAGATCAGGTCTTCTTTTTGCACAAAGAAATGGCCCAGGCCCAGGTCAGGCTCGAATTCTCTTGCGGATTACTCGATGAATCGATCACCCCCTCCGTCCAGTTATTTAATGAATACTTTGGCGGTGGAATGGCCGGATTAGTCTTTCAGGAACTTCGTGAAGCCAGGGCATTGGCATACTCCGCATGGGCTCGCTTTTTCACTCCTTCCCGTCCCGATGAAGAAAATGTACTGGTCGGATCAATTGGATGCCAAGCAGACAAGACATTGGATGCGGTGCACGCTTTTCTTGGTCTATTAAGACAAATGCCCCTGAATGAGAACCGTTGGGCATCGGCCCATTCCTCGCTGCTGAGTACCTACCGAACAAATCCGCTTACTTCTCGTTCTATTCCACGATTTGTTTACGATGTAGATGCACTCGGGTTGGAGATGGACCCACGAAAACATCGGTTTGAAAAACTAGCCAATGCTAGTTTGGAAAGCTTGAGCGATTTCTACACTTCCAAAATCCAACAAAAACCTATTCTTTTTTCCATTGTTGGAGATTCAGAAAAAATTGACATGGAAGCACTCGAACAGTTTGGAGAAGTAAAATCCATAAAAGGATTCTCTCTCTTCCGGAGATAATCTCTCTTACTGAGCACCTCTCGGACTGTCCGGGATTTTCCCATCAACAGGAGGAAACATATTGGCACTTTTATCTACGGGTTGCGATTCTTCAACAACAGGAACGGGAGAACTCCCAGCAAAATGTTCAGGTTGGTTCACTTCCGGAAGATGAAGCACCTTTCTGAAAAAGTTAAAAACTTTGGAACATTCGATCTTCTTTTGATCCTGGTTGTGTAGCTTGAGAACTAACTTCTGAGACTTACCAGTTACCAACTCAGTCATTAGACAGTTGCAACTGGGTTGGTTACCGCCTCCAGTTGGGTACTCCGTCACATCGATCATTCCCATAGGATGACTTACATGTTCGTGGTCAATTACTTCCATTCGTAAAGACACCCGGTTTTTTTCAAAGTTAAACATTCGCAGACTGTTTACCCTTCTGGTACTGTCGTTCTCAAGCATGGTTTCCATACCTGCACGTAATGAATTGATAATTTCGACTGCTCTGTTCATGGGGTTGTTACATCATCCTAATTGTTGCCTATCTAGCAACCGAATTTTCTGATTAATATCTTTGGATGATGGCACAAAGATTTGCCTCTGATCGAAGGGTGCTGAACTACCAACAACTAATCACCGATTTGTTAAATCGTTCGAAAGAAAATATACAAAATGATAAGTGAAAATATGTTAACTGTTTTAATAAACGAGTTTTCTTGTGAATGCATAATTTTGTGCTTTTATTAAACTATAATTTGCAATGCCCACAAAATCCAAAGAAAAGCCCGCGGACCTATTTGAGTATAGAATCTTCTTTAGAGTGGATCAACGTGCCACTATTGCCGAAAGGTTTTACTTGGCACACAATGCAAGGGATGCTCTGGGTATGTTCGCCTACGCTATGCTGAAATCTCTTTTTGACCGCAAGACTTACCTCAAGCAAGAGTTCATTATCGCCAGGGAATTTGTCAAATTATACGATCATTCATTGCAATCACCTAAATTTAAAATTGCAGAAAATACAGATTCCAATGACTCAAAGGAACAAAATGAACTCACCCCTGGTATCAACCAAAAGACGTCTGATTCATTTATATCAATAGTTCAGGAGATGAATGAACGGATCGAGCTTATCCAATTTGATGAATACAATCGTTGGGCAAATCGTTGGTATTCCTTACGCTTGCCTCTTGAAGAAATGACTCCCGAATGAGGGTTTCAGTTGGCAAAAATGGCCTAACCTATAACGGTCAAATTAGAAAACATTTATTTAATTGTTTAACAGTCCAATGAAAAAAAAGAAAGAACGTGGGCCCGACCTTATTGAATATAAGTTCAAATGTTCTTTCAATGGAGGCTTATCTGTAGATAAATTTTTTATGGCATACAGTCCGGAGAATGCTCTGGCTCAACTGGCCTATTCTTTTATCAAGCAACTTCCTTTTAAAAACCTCTCGGATGAGGAAAAGGACTGTTTCACCCAAGCCTTTTCAGACCCCAATAAGCCTTTTTTGGAAAAGCCTGATCTTACTCCTCTGCCTGAACCCATACCGGACATAGATTTCCCGGAACCCGAACCTGAACCAACCGAGATCAAAACTGAAAAACCTCAATCCGAAAAAGAAGAGGAAGCTATTGATTCCCCATCCCTAGACGAAACAGTAAACACTCCATTAGAACACAATTCCAAACCCGATCCAGTTGCAGAGCACCTTGCAAAACAGCAAAAGCGTCTTGCCCAAATTGCGGAAATAGAAAGAGAGAACCAATTGCTTTCTGAAAAATATGAAACGCTAAACAATCATGTCCATCAAATGACAGAATGGTTTAATAAGCACTTAGAAATACTTGTATTTGAAGAATACAATCGCTGGTCATACAAGTGGAACCCGATCACTTTTCCTCTTTCAAAAAAGCAGGAGGAGGGGTTAGGCGAAATGGAAAATGAAAATGGTGAAGCAAACCAAGATATGTGACAGTAGATAAGTTTGGTAACAATCTGCACCTTTATTTGACTTGTTTTTTGGGGGCAGTCTAAATCAGCCGGGCACTCCACTAATAGTAGACAATAGCCAACTTAAAATATTCTAATCTATAGCTACTTGTCATTATCCCATAATACCTCTTTCAATCTCAATTAATAGGACGCAAAGTGTCATAGGACTGAAAGGTTCAAACATATGGCGTAAATAGGTAGAATTTTTGGAATTTTTTTAGATTCTCCCCACTAATCGTTGATCGTTGACGAACCCAAGCACCTTCTATATTACTATTTAGCTTACTCTGCGGGTCGGTAGCTCAATCGGTAGAGCAGTGGCCTTTTAAGCCATTGGTTCCGGGTTCGAGTCCCGGCCGGCCTACCAAGTCTAAAAATACCAAGACTCCCCGCTTTTACTGGAGAAGGCTATTAGAATTAAGCAATTTCACTCCTAATCTCTTTCCAGTTTACTTTGCCTGTGGGAAGAAGAGGTATCTCTTTCAATAACATTATTTCTTGGGGTATCCACAGATTGGGAAGTCCTTGCTCCCTTAGTGCTTTTTTTAAATCCTGGAGGTTTAAAGCTAAAGTAGTTACCACTACTAGCTGTTCGCCTTTTTGAATATTTTCACGGGCGGATACCACAAGTTGTAAATCTTCTTCCGTACACAACCCTAAGATCTTGTTGATTGCTTCTTCCACTTTTTGATGAGAAACCATCTCGCCACCGATTTTGGAAAACCTGGATACCCTTCCCTCAATCCACAAAAAACCATCCTCATCGATCCTCCCAAGGTCTCCCGTTTTAAACCAGCCTTCAGTATCCAAAACTGATGAAGTTTTTTCCTGATTGTTCAAATAACCTGCGAAAATATTTTGGCCACGAAAACAGAGAATCCCTCCATCCGACAAATTCGTTTCCTTACCAGAGTCGATATCTAAAGTTTTACAAGATACTCCCTTGAGCAATCTACCCACGGAACCATTTCTTTTCCCCCTACCGGGAAGATTAAAAGAAATGGCAGGAGATGCCTCGGTTAAACCATATCCTTCCAAGTAATCACAGTTCGCAACTTTTTCCCATCTTAAGCGAAATTCTTCCGGACTTTTTTCGGCTCCTGCCACAACATATTTGATGCTGGATAATTCATTATTTTTCGCTCTCTTCAAATACCCTCGAAGAAAAGTCGGGGTCCCTAAAAGGGTTTTGATTTTTTCTTTCTGAATTACTTTCAGGTTCAACTTGTGGTCAAGTGGATTGGCAGTGCACGCAAGGGGTAACCCGCGGAGAACCGAAAAAATCATACCAACAGTAAATCCAAAACTGTGAAAAAGAGGTAGATTGACCAGAACATTTGGCCTGTCATCAAACAGTTCCAAATCAAAAAGCTGTTTGCAGTTCTTAAGGATATTCTCGTGAGATAGCATAACCCCCTTGGGCATTCCCGAACTACCACTGGTGAATAAAATCGTAGCCAACTCATGCCCTCCCTTTTGTGAAATCTGATATTTTCTCACTAAACCGTAAGGAAAGAATTTTGCTTTTATGATTTCTAAAAAAATAGAAAACGGTCTTTTCGCTGAACTTAAAAGATAGTTATCGACAAGGATGATTTCTTCTGTCCAAGGAAAATCCGGAAACTTTTCTATCATCTTGGATGCAGTAAGAATTGCATTAATACCGGTGGAGTTAAGCAGGTATTTATTTATCTCCGAGCCAAGAGTGAAATTTAAATTCACTGGTATGCGGCCACTTAGAATGATTGCAATGTTGGCAACAAATCCTCCAATCCCTGGGGGAAGAATAACTCCAACTCTTTTGCCTACCTTTTTTTGGTTAAGAATTTTTATTAGGCCAAGAGATAGAGCAAGGACCACTCCCCGAGTAAAAGTTCGAGGAACTGGAAGTCCATAATCTACCAGTAAAGGACTAAATACCTGCTTTCTTAACGAATGAAAAATTTCTAGTCCTAACTGATTTCCTGAGATTTGATTCACTGCAACTGAGCATACAAGCAAAGCTTTGCCGTTGCCAAGAACGGAGAAGGAAAGCATTTTTATACCTAAATTGCTTATTACTTCTAATCAGCAAAACAGATCATATCTTTCCCCTATTTAAATTCATTCAGCACCATGAATAATCAGCATGTTCTGATATACGACACAACTTTGCGAGATGGCTCACAGGCAGAAGGCGTATCTTTCACTGTAGCTTCCAAGCTTCGGGTTGCACAAAAGCTTGACCAATTTGGGGTGGATTACATTGAGGGTGGATGGCCAGGCAGTAACCCCCGAGATATGGCTTTTTTTGAACAAGCCACTGACCTGAGTTTAAACCATGCTAAGGTTGCCGCTTTTGGTTCCACCAGGCGTGCCAAGACGGCGGTTGAGGATGATGCACAGGTAAAACTTCTCCTTGATGCCAATACCCCGGTTGTGACCATCTTTGGGAAGTCTTGGCTCCTTCATGTGACAGATGTTCTACGGACCACGCCTGAAGAAAACCTGCAAATGATTGAAGACACAGTCAGATACCTCAAGGAACAGGGAAAAGAAGTGATCTATGATGCAGAGCATTTTTTTGACGGCTACACCGACAATCCAGAGTATGCTCTTTCCACTCTTGAGGGTGCCCAGAGAGGTGGTGCAGATTTTCTCACCCTTTGTGAGACAAATGGGGGGAAACTGGTAACTCCTTTTCACCAGATCACCCAAACTGTTGTTGATCATTTTCCTGATTCCAAAATTGGGGTACACTGCCACAATGATGCCGGAGTTGGCGTGGCAGTCAGTTTAGCTGGGGTGGAAGCTGGTGCTGTAATGGTCCAGGGCACCATGAATGGTTATGGTGAACGCAATGGAAATGCGAACCTCACCACCATTATTCCCAACCTTCAATTAAAGATGGATCGATCGACCAACTGTGGTAAAAATCTTTCCAAGCTAAGGGACTTGTCCCTTTTTATCGACGACTCAACCAACTTAAGACCTGATATTCGTGCCCCTTATGTAGGAGCTGCATCCTTTGCCCACAAAGGGGGTGTGCATGCTGATGCTGCATCAAAATCAACACGGAGTTACGAACATATCGATCCGGCAACCGTGGGTAACCGCACACGCGTTTTAGTTTCAGATATGTCCGGACGGAGCAGTATCATGCTCAAAGCCAAAGAGATGGGCATGGATGTTGACGGCCGCTCTCCAGAAATGAAGTCCTTTCTTGAAGAATTAAAGTCCCTGGAGTTCAAGGGGTATGAGTTTGAATCTGCCGATGCTTCCTTTGATCTGCTGCTCCGTAGGTTTCTGCGTGGTGAGGATCTTGCCTTCGAGGTTTTGCGATACCATGTCGGTGTGGAGGGTATGATCCAGGAAGATGGAGTCACATCTGAAGCCACCGTAAAGTTACGCATTAAGGGAGAAACTCACCATGTTGTTGCTGAGGGCAACGGACCAGTCTCGGCTTTAGACCATGCTCTGAGAAAGGCATTGGTCAAAGACTTTCCTTATATTTCCCAAGTTACTTTGGTAGATTTTAAAGTTCGCATTCTTGAAAGCAATCAGGGCACTAATGCCATCACCCGCGTTCATGTGGAGTCATCTGATGGACACTCCACCTGGGGAACAGTTGGAGTGAGCGACAATGTAATCAACGCCAGTTGGGAAGCGTTGGTGGATTCTGTGACCTATAAGATTTTGCTGGAGTCTGAGTCCCAGAAATAGGTTTTTACCCTTGGGCCAATTGGTCGCCACACCGATTCTGATGTGTTGGTAAAACCAATTTCAACGGGTATACCCAGACTTGCTGCCAAATGCCCGGGGCCTGAATCGTTGCCCACAAATTTGTCCGCCCGTTTCGTCAACTGATCACAAAGACCTAAAATCGTTGGTGGTTGAATAATCGAAGTTCTTGGATCTTTACTAATCGCGGAGGATTTTATCTTACTCAACCGATCTTTATCCGCTTCCCCAAAAGAAAAAATTACATTTTTGCATCTATCCCGATCTAGCCATTGATGGGCATAGTCTATAAAATGCCCGATGGGCAAATTTTTACTCCCTCCCCCACTTCCCGGGTGAATCCATAGAGTGTTTTCACCCCCAGCCCAACAATTACCAAGTAATGGTTTTTTAAAAAAGTCCTCTGAAATTACCCACTCCATGTTTGCAGACGACTGGATGACAAAATGCTTCCCACTCAACGGTCGGGGATTGATCTGGTGAACTGCAATTGCACCTGCGTGTATCAATTCCTGGTACCATCCTGGATCCGTCCAAAAACTAACGGCAATACAACCTCTGATATAGGGCGGTGGATTACCCGACAGTTCGTCCAAATCCTCAACATCCAACCAATCCCATTCGCTACCCAAAAGTTCTAAATAAGAAGGACGTGCATAGAGGGTAACAGGAAATTGCTCAAGATGAGCAAGTTTGAGCAGTGGTAAGGTTAAGATAAAATCACCAAGTCCCCCACCCCTCAGGAATACCATCCTTGGTTTCATTTCTTATATACGACCCAAAGTCGATAATTTTCAGGAACCTGAAGAAAGCGGATTTAACTTTTGCTCGATAAAGGAGCGAACTGCCGATGAATTCACCTGCAATGGATATTTAATTGGCGACTGGTGGAGCAAGTCTTCGAGAATCGGGGATGTAGGTCTGGTCAAACCGGCATCCTCAAAAACCTGTGGAAATTTTGCTGGATGTGCAGTCGCCAAAATTACCGCTGGATCATGGTTGGACAAATCCTTGAAAGCACAAGCTGTATGTGGATCAGCCAGATAATTGTGCTCATTCCAGATTTTTGTAATAATCTGAGGAATTTCATTATCTGTGGTCGAGGAACTTGAAAATCCAGGAATGGAGAATTTTTCAAACTCATACCTACCCGTATCCCGGAATGTCTTCATTACTTCACGCACCCGGTCAGCATTACCATCTAAAAAATAAAACAGGAGCCTTTCAAAATTGGATGCCACCTGAATATCCATCGATGGAGCGAGGCTCGGAGATACTTCCCCTAATTGATATTCCCCGGATCCGAACAATCGGTGCAATACATCATTCTGGTTAGTGGCCACCCGAAAGCCACCCATCTTGATTCCCATCCTGGTGAGCAACCAGCCAGCAAATACATTCCCAAAATTACCGGTCGGAACCACAAATGTTGTGCTTTCACGAACATCCGGACTGAGCCTAAGCCATGCGTATAAATAATAGACTGACTGTGCCAGTATTCTGGCTAAGTTAATCGAATTAACCGCTGACAAACCAATGGAGTCACGAAAGGAAAGGTCTCCAAATAATTCTTTGACCGTTCGCTGTGCATCATCAAAGGTACCTTCAATCGCGAGAGGAAAGACATTATCTGCGCCCGTGCAGGTCATCTGTCTTTCCTGCAAGGGAGAGACCTTCCCATCTGGATATAATATGAATACCTTCACCCCTTTTTTGCCGAGTAATCCCGAAATGGCAGCTGCACCGGTATCCCCGGATGTGGCCCCTAAAATACATAGATCACGGCCACTTCTTTTGATCTGTAATTCATACAAATTACCCAGCAACTGCAGGGCAAAATCTTTAAAAGCTAAAGTAGGCCCATGAAAAAGTTCCAGAACCTGCCAATGTTCATTTAATTGGACAAGGGGGGCTGTTTCAGGATGAGAAAATCCGCAATAAGCCATACGAATAGCCTCATACAGATCATCCTCAGGCAAATCTGTGGCAAAGTGCTGAAAAAATGCATGACATAGATTTGGGTAGGAAAGCTCGGACCATTCTTCCACTTTCCCGGAAAGATCTGGAAATTTTTCGGGAAGATAAAGTCCGCCATCCGGGGCCAGCCCTTGAGCAACAGCCTCACAAAAACCAACCGGTTCTGTCCCTCCGCGCGTACTCAGGTAGCGCATTTCTAATAAATTATTTACCCAGACCGAATGCTTGATGGGCAACCCTTGTTGCCTCATCACCGTTGTCTGGTTCAACCGCGACCGAGATTTTGATCTCAGATGTACTGATCATGAGCATATTGATACCAGCTTCCGCTAAGGCGTCAAAAAATGTGGCGGCAACCCCGGAATGCGATCTCATCCCTACCCCAACCACTGAGACTTTTATGATATTTGTGCTTTTCCCAAGCTTACCTCCATTAACATCTGCAAAATGTTCTTTGAGGGCTTTTTCTGCACGAAATGCATCTTCAGTAGGCACAGTAAAGGAAAGGTTAGCCAGGCCCTGACGGCCCACATTCTGAATGATCATATCGACCACAACTCCTGCCTCCGCCATCACTTTAAATACTGCTGCGGCCGCTCCAGGCCGGTCGGGTAGTTCGGTCACACTTATGCGGACTTGGTTCTTGTCTGTGGCTACGCCGCTTACCAGCATATCCTCCAATGATTTTACTTTCTTTTTTACCATGGTTCCGGATTTTTTGGAAAAACTTGAACGGACTTCAAAAGGGATATTGTGCTTCTGAGCAAATTCGACTGCACGGGTCTGCATGACTTTCGATCCACTGCTGGCGAGCTCTAACATCTCTTCGTAATTGATCTCCTGAATTTTTCGGGCATCTGGAACAATTCGGGGATCAGCAGTGTATACTCCTTCGACATCAGTGTATATCTGACAACCCTTAGCACGTAAAGACCCAGCCAAGGCTATTGCACTAAGGTCAGAGCCACCTCGTCCAAAAGTAGTCACATCCCCGCTTTCGTTTATACCCTGAAAACCAGCAACAACTACCACATTTCCTGCTCGCAATTGTTTGCGCAAATCTCCCCCTTTGACTTCCCTGATGCGCGACTTGGCATGTAATCCCTCCGTTACAATACCAACCTGCCAACCAGTCCTCGAAATCGCCGGCACATCGATTGCATGAAGGGCCATACAAAGCAAAGCGATAGTTTCCTGCTCTCCGCAGGTCATGAGCATATCAAGCTCACGCTCGGATGGACTTTTTTGAATGGCTTTGGCCCGCTCGATTAATTGGTTGGTTACACCCGCACGGGCAGATACAACCACCAATACACCACTGCCGGAATCAAGCGTTGCTTTAACCCGTCGGGCAACCTTTTTTATCCGCTCAACATCAGCAACTGATGTTCCTCCATATTTTTGTACCACCACATTCATATTAGGACATTCCGTTGGGATCAAACATTCGGAAAAGAACCGGATCGTCCACCACCCCGGGCAATTCTTTTAATTGGGCAAGTGCCTGAGCAATTGAATGTTCATTGGTTTGATGGGTGGTAAGAATTAAACTGGCTGGTTTATCCTTCTCATGCGGAGTTTGTGAAACGGTTGCCAGGCTAATTCCCCGATCAGCCAAACACTCAGCCACTTTTGCCAATTGACCAGGCCGGTCATCCACCGCCAGCCGCAAATAAAACCGACCCTCAATCTCATCCGGCGTTGCAGGCTGGCATTGCTCCGGGGAAACATGGACCAATTTGGGTAAGGAAGAAATTCCATTCACTCCTTTGACAACATCAACAAGATCTGAAATCACAGAACTAGCGGTGGGGTCTTGGCCAGCTCCACGACCAGTGAGAACAACCGTACCCACAACCGAACCGTTCAAGCAAACGCCATTGTGCACCCCATCCGTTCGGGCAATGGTCTCCTCAATAGGGATCAAGGCGGGATGTACTGCCACGGCAACATGATCGTTGGTAAAATTTCTCCGAATCACGCCAATGAGTTTGATTCGGCAACTCAGATTTTCAGCCGCTTGCAAGTCCTCGTTCGATATACGACGGATTCCTTCCACTGTTACTTCACTTAAATTGACCCATATTCCATGAGCCAAATAAGCAAGTATAACGGCCTTGTGTGCTGCATCCACCCCATCTAGATCCAAGGCTTCATCTGCTTCCACATAGCCAAGCTGCCGGGCATCCCCTAGCACCTCTTCAAAACTTGCCCCCTCTTTTTCCATACGGGTGAGGATGTAGTTCGAAGTTCCATTGAGAATACCATAAATGAGAGGAAATTCATTCGATACCAAGCTTTCACGCAAAACCTTAATTATAGGAATGCCTCCGGCCACACTCGCTTCAAATCCATAGCCTACCCCAGCCTCCTCCGCCGCCCTGAATAACTCTTCTCCATGCTCGCAGATCAGAGCCTTGTTGGCTGTTACCACGGACTTGCCCTGGGCAAAGGCACGCAGGGTCAATAATTTGGCTTCTTCCACTCCGCCCATTAATTCGCAAACCAAATCTATATTGGGATCATCTACGATTGACGCCGAATCCGTGGTTAGCTGGTCCTTACTAATTTCCACTGGACGTTCCTTGTCCAACGAACGGACCGAGGCTCTGGATGGGATAAGCTCAACCCCTAAAATTTTTGGCCAGAAATGTGCATTTTCCTGCAGGTGTTTCCAGGTTCCCTGCCCCACCGTACCAAAACCCAAAATACCAACACGGATCTTTTTAAGAGAACTGTTTGTTTGTGTGCTCATTTTCTCAATGTTTTAAAACCTGGGCTTTTCTCTCGTCTTTTTTTCAAAACGATTTTCAGTTCCTGCCCGTAACCGTGCCAAGTTTGAACGGTGTCTCCAAATGATCCAACCCATGACGAGGAAAGCGAGAAAGGTTTTTCCCAGCCCGCCATCATCATTTAAAGAAAAAACAAGGGTACAGACTGGCAAACTCAATCCAAATGCAATGGATGCAACCGCAACATATTTGGTCAGATAGAAGGTAAGGACCCAAACAAATAATCCCACCAGTAAACAGGCAGGCATCAAACCGAGTAATCCTCCCATGGCCGTTGCCACGCCCTTGCCCCCCCGAAAACCAGTAAAGATTGGATAAGTGTGACCGATCACTGCGGCCGGCAAACTCCATAATCCCAGGGACGCATCTCCGGAAAAGGAAAACAAGGGTAAATGAAACCACCATACAGCTAACAGTCCCTTGCAAAAATCAAGAAAGAAAACCAGGTAACCCTTCGATTTGCCAAGCGTTCGCAATACATTGGTTGCACCAGGGTTCCCACTTCCAACCGTAAAAATATCAACACCTGAGCGCTTGGCTATGATGACGGCCCATGGAATCGATCCTATCAAATAACCGATGATGAGAACGGCTATGGTTTCAATGCTTAGCATACTTAGATTAGGAACAAAGTTTTTTTAAGAGAGTTATTTCTGACGCGATACCCTGGCTTCCTCAATATCAGGGTCAGCGACTAATTTTTCCAGTACCTCATTACTGGGCTCATTGTCCAATTCAAGAATCGTAAGAGCAGACTCCGATCCTTCAGGACGACTCAGTGACATATTGGCAATATTTACTCCAAATTCTCCAAGAATAGTTCCCACCTTGCCCACAATTCCTGGCTTATCCAAATTGCGCACAACAAGCAAAGTATCCACTGGGCGGGCTTCGATTGCTTCCCCGTCCACCTCAACAATTCTGGGGTCTGCATTTTTACCAATGATGGTTCCTCGCACTGACTGCTCCTTGCCCTTGGTATCGATTGTACGCACTTCTATGAGCTCATTGTAATCGACAGCCGAAGATGACTTAGTGGTCTCTACCTTAATGCCCAGGGCCTTAATCTTGTATGGTGCATTGACATCATTGACTCCCTCGTCCCCAGCTATCCCTTTTAGCCATCCTTTTTGAACGGCACGGGTCAGAGGGATGGTGTCAAATTCGATCATTCCTCCCCAGTAAGTAATGTGCAGGGACTGGACGGTCTCCTGTACTGCTTGTCGGGCAAATGAGCCAAGTCGCATACATAGCTCCAAATATGGACTGAGGGTTTGTAAATCTTTGGGGTCAATTGATGGCATATTGATGGCATTGCGAATTCGCCCCCCTTCCAGTACTTCAGCTATGGCCTCGGCAATTTCTACCCCAACACTTTCCTGTGCCTCTTCGGTGGAGGCTCCCAAGTGGGGGGTGAGATTTAAATTTTCGAGACTACGGAACTCATGATCTTCAGGCAAAGGTTCTTGCTCATACACATCCAGGCCAGCCGCCGCCACTTTTCCGCTCTTTAACGCATCAACCAATGCGGATTCTTTAATAATCCCACCCCGTGCACAATTAAATACACGTACGCCATCTTTCATTTTCGCAAAAGCAGCCTCATCAACCATACCCTTGGTTTCTGGCGTCATTGGCATGTGAACGGTGATGTAATCCGCCTGGGAAAAAGCACCATCCAGATCGACTTTTTCGATTTCCAACTCCTTGGCCCTCTCCTCTGTCAGATAAGGATCATAGGCAATAACGGTCATCTCAAATGCCTGTGCCCGCTTGGCTACCTCAGCCCCAATTCTCCCCAAGCCTAAAACCGCAAGGGTTTTATTTCTCAACTCCGCACCTTTAAGCTGTTTTCTTTCCCATTTACCCTCACGCATGCCCGTAGCTCCACGAACAACCGGACGGGTTCCGCAAAGCATGTGAGTGAAAGTAAGTTCGGCCGTGGCGATTGTATTTCCGCCTGGAGTGTTCATCACGATCACTCCCCTTTCCGTGGCCGCATCAATATCAATATTGTCGACTCCTACGCCTGCCCGGCCAACAGCTTTGAGCAAAGGAGCTGCCTCCATTACCTCACGGGTTACCCGGGTATCACTACGGACAATGATTGCAGAAACATCTTTGGCATGTTCAATCACCTCTTCAGGGGATGAACCATAGGCCTCGATTACATCAAAACCGTCTTGCTTTTTCAAATACTCAACTCCGAGTGGAGAAATACGATCCGCGACAAGAATCTTCATTGGGTGGTAAATTATAAAGGGAAAAAAAAGAAACTAGTTTAATTAGAGAATTTGGCAACGCGTAAAGGAAGCATCAAGATTTCTGGCTTTCCCCAGCCTTCCCTCAATGTCATGATAGGCAGTTCCATGTTCGAAAATTTAACAGACAAACTAAGCAATGTTTTACGATCCCTAGGAGGAAAAAGTAAACTCACAGAGGATAATATTTCCGATGCCCTAACCGAAGTTCGCAAGGCTTTACTATCCGCAGATGTTCACTTCAAGGTTGCCAGAGAATTTATTGAGGAAGTCAAAGGCGCCTGCGTTGGCCAGGAAGTCCTCAAGTCAGTATCACCTGCTCAACAGGTGATAAAAATAATCAATGATGAGCTGGTCAAACTTCTTGGGGAAGGGAATTCTCAGCTACGGGATGATCGTCCACTTAGGGTTCTAATGGTTGGTCTGCATGGTGCAGGAAAAACCACAACATCAGCCAAGCTGGCCAAGCATTTGGGCAAAGATGGACGCAAACCAATGCTGGTTGCTTGTGATGTCTACCGACCGGCTGCAATTGACCAGTTGGAATTTTTGGCAAAGCAAGAAAATTTCTCCTGCCACCTAGATCGGGAGAGCAAAGATGTTTCCGCCATTGCCCGCGAGGGCTGGGAAAAATCAAAGTCCCTGAACTCAGACTTGGTGATTTTTGATACCGCTGGTCGCTTGCAGATCGACGATGAACTGGTAGATGAACTGGAACATTTAAAACGAGAAATTAATCCACATGAAATTTTATTAGTTTCCGATTCCGCCCTCGGCCAGGAAGCAGTCAATGTGGCCAAGACCTTTCACGAAAGGTTAGGACTCACCGGGATTATTCTTACCAAAATTGACGGGGATGCCCGGGGGGGTGCCGCCCTCTCCATGAAAAAAGTGACTGGAGCACCGATCAAATTTTTAGGGACCGGTGAAAAAATGGATGAGTTGGAAGCTTTTCATCCAGACCGGCTGGCATCCCGGATCCTGGGGATGGGAGATGTGGTATCCTTGGTGGAAAAAGCACAAGAGCATTTTGATGAGGAAGAGTCTGCCCGAATGGCTGAAAAAATGCTCAAAGCAGAATTCGATTTTGATGATTTCCTCTCCCAAATGAGACAGATGAAAAAACTTGGGTCCATGGGTTCAATTGCCCAAATGCTACCTGGCATGGGAAAAGTCCAAGTTGGCGATAAGGAGGAAGCTGCCCTGGGCAGACATGAGGCTATTATTCTCTCCATGACTAAACAGGAGCGCAAGATTCCCCGAATCATTGGTGGCTCCCGAAGAAAAAGAATTGCTGATGGAGCCGGGGTTCAGATTCGAGATGTCAATCTGCTCATAAAACAATTTTCTCAGATGCAAAAAATGATGAGGAAAATGAAGGGCGGAAAAATGAAGCAATTAATGAACGCCTTTGGGGGAGGCGGTGGAGGATTACCTGACCTTGAAGGAATGGATCCAAAACAATTGGCCAAACTGGCAAAGCAATTCAGGTAATACTGGTACACTGCCTGGTCTATTTGCTTAAAAGGGAAAATACTTGGTAAATTTTTTCTTTATCCTTTTTTCCAGGCTCAATCTCTACTCCACTGTTCAAATCAAGCCCATCAGGAGCGGTATTCAAAATGGCCTCCTGTAAATTGTTCGGGCTCAATCCACCCGCCAAAAACCATTGATGGTCAGTAAACTGTTTTTTCAACTGAACGAACCTTGACCAATCTGCCCGTTTCCCTGTGCCACCGAATGTCTCCTGGGAATAGGCATCAATAAGCACGACATTGGCAAATTCCATCGAACTCTCCACCATCTGCTCAGATGGTTTTAAACGAGGGGCCAGCCAGAGATTTTCTCGACCGACCAAACTCGACCATTCCGAGATTTTTTGGATCGGCAGTTCCGCAGGATAATGAAATTGGAACTTCTCAAATCCTGCATCGATAAATTCATTCACCAGTCGCACATCCGGAGAAACTGCTACTGCAACCTTTACACAGGTTTTGAAATCAACCGTGGCCTGAAGATTCTGAAACTGAGGAAGGGAAAGATTGCGAGGGGATTGAGGATGGAAAATAAATCCAAGGGCATCAGCCCCTAGATCAATGCACAGTTGGGCATCAGATGAACGGGTAATGCCGCAAAACTTAACTAATGTTGACATGGGGAAGGACCCGAAAAATGCTCGATCAAAGAATAGGTTAACCCCTCGATGCTGGGATGGGAAGACTCCAGACCGACAATCATTTCATTCTCCTCCAATGTCCGGGTTGTCTGGGGTCCGAAGCTGCAAAGCATTGGCAAACGCGCATTCTCTTCCAATACAATATCATCTGATTGCTCCACATACGAAAGAGCTGTCGATGAACTTGTGAAAATAATTGCGTCCGCCCCTTCCTTTTTAAATTTTTCAAAATCAGGTGCATCGAGCACATCGGAAAAATCGGTCTCATAAACTGGTAATGTATCTACAATTGCCCGACCGACTCCTTCTAAAATATCAACCATAATTTCTCGGTTCCTGTTTCCGGAAACAACCAAGACATTGGCACTGTCCAGACTGTCAGTCGCCACCAATTCCTTGGCCATTCCCTCTGCGGTTGAGTCTTTTGCAATGAGTTCAACATTTAATTGAAGTGCTTGAAAAACTTCTGCAGTCGACTTCCCTACGCAGGCAATTCTCATCGGACCAAAACTTCTGATATCCGCAAAGGCTCGAAAGAAAAGTTTCATAAATTCCCTGGCTCCGTTTGCACTGGTGAACACCACCCACTCATAGGTGGCAATCCCTGCCATTACTTCAGCAATAAGTGTACGATCCTCAGATGGTTCGACTTTAATCAAAGGCAGTTCAAGGACTTCGGCACCCTGGGCTTCCAATGCTTCGCGCATCTTGCTTTGCTGACCGCTCGCCCGAGTCAGGGCGAAACGCCTTCCATGTAAGGGCTTTTGCTCAAACCAGGTGGCGGATCGGGCCAGTCCAATTGAATTTCCAACAAAGATAATGGCAGGAGCACCCAATTGTTCTTCTTTGGCACGGGAGACGAGATCCTTCAAGGGAGCTAAAACTTTTTGCTGCCTGGGCAAAGTACCATGGGAAACAATCGCTGCCGGTCTGTCTTCGGGAAGACCGCCTGCGATAAGTTTGTCCACAATTTCTTCCATTTTACTCATGCCCATGTAAATACAAAGAGTACCACCCACTTCTGCAAACTTGCTAAAATTAACCCTTAGAGATTCCTTGGCCACATCCTCATGACCAGTAAGAAAGGAAATTGAGGAACCAAAATCTCGGTGGGAAAGAGGGATACCCGCATAGGCAGCACAAGCCAGAGCCGCCGTTACTCCTGGCACCACTTCGTATGTTATTCCGGCTTTATCCAAGGTAAGCATTTCTTCGGCACACCGACCAAAGACAAATGGATCTCCACCCTTTAGCCGAACGACTCGTAACCCGTCTTTTGCTTTTTGTACGAGGATTTCTCCAATCTCTGACTGTTCCATTGTGTGCCGGCCCGGACTTTTCCCGACATCAATCCGTTCGCATTCTGGTGACGCCCAATCGTGCAGCCTCCGATTGGCTAGATGATCAAACACCAATACATCACAGGTCTCGATAAGGGAACGGGCTCTGAGGGTGAGTAAACCAGGATCTCCCGGACCTGCCCCCACAAGGTATACGATTCCTTCTCTTATTTGTTCTTCGTCCATCCGGTCAATTCATCCATCCAATCTGTTTGTGCTCTCCCGGCAATCCTCAAGCTTTTTATTCCACATTTCTCGTGAAAAAAGCTTAGCTGATCGGTTGAGCCACAATAATTTGCACCCAGTGCGACCTGGCAGCCTCCGCCAAATGCGTTAAGCACAGCCCGCTCAATTTTTACCGCATTTTCAGTCTGGCCATCATTAATTTTGTCATATTCTTGGCTATGCCCAACCCGTGCCTGAACTGCGATCGCTCCCTGACCAGGAGCAGGAACCATTTCTTGCAGGCTTAATCGGCGAAAAGACAAACCGGGAAAATGATCTATCTTAAGTCTTTTCAACCCGGCAGCAGCAAGGAGTGTGGCTTCTGCTTCAACTCCTTGGGAAATTTTTCTCAGCCTGGTCTCGACATTTCCACGAAGTTCTATCCATTTTGCCTCAGGAAACAGCTTGGTCGCCTGTGCTCTTCTGCGTGGACTTCCCGTAGCAATAATTTTGGGCTGAGCCACGCCTTCCTTGCATACAAAAATATCAACTGGGTCTTCGCGAGGAAGAAAGGCAACCAATCCAAGATTATCAGGCATTTCAGTGGGCATATCCTTGGCACTATGAACAGCCAGATCGGCCCGACCGTCCAGAAGTGCTTGCTCGAGTTCTTTGGTAAACAAACCTTTTCCTCCAGACTGTTCCAGCGACCACTGTGACTGCCTGTCTCCAGTTGTAAGCATGGGCAAAAGAACAACTTCCTGACCGGTCTTTTCTACAATCCTGCCAGCAACCAACTCCGCTTGGCACATAGCCAAAGGACTCCTTCTTGTTGCTAAAACAAGTGGCTTACTCATTTTGTTCTTCGCACAAGGTCAAGGGAACATCCTAATGATCCCCGTTGGGTATTTTCCCTTAAACCCAACCTTGGAAAATAATATCAAGAATAGGAAGCCTGTGCCCCCTTGATATTTTTCTTGGGTATCCACGGCATGACGGCACGTAAACTTCTACCGGTCACTTCAATTGGATGATTTTCCCCGTCCTGAAGTAATTTGTTGTAGTTGGGCAATCCTGCCTGGTGTTCCTTAATCCACTCCTTGGCAAACTTACCGCTTTGTATTTCCTTAAGAATGGACTTCATGGATTTCTTAACATTGGCGTTCACCACGCGGGGCCCACGGGTAATGTCCCCATACTTGGCTGTTTCGGAGACCGAAAACCGCATGCCGGCAATGCCAGACTCAATCATCAGATCAACAATGAGTTTTAGCTCATGCAAACATTCGAAGTAGGCCATTTCAGGAGCATAGCCTGCTTCAACCAAAGTTTCAAAACCAGCCTGCACTAAGGCAGATGCCCCCCCACATAGAACAGCCTGCTCCCCGAACAAATCGGTTTCTGTTTCTTCCTTAAATGTGGTCTCAAGAATACCTGCTCTTGCCCCGCCAACTCCCGCTGCCCAGGCAAGGGCGATTTTTTTGGAATCTTTGGATGATCCCTTGAGAACAGCAAATAATGCGGGTACGCCTTTGCCTTCTTTAAATTGTGATCGAACCAAGTGACCTGGTCCCTTGGGTGCAACCATGATCACACTGACTCCGCGGGGTGGTTTGATCAGTCCAAAATGTATGGCAAATCCGTGGGTAAACAAAAGGGTTTTGCCTTTGGAAAGGTTCGGTTTGATCTCTGAATCATAGACTTCCGCCTGCTTCATGTCCGGCACTCCAATCATGATCACATCGGCTTTCTGCACCGCTTCTGCAACTTCAAAAACTTCAAATCCATGTCGCTTTGCGACCCGAATAGATTTGCTTCCTTTGTACAAACCGATGATTACATTTAATCCGCTCTCCTTTAAATTAAGGGCATGAGCATGTCCTTGAGAGCCGTAACCGATGACGGCGAGCGTTTTCTTTTTTAGAGGGGTGATTTTCGCCTCTTTGTGCGTGTATACTTTCGCAGGCATTTTACTTTTTTGGGATTACCAGGTTATATATGGATTATCGTTTCGATTATAAATTATTCTTCGCTCAACCCTCGCCTAAGGGAGACCACACCGGTACGGGCAAGCTCGGTGACCCCAAACGATTCGAGCAGGTTCAAAAATGCTTTGATTTTGTTTTCATTCCCCGTCGCCTCGATGATCAGGCTGGCGGGAGCCACATCGATTATTTTTCCGCGAAAAACATCGCATATCTGAGTAATTTCAGGACGTGTTTTGGAGTTGGCATCCACTTTGAGCAATACCAACTCTCTTCCCACTGCCTCATCCCCATGGTAATTTTCCACTTGGATGACATCGACCAGCTTGTCCAATTGCTTAATACATTGATCGAGGGCTTTCTCATCTCCATTAAGAGTGGCAGTTATTCGGGAACGGCCATCTGAATGAGTGGGAGCAACATTAAGTGTGTCTATATTAAAACCACGCCCGCTGAAAAGACCGGCAATCCGGGCAAGAACTCCGAATTTATTTTCTACTAGAACGGAAATGACGTGGCGCATAGAATTTGGTTATGGGGAAAGTTATGGTGGACGGCACAGGACTCGAACCTGTGACCTACTGGGTGTAAACCAGTCGCTCTAACCAACTGAGCTAGCCGTCCGTTACTAAATTTAAAAGGTACTAAAGTAAGAATCTGGCGGGTTGTGGCAAGCGTGAATCATTCCGACCCACCTACTTCAACACGAATGGTCTTGGGACCCAGGATGGGCTTTGGGCTGGCCTTAAAATTTTGCTTCGATGGATTGGTCCGTAAAGATGGAGCTTGCCTTTGGACCTTGGTATCTTGGCCCAAACCGATTGAAGAACTTGTGTTATTTATTTTTCTGGGTCCCATCCAGTATTGATTGTTGCCGACTGCAGATGCCTCAGGGGCTGAAGGTAAGCCACTGCTTCTTACAGTTGATTCTCTGCGGGCATCTTTCATGCCAGCAGCTCCTGCGCGCTGCACGGGAAAACCCGGTTCTTTCGATCGGCCACGCCGAAATTGATATCGGTTAATATCCTGAAGGGACATGTTGTTGACTTTTTCCATCCACTCATCCACCCGGTCATTCAGGCGGGCATAATAGGCATCCCGAAACTCGACCGCATTGGCCGCAGGGTCGTGCTTACTCAGATTTTGATTCGTTGCCCGTTGCGAAGTCTCATTGGCAATTTGATCATTCAATGGTGTCTTGATCTCCATTCTGGATGAGGGAACCCTCTCACCTCCCCAAATCTTTGCTGAACCCATGGGAAATCTTTTTCCCCCAAAGGGAGAAAAATGAGCAGGCCACTCCTCCACAGAAATTCGGCGGTAAGAAGAAGAACTGACACGGTTAAATTTGGACGCACGACCACTTAATGAACTCATTTTCCCGTCAAAAATTCCCACCCGTTTGGTAAAATCATTTGCCTTCAACTGAGCGGACAGATTGGTGGAGCCAAAAAGGAACAGCACACAAAAGACGAAGGATAGCCTCGACTTTCCGTAACCGCTCATAAATAAAACAATATGCATTTAATCACTTTTGATCAAGAATGATCCCACCCAGCTGATGAAGACTTATTTAAATATGTTGCAACGCATCATTGATCATGGTGTTTACCGAGATGACCGTACGGGTACGGGCACTTGGTCAGTTTTTGGTGAACAGGCAAGGTTTTCCCTGCACGACGGCTTCCCTCTGCTGACCACAAAAAAATTACATCTTCGCTCCATCATTTATGAACTCCTCTGGTTTCTTCAAGGGGACACAAATGTAAAATACCTTAACGAGAACAGGGTCAGTATCTGGGATGAATGGGCCGATGAAAACGGTGATTTGGGTAGGGTTTATGGAGCCCAGTGGACTGACTGGAATAAGCCCGACGGCAGTGGATCAATCAACCAAATTGATGAGGTTATTCGCTCCATCCGCCAACAACCAGACAGTCGCCGACACCTTGTC
The DNA here is from genome assembly GCA_002686835.1 of Opitutia bacterium. Classification (GTDB taxonomy): domain Bacteria; phylum Verrucomicrobiota; class Verrucomicrobiia; order Opitutales; family Seribacteraceae; genus Chordibacter. The sequence continues at coordinate 23,355 of NYYP01000023.1, read as the reverse complement.
TGTGCCTGGAACCCAGGAGAGCTCCATCTCATGGCCCTGCCTCCCTGTCATGCTCTTTTTCAGTTCTATGTGGCTGATGGCAGGTTAAGTTGTCAGCTCTACCAAAGGAGTGCCGATCTTTTCCTTGGCGTTCCCTTTAATATCGCATCTTATGCCCTCTTAACCATGATGATCGCCAAAATCTGTGATTTGCAGGCTCATGAATTTGTTCATACCTTTGGAGACTTACACCTTTATGCAAATCATCGGGAGCAAGCTGAGCTCCAGCTGTCTCGTGAGCCCCGACCCAAGCCAACCATGCTCATTCATGGAGATCAAAAAGAAATTACTGACTTTCGGTTTGAAGATTTCGAGCTGGTGGACTACGACCCCCATCCCACCATCAAAGCACCAATAGCTGTGTGAACTCATCGTTTCCATACAAAGCCATTGTTGCGATCTCTGAGGATGGGGTAATTGGCAGAAAAGGCGATTTGCCATGGCGTCTCCCTGGTGATCTCAAATGGTTTAAAAAAATCACCATGGGCAGCACTATTCTCATGGGTAGAAAGACCTGGGACTCCCTGCCCGGACCTTTACCGGGAAGACAAAACTGGGTACTAAGCAGGACCTCCCAGGCAGAGGATGGCATGCAGGTTTTTCGATCTCTCGATGAAGTCAGGGCAACTCTTTCGCCCGAAAAGACTTTATTCATCATTGGGGGTGGGGAGATTTATACACTAACCCTGCCACTTTGCCATGAACTCTTCCTCACTGAAGTCCGGCAGAAGGTTCCTGATGGGGACGCATTCTTTCCCGAATACAAATCCAGATTTGAACCCTTAGAGACTTTGGAAGAAAATGAACACTTTCTTTTACGAAGATGGGTTCGTATCCCGGAACAGTAATTCTCAGATCTTTAAATCAAAGGGCAGGAAACTTTCCTCTTCATCCTCAGCCACTTTGATTTGGGCCCACAACCTGTAATGCCCGTTTGCGGGGGATTTAAAACTAAAAGTTAAAGGTCCTGCTCTAGTTTCTTCCGCGGACTGAGGCGGTTCATACTCCAAGGGGTGTAAATGGGCAAATCCATCGGTATTCGGTTCAAAAGCAACCAAATGGGCAAAGGCTCCCATAACCGGCCTCAATGGCAGGTCATCCCCTTCCTTGTCTTGTGCGGTGAATCTCAGAAGAATTTCGGAATCAGACCCATTCCCGCCAATAGACTCAATCCTGAATGTCCGATCATTCACGGAGTAGACGCCCCCCCCTTCGGACAGGGAAAGGTTGCCCACATCTCCCGGCACTGTGAATGATGCACCCAGCAGAACACGGCGCGGGCTTCGCAGAGGGATCAAGTCTAGATAGACCCGGTAATTTCCCGCTTTTTTCGGAGTGAGTTTAAACCGCCAAATACCCTTAAATAGAGGATCAGCTTGGGGGTGTAGGTGCTGATAATCTGCCAGGCTTGGATCGATCGCAAGCAGATGGATTTTCTGGGAATGACTAAGTGCCACATCATCCTCACTCAAAGGTGATCCATCCGCCTGTTTAATATTCATCTCAAAACGGCAGGGCTTGCCAATTTCCAAGGTATCAAGTGGTCGGAAGTTTAGGCTCATGGGCCACTTACGTAAGGAAAGATCAATAAACCCAGTGTCTCCAGGGCCACAATAATCAAGTTCCCCCTCCAAATTGTAGGTTTCCTCATGCAGAAAGTCACATTGTTCAACAGGCAAGGAACGAACAATCAAATATAAGGCCACAAACGGAACCATCAGAAACATGGGGGAGTACTTGGATGAAAGTAAATTTTTCATAGTTATTATTTTATCCTTCCACTCCTTCAGGCAGGCGGGACAAGAAATCTTCTGCGGACCATTGACTGCCTGGAAACTGGTAAATGATTTGTCGCTTTGAATTAATGATCATAGTCCGCATGGTGTGATCCAAAGGCAAATCATCCACATTTTTGCGGAAAATACCAAATTGCCGGGTAAGATCGTCAATGGTTGCTTTATTCGCTGTGCCCAAGCGGAAGTTTTCCTCATCCAAATCATAAGCCCGGGCATAGGACTTAAGAACGCCTGGCGTGTCAAAGTCAGGATCCAGGGTGATTGAAAGAAACTTTACATGTTGAACTTTGGTCTGCTTGGCCAGACGTTGCAATTTTTTCATTCTAAGGGTCGAAGCAGGGCACATTTCCGCAATAGAACATCGGGTAAAGATAAAATTCAGTACGGTTACAGAACCATCGAAATAATCAGTCGTGAGAACCTCGCCGTCCTGGTCGTAAAGAGCAAAAGGCGGGAGAGTATCTCCAACGGAACGAATCATACTGTCACCCATGCTTAAAGTATCTCTTCTAAGAAGACGGTTTACATTGTTTACCCTGATTCTTTCTGAACGATCGTCCGGCCAAACATAGGTCAGCAAATAACCAGCCCCTTGCGTAGGGGTAAATGTTTGTTGGGTCGTGGCCCGGAAAGTGTTTGGGTTCCGTAGTAAGTTAAGATCACCTGGTTGCACTGCAAATGACTTCTCAAAACCAGAATATCCGCCCCATTCTTTTGACAACCCCTCTCCACAGGCAAGAACCTCCACCCTAACCATGCTGTTGTTAAGATCCGCTTCAATTACCCGCCCCCTTAATTCTTCACTCTTGAGGGAAAAATGCTTCACTGAGGCGGTGCCCGGTTTATCGCAAGAAAAAAGGAACAAGCTGCCAGCTAACAACAGTGTATGAGCAAGAAATTTCACGCTATTCTTCTTATCGGGCATTCATCATTCAGGCAATTTCAATTAGAGAAAGGCCATGCCTTTGTATAATTTACACCAGATTGGATCAGTATTATGAACACAAGGGTCAACCAAGGTAAAGTTAACGAAACTGCAACGAATTATAAGCTGAGCTTTCAATGTATAATAATATAGCTATCACCTTGATTGCTTTTGTTTGCTTAATCATAATCGAACCATTAGAAATTCTACTGACGTGAGTCTAGGAAAACCCATACCAGCTAAGCCCCACCCCGGCTCGCTTTCAAGTACGCCGGGATTTTCCCTGCATGGAATGTACGAATTGACAAAACCGAGACTTAGCCTGCTTTCTGTTTTCACTGCTTCGCTCGGCTACCTTGTGCGTGAACCGCTGCAGTCTGACTTGTCCATATTCGTCTCCCTTACAATCGGCACTGCACTTGCCGCCGGCGGAGCGGCTGCACTCAATCAATGGATGGAACGGTATGAGGACGCCCAAATGGCGAGAACTGCATCCCGCCCGCTTCCGTCCGGTCTTATCAGCCCGGAATTTGCGGTCGCATTCGGCATCATCCTTTCTTCTCTTGGTATATATATACTTTGGACTGGCACCAACCAATGGGCTGCTATCCTCACGCTTGCCACTTTAGCAATCTACCTCCTGCTTTACACCCCTATGAAAAAGCGTAGTCCCTACGCCACGGAAGTCGGAGCAGTTTCGGGAGCCTTGCCCCCGTTGATTGGTTGGGTGGCTGCAGAAGGTGCACCAACCACATATGGCTGGATTTTATTTGGCATTCTCTTTGCCTGGCAACTCCCGCATTTTATGGCGATCGCCTGGAATTTCAGGGAGGATTACTCCAAGGGCGGGTTCAAACTCCACCAATTGGGAGACCCTGAAGGAAGATCATTGGCTCGCAAAAGCCTGATTTATTCCTTTCTTCTAACACTATTTGTATTCTGCCCCTACATTTTGCCCATCGAGCAATCACGGCCTGGTATATTTTATTTTGCATCTTCGGTGGTCTTATCTCTTTACTTACTTATTCCTGCGGTTCGTTTTCTTACCTCGCCCGATCGTGATCTTACCGCCAAAAAGTTATTTTTCGTTACCATCATTTACTTACCTCTTCTTTTTGCCGCTCTAGTTGTAGACAGATATTTATAAAACCAACCATGACACCCATCTTCCGTAAGTTCATCTCCATCCCTCATTTTATAATCGGGATTTTTCTCATTCTCGCAGGTAGTTGTTCCCGAATCGACCACAAACAATCTGCCCTGGACCCCAAGGGTCTGGTGTCACAAAATCAATACGATGTGTTCATGCTTTCTGTATGGATTACCATTTTTCTATTTTGTGCAGTTGGTGGATGTTTGCTTTATGTACTTTGGCGGTATCGGGCAAAGACTGCCGAGGAAGCAAAAGAAGTGCCTCCGCAATCTCACGGCAACTCGATGGTTGAGACTGGTCTGATCATCGCCTCCTCTATCATTCTTGTCATTTTGGCAGTGCCCACACTTCAAGGGATAGTCTTGCTCAACCGTGTACCTGATGCCAATGACACTGAATCATTGGAAAAACTCGGGCTCGACCGTAGTCAGATCGATGGTGCAATTACCGTTAATGTTACTGGAAAGAGATTTTTCTGGGTTTTTGAATATCCCCAGTTTGGAATTGTTACAGCCAACGAATTGGTTTTCCCCGCCTCCAAGGCAGTTCGAATCAACCTCCGTACGGAAGATGTAATCCATAGTTTTTGGGTTCCCAAGCTTGCCGGTAAAATGGACCTGATGCCCGGTCAGGAAAATTTCATGTGGTTTATTGCAGACCAAAGCAAAATTATTGGGGATGCGGATGCTGCCACGGCTATGCCATCCGTTCATGATGGAGAAATGCGGGCCAAAGTATTTGCCAAACAAAAGTTCACTGATGAATTTGAGCCTGTTGGAGGATTGTTCTATGGCCAATGCGCCGAGTATTGCGGAAACTCTCATGCTTACATGTCTTTCCGTGCTCTTGCCCAAACAGATGAGGATTTTGACAAATGGGTTAAGCGTTTTCAGAACGCTCAAAATCCCAACCTTGCCACAAAATCCTATGATCCCCAGTCCTCCTACGAAAAGGGTTCTCTTGTATCTTTTGCTGATCCCAAACTAGGCTCTGGTTCGAATCGTGAATACCGCTCCATCCGCCAAATTGCCCCCGGACAATCCCCGCAACTCAATCCAGGTGCCTGGGAAAAGGCTCATTCTGACGACTATGAGATAGGGAAACAGTTATTTGCGTCTCTCCAGTGTGTTCAATGCCACGCGGTAAATCGTACAGGTCTCGGTGCCAAAGGCCCCAATCTTACATTGTACGGTCTTAGGACTTCTTTGGCTGCAGGCTGGATGCGCAATGATGAGGAAAGCCTCTCCAAATGGCTTAAAAATTCCAATGATATTAAATATGGAAACCTTATGTGGAACGGTGAGGGCGTGGACGATCGACACCCTCTTCGCAACCTAGAAAATGATGACGAAAAGGTAGACCAACTCATTGCTTACCTGCTCGGACAATCTTAACCAAACATTTCCAGAACCGCCTAACCTAAAATTGCTATGGCTACCGAATCAATCAAGTATCTCTCCCCAGACACTGAAAATAAGGCAAAGACCCAAGTTTTTCCCAGACCCGGACAACACACCACTGGTCTGATTGACTGGTTGACCACTATCGACCACAAAAAAATCGGCCTGATGTACGGACTTACCGCTTTGTTCTTTCTCATAGTCGGAGGAATCGAAGCCCTTCTGATTCGTTCACAACTTTGGGATCATAACATGACCGTGCTGACAAACAGGGAATACAACCAGATGTTTACCATGCACGGAACAACCATGGTGTTTCTGGTAATCATGCCACTCAGTGCTGCGTTCTTCAATTTCGTCATGCCCCTGCAGATTGGGGCACGGGATGTCGCTTTTCCCAGAATGAACACGCTGAGTCTCTGGTGCTTTATTGTTGGAGGTCTAGTTCTTAATCTAAGTTGGTTTTTTACCGGCGGTTCTCCTGCAATTGGTTGGTTTGGCTATGCCCCACTCACAGATACCAGATTTGCTGAAGTTATTGGTGATATGGGGCCAGATTTTTGGATTTTCTCGCTGCAAATTCTTGGAGTCGCTTCCCTATTAGCCTCCTTCAACTTTATCACCACGATTATCAATATGCGTGCACCAGGCATGACCATGATGAGGCTTCCTGTCTTTACCTGGATGACTCTAATTGTCAGCTTTCTGATCATTCTTGCATTCCCTGCAATCACTATCGCCCTTGTTGAATTGATGTTTGACCGTACTTATGGCACCAACTTCTTTGACTTCCTCGAAGGAGGAAAGCCACACCTTTGGCAGCATCTGTTCTGGATTTTTGGTCACCCTGAAGTTTACATTCTTATCCTTCCCGCCATGGGTATTGTCTCGGAAGTGATTCCTGTTTTCTCCCGCAAACCTCTTTTTGGATACGGACTGATCGTATTTTCTGGAGCGATTATCGGCTTCATGGGATTTGCGGTGTGGAGTCATCATATGTTTACTACTGGAATGGGTGTGGTCGCCACCTCGGCCTTTGCTATGCTTACCATGCTGATTGCAATTCCAACGGGGGTTAAGATTTTCAATTGGATTGGCACAATGTGGGGTGGGCGTATCCGCTTTGATACGCCTATGCTATTTGCCCTTGGATTTATTACCATGTTCATGATTGGTGGTTTTACCGGGATCATGCACTCATCTGTACCGATCGATGCCCAGCACCAGGATTCTTACTTTGTGGTAGCCCATTTCCATTATGTCCTAATCGGTGGTGCTCTTTTTGGTCTTTATTGTGGGTTTTATTTCTGGCTCCCCAAAATGTCTGGTCGGTTAATGAATGAAAAATTAGGTAAATTCGTGTTCACCCTTATGTTCATCGGGTTCAACCTTACTTTCTTTCCCATGCACTACCTTGGCATGATTGGTCAACCGCGCCGCACTCATACCTACAACGAGGGGCATGGCTTTGAAATGTGGAATCAAGCCGCCACTATCGGTGCTTTCATTCTTGGTGTAGGAATAGTTATCGGCATTTATCAGTTTGTTAATTCCTTCTTTAATAAAAAGTTGAAGCCAGCCGGTAAAAACCCCTGGGACGCACGCACTTTGGAGTGGACCCTTTCTTCTCCTGTAAAGGAATACAATTTCTCCCGTACGCCAATTATCAAGGCCAGAGACCAAGCATGGGAAAACAACTATGGATCCAAGGAAAACCACTCCGAAAAAGAACCACTCGATGACCATGGCGTACACATGCCCGATCGTTCATGGTGGCCACTCGTAACTGCACTTGGACTATTTGGGTTATGTTTGGGTATGCTCTTCCACCGCAACATTGATCCCAGCGGAGAACTAGTCCGCAATTACACAGTAGCCATTGCCGGTGGAGCAGTTATGGTATTTGGCATTATAATGTGGGCTTTGGAAGGTCCAGGTGGTTACCACTTGTTTCCCAAAGAAGAGGAAGAATAATCGTATTTCAACAATCTGAACTAAATTAAAATATGAGCGACGCTAGCGCCCACGCCCTTGAACATCACGAACCTGTCACGAGTACAGGTATCCCTAACAAAAAAGTCCTTATGTGGGCATTTCTTGGTTCTGATTGTATGTTTTTCGGAACCCTGATCTCCACTCATTTGATCTATCGGAAAATATCTGCCACAGTCGGTGGGAATTTCCTCGATATTCGTGATGTATTCGATATCGAGCTCACTTCGTTTAGTACATTCATTCTTCTTGCAAGTTCACTGTTTATGGCACTAGCTGTCTCCGCGATTCACAAAGGGAACCTGAAAAGTACCCGCTGGATGCTCCTGGGTACGATTGTTTTCGGAGCTATCTTTCTTGCCTGTCAGGTATACGAGTTCACCCACTTCGTACACGCTCCTGGCAACGAACTCACCCTATCCACCTACCGCGGTGAACCCCATGTTTTTGGATCCACCTTTTATGTATTAACCGGGACCCACGGCACACACGTCGCAATCGGTGTGTTTTGGTTGCTTGGCTGGTTGGCTTATTCATTCACTGGGAAAATGAGTACTGCCCATGCCCTGGATGTGGAAATTTGCGGTTTGTACTGGCACTTCGTTGATATCGTATGGATTATCATTTTCCCGGTTGTTTATCTAATGGAGTACGCCCTTTAAATACCAAAATAACCCTCTTTAAATCATTACTTTAGAACTATGAGCGGACATTCAGAAGATCCAGTTTTAGAAGAAAGCAAACGCTTTTTCACCTTCTTTAATCTTTCCATGATCCTTGTTGCTATCACCGGCATAGAGATTGTGATCATTTATGTACAAACTTTCCAGAGTGCATCAATCATTGGTATCCTTTTCGCTACCTCCATTATCAAGTTTTGCGGGGTAATATGGTGGTTCATGCACCTACGGTGGGATAAGTTTTTAAACACGGTATTGTTCCTCATGGGCCTTGTGATTGCTTTAGGAACCTATTTCGCGGTCATTTACATGGCTGATGCCCATCCAGTGGTCGAAAAGTTTGAAGTTTCCAAGATTGAAAATTCGTGGAAAGCAGATCATGAGTACAAAGCCAATGATGTGGTTTTGGAAAAAGGTGTATACTACCAAACAAAATCTGACCGGAAATCAGGTAAAAGTTTTCAACCGAAAAACTGGGAGAAATTAGACAGTATCCCACACTTAGTCTCCTACCACATCACCGGTGGAGCGGACATGATCGAAATTAATTCCAAAAATCCGGAAAATCCATATTTCCTTTTGTCTCATCCAGAGGGTGAGGAAGAGATAGTTGAGTCAACGGTTGCTTTACTTGCTGCAGACGCCACTGCTGCCGATTTTCGTCTGAAAGTCCGCTCCGAAGCATTCTGGACTGAAGCACAATAATCATTTCACATCTCCCGCAGGTTGTAAGATGCGGGCGACTCAGTAGAATGTAGTTTTCTAAAATGGAAAACTCACCCATTACTCTTTTGCACTGGCATACCGAACCAGCACTCATAGGCGGTATCCTCTTTGTCGGCTGGGTTTACTCCCTCTTTATTGGCCCTTATCGGGCAAATATCTGTCCCGAGTTGCCCAACCTAGTATCTTATTCGACCTGGTTTTCCTCGGGGTTGATTACTTTCTACCTTGCTGTAGGATCTCCACTTGATCCACTGGGAGAAAATTTTCTCTTTTCTGCCCACATGATTCAGCACAATATACTAATGTATATCTGCCCGCTTTTCATTTTGCTCGGACTACCCAAACCACTGGTCGATCATTTTTTATCCAATCGGCCAATTATCGAAATGAGCCTGCGTTTTCTCACCCACCCTATCATTGCAGGACTTCTTTTCACCCTGGTTTTTTCTTTTTGGCATGTCGGAGTATTTTACGAGGCTGCCATTCGCGACAAAGTAATTCACATGGCTGAACACTTATCGATGTTTTTTGTCTCTTTATTAATGTGGTGGCCCATTTGTGCTCCATCCGATCGCTTGCCATCGATTCCCTTCGGCCCCCAGATGCTTTACATCCTTGCCCTGATGCTCGGACAGACTCCTATTTTTGCAATTCTCACTTTTTCAAAAGATGTTTTGTACGATACTTATTTTTATGCAGAACGGATCATGGAACTTACTCCTATCGAGGATCAAAAGGCAGGTGGCGTTCTCATGAAAATTGCTAATATGGCTGTTTCAGTAGGTGTACTTGCTTCCATTTTTTACCGGTGGACCAAAAGCCAACCGGTTGCCGGCAAAGTTGCCTGAGAAATTATCACAGCCTTGATACCAGGAGTTCTCTTTCGAAGAGCATTTCTTTGGGTAAAAATTCGGATAGTTGTAAAAATAACTCTTCATGCCTGAGGGTCTGCATGCGTAACTCCTCAGTATCAATTTTCATCAAACTTTCCCACTGCTCGTCGGGAAACTCCAGTCCTGACCAATCCAAGTCCTGCTTCCTGGGAGACCATCCCAGTACGCCTTCTACCGCCCTTGCTTTACCTGAAGTACGTTCGACTATCCAACGCAAAACTCGCATATTTTCACGAAACCCAGGCCAGAGAAATTTCCCGTTCTCATCTTTGCGGAACCAATTCACATGAAAAATTCTGGGTTTGTTCTCCAGACGCTTGCCCATTCTTATCCAGTGGCGGAAATAATCTCCCATATTGTATCCACAAAACGGTAGCATAGCCATAGGATCCCGGCGAAGGTTGCCCAACTTGCCTTCCGCCGCCGCAGTTGTTTCTGAGGCTAGTGTGGCTCCCAGGTAGACTCCATGATTCCAGTTAAAGGATTGGTAAACCAGGGGAATATCAGACATTCTTCGCCCACCAAAAACAAAGGCGGCGATGGGTACACCCTCGGGGTTTTCCCAGTCCTCATCGATCGTGGGGCACTGAGATGCCGGTGCGGTAAATCTCGCATTTGGATGTGCCGCTGGGGTATCAGAATCAGGAGACCATGGATTCCCTCGCCAATCAGTCAGTCTTTCGGGCACCTCTTTGGATAGGCCCTCCCACCAAACATCCCCATTCTCAGTCAGGGCGACATTGGTAAAGATGGTATTTTGCTTCATCGATTCCATCGCATTGGGATTGGTCTCCCATGAGGTTCCGGGTGCAACACCAAAAAATCCAGCTTCTGGGTTAATCGCCCGGAGTCCGCTTTCCTCATCTGGTTTGAGCCAGGCAATATCATCTCCAACTGTTGTAACTTTCCATCCCTCCATACTGTCGGGAGGCACAAGCATAGCCATATTGGTCTTTCCACAGGCACTAGGAAATGCTCCTGCCACATAGGTTTTTTCGCCGTCCGGACTTTCCACACCCAAAATAAGCATATGTTCGGCCATCCATTCATTATCACGGGCCATACAAGAAGCAATTCGCAGGGCCAGACACTTCTTGCCCAACAGGGCATTCCCTCCATATCCACTTCCGTATGATACAATGGTGCGCTGTTCGGGGAAGTGCACGATATAGGTATTATCCGGATCACAGGGCCATGGAACATCCACCACTCCTTCGCTCAGCGGCATCCCTACTGAATGCAAACAGGGGATAAAAAAGTCTCTTTCTCCCAGGGAGTCCAGAACCGACTGGCCCATCCTGGTCATGATGCGCATATTGAGCACGGCATATGGAGAATCGGTCACCTGCACCCCATACTGAGAAATTGGTGAGCCTAGAGGTCCCATACAGAAGGGAACTATGTACATCACCCGACCCTCCATACAGCCCTTAAAAAGACGCTTGAGCTTGGCCCGCATTTTGCGGGGTTCCTCCCAGTTATTGGTGGGCCCGGCATCTTCTTTTCCGTAACTGCAAATATAGGTTCGGCTCTCTACCCGGGCAACATCACGTGGGTCAGATCGGACAAGAAAGCTGTTTGGCCGTTTCTTTTCATCCAATCGGATCATCGATCCATTTTCGATCATTAATCCGCAAAGTTCGTCCCATTCTTTGTCCGAACCGTCACACCAACGGACACTTGCAGGCTGGCACATTTCAACCATTTTATCCAACCACTTGAGTAGCGCTATGTTGCAAGTTTTTGATCGATCATAAAGTTCCTTGTTCATTCCCATCCTTTCATTCGCTAGGGTCACAGACTGGGATAGTCAAACTCAGATCAGCAAAATTTTGTTAATTAGCTGATTTTCTGATGAATTGGGAATAAATCGGGTTTGCCTTGTTTTTCCTCTTCCCTAGCATGCATATCCGACCATATGAGTTGGCAAGCCAAAACAAGAAACGCCGTTCTCGCACTCGAGGATGGAAGTATATTTCGCGGATTCGCATTCGGAGCAAAGGCTACCGTTTCCGGCGAAGCAGTCTTCAATACAGGAATGACCGGTTATCAGGAGACCCTGACCGATCCATCCTATTTTGGCCAGATTGTGACTATGACCACGCCACAAATTGGAAATTATGGTATTAATGCTGAAGACGAAGAATCAGACGGGCCAAAAGTTGCCGGCTTTGTTGTGCGTGAACTCAGTCCAGTGGTCAGTAACTGGCGGGCGAGCGGTAATTTGTCGGACTATTTAGAAAACCATGGCATTCCCGGAATCGAGGGAATTGATACCCGTGCCTTGACCAAACGTCTGCGGGTACATGGAGCCCTCAAGGCATGCCTGAGCACGGAAGATATTTCGGATGAAGAGGCATTGGCCCAGGCTAAAAACTGGGAAGGCATTGTAGGTCGCGACTTTGTTAAGGAAGTGACCTGTGAGAAATCATTTGAATGGGATACAGGTGGAGACTTGAGCAGGCCATTCTCAGTCCCAGGCACTTCACTTTCCATTACCGAGAAAACCCCAGGCGAGGTTCATCATCTGGTCGCTTTTGATTTTGGTGCCAAGCGTGCAATCTATCGAAACTTACGAAACAGCGGGTTCCAGGTGACTGTACTTCCAGCGGATGCGTCTGCGGAAGAGGCCCGGTCTCACAATCCCGATGCTATATTTTTATCCAATGGTCCGGGAGATCCTTCCGCTCTTGATTATGCACATTCGACAATTCGTGAACTGATTGATGACTATCCAATTTTCGGGATATGCCTTGGACATCAGGTGCTCACCCATGCAATTGGTGCTTCCACTTACAAATTGAAATTCGGTCACCGGGGAGGAAACCAACCGGTCAGGAATGTAGAGAGCGAAAAAGTCTCCATTACTTCACAAAACCATGGTTTTGCTTCAGATAAGGAAGCCCTGGAAGCAAATGGTGCGGTGGTTACCGAATACAATTTAAACGACAATACTGTTTCCGGGATGCGCATTGACGGAAAACCTGTCTTTTCCGTGCAGTACCACCCAGAAGCCGCCCCTGGGCCCAATGATGCCCAGTTCCTTTTCACTTCCTTCCATAAATTGGTGAGCGAGCACAAACGCTCCAAGCTCGCCCCTGCATGACCGATGAAAAGGTGCGGGTTACTCCATGATCCCGTATTCCTTGACCATCAAACCGGTGTTGGTCACCCCGAGTGCCCCGAGCGAACCAAGTTAGCCATGAAGGCAATCCGGGCCCATAATTTATTGGATAAGGTTGAGTCGTTGAAGCCAACATTATGCACCAGCCAATCGCTTAAACTTGTTCATTCCCAGTCTTATCTCACCCGTGCGGAAGAGGATATTAAGAAAGGATCCGTCCAGCTAAGCACCGGGGATACAATGGTATGCGAGGATTCATGGAAGGTCGCTCAAATGGCAACTGGTGGTATTATCGGAGCAGTTGATCAAATCATGACTGGTTCCCTGGAGCGTGCTTTTTGCCTCACCCGCCCACCTGGTCATCATGCCACTCCCACCAAAGGGATGGGCTTTTGTCTATTCAATCATGTTGCAGTAGCCGCCCGTCATGCCCAGTCTGAGCATGATTTGGGGAGGGTACTGATTGTCGACTGGGATGTACATCATGGCAACGGAACCCAGGACATTTTTTACGAGGACGAATCAGTCTATTTTTTCAGTACCCATCAATCTCCATGGTATCCGGGTACAGGCAGTCGCGAAGAGACTGGTACCGGAAAGGGACTGGGTTACACCAAAAACCATCCTCTTCCCGCTCAATCCGGGCATTCTGAAATTGTGGAAAATGCATTTGCCGATGATCTTGTCCATCGTATGAACCGCTTTAAGCCTGAATTGATTATCATCTCCGCTGGTTTTGATTCACGAAAAGATGACCCGCTGGGAGATTTTCTACTGGAAGATGCTCATTTTGCCGAACTTACCAAGATAATTCGTTTCCTGGCAGATGAATATGCAGAGGGTCGCGTTTTATCGGTTTTGGAAGGCGGTTATAACCTCAAAGGCTTGGCATCCGCATGTGTCTCCCACCTGAAGGCAATGATCGATTGAGCCCTTTTTTTTGGTTTATTGCTTCAGACTGCCAATCGGCCTCATCCCTGAGGTTACTTCCTCGTCCAACTGTGACATTCTCGCAATAAGTTTTTGGGCAAGCTCAGGCTTTTGGCCGGCCAGGTTTTCTTTTTCTCCAATGTCTTTGGATAGATCGTACAACTGCACAGACTTACCCATCTTACGCAGCTTATAATTTCCCTGCCTAAACGCCTGCAGATTCCTGGCATAGTATAAAAATTCATTACGGACAGTGGGGCCATTGCCCAAAATCATAGCCGATTGATCCAGTCCGTCTATGGGTCCATTGGTTTTTAACTTTACCCCAGCCAACGAGGAGAATGTAGGCAACAGATCGATGGTGGACATCATTTCGTCTGACTTTGAGCCTGCCTGTATTCTTCCTGGTCCCCAGACCACACAGGGCACCCGCATTCCTCCCTCAAAGGTGGTGCCCTTCCCTTCTCTCAAAGGAAGTGCCTGCCCGCCATGATGTTTAAAGCGTAACCATGGACCATTGTCCGAGGTATAAACTACCAGGGTGTTTTGGGTAAGCCGAAGTTGGCCAAGTAAGTCTATAATCCTTCCAACCTGTTCATCGATATGCTCAATCACATCTCTGTATGGATAAGGTGATTTTGGATCGTGCAGGGTGTCCGGTAAATACAACGGAACATGGGGCATACTATGGGCGAGATACAAAAAGAAAGGTTTAGATTGTTCGTTTGATTTACGGATAAAGGAAAGAGCCTCATCGGTATAGCGTCGGGTAATCATTCTTTGATCCACTGGGTGCTCGATAATTTCTTCATCCCTCAACAGGGGTGTTTTCCATAGAGCACTGCTTTGACGATCCTTCCAGTAAGTGTCCCATTGTCCGTATTTCGGGCGCTTGGTTCCCTCAGGATGGCTCATGTCATTGGAATAAGGAATTCCAAAGTAGGAATCGAATCCCTGGCGGGTAGGTAAAAATTCTGGATGGTGACCCAGGTGCCACTTGCCTACGCAAGCGGTTGCATAACCGGCTTCTTTAAACATGTCTGCGATGGTTGTCTCTGCAGGATTGAGTCCCTCCCTGTCCCGGGGGAAAAGAACTGTCTTTTCCGCGAGCACCCGTTTGGGGTAGCAACCTGTCAGCAAGGCTGCGCGGGACGCCGAGCATACCGGATTGGCCGAATAAAAACTGGTCAACCGCATCCCTTCTTTTGCCATCTGATCAATACGGGGCGTGCGTATATCAGGGGAACCAAAGCAACCAAGGTCCTGGTATCCCTGATCATCGGTAAAAATAACGATTACATTCAGGTTCGTATTTTCCTGAGCGGTTAAAAAGGACGGAAGCACCAAACACAAAAGAGGGAGTATAAACCTTTCAACACTAGGAATTATTTGATTCAATTTCATGTAACTTATATTGATACACTCCCTTAATCTTTCGAGGAGATTCTAGCTTGGTTGAAAATTATTTTTAACGAATCTAAGACTTCTTAGTTGGATAAAACAATGAGTTCATTCAGGGTAAATTCAAACTTATCAGCCAATTTTATTTTTCATGAAAATCATATATTCATTTTTATTTTTTACTTTGGTTAGTTTTCTTATCGGGAACACGGAAGCTACCAATCACCCTAATGTCATCTTTGTACTAGCGGACGATCTGGGGATCGGCGATGTCTCTCCGACCAATAAAGATTGTAAAATCAAAACTCCACACCTGCAAAAGATGGCGGATGAGGGGCTCACTTTTCATGATGCCCACACCTCCAGTTCCGTTTGCACACCCACCCGCTATGGTGTGCTGACAGGCCGTTATAACTGGAGGTCGCGTCTTGCCCGAGGAGTACTCGGCGGAACCAGTAAGCATTTAATTCCTGCAAGTCGGGCAACCGTTGGGCATCTATTAAAAAAAGCAGGATACCACACCCAGATGATTGGCAAATGGCACCTCGGTTGGGACTGGGACCGGACAGGTAACGGCTGGCAAAACATCAATTTTTCCAAGCCGGTCAAAAATGGTCCGGATATCAATGGATTTACCAATTACTATGGACATTGTGGTTCCCTGGATATGCCTCCGTATGTCTGGGTGGACACCGGTCGACCAACCGCAATACCCAATCGCGAAGAAGGAGTACATAAAAATAAAGATCCATATGGGTGGTACAGGAATGGACCAATTGCCCCCGATTTTGAAATCGATCAGGTACTTCCCCATCTGTTTGACAAAAGTATTGCTTACATAAAAGAGCGGGCAAATGAGAATAAACCTTTTTTCCTCTATCTTCCCCTCCCCGCTCCGCATACTCCGATTGTGCCAGTTCCTCCTTTCAAAGGAATGAGCAAGATGAACCCCTATGCAGACTTCGTCATGCAAGTGGATCATCATATGGGTGATTTATTCAAAGCCTTAAAAAGTGCCGGTATGGATGACAACACGCTGGTCTTTTTCACCAGTGATAATGGATGTTCTCGGGAGGCTAATTTTCCGAAACTCAAAAGTTTTGGACATGATCCGAGTGGCGGATATCGTGGATCCAAGTCAGATATACATGAAGGTGGACACCGCGTTCCTCTTATTGCCCGCTGGCCCAACAGGATCAACCGTGGACAACACAGCAAGGCTTTGGTTTGCCTGACCGATCTATACTCAACCCTTGCAGGTATAATCGGCAAGAAAATGGACGACCAGGCCGGAGAGGACTCATTTAGTTTATTGCCATTGTTTGATGGCAAACAAAAGAATCAAAGAAGCACCTTGGTTAGTCATTCTATCGATGGATCTTTTGCTATTCGTAAAAACAATTGGAAACTTTGTCTGTCAGCGGGTAGTGGCGGCTGGAGCCAACCAAATGAAGCTGGTGCAAGAAAGGCCGGGTTGCCCCCCATGCAGCTGTTTGATCTTAACAGGGACAAAGCAGAGCAAAACAATCTATTCACTAAGAAACCCAAGAAAGTAAAAGAGCTATTGGAACTGCTTGAAAAAGAAGTCAGTAACGGCCGTTGCACACCGGGAAAAGCCGTTCCCAATGATCGCGAAATTAGCTACCTTCCCCAGGGATATAAACCTTCCTGAAAAAAATTTTAAGAAAAATTGGAATTTGGAAAAAAAAGGGGGTATAGTACCGATACAAAAGATATTCAGTACAAGAACTGCTCCTTCGACAAAATATTAAAAGCTACTACTCGTAAAGGAAGGTCGACAGACTTAAGGCTTTAAATCTTTTTAACAGCACCGTGCATTCGGTGCTTTTTTTTGGCTCAACCAAGACCTTCCACTTCCCAGCCACTCCGATATTTTCGGCGTACAAAAGATGTGGCTGCGCCATGACCCGTAAACTCGAGTGCTGGGGCATTCCATTTCAGTTCCTCTCCCTTAAACCTGGATGCAATACCTCCTAATAAAACGGTTTCAGTGAGCGGCCCAGCATAATCAAAGTTTGCTGAAGGCAGGGACTTTCTACCTAGAACAGAATCAATAAAATCATGCCAGTGATTGGACCCTTTAACTACTGGTAATTTAAACTTCAAAAATTTCTTTTTCGGATACAGACTGGGCATACCCAAATGAGGGAGCAACATCACCCCTTCGGTCCCCACAATAACCGAACCTTGCTTGGGTAGTGCCTTCCCTTCAAGCAAACTGGAGATCCTGGAAGGAGGCCGGGCAGCACCATCATACCAAGTGACCGGAAGTTGCTCACCCTCAGAATGGGGAGTCTTGGGAAAGAGATAATGAACCACTGCATCCACTGCCCAGTTGTGTTTGTTTGGCACAGGTCCTTCCGACCTTAAGGATATGGGATATGTCAGACCAAGTGCCTTGAAGGTTGGATCATAAATGTGACAACCCATATCCCCAAAAGTACCCCCTCCGTAATCAAGTCGCTTTCTCCATTTCCCTGGGTGGTAGTATCCTTTGATAAAGTCATGGTAAGGTGCCGGGCCAACCCATTGATCCCAATCAAGCCCCGCAGGAATTTGATCTTTGCGCTCAGGTCGTGGTTCAGGGTCTCCCCAGGTTTTGTCACTAAAAGAATGAGCCTCCACCAGTTTTCCAATAATCCCATCATGTACAATCCGCACGGCGGTACGGTATTCCTGGGTGGAGTGGCATTGGATCCCCATTTGGGTAATAATCTTATTCTTGCGGGCGTACTCTGTCAGTGCTCTCGATTCTGCCACCCCATGGGTGAGAGGCTTTTGTCCATAAATATGAATCCCTTTTTGCATCGCCAACATCGCTTGTGGTGCATGCATATGATCCGGGGTGGATATATTGACTGAGTCGAGGGAGTCTCCTTCCTTTTCCAACATCTCCCGCCAATCTGCGTAAATCTTTGCCTCCTTAAAAAGAGCCTGAGCTTGCTTTCTTCTGGATGGATCAATCTCAGCAATCGCCCGTACGGTTACATTGGAATGACTGGCTATTTTTCTAAGATCCGTTTTGGCCATGCCTTGCCCGCCAAAGCTTGCATGGTACAAACGATTGGATGGTGATACCTTAGCCCATGATGTCTTGGCTACATAGGGGAAAAAAACGGACGAGGATGCAAGTCGTAGGAAAGCGCGGCGTGAATTCATACAACTATGCAAAATTAGGTAATTCTATCGTACAAGTAAAATTACATGAGACCTGATAAAATTATTCTTCACCTCTGACCCACAATCAGAGGATGATTAGAATATAAAATGCTACCCCCGGGATTTACCGCCAGAAAGATTTACGGTGGTTCCGTGTAAGTAAGATGCCCGGTCAGAAGCCAGGTAGACAACCAGATCTGCAACTTCCGTGAGCTTTCCACTACGACCCAGAGGGATAGAAGATACACTGCCATATTTAGAGCGTAATTCTTCCACCGAAATCCCACGGGTGTAAGCGAGTGATTCCTCATAGGCGAGACTGCGCATACCCGTGGTTTCCATAATTCCGGGAGCCACTCCGACCACACGGATGTTGGACTTACCCAATTCCTTCGCCCATGATCGGGTAAGGTTATGATTAGCCGCCTTGGTGGCAGCATAGACGCTTTGTCCTTCGCTTCCCTCCTGCCCGGACTCGGATGACATATTGATCAACACACCAGGTTTGGACTGCTGAAAAAAGACCCGTGCCACCGCCTGAGCAAAAAGGAACTGTCCCTTCACATTCACTGCAAATACCTTGTCCCAAACATCCTCGGTTAATTCTTCCTTACCGGCTGGATCGACGAGAAGGCGTGGAATATTGATCCCCGCATTGTTGACCAGTGCATCCACTGTGCCCCACTTTTCAATTGTCCTGGCAACCACGGCGTCCACATCCGCTTTGCTGGAGACATCACAACGGGCAAAGGCAGCCTCTCCGGATCCCTTTTGGGAAACTTCCTCGGCAGCTTTCTGTCCGGCATCTTCGGCAAAATCTGCAATCATTACCTTGGCACCGACTTCCACGAATCCCTGGGCAACTGCCAGTCCAATCCCGGCAGCTCCGCCCGTTATGATCACCACTTTACCTTCTAAATTTGTCCAACTCATAATATTTGTGTTTTTTGATTAAAATTGATCTATGCGAGATTGAGCGGATGGGTCAGACCATACCCTTCGTACAGGGCTTCTTCCACATTTCTTCCCCAGACATCGTTATTGATTGCCAGGGCATCCGCACCAGCAAGGAGTGCTTGTTTGGCAGACCCATCAACTTTTTCGCCGGCTTCACGGAAAGCAGACGCGGTGGTTTCCACCCAGGGAAGATCTTCCAGTTCGGCAAAGGCAAAGAAGGACCCAAAGGGCTGAGTCGCTTCCACCTCTTCCATCATGGTGGGAACATTCTGTAATCCGCACACTCCTTTGACCATCCAGTCAAAAGATACCGGACTAGAAGCCTGCACAAGCATATCGTCGGCATGGGGCTCAGAGGTATTGGTCATATACCAGGGAACATTTTTCCCGCAAATTTGATGACGGGTTACATAATGAGCATTTTTCGAACGAATGGGTACATTTGCATCGCCATCGACAAAATTGACTGCCGCAGAACGGGCAAGCTGGGTTTCGATCGCAGCATACGCAGCAACTGCATCCTCCCCGGTACCTGCAATAAATACATCAGTAAACCCACCCTCCTGAAGCAGACAGGTGTTGTAACCTTCCCGGGCCTCCCCATCAAGGGATAGCAATACTCCGGTGCCTTCGGGAAGCTGATTTAGGTAAGCACCCTCTCTCGCTGAACCAGCTTCAAACCCAAGCAGGGCAACCTTTGGGTCTTTGGCCAGGCCACGGTGACGGTTCAAGTCATTCGGTGAAAGGTTATGGTGCATCTCCTCAATCTGGAAATGGGCTTCCTCTGCAAAATCATCAAAAGCAGGTGCTTTCGCAATTGGCATAGTAAAGGAAAGATCAGGATCCACCGCTCCGGCATAGCTGTTCAGATTGCCCCCTTCTGCCATGATCGCACTGGCCTGCTCATAGGTTTCCCTGGAAGCATAATTGGTCCAGACCACCGCAGGCTTCCCGAATTCAGTGAGTTTGGAAATGATTTCGGGGTCCTTGCGGTCAATCAGGACCACCCGGGTTCCACGTAATCGCAAATCCTTGATCAGGGCATATTCTTCCATCTCATCCAACTTGGCCTGAGAACCGGTAATATAAACAACAGGAGGTAAGTCCTCGTCGGGCACACTGGCCACAATGGTCAGGTTGATCATGGCCATACGTGCTGTACCAGAGAGGTAGGCAACGATTGCCTTCGGGGGCACACCGTAACGGAATTCACCATCCTCCCCGAAAGTATAGATGTGCTTATTTGTCCCGTAATTGCAGGCAAAGGGCTCGGCATGAGCCAGGGTTACCAGACTGGTGGTATCCGCAGGATTGACCGCATTGAAAAAATCACCAAACCCCTGAGCTTTCACATAAGCGGGGGCTCCAGCTGGGACAAAATTGAACTGACGCAATCCACCCAGGTAACGGTAGGAATACCCAAGTGCCGAAAGTACACCCGAATCACTTGGTTCAAAGGTAAGTGGGTCAATTGGTTCGGTGGCATGACCTGGAGTGACCACCACCACATCCCCAGATTTTACATTGGATCCCTCAGGTGCTTCGAGCACGAGCTGTAAGGTTTCATGACCAAGAGCAATGCGATCGGTACCGGATGGCACCCGGGCATGAGCATCAAACTGACGGATTGCTTTGGCATCGGATGCACAGCGGCAATTTCCAAAACTGGCCAGTAAATAGTTCTCTCCATTTAAGGCACTTTCAGGTAGTTCGTCGTCGAGGACCTGTACCTGATTGGGTCCAGTGAGATAGACCCCGTGATGAGAAGTCCGGGCACGCTCCGCGAGTTCCCGGGCACGATCAATCTTGGTGGTAGGCATAAAATATAATCTAAGAAATTAGGATGCAGGTGGACCGTCCGGATAATACATTTCCTCCAGGCTGTTCCATTCGCCAGGAGCACCGGGTAATGGAAGACCACGGGTACTCATAATGTTGCCCATATCCCGAAGATCTTCATAACCAATCTCCTTGATATTTCCTCCGAGACTCCGGGCATGAATAATATGAAGCGCTGTCATTTCTAACAAGTCTGTGCACATCTGAGCCCATTTAATATCCCACGGAGTAAGAAACACATAGCCGTGATTTTCCATGAGGAATCCATTGTACTTCGGTAAAAATGGCAAAAAATTATCCGCCAATTTTTGAGTCAATGGCTCCCCATAAGGAACCACAGGCACGGGCCCTACCTCAGTAATTGTTTCCGGAAACAAAGGACGCATGTGATAGTTCTTCGAATCCGAGATCGCAAACGCATTCAGGTGGGGCGGGTGGCAATGAAGCACCGACTGTACATCGGGGCGCTCACGGAAGAAGTTTACATACATGGGGGTCTCACCAGTTGGTTTAACGGATCCCTCGATGGTTTCCCCGGCAAGGTTAATAAACACGACATTGTCCCGGCTTACATCTCCCTTGTTGTGCTTGGTCGGAGTGATCAGGATAACATCTTCCTCAAGTTTCCAGGCCAGGTTGCCACCATGTCCGGTGACATACTGTTTGGCAGCCAGGTGATGGCAGACACCGACAAAGGTGTCTACCTTGTCCGAATGTTTTTCCAGATAACTCATTTTGAGTAACCGTGTAAAACTATACCCCTTCCTTATATCGCTTGATCAATTCTCCGGTGGTCGGATTGGTACTCATCACATGACCGGGGAGAGGCATAATATTTTGATGAATCGCGTCGATCATCCACTCGGGTTGGGGGAAGAAGTCTTCTTCGACCTCTGCACATGGAGTGATCCAATTGCGGGAACCAACAACCACGGGCGGTGCATCCAGTTCATCAAATGCCAGTTGGCTAAGATTAGAAGCGATGTCTTGCATCACAGATCCACGTTCACAGGCATCGGAAGAAAGTAAGACCTTGCCGGTTTTGCGAACCGATTCAACCAGTGGTTCATAGTCAAGCGGGGTGATCGAACGACAATCAAACACATCTGCGGTCACGCCGTATTTTTGCTCCAGAATATCAGCGGCTTCCAGTGCCCGGTACATCGTGGCACCCACGGTAATGATGGTAACATCACTACCCACCCGGCGCTGGGCAGGAGGCCCGAAAGGCACTTCGTAATATCCCTCGGGTACTTCTTTTTCGAAGAGCTCACCAATATCATAGAGGCGCTGGCTCTCAAAGAATACCACCGGGTCGCTCCCAGCAAGTGCGGTATTGAGCATTCCCTTGGCATCATAGGGCGTGGATGGGAAAACAACCTGTAAGCCAGGAATATGATTACAGATCGCACACCAATCCTGAGAGTGCTGGGCACCATATTTTGAACCCACCGATACGCGCAAAACCACGGGCATTTCCAAAACACAAGCGGACATACTTTGCCACTTGGCCAGCTGGTTAAATATTTCATCTCCCGCCCGTCCCATAAAGTCACAATACATCAACTCGACCAAGGCCCGGCCGCCGGACAAAGCATATCCGACCGCAGATCCAACAATTGCGGCTTCGGAAATGGGAGAGTTGAACAAACGATGGTAAGGCAGGGACTCAGTCAACCCACGGTAACAGGCAAATGCACCTCCCCAGTCGCGATTTTCTTCCCCGTAAGCAACCAGGGTGGAATCATTCTGGAATCGATGAAAAGCAGCTTCGAAGATTGCATCGCGGTATTGATATACCTTGTTTTTGGAAACCGGTTTGCCGTCGATGATTCCGGCCCGTGATTTCTTTACCAGTGCTTGTACCCTTGGGTTTTCGGCCGCAGGCAAAGTAAGCTCTGGTGTCCGCGAGGGATCGTAATTTTCTACCTTACGCTTGGAGAACATAAGCCCCGCAATTTTTTCAGATGGTAAACGGGGAGAAATCTCCAAACTTGATGCCAGTCGACATGCCTGAGTCATCGCCTTAGTGGTCTGTGTCTTGCGTTGATCGATCTGATCGGCGGTTACTAAGCCAGCATCAATGATTTCCTTGGCATAAGCTTCCAGAGGATCAATTGCCTGCCACGCTTCGATCTCTTCCTTGATCCGGTAAGAAGATGCATCGGATGGGGAGTGTCCGGAATAGCGGTAAGTGATGGTTTCCAGAAGAACGGGTCCATCGCCCTGCTCAAGCAATGCTTTCTTGCGCTTAATCGCATCGGCCACGGCCAGAGGATTATATCCATCCACCCGTTCGGCATGCATGGAGTCTGGGTTT
>NYYP01000022.1 GCA_002686835.1 Opitutia bacterium | reverse complement strand
GAGCTGGAGTGATGCAGTGGACGGATCGGGCATGATTGTTGCCAGTGGAGAGGTCAATGCCAGTGTTCCGGGAACTTATGTGCTTTCCTTTAATTATACCGACACAGCGGGNAATGCNGCNCAGACNGTTACCCGAACAGTGGTTGTGGTGGATACGATTGCTCCGGTTATCAGTTTACATGGGGATGCCAATATAACTCACCAAGCAGGGAATGTTTACCTTGATGTTAATGCGAGTTGGAGCGATGCGGTGGACGGGTCGGGCGTGATTGCTGCCAGTGAAGAGGTAAATGCCAGTGTGCCTGGAACTCATTTGCTTTTCTATAATTATACCGATGCAGCGGGGAATGCGGCTCAGACCGTTACCCGAACAGTGGTTGTGGTGGATACAACTGCTCCGGTTATCAGTTTACATGGGGATGCCAATATCAGCCACCAAGCAGGGAATGTTTACCTCGATGCGAATGCGAGCTGGAGTGATGCTGTGGACGGATCGGGCGTGATTGTTGCCAGTGGAGAGGTAAATGCCAGTGATCCGGGAACTTATGTGCTTTTCTATAATTATACCGATGCAGCGGGTAATGCGGCACAGACCGTTACCCGAAAAGTTCATGTGGTGGACACAACCGCCCCGGTTATCAGTTTGCATGGGGATGCCAATATCACTCACGAAGCTGGCAACCCCTATGTCGATGCCAATGCCAGCTGGAATGATGCTGTGGACGGATCGGGTGTAATTCTGGCCAGTGGAGAGGTAAATGCCAGTGTGCCAGGTTTATATGTGCTTACCTTTAACTATACAGACGATGCAGGAAATACGGCCGAGGAGTTAACGAGGAAGGTGGAAGTGATTAACCTACCACCTATGGCTTTGGAAGTGTTGGGCGATGGTAACCTGAGCATCTACGAAAATGAGCTTAATGGCACGATTGTGGGAGTTTTTCAAGGAATGGATCCAAACCCCGGTTATACACTTAGTTACAGCTTTGCTGGTATCGATGGGTCATATCAATCCTTTGAGTATAACAGTACCGACGATAATGCTTCGCAGCTGGATGCGCTGGAATATTTGCACCTTGATCCAACGGGAACACTAACCACCTTGCGGTCGCTTGATTATGAGGTCGATCCAGTAGAAATTCCAATCCTGATACGGGTTACGGATCAGTTTGGAGCATATTTTGAAAAACTTTTTATGGTTTCGGTTCAAAATGTGGTCGAGGATTTTGATGGAGACGGGACCGAAGATCATTACGACCCTGACGATGACGGTGATGGTTATGAAGATAATCTCGAAGAGCTTTATGGATTTAATCCTTTTGACAGGTGGAATTATCCGGAGGCTCCAATTATTAGAACGCTTATTGTGGAAGAACAAAACGAGACACTGGTATTCGGGGCCCAAATCCTATCATCTGGAGGGATCGAAAATATTGAGGTGGGCATATTGATCTTTGATGAAGCAGGGGTTTTGATCGATGAGTCCATTCGCTCGTGGGAGATGGTTGATGGGGAAAAACTGTTTTATTCGCTGGAAGGTTTTACTGAGGGGCAAAACATACGCTACCAAGCATATGCACAGAATTTAGCCGGCACTACGATGGGGCAGTTTCTTGAGTACCGTGTTGGTAAGGGAATCGGTCTTGGTAAATGGTGGGCTGCTGATTTAGAAATGGATGGTGGATGGAGGCAGTCTTCCTGGTTTGGGACTTATTTGCCTAACCAGGGAAATGAGTGGGTTTATCATCTTCAACTTGGATGGCTTTTTGTCCAACCCGATTGGCAGGGAGGTTTTTGGTTATGGATGCCCGGGGAAAAGTGGCTATGGACTAAAGAGAGTGTCTGGCCCTTCCTGTGGTCGGATGAATCTGCCGGATGGTTGTACCCCATTTACTCCAACGGCAATCGATACTTTTACGATTATATCGAGGAGGGAATTCGGTAACGGTTAATAATCGGCACTTATCTTGGGATCAGATAAGTAACCGTGACTTATTGCACTTCTATTTCGGATAGGCTGATTTCTTGGGCATCTTTCCAAAGGTGCTCAAGGGCGTAATTTTCTCGCTGTTCTTGGGAAAATAGATGGACCACAAAATCAATTGCATCGAGGATTATCCACCCGCCGGGCTTAAAGCGTTCCCGTGACAAGGTTTCCACAGCATTTTCTTTAAGCGTTTTTTCAAGGTTGTCACGCAGGGCTTTGAGGTGTGGGTCAGAGGTGCCAGTGGCAATGATAAAGCAGTCCGTTAAGGGAGATTTCTCACCAAAATAAAGAAGTTTTAAATCCTGTGCTTTTTTATCGAGTAAAGAATTGCATGCAAGATTTAGGCTTTCTTTAAGTTGAGATTTGGCGGGGGGAATGACTTGACTCATGCAGCGGGATTTATTGGAGGGGAATAAGGTTGTGATTGCGTATGTAGGATGTCACCTCAGGAGGGATGGAAGATTCAGGCAGGTGATTGTGATGCAGATGCTTACGAATATCAGTGGATGAAAGATTGATCAAAGCATTATCCATAAAAGAATAATCAAGATGTTGCATGTCTGGCTTATTTTGGTGTCTATTCTGTCTGGCGAAGACTAGAAAGTGTACCGATTTGGCGAGCAGTTCCACCTTTTTCCATTCCGCCAACCGTGAAAATTGATCATCTCCAAGAATAAGAAAAAGATCATAGCCGGGAAAGTTGGATTTCACCTCTTCAATGGTCTCATAGGAGTATCTTGTAATGCCGTGTTTAACTTCAGCATCGTAACACTCCATCTTCGAACAGTTCTGGCAAATTGCCTGCACCATGGCCAAGCGGTCCAAGGCAGAAAAAAAAGACGGTTCAGTACGCAATGGAGCCTGATATGCCGGACAGAAAAGAAGCTTGTCCAGCTTGGCTTTTTGAATGGCAGCCCGAGCAATTTCGAGATGTCCATTGTGCGGAGGATCAAAAGTGCCACCAAAGAAGCCAAGCCTGGGTGCTGGAGAATTCGAAAATGTACCCATGTAAGCCTTAAAAGGCCCGTCCGGCAGACTTTTCAAACAAGGTGAACATCCTGCCTTTTCTGAAATAGGTTACCTGACCCGAAGAGGAGACAACCAAAGCAATTGAATTGGTGGCTTGGGAGATAGCAGCGGCTGCTACATGTCTGGTACCTAAACCGCCAGGCAGGATGATATTCTCTGCTTTGGCCTGAATTAAACTGCCTGCAGTTTCGACCACGCCATTTCCCCGGACNATNAAGGCTCCATCAATCAAAGCCAGTTCCTTGATTGTTTCATCCATGAACGGGTTGAGAATATTTCGGTCTTCTTCCTCATAGCCATGAAAAGGATTGAGGATTAATTGCTTGGACCGTTTGTACACCTCTTCGTGATCACCCAGAATAAACATTGCCCCAATTGATTTCCCTTCCCTCCCTGTGAGGGCGAGATCGGTGGCGATAGCAGTAAGCCTTTCCAGTGCTTCAGCAGAAACCCCCGTCGGCAACATATCTTCTTCGTGCCCGATGACAGACTCAAATTCCTCATCAACATCGACAACCAGGACCGTGTCGAGCTGCCCACTCTGAGGAATACCACCAACACAGCAGACACGGTCCTTGAAGCCAAAAATTTGGCGAGTCAGGCCTAGAAGGATGGCAGCTCTAAGCTGGGAGAGCCTGGAATTTGATAAGGATCGAACTGCAAGGGCTGCGTGGGCTCGGTGATGATCAAGCTCGTGGTCAGATACCCCTTCGCCGGCTAAAATAACCCGAAAGCCCGGGAAGGTCATGCGTGGAGCCAGGGATGCGGGGAACACATCAGTGAAAACCAAAATGGTCGAGCAATCTGCAGCTTTGGCAATTTTGGCAGCCTCATCGGTGAGCAACTTATTGAATTTCGTACGCCGGCGGGCTGGCCTTTCATCGGTACCCGAAAAGGCATGTCGAACTACATTTTTGAAGTCTGACAAGTCNCGGGCCATCCAAAGATGGTCCATCACAGANTTGTCCTGAAAAGTGCGGGCAAGCGTGGCTAAAAAAGATAAATAATTTTTNGCGTTTTCACTGGCCAGTANCANAAAGACATACCTNATCTCATCGTAGCTCCCTTGCCCGCCGAATGAGAGGCCTGTAGGACAACGACCAATGGCCAGGGCGAAAGGCCGTTTCATTTTAACACGGGCATGGGGCAGTGCCACACCTTCGCCCAAGTAGCTGGTGATGGCATGTTCCCGGGTGATTAATTCGTTGAGCACTTTCTTCCGGGTGCGGGGAGATGGGAGAAGATTTTTAAAGGTTCCCAGTAATTCGGAGTAAGCAGCATTCAGGTCCTGATGAGTCAGGTCAATAACTCGGTTAGAGGAAATATACCGGTCAACGCGCATGGCTCAGAAGAACNGGGGAGATTTTTCGCAGGAAATTACTCCCTGACATGNTGGGCTGCGAAAATCTTACTTTTCCCACTCCAACGCTCCGCTCTTTAATTCGTAAATAAGCCCGACTACGAGCACAAAGGTGAAAAAAAGCATGGGTCCGAGCAAAGAAACTCCAGCAAATGAAAGCTCCCGGTGGGTAAGAACCCAGGGAATAAGAAAGACCACATCAATATCGAAAAGGATAAACAACATTGCAGTGACATAAAACTTCACAGAATATCTCGAACTGCCACCAACCTCAGAGGATAAGCCGCACTCATAGGGAGAGTCTTTAATCTTACCCCTGGTAGCTTTCTGTCCGAAAATATGGCTTGCCACCAGGATGCCAATTCCGATTCCAACCGCTAGTACGATCTGGATGAGCACAGGCAGGAAATCGGATAAAATCATCTAATTTTTTTTATGGGTAAGCTGTTTTTTAGCAAGAACAAAGGACATTACCCGATCAAAGGATTCTAAGTTGTCGGGGCTTGCCAACTCAGGTGCCTCGCTTTTAGGATTTTGAAATGATTACATTGTCCGATCCTCAAAGAAAAAAATTATCTCAATCCCGCCGAGCAAACGGATTTACCCTTGTGGAGATTTTAATTGTACTTGCCCTAATCGGTATAGTTGCAGGTTTGGCTATGTCGAATCTCGGTGAAATCTTTGGAGGAGGGAAAGTCAAGGCCGCACAGACTTGGGTAAACAGCACGGGTGAAGCTTATGTGAACAGTTACCTTGCGATGGTTGGAGATTATCCCAAGAGCCTTTCTGATCTTCAAAGTCCGCCAAACGGGGTTCCTCCATTTGTTAAGCGGGCATCTGATTTAAAAGATCCATGGGGTAAAGATTATGTTTACCAATATCCAGGAACTAGAAACACAGGAAGTTTTGATCTTTCGACTACGGCACCAGATGGGACGGTTCTGGGAAATTGGGACTCTGCGACAGGCAATTGAATTGATCAAAAAAAGGAGGAGCCANAGATTCGATGGGTTTTCCCTCATCGAAGTGTTATTGGTTCTGGCGTTGGTTGGCGTTTTGGCAGGTTTGGTTGCGGGGAACGCAGGTGCATTTATTAAGGGTGCCCAATTTGAGCCACCAAGCAGAGTTTTAAAAAAAGCCATTCTGGATGCAATCTATGAAGCGTCGGAATCCAAGAATCCCACCTATGTGTCTTACGACAAAAAAACTGCTTCTTTTGTAGTTAAAAATTCGACTGGGAGCGAGTTGAGTGTTCTTCCAATTTACAAAGACGATTGGAATGAGGAATTCGAGTCTCCTGAAGTAGTTTTTACCGCGATTGGTCCGGGGTCTGGACCTTCGGGAGAATTAAGTTCTTATAATGACGATGAATTAATACTGTCCAGAATTCCTTTTCATTATGGAAGTACGGTTCCTTTTCTTGCGACGATAAATTTTCATGGAAAGGATACGAATTTACAATTCGATCCCTTTTCTGGGTTCGTCTTAAACAAAGCCGAGTGAAGAGGAAGTTCAAGCAATATGGCATGATTCGAGGCTTCATGCTGATTGAAGTTTTAATTGCATTGGCAATATTTGGTTTGTCCGCAGTTTTTTTAGTCGATGGTGCTTTTGTGGCATCTCGTGCTGCTCAGCAGATGAAAGATACAAGGGAATTAGAACAGGATCTAATTTGGGTGAGGAGTGAGGTGTTAAAAATTGCTGATTATGATAAGTTCTCAGAAGGGGGCGAAATTAATGCACTTTCTATGGGATTGGTAATTTGGGAGGCGGATGTCGAAATGACCCAGGTTCTTGACCTTTATAAAGTGACCTTGAGCTTGGAGTACGAAGGAAATACTGATTATGGAATTGAGGGGGGAGTAAGGCAGTCTTCTATGTATCTCCTACGGCCCACTTGGGGGAATCATCCGGATTTTTCAACGGATAGGACCCGATTGCTGGATGAGCGGCGCAGAAAGATGCAGGAGTATCAGGATGAAAAAAAGAGGGGGTATAGATGAAGAGTAAAAAAGGCTTCTCTTTGGTGGAAGTCTTACTTGCCCTGGCTGTGGGTGGGATCGTGCTCATGGCAGCAAGTTCTTTGTTGGTCACAATATCTCAGGCGTGGGCAAATCGACCGGCTACNCGTGATGCCTTTGATGCCCATGTAAATGGAATTGCCCATTTTTTGACGGCAATGCTCGAGGAGGCAAGTGGTTCGGGGGCTAATTCCAAGGGGAATAATGTGATTGAGTTGGCTAGACCGGTTGGCTTTTCGGACCGCGACGACCCTTTAATCAAATTCTATCTGCCCGAGGCTCCCCCNTTTTTTTATTGGCCACATGGGTTAGCAAGCAGAGTGCATACTTATTTCCAGTTTGATGAGGGAGAAGGCTTTTACCTGCTTTGGTACACTGAGCTTCAAGAGTTGGAAAAAGGAGAAAATGGGATTTTGCAGCCTGAAGATGAAGACCAATTATTTCGCTCTCAGGTAAGCCCTTACTTTAGTGAAGTTTATTATTGTTATTACGGAGAAGAAGAGAGTGCAGAGGGTGACCAAAAGGAATGGGCAATTGAATCAAGCTTGGAAGAAAATGTAGAGAGCGGGAAATTTAGGCTNCCTGATTTTATAAAGATTGTTTTTAATTGGGAGGAGGAAAATCTTGAAAGAACCATTACCCTTGCTATCAAAAACCAAGCACCAAGTGGTATAGAGGAGGAGGGCAGGTGACGGTTCCAGGATTTACCAAAATACGAGGTTCGATTCTGATTTTTGTTCTTGGGATTGTTGTACTTTTAGGTGCCTTATGCTTGCGTTTAATGGAAGAGACAGTTCAGGAACTTCGTCATGTCAGCCAATTTCATAAACGCGATGATCTGCGATTACATGCCTACTCTCTTTTGGATATTACTGTTGGAGTGCTGAATGAATTTCGCACACTTGATAGCAAGTCTTTAAAAACTGGTGGGGGGTGGGAAAAACCCCTTGAGTGGAGCGAGTTAACTCCTTTGGATCCAAGGGTCAGATGGTCGGTTTCCTTTCAGTCTGAATCTGGTGAGTCAGGCAAAGCTCCGCTTTTTTCAACTAACGAAAAAGTGTTTAAAGAAATTTTTGCCATAATGGATAACGGAAGTGATAGATTAGTTGATGAGGCCCAAGGCCAGGCTTTTTACGACGCCTGGATGGATTGGCAGGATTCGGATAGTAATGAAAGAGAAGAGGGTGCGGAAGACGACTATTATGAGGATCAAAACCCAAGTTATTTCACCCCCGGAGAAAACATTAGAAGTTTTGATGAATTTCGTATGATAAAAGGTTTCGGTTATGATTCGGATAGCAGGGATGATAGTGGTCTTTTTTTTGACAAATATGGTAACGAAACAGAAAACATGCAAAACTTCAGGAAATCTTTTTCATTTTATCATGAAGGAAGTGTGAATCTATTTGAGGCATCTGATTTTCTTTTGAGGTATATCTGTGGGGATGACGATGATATCTATGAAAAAATTAGAAGCGGGGAGTTGAATGCTGAATCCCCAAGAATGCAGGTCGATTCACCTATTCCAATATCNTGGGGAACTTCCCCAACACTTCGTGTGAATATTTTGGTGATGAAGGGAAAGGCCAGGTTTCAACTACATGCAGTTTTAACTGATNATGACAAAATTGCGGTTAAGCCTAAAANTTCAAACCNNATAAAACGCAGTGATCTGAATTCAAAATTAAAGTATCCATTTAGAGTATTCAGCTTGCGAGAAAATGAGAATCTGATCGACTAGGATGAGACCCAAAATTACTTTTTTCAATTGATGTCGGATGAGCAAGAGAGCGTCTCCGATCTTCCGATGGGAGAGCTGCGCGAAATTACCCTCCGTATTCCTGGAGAGTGTTTCTTTTGCGAAACAATAAATTTACCACCGTCTGCTTTAACTGTTGAATCCGAGACGAAACCTTCAGCAGGAATTTCCCATTGGGACGACTNTCTTGTTGGTATTCTTAATCAGTTGGACTTTTCCCCGTATCCAGTCGAACAATTAGCGTGGGGATATCATTTGTGTGAAAACTCAAAAAAGGTCTTGTTGTTTGCGACTCCTTTGGGAAAGTTACGCCAGATGGGTTGGCAAAACCTCGAGTTATTCAGGCGGGTGTTTCCTTCCTTTGTGAGTTTGTTNGGTAAAAGATTTGATGCGCCAACTTCGATATTTCTTCTGGTTGATGAATCTTTAACTCTTGCTTGTTTTGATACAGGATCAGAAGTGCCCGATTACCTGTATTCACGAGGGGTCGAGGATGAGGAGGAGGAGGCTTTAGACAAGGCCAAGTCCATGCTTCTTGGATTAGTGGACTTATCCAAGTACCAAGTCTGTCCGGATGTTCTGGTAGCCCGAGAAGTATTCAGGCGGGAAGATAACTCCTTTGAGTTTGAGCACCAATGGATGATAGGCAAAGATCCATCGCTCGAACTTGAACAGGATGTCATTATGGACGCCGATCTTCTATGGCAGCATGATCTGAGAAGTCTTGAATTTAAAATNTCTGAAAAAAAGCGACGCAGTCAAGAGCGTAGCAGATGGAAATCAATCAAAGTCAGCCTGCTTTTTGCCGTCTTTTTGATTTGCGGGCTGGTTGGTCTTAAGATTGTTGATTTCAATCTGGATGGGTTAAATCTTGATGAACAAAAAATGAGGACGCAGGTTCCACTAGTTTTGGAATCTCAAAAATTATTGGAAAAATTAAAACAAAACCAACTTGGAGGGATTGATCCATTTGGCACTATAGGTCGTGTTACCATTTATCGTGGTGGTGGATTTGATAATCCTCATGTATGGTTTTCACAGGCACATTTCGAGACCCGCAACCATGTGAAGATCGAAGGAGAGGGGAGAAATGTTGAATCGATAAATAATTTTATTGAACGATTGGAAACCAACCAGGTAGCATTAATTCGCAAGGACCGAACCGGTGACGAANTACGTTCAATTAAGAGTGGAGGGGGGAGCACTTCGTTTGAGGTGGAGCTGGAAATGTTGGAAGAAACCACGGTTGATTCTGAAGCAGAGAATTTGGAGCAAAATGGCAAGGAGGCGCCGAGAGAATGAAATACCTGGAAAAAGTATTTTTTCGTATGCAGGACCGGGAGCAAAAGCTGCTTGTTGTTGCAATTATAGTGGTACTTGCAGTTGCTTGTTTGAAACTTTTTCAAAGTGGGATACAGAAGTTCAATTCTTGGCAGGAAATCGACCAACTAATGGAGAGTCATGAGATGATCCTTCGATTAAAGCCAAGCATTGATCAAGCTCTAGAAGAACAAAAGATTGCACAGCAAAACAAGAGCTATGATAAAAAGAATTTGAGTAACAGGGTGTCCAGCCTGGCCGATCAGGTTTTTCCAGCAAGGGATTACCGGGAGCTCGATACCGAGGAGCGAGAAAGATATTCCCAGCATCGAGTACGTATTACTTTTAAGCGCTCCAGTTACGACGAGGTAAATGAGTTTGCCGGCTTGATTCGGGGCGAAAGTCCCTACATGTTTTTAAGTGAGGTGAAAATTACGCCAAACTATCCGCCCAAATCCAGGCCTTATGAACCGACCACCTTTGATGCGGTCTTTGAGGTCAGTTCTGTTGAATTTATCAATCAATGAAAAAATCTTACCTTTTTACATTCTTCTTATTGGGTCTAGTAATTTGTAGTGCACAAGTACCTGTTGGTCAGGATTCTGATAATTTAGGACAGCCAGGTTCAGTGCCAGCCCCCAACGATTCTTTGGTTGGTGGAATATTTTCAGATCCTTCCGAAATCGAAAATATAGAAGGCTTGGACGATCCTCTTGAGAGGGTTAAATTAAGGGATCAGGACAGCAATTTAATTTTGGATATGATTCAGACTATCACCGGTAGATACATTCTTCGCCCCCAAAATTTGCCACAAGTAAAAATCACCTTTGATAGCATGAATGTTCTAACCAGACGGGAGACTTTACTGGCGCTGGAAAGTTTGCTGGCGATGAACGGGATTGGCATTACTAAGATTGATTCTCAGTTTTTTAAGGCAGTCCCCGCGACTGATATGAATAAACATGTACCAATCTGGCTGGATGTTCCGCCTTCATCATTACCTCCCAGCCAAAGAATATATGTTAAAATGTTTCACTTGGATTATGTGCCCGCTGAAAGGATGAGGGAGTCTTTAAACGAATATGCCACAAATAATGTTTCCAGACTGATCATTGAAGAGGTAAGAAACACCATAACAGTTACTGACTCTTTGTTGAATTTGCAAAGGATGGAAAAAATTATCGAGAATATGGATAAGCCAAAAAACGATTCCTCCAATATTATTTTTTGGTATAAAACCAATCGTCTAGGTGCTGAAAGTTTGGCTGCAATGTTTGAAGACCAATGGGAAAAGGTTTGGAAAAACGAATTTTACTCAAAACCGATCTTGATTCTAGAGTCACAGACAGAAGTGACCACTAAATCGGAGAGCAAAGGAGGGAGAGGGCAACAAAAAAAGGTGGGCAGTGGGAGCAGTTATGATGGCAACAGGACTCGTTCAGGGAACCAATCTTCGGCCAGCCGTTCTAGTGAGAATGAGACTATTTCGAGCTCTTCTGGTGGAACCGGAGATTTGCCAGACAATAGACTGGGTATTATTTGCCACAAGGGTGACAGGGATAAGCTCACTGCAATTCTTGATGCTTTGGATTTAGAGCCAGAGATTACTTCGGACTTTGTGACATTTTGGTTTTTGCCCAATAGATTTGATGCAAAAGATTTAGAAGACCTTTTCTTCAGCCAATGGGAAACAATTTGGAAAAATGAATTTTACATGTTCCCGGTTTTTATGCCCACATCAATGGGGGATCAGCTTGGGATTGTTTGTCATAAAAAAGACGAAGTAAAATTAAGGAAGATCTTAGAAGACTTAGATGTGGATATTCGGGCTAAAATGGCAAGTATGCTCGTTCCACTATACCATGCCTCTGCTTTTGAAGTTTTTGAAACTGTTAATATTCTCCTAAACAATTTGGGGGTTGGTGCATACAAAGACGATGTAAACGGAACAAAAAGTTTGGATCAAGGTAACCCTCTATCAAAACCAGTACCTCCTTTGGATGATGCAAGGTTTAACAATATGAAAGCACTTGGAAATGTTACTTTCTCGGATCACGCTATGGTTGTAACCGATAAAAGAAGTAACGGAATTTTTGTGTTTGGGACTGAAAAAGATGTAACAAAACTCGAAGAGTTAATCAAGCAACTGGATACTCCTTTACCGATGGCTAGGATCGATACCATTTTTGTCATGGTTGACTTAAGCCAGGCCAACCAACGCGGCATCGATGCATTATTCCAAGACCTTTCTTGGAATGACAGTGAAAGGACCGAGACCATAAATGTAGACACAGATGGAGACAACCTGCCGGATACAACGCAAGATGTAGCAATCGGCTCAAGGACTCTTACGGGAGGGTTGAAGATACCAGGATTGAATTCAGGCTTGGAATTTGAGCTCGAGAATTGGAAAATTCAACAGATTAAATGGAACCAGATTTTCTCCCTGGCATCATCGCGCGAGGATGTAAGAATATTTTCTACGCCCTCCATTACTGTTAGTCATGGAGAACAACCAGATAGGGGAGGGAGCGATAGTTATATCAGAATTTCAGATGAGCGGAGCATCGGCCTTCCGGGTGTTACAATGAGCAATGGTCAAACAAGCCAACCAAATGTAGATAAGCTCAGGGCAAGCACTGAATTGAGAGTGTCCAATCCAAGAATAAGAAAAACCATACGAGATTCTGAAACTGGAAAAATCATTGAGCGAGGAACTGTTTTTATGTCGGTTACGGTAATGGCAGAAAAGTTTGATACAACGGTATCAAACACCTATGAAGGCCAGTCTTTGCCTTCGATTAAAGGNCGTACCGCTGTCACTGACTTAGCCATTAGAGATGGTCAAATTATGGTTCTTGGAGGGTTTCAAGAAGTCCAAACAGATGAAGAGGTCTCCAAATATAATTTTCTTAGTGATATACCGTATCTTGGGGAAAAACTATTCAGTCCCCGCCAAAGAAAATACACTCCTACTGAGTTGATGATTTTTATTAAACCTACAATTATTGATCCTGAAAACCCGATGGATGACCAAAGTAAATTTAATGCAAGTAGGATTGATACCATGATGCAACCTGGCTACACACCTGCATTTCGGTCGCCTTCTGGAGCGATTTTAGGAGAACCAGGTAAGAAGAAGTCCTATTCGAAGCAGGATGAGCCTTCCGGGAAACCATCGCTGTAAATAGTGAAGGNAATTATAAATATTAGTTTATTTACGCTACTTGCACCGATTTTCTGTGCTGCCCAAAACCCCTTTCTGCGACCAGGCTCAAACAGTGCTAAGCCACCTGTCATCCAAAGGCCTGCACCACCCCCACCCAAGCCCATTCCTAGAAATCCAAATATTGAGTTCAGGGGATACTATGAATTTAAGGGTGAGTGGAGACTTGCCTTATTTGATAAANCAAAAAACCAAGGATTTTGGCTGAAACAAGGAGAAAAAGTAGAGGGTATCGATACCGAGGTTGAAAGTTTTAATTTGGAGAAAGAAGAGATACAGCTCAGAGGGGGCATGAGACTGGTGCTTAAGGATTCAGATAAGAGTGTCCTTCCGGTGCCCAGTGGGCAGGTCAAGAAGGGCTCGCCTCCTATTCCTGTCAAACCTAAGCCTGCCAATCAGGTGCCCAGACCGGGNATCCCACCCCCAAGGAGAAGNTGATATTCTTGTTATGATTGATGATCCATCTAGAGAAAGTNCTTCGGAGCAATTCGAAGATNTTGGAACATTCTCTGTAAATCAGTCCATGGATTGGTGGCCGGATCTCTCTGACTTAGACCGCTTAAATGTGCTAAGTAATCCGACTGAAGACAGGGCAAGGGTGCTCGCAGCCAAAGTATCTCTAACCGTGGAGGAGACCATGGAAGCGATGTCCAAATATTCAGATATCCCATTGGTTGAAAGCTTTGTCCTCAACGAGAATCCCACAAAACTAATCCCTCTTCGATTAATCCATAACTTCAGTTGCTTGCCCACGGAGGGGAGTACAGAAGAAAAGATTGAGCTGGTTACAGTATGGCCACCAACCAATCGTATGAGTCGGTGGGTCTATGCAGTTACTGGGTGCAAGCCAGTTTGGAGATTAGGTATGCCGGAAAAAGTCCTTCATTCTATTACAGAGAATTTTGGGATAGGGGCAGATAGCTTGGACGAATCGGAATTTGATCTGGATGATGAGCAAGAAGAGCAAGATGACATCGAAGATCAAAATGCGGCCATTATCAGGTTTGTGAATGAAGTCATCCAAAAAGCNATTGTTGACCGTGCAACCGATATTCATTTTGAACCGCACAAGGAAACATTGCAGATTCGGTATCGTATTGATGGGCAGCTTGTACCGGTTCGTGTGCCTGATAATTTAAGAAGTTTTCAGGACGCGATCATTTCCCGAATCAAAATCATGAGTGCCATAAACATCTCGGAAAAGCGTCGACCTCAAGGCGGTCGAATAACTTTTACGATGGGNCAAAGTGACCTTGATATCCGGGTGTCCACCTTGCCCACCTTATATGGGGAAAGTATTAGTTTACGTTTGCTCAATGAGAAGTCCCAACCCCTTTCTATGCGCGAACTTGGGTTGCATACNCAAGATGAAAATAAGATCGTTTCCATCNTGGAAAAACCTCATGGGATTGTNCTTGTTACCGGNCCCACAGGGTCTGGTAAATCGACCTCCCTCACCGCTTTTATTCGAAAAATTCACAAGCCCGAGCGACGGATCATGACGGTCGAGGACCCAGTGGAGTATGAGGTGTCTGGGGTCAACCAGACCCAGGTGAATTCCGAAATCGGTTTTTCCTTTGCCAGTGCATTNCGGGAAATACTCAGGCAAGACCCCGATGTCATAATGGTGGGAGAAATNCGGGACCGGGAAACTGCTGATATTGCCATCCGTGCTTCACTGACAGGGCATTTAGTGCTTAGTACTTTGCACACCAACGATGCACCAGGAGCTATCACCCGTTTGATTGACATGGATATTGAGCCATTCCTGATTGCTTCATCTGTGGAAATGGTCATTGCTCAGCGTTTGGTTCGCAGATTGTGCACTGCATGTGCTGCTCCTCAGAATCTGTCAGAGTCTGAGCTGAAAGCATCTTTGTCCTTNCTCGAAATTNATCCTACTGAGGTCATTCATCTTGATAAGGTTTTAGATGCCGTTGGTTGTAACAAGTGCCAAAACCTTGGCTTTCATGGAAGAGTGGGGATTTTCGANCTCATGCGTATGAGTGACGATATTCACAGCCTGATTATCAAGAGTGCATCTGCTCCCGAAATAAGAGAAGTTGCTCTCCGCCAAGGAATGACCACCTTGCAGGAGAGTGGTTGGTCTCAAATAAAACGCGGTCTGACCAGTCTTAGTGAAGTGGTAAGATATGCAGATATTTTTGTTGAGGAAGCTGATACGGATGCATGACTTTTATCCACTCTTGCCATGCTTAAAACCTAGGATTTTTTAATGGCAGAATTTGAATACGTAGCCGTAGATAAAAAGGGTAAAACCCGAACGGGCACTCTTTCTGCACCGGATGCAAAAAGTGCCCGCAGGAAGGCTATGCAGTCCGGGTTGACAGTACTTAAGGTCAAAATGTCATCCGGNGCTAATACGAGTCAGTCCAGTCCNGGTACCCAAAGACAAAAAAGGAAAGAATCCTTGCGATCCAAATACAGCAATAAAGGNGAAGCTATTGGGTTGGAGTTTTTAAGAAGACTGCTCGAACTTCATGGATCCGGCATGCCGGTTGCAGATGCGGTAAAGCTTTTGAATCATCGCCTTTCTGACCCCCAGCAAAGAAATTTGTCTGCGGTTTTATGGAAAGAACTGGCAGAGGGCAGAACTCTTTCCCGTGCTATGAGGCAATTGCCTGGATATTTCAGCGAGTCTTCCTCCTATGTGATCGAAGCCGGAGAGGCAACGGGCAACCTGGCTCCCATATTAAGCAAGATCATTTCGCACCTTGAGGAGAAGCGCGAAATCCGCTCACGGGTTGTAAGTGGAATGACTTATCCCATGTTTGTTGGTCTAATGGCAATTGGTGTGGTTTTGTTCTTTCTGTTTTTTCTNCTTCCTCAAATCCAGGAAATGCTCGCTTCCTTGGGCGGGGAATTAAACCTGATGGCCCGNATNATGATTGATGGATCNAANATGGTTTTGTTNGCCGGACCGTTTGTGATTTTGGCAATTTTAATTGGTCTGGGAATTACCGTACAATGGAGCAAGACCGAGAAGGGGGGGATTTCCCTGGATCGTTCGTTGCTGAAAATTCCTCTTTTTGGAAATATTCTTTTTTTGTCCGAACTTTTTCACCTTAGCAGTTTGCTTGGTACTCTCATATGGAGTGGGATTGGATTAACAGAAAATTTAAAACTTTGTGAAAGAACCATCAAAAACCGCTTTCTTCGGTCTTCTTTTCGTTCTGCCCGGGTTTTAGTAAATGAGGGGAAGTCTTTGCCCGATGCATTTCGCAAATACAAGCTCATGCCTGCCATGCAATTGGATGTGATTGAAGTTGGGGAAAAAACGGGGAACCTGGGAAATGGTATGGATGATATTTCCAAGGCTTTTCGCAGTCAACTGACCAAGCGNATCAAGGTTATGACAAATTTAATTTCCGGATTAGCTCTGGGTTTTGCATTTTCACTGGTTGCCCTGGTTGCTATATCAATTGTCACCAGTATTTTTCAGGTCAGTAAAAGTATCAGCTATTAAGCGTATGTTGTTTTATAAAAAACTGATCTTTTTTTTCATTTTTACCTCCTTACTCTTGGGNTTTGGTTGTAGCCCAAGGGACGAGTATGAAGTNGGGGAAACGAATGACCAGGTTTCTGAAAAACTTTCGAAACAGGCACAGTCCGGCAGGTATATTTTTGAGGATGGTTCATTATTTGAGGGAGAACTTGTTATGGGGGTGCCGGATGGTTTTGGAAAAATCGAATTCGTTTCTGGAGATCTCTATGAAGGCCAATTTCAAAAAGGTGTTTCCAGTGGGTATGGAACGATGCGTTACAAAAGCGATGAGGAATTGGAAAAGTACTCTGGGAATTGGGAAAATGGAAAGAGATCCGGTTTTGGTGCCCTAACTATGACCGACCAGTCAGTGATGGAGGGACATTGGAAGGATGGGGCATTGCTTTATGGTGAGTATAAAAATGCTAGTGGTGCGGTTACATATGGGAAATGGGATGAGGGTGTGGTTGAGGAAGGAAAAGTCCACTATCCTGGAGGAGACCAATTCTGGGGGAAGTTTAAAGCGGACGGCACTTACGATTTTGGAACGCTCACTTTACCTGGTGGTGTTGTATATTTTGGCGAATTCCAAAGCGGGTTATATCACGGCACTGGGGTTTTGGTAGATGAAGCGGGAAATATTTACTCGGGTAGATTTGTTGAGGGAGAAAAGGCTGGAATCGGAGTGCTCGAAGATCCAGACGGCTCCACATATACCGGTGAGTTTCTGGAGGGCCTACCTCATGGGGTGGGCAGGCAGAGTGATCCTTCCGGCGTTACCTACAGTGGGGCGTGGGAGGAAGGATATAAACATGGCCAGGGAGTCTTGGATTTTGGAGATGGGAGCTCCTATGCGGGAGAGTTTGAAGATGGGTTGGCCGTTGATGGGGTTTACGATTGGGGGGATGGCACTACCACTCGTTCCTACCAAGATGAGAATGGTGCCTGGCAAGACTTTAGTGAGTGAAAATGCAACACTAGATTGGAAGTTGCCATAGCGTTTATCATTTAAGAGTATTTTTGTGATCGATAATGACTGAATCTTCAAATTTTACCTTTATGCTTTGGGGAACCAGGGGGAGCATCCCTTGCCCTGGCCCTGCAACGGTGAAATATGGAGGGAACACAACATGTTTCGAACTCAATTGCGGGGGGCGTAGAATCATTATTGATGCGGGGACTGGTATCCGTTTATTGGGAAAGAAAATTATGCTCGAAGAAGGCAACCTTCTGGATGCGGATCTTTTCTTTACCCATACCCATATGGACCATATTCAAGGGCTTCCCTTTTTTGCTCCTTTATACAATCCCCAAAGCGATGTCCGTTTACATGCCGGTCATCTCGATGGGATCACTTATGACCTTCAAGGCATTATTGGAACTATGTTAATGAAAGACCCGGTCTTCCCCGTTCCAAGTTCGCTGATCGAAAAAGCCTGCAGCTTCAATGATTTTGA
This sequence comes from Opitutia bacterium, assembly GCA_002686835.1. Lineage (GTDB taxonomy): Bacteria > Verrucomicrobiota > Verrucomicrobiia > Opitutales > Seribacteraceae > Chordibacter. The sequence continues at coordinate 55,481 of NYYP01000022.1, read as the reverse complement.
ATGCGGGAAAGTATTTAAACTTGATGGGGAGGTTACAATTCATACTGCTCCGCTCAATCACCCTAATGGAGCCTGTGGATACCGGATTGAATTTCAGGACAAGGTCATNGCGATCTGTACTGACACGGAACACTTTGAAGGCAGGCTTGATGATAATGTGCTCTTTTTGGCGGAAGGTGCCGATCTGCTAATTTATGATTCTGCCTACACCGATGAAGAGTACCCCAATTTTAAGGGATGGGGTCATTCCACCTGGCAGGAAGCAATCAAGGTTGCCNGAGCCGCCTCGGTTAAGCAAACGCTCCTTTTTCATCATGACCCTTCTCACGATGACCAAAAAATGGATGAAATTGCAAAACTAGCCCAAAAAGAATTATCCAGCGTAAGGCCAGCAATTGAGGGAGAGTTAATTCATCTCTGATTGCATTAGTATTCTTCAATTACTTTCCCACCGTTTCCCTGGTTTTTAAGGACTTTGCCCAAAGGTTTTTCAAGAAGGTGTAAGTTGCCAGAGCCAAAAATCTGAGCATCTAACCAGNTACTNGGTGCNATCATAATGGGCCCNTTTCCATAATGGCGAATAACTGCTTGATNTAAAAACAATTCCTCGCCAAATATTGCTCCGCCTCCATAAATTTTAGCCTCTAATTCATGCACTTCTCGACCTTTCAAAACAGTATCGCCATTGCCTTCCTGCCTTATCTCAATCTTTTCAAACTTTGAGTTTGTCAGATGAAGCGAACCAGTGGAATTGTGATATAGCTTNAGTCTNTTGGCGGAAAGATTGTTCAATCTTGCATTCGAATTTTCAAGCAGCCTGAACTCTTTTAATTCATCAATTGAAACAATNACTTCCACAGGGAATGTTCTTTGGGCACTTAAGCGAAGAAGCGGGATTCTTCGTGAAAGCAGGAAAGAATTATTGGCATCCAGAAATAAGGTTCGGTTTTCCACTTTTGCACTAACCGTGTCAATAATTGTGGAGTCGGCAAAATATTCAATCTGCCGGTTTCTTTTTCCTGGTTCTACAAAAATACTCAGGGCTCCTCGGGCCTCTATTTTATCGAAATGAAAAGCGAGCAAACGTTTCGACTCAACNGCTCCCTGAAGACTTGAGAAAACGATTAGCCCACCTAGCCCAGCAAATGAGGGAAATATCAAAGTAAGTAAACAGTGTAACCTAGCTTTTTTTATTCCCATATTTTTTTCTTCTGCCAGTGGGAGACTTCTTCGCTGTAGATCCGTCTTTCAGAAAGCTTATTTGATCACGGAGTAAGGCCGCTTTTTCGAATTCCAGTTTTTTGACCGCTTCAAACATTTCTTTTTCCAATTGTTTGATCAATTTTTTTACTTCCTGCGGGGAGTTCTTTTCAGCAGATACAAGATTTTCGTCCTCTTCTTTGGAGACTGGTCTTAAACTTTCCTGAACCGGACGAGAAACACTTTTGGGAGTAATCCCATGCAGCTGATTATAGGCAAGTTGTNTTTCCCTGCGGTATTGACAGACATCCCAGGCAGCTTGCAGGGACTTTGTCATTACATCTGCATAGAAAATGACCCGACCAAGTTCATGCCTGGCAGCTCTTCCCGCCGTTTGAATAAGACTGGTTTCGCTACGAAGAAATCCTTCTTTGTCTGCATCAAGGACGGCCACCAGTTCCACTTCAGGAAGGTCAAGCCCTTCGCGTAATAGATTAACTCCCACGATTACATCATAGGCTCCAGCTCGCAGATTGCGCAAGATTTCCACTCGCTCAATTGCATCCACATCTGAATGCAGGTACTCCACTTTTATATCCCTTTCNCGCAAATACTCGGTAAGGTCTTCGGACATTCTTTTTGTCAGCGTAGTGACCAAGGCACGGTTCCCCCGGTTGACCACCGTTTTAATTTCACCAATACAATCCTCCACTTGACCCGAAATCGGACGGATTTCCATTTCAGGGTCAAGCAGCCCAGTCGGACGGATTAGCTGTTCTGCCACGACTGCACTTTTTTCAACTTCCAGTTTTCCAGGTGTGGCGGAAACATAAATAGTTTGCCCAGTAATTTGCTCAAATTCATCTGGTTTTAATGGTCGGTTGTCGAGTGCTGAAGGTAGGCGGAATCCATATTCAACGAGCTTTTTTTTACGGGAAAAGTCNCCGTGGTACATACCTCCAACTTGAGGAATGGTTACATGACTCTCATCAATGAAAAGCAGAAAGTCTTTGGGGAAGAAGTCGATCAAGCATGATGGGCGTTGCCCAGCTTTGCGTTGGGAAAGATGGCGAGAATAATTTTCAATCCCGTTACAAAATCCAATCTCACGCAACATTTCCAAATCATANTCGGTCCGCATTCTGATTCTTTGAGCTTCGAGCAATAAGTTTTCTTGTTCAAAGGTGGCCACCCTTTCCTCAAGCTCATTCTCGATTGATTTACAGGCCCGTTCAATTTTTTCACGGGTAGTGACATACTGGTTTGCCGGATAAATTTTAAATTGTTCAAAAGTACGAATCGTTTCACCTGTTAAAACATCGAATTCGCGCATGCTTTCAATTTCATCTCCCCAAAACTCGATTCGTAAAGGTTGTTCTGCATAGGCAGGAAAGATGTCGACAACATCGCCTCTTACGCGAAACCTGCCTGCCCGTAAGTCCATGTCATTACGGTTGTAAAGCCCGGACACCAACTGCATGAGCAGTTCATCCCGTCCCATTGATGCCCCCTGTGCCAGTTCAATAGACAGCTCACGGAAGTCATCGGGCGATCCAAGACCGTAGATGCAGGAAACACTGGCAATTACAATTACATCATTTCGGCTAATGAGGGAGCCTGTACTTGCAAGCCGGAGTCGCTCGATTTCCTCATTAATGGAAGAATCTTTCTCAATGAAAGTATCAGTCGATGGCACATATGCTTCTGGCTGGTAATAGTCGTAGTAACTCACAAAGTATTCGACAGCATTNTTGGGGAAAAAACTTTTGAACTCAGAATATAACTGGGCNGCCAATGTTTTATTATGGGAGATAATCAGCGCGGGTCTTTGCAATTCATGAATTACATTTGCCATGGTGAAAGTTTTCCCGGAGCCTGTCACTCCAAGGAGTGTCTGGTAGTCATTACCCGACCGTAGGGAATTGAGGAGTTGTTGGATTGCAACCGGTTGGTCTCCCTGAGGGGAGTAGTCCGCATGAAGTTGAAAATTCACTCCTGCACAGAGGATCTGAGGTGTGTGTAATATTCTGACTCACCTTCGCTCTTGCCGATAATAGCAGCAGCACAACTGTCTCCCAGTACATTGATCATAGTCCTGGACATATCCAAAATTCGATCCACCACGTAGACCATGCCGACTCCGGTGGCAATTGCTTGGTCATCAAATCCAACAGCCTGTAAAATGACCAATATTGCAACAAGGCTGGCGGAGGGAATACCAGCAACTCCAACCGAGGTAAGCAAGGCTAGTAGCACCACAAAGAATTGAGTAGTCCATCCCATCTCAATGCCAAAGAATTGAGCGAGAAAGATCACCACCACGCATTCAAAAAGAGCTGTTCCATCCATATTTAAGGTCGCTCCCAAAGGTAGGGTGAATCCAGAAATCTTTTTAGATACGCCTACACGCTCACTGGTGCATTGCATGGTCACGGGTAGAGTTGCAGATGATGATGCCGTGGAAAAAGCTGTAAGCAGGGCAGGGGACATCGCTTGATAATGATCCCTGAAGGGGATGCCGCCCAAAACCCGAAGCAGTAAAGGGAGGCTCACGAGAGCATGAATGCCAAGGGCCAGGATAACGGTGAGAGCAAAGCCTCCCATCAGCCAAAAAGTATCCAGTCCACTCCTGGCTATTGTAGGTGTAACCAATCCAAAAATCCCAAATGGGGCAAATCCAAGAATAAAGTGAGTAAGTTTGAGAATAATCTCCTGTAAACCTTGCCAGAATTTTAGTTGGGATGCACGGAGCTCTGGTTTGATGTGTCCCAGGAAAAACCCGAAGAGTAACCCAAAGCAAATAAGTCCAAGAAGTTGGCCTTCAGCCGCGGCAGAGAATAAATTTGGAGGTACCATCCGGTGAAAGATTTGGAGGAGGTTTGCCCATCCATTCTCCGCCGTATCCAGTGCATTTTCTAAAGAACCGAGGCTGGTGGAAGCTTGACTGGCGATGATAGCCTCCTTGATCTCAGGGGCCACATCTCCAGGTTGTAGTAGGTTAACGCAGAATAAACCAGTGGCTACCGCGAGTATGCCTGTAAGCGAATAAAGAAGCAGCGTTTTGAGTCCAAGTCGGCCAAAGTCTCTTTCACCAGCAATTTGAGACACACCACAAATAACAGAGGTTAATACCAGTGGTATGACCACCATTTTTAACGCGTTTAAAAAGAGCTTGCCCACAAAGTCACAGCATTCAAGCAACCAATAAATTAATGAAGCAGTTTGCTTAGCCTCCTGCTGGCTATTCGCCATTAGACCTACGGTAAATGCAAGTAGCAAAGAGATGAGTACTTTTTTATGAAGGGTGAGCTTATTCATCACATTAGTCGAAAAGATGGTTGATCTGGGCTGGGTCAACCAGTGCCAATGAATCAACTATAAGGTCAGGGTTTAGATGCATGAAAGTATTTGAGGGATGGGATGTCGTCAAAGCAACGGTTTTCATACCTGCGAGTTTGCCGGCTTCTATGCCATGCGGACTATCCTCAAAGACAACACATTCCCCAGGGTTTCGTGAAAGAATCNCGGCAGCTTTTAGAAAGACTTCGGGGTCGGGTTTGCCATTCTTTACATCTTCGGAACATGCTGCACCAACAAAAAAGTTTGATAAGTCGTGTTGCTCAATTGCCAAATCAACATTTTTTCTTTCCGTGGATGTGCCAATTGCACAAGGTGTGGGTATTGACCTCATTTCCTCCAAAAAAGCCCTAGCACCCGGAGCCAGTTTAATTCCCTTAAGAATTGCCAGTTCCCGGTACAGTTCTTCTTTTCTTTTCCCCCATCGCTCAAATTCTCGTGCATCATTTGACCATTGAAAAATTTCAGGAATGATGGTCTCGTTGCGTTTCCCAAAACCTCTTTCAAAATGATCGTTGGGGAGAATTCGCCCAAGTTCTTCAGCAAGTTTTTCCCAACTTTTTTTATGCAGTTCGGATGAGTCTATGATTACCCCATCCCAGTCAAAGATTACTCCTTCCCAGTTCAAATTTTGTAATAAATAAAACTGATTTTTGATGGATTCAAAAAAAACAAAACATTTTTATTTTTGAGGAACTGTCCATAATTGAAGTGTTTTTTCTTTGCTAACATCTCCTATCAAAGCATCGTACCTTCTCTTCATTCGAAGGGCTTGTACTTGAGCTGCGCTAAATAACCTGGAATTCGATGAAAGTTTCTCAGGAAATGCATTGATCAGTCTACTGGTCCCAAGAAGCAGAGGGAGATCAACCTTGATTGGCTTTGTTCCCTTCGGATTGGCCGAACTTAAAATAACAAGATCGCCACTAGAAAGATTTTGTCTTTCCGTGGAGTTGCCGATGGATAATTCTCCCTCAAGTAAAATAACTTTTATCCCTGAGGTGAGGGACTCCATCATCCAGGTGCCCATCCCGTTTACATGAATAGAATTGTCTGACAGGTGAAAATTCCAAGACATCATTTGTCGGTGGGATAGGAGCAGGGCACCTTTATGCAAAAGGTGATAATGATGCTGCTGGAATTCNAGGGCCGATTCATTTCCCATTCTTATTATGGCAACCTTTCCCTCAANCAGGNANTCAATTTCGAGGAAAGAATCAGACGATGTCCCAAGAGCAAAGGGTCGCTCTTCATNAATTTGTTTATTAAGACTAACCGGACGGGGNGGGGAATNAGTTATGCTCAAGGGTTGAAGAAAGCAATTCCCAAAGGCATGNGTGACTCGAATATTTCCTGTTTCGTTATCCGATCCAAAGAGGCTACATGTCAGGCACAGGAAAATGCAGCCCAAAGCCCTGTACAATCGTCGATGGATTTCACCAGCCACCCGATCCCANAAGGGTTAGAATTGAGCGTTTAGGGAAAGGGCCCCACCAAAGTCAAACCTTGAGAAATCAGCTGATGCTCCATCTTCACCACTTGCATTTCGGTTGCTGTAGGAAAGGAGAAACTTCAACGCCAGCCAGTCATAAAAATGGTAGGCAATGTCCAGNCCTGNATTGGTAGAAAATTCGTCCCGTTTTTGGTTTCCGTAATTGGCTAAACAAAAGCGGAGGTAGGGAGAAATCTCAAGATTGCCTATGGGAATTTCAACGCCAAAGAGAAGNGCCGTTTCAAGCCTGTCCATCTTGTCTGCCTCGCTTGGGGTATCGGTAAGATGATAAGACAGAGAGAAATCAACAAAAGCAGATGCAGNNGCGATGTTAAAACCTTTACTGACTCCCAGAGTTGGAGAGGTCTGCCGGTAAGTTTGGGACATGGCAGTATTAAAATCAAAAGATGAACTTAACCCGGAACGAACCGACCATCCTTGAGCAAATTGAAATATTCCAGTAAATGAGATATTGAGGTTGTTTGAATCCAGAATACTCAAGTCATCATTACCGAAGTAACTCGAATTACTNAAGCCTAAGCCAACAATAGGGGAAAAACTAGCCCCGCCGAAATCATAAGCACCAAGCAAGAAATTATTGCTCAATGCATTTTCCCAAATNCCTGCTGAATCAATCATAGTATTTGAATCAGCAGCAGAACCTGGATTATTAGAATGAAGTAATTTGCTTTCAAAACCGAAATGATAACCAAATCCTTGCTTCTTGGTTTCCACTGGGCGTTGAAGGCCCAAATCACTTTTGGCTACTGCATGATGAGAAGTTGAACTGGATGATGACGCCGAACCTTTAAGCAGGGCTTGTCTGTTTCTATACTCTTGAATCGATCCATAACGAACTTCAGGGCTCCGCTTTACCTCGGCATTAAGCAAAGAAANAGAAACNATTTGTATGCCAATTATCCAAAAGCAAATACGCTTAACAAATTTCATGAAATACTAGTTTAGGTCACTGCCCGAGTTTGCATTGGAAAAAGCCCGAACTCCAACAGCAGGTGCACCACTTGGCTGTGTGACAACAGTATTCCATTTTCCAGTAGAACCGGANAAGTCAGACTGTTGCAACGCACGATCTGTCGATACACCCAGGTGTTTGACATTAGTTAGGTTNACACCCCCAATTGTGGGATTGTTGAAAGTATCAAAATCCAGCGTACCTTTTTGACTTCGAAGCATTACTTCGGANTATTGAGGGAAATCGACATCCTTTAAGTTAACAGTGATTGCCTCCATGTAAATTTCTCGGGCCCGGTCGTTAAAATGTAAGCCCTGGATTTTTATTAAATCGTTTGCGTAGAGATAGACATTGTCGCGATCGCTGTATCTACCAACCGAAAAGAGTTTTGAACCTGGATCGGTGTATTGGATGTCCAAATCTCCCAATGACCCAATAGCCAGGTTTCCTCCAACATCTATTTCTATGTCAACTAATTGTAGATCGCCGGCAGTACCAAGGCCAAGGTTTGATCCTTCGTAATAAATTTTGGAACCCGCTTGAACATTAAANTCACCTGCTGATCCAAGAGCCAATGCGTGATCCTCGGCATGGTTGTCGTTTTCAAAAGTTACATCTCCCCAGATGGACAAATCTTTGGCTGCGGCAATGGTGAAAATTTTAGTNCCGTCGTTTTCACCCTTACGGGGCAANTACTGGGAAACATCAATAGATGCACCTGATTCAATAAAAATATCACCCCCCACTAGGGCATTCACATTATCAATGCGAACCTGGAGTTTTTCAGCAGTATCTGGATCAATAGAAGCATTTCGGGCACCGATTAAAGCTCCATTTAATTCCTCTGAATTGTAAGTTCCACCTGGGTAGAGAGTTTGGTTGATAAGGGAGGACAGGTAGTTTGAATCAGATAATTGATCCGAGCCTAAAATCGCTAAGAGATTATCTGCTGCAGCTTGGTTGGATGGATTGGAAATTGCCCCATGTTTTGCCAAAAGTTTGGCAAATTCGAAAGCATACGGATTGCTGGAGAATTCATCCACNAAACCNTGTGCGTTTCTAACCTTTTCGGCAGGTATGCCAGAGGCGATCGTGACTTCTTCTAAAAANGAACCTGCCAGAGTNATNGCGTGTTGAATCGCCACATTGAAATCGNCGTATTTGTAAGGATTGAGNCCNATTTCACCGATGAAAACATCCAGNCCGATCGCGTTGATTAACTTGGTTTCATCGTCGGTATTCCAATTTTGAANTTTGGACAGTATTAGCTCAAAACTATCTTCATCAGTTAAGTCATCCAAACTCAGAAAGGATACTTCTACTGGCACCGGAATTCCGTCTTCGTAAAGGCCAATAGAAACTAAGTTTTCTGTCACATCAAAATCATAGCGCACGGAATTTCCAATGCCCGGAGAAGTACTGGGNGCTCCNGGNGGCTGGACATTTGGAGGTGGAGGTATGTCACTATCATGGGACGCAGCCTTCGAAGNTNTGAGATCGCGAATTTCCTTTTGTACCCTTTGGATTTCAGCAGCTGTTACAGTTCTTTGAGNAACGGAAGAAGAACGGCCCANAAATGACTCGGCNGCATCGTTGGAGGATGATTTTGCTTGCTTGCCATCATCTGTATCTCCTTCCGATTCATCCGCATCTTTGCTTTCCTGCTCTGCTTTCTGGCCGGATTTTTGTTCCTGAGATGTTTTTTCTGCTTTTGCATTTGCTTCTTTACTGGTGGCTACCGGGACTGCAGCACAAATACCAGAAGCAGATGTATTTTTTATACTAATATTTTGAGCAGCGGATGGACTAATTGCTCGTTGTTTGATGGATCCACTGACCGAGGCGTCCAAACCTCTCCCCGGGCCGACTACTACTGGTTGGTTTTGCCCGGCAGGGGTAAAGGCAACTTGTGACTCGGCTACATCTAGCTGCATGCCAGTGTTTGGACTCATTGCCATTTGAAACTGTGTCCCTCTGATTCCAGCGGTACCGGTGGGAGTGGAAATGGCAAAAGTGGATGACTTGTTTAACTTTTTTGTCTGCACCACCAGGGAACCCACATCCATGTCCAGGGAAACTTGGCTAGTGCTCGGTTCCGCGGTTAGTTGACCAAAGGAATTACCCTGTGCTGCGAAGGGGGCTTGGTCAAATTGAGCGAGCCTGATTTGAGACCTTTCGAGAATGGTTGCAGTGGTCCCATTTGAGAAAAGGAGAACTGATTCGGAGAACAATCCAGTCTTAATTCCATAACCAACTGGCAAAACTGACCCCCTGACCACAGGTTCCACAAGCTTAGTTCCCTGTGGAGAAATGGCTTCGACCACGCCTTTGGTTTGGAGGACTATTACCGAACCNTTCTGNGCGAGAAGAAAATGACCAGGTAGGAAAACTACANTGAACAGGCATAAATGCCCTAATAACTGAAAAAATCTGTTCAACTAATCAGGATTTGAAAAGTGTGGATGCTTTGCCCCAGTCAACAACATTCCAGTAAGCTGAAACATAGTCTGGACGGCGGTTTTGGTAATTTAAATAGTAGGCATGCTCCCAAACATCCAGACCAATGATAGGGGTCCCTGAAAGATCGGCAATGCCGCTCATCCAGGGACTGTCTTGGTTGGGGGTGGAGGATACAGCGAGAGAACCATCGCTTTGTTGGACCAACCAGGCCCAACCCGAACCAAAACGGGTAAGTGCTGCGTTGGTGAATGCCTCTTTGAATGAATCAAAGCTGCCAAATGAACGATCGATTGCACGGCTCAATGATTCATCTGGAGAACTAGGACCATTGGGGCTGAGAGAATCCCAGAAAAAGGAATGATTTGCATGACCTCCTCCATTGTTACGAACTGCACCCCTGATATTTTCAGGAATTTTGGACAAGTCAGAGATCAGATCGAAAATGGATAAATCGGACAAATCAGGGTGATTCTCAAGAGCGGCATTAAGCTTGTCCACATAGGTTTGATGGTGCTTGCCATGGTGTATTTCCATGGTGCGGGCATCAAAATGAGGCTCAAGGGCATTGGGGGAATATGGTAAACTGGGGAGTGCGTGAGACATATCTAAANAGCTGTGTGATAATTCAACTTGTGAGTTGTATAATCAAGGCGGAAAATCAGGAGAGGTCAAGCGGAGACTTGGGATCTTTGCTTTTGAAAAAAAGCCTGAATAATTGCTTCACATGGTTCTTTCATGATACCCCCGGTCACTTCGGGTTTATGATTGGATTTTTCTAGTTTGTGCAAACTTATTGCTCCGCCCAGGCAACCCATTTTGGGGTCGCTCAAACCGAAAAACACCTTGCCGACCCTTGAAGTAATTGTGGCACCAGAGCACATGGGGCAGGGTTCCTTGGTTACATAAAGTTCGCATTCGTTTAATCTCCAGTCGCCAAGTTTTTTGGCCGCCATGGTGATGGCAATCATTTCAGCGTGGGCGGTTGGATCGGTTTGGGATCTTGTTTGGTTGTGGGCCGAAGAAATAATTTCTTGCTGATGAACCATGACGGCACCGACGGGAACTTCATCGGCATTCCATGCGTCAATAGCGAGGTTGAACGCATGCGACATAAAGAAGAGAGCATCTTTTTTTAAGAAGGATGGATGAATTTTCTCAAAAGGGCATGCAAGCATCGTCGGATATTCGGGTTAGTTGAGTGCTCGGAATGAACATACGCGGATTAAGTTCTGTGCTTGTATGATAGCAGTCAAGTTGCTTTACTAAAACCTTTATGCCTAATCAAGATGTAGTTGAAGTCGAAGGGAAAATTACAGCTGTTCTTCCCAGTACAATGTTTCGCGCGGAGCTGAAAAACGGCCATCAGGTGCTTGCTCACATTTCAGGTAAGCTTCGCAAGCACTTTATTAAAATTACCGTGGGTGACATTGTGAAGATGGAAATGAGCCCGAATGACCTCGAGAAAGCTCGCATCGTTTATCGCTTAAAAAATGCAGAGGTTAACCGGAACGCTCCCATTCGCAGTTTTGGGCCTCGCAACAAAGGAAGAAAATAACCTCTATCTAATTACCACTCGCCATGAATATCATACAATCAATCGGTCGTACTCCACTGGTGGAACTGGAGAAATACAACAAGGAATTGTCCGCCAAGTTATTTTTAAAGTCTGAATTCTTCAACCCATTGGCCAGCGTGAAGGATCGTATTGGTGCCGCCATGATAGAGGCTGCAGAGNAGGACGGTTTGCTTCATTCAGACAGCGTGGTGATTGAGCCAACCTCTGGTAATACCGGTATTGCCCTGGCATTTGTATGTGCGGCCAAAGGATACAGGTGTATACTCACTATGCCCGAAACGATGTCAAAGGAGAGACGGATTCTCTTAAGACTTCTTGGGGCAGAAATTGTTCTAACTCCTGGGCCCAAAGGCATGGGCGGGGCAATTGCTCGTGCCAATCAATTGCTCGAAGAGCATGGTGAGCAAGGATTTATGCCTCAACAGTTTAATAACCCTGCAAACCCTGCTATTCACAGGAAAACCACAGCGGAAGAGATTTGGTCGGGGTTGGAAGGCAAGGTTGATTGCTTGGTGTCCGGTGTCGGAACTGGAGGAACCATCACTGGAGTTTCAGAAGTAATCAAACAAAGGAATCCAGACATGTTAACTGTGGCAGTGGAGCCTGCGGAAAGTCCTGTAATTACTCAGACCAGAAACGGAGAGGAAGTAAAGCCTGCCCCTCATAAAATCCAGGGAATCGGAGCTGGGTTTGTCCCCAATAATTTAAACCTCGATATCGTTGATGAGGTCGAGCTTGTGACGAGTGAAGAAGCTTTTGAAATGGCCCGTAAAGTTAGCCTCGATGAGGGTATACTAGCTGGAATTTCAACTGGTGCAACTATTGCGGCCGCTCTCCGAATTGCCAGGCGTCCTGAGATGGCAGGTAAAAACATAGTCGTAATTGGCGCAAGTTGTGGCGAGCGATACCTGACCACACCCTTGGCAGCTAAAGCAGTCGCAGAGGTGATGGACGCAGTGGCAGAGGAAGCATAAAGTTACTGTCATCTGGATTTTTTCTCCCGATGAACTAGAAAAAATTTTTGCATCCGGGAATAGCTCCTTACTGTGAGAGCCTTAGTCAGAAGGGTTTCCTTTGCAGAGGTAAAAGTTGCATCGAGTCCGGTTGGTTCAATTGGGAGTGGCCTGTTGGTTTATCTAGGCATTCACCATAAAGATGAAACTTCCGACCTTGATTGGATTATCAAAAAAGTTCTTGGTCTTCGAGTTTTTGAGGATGAAGAATCTAAAATGAACTTAAAAATTGGTGCCAACCATGGCATTCTTTTAGTCAGTCAGTTTACCTTACTGGGAAATCTTAAAAAGGGATATAGGCCCTCCTTTAATCGAGCAGCTGATCCGAGGACTGGTGCATATTTTTATGATTTAGCCTTAGAAAAATTAAAAAAAAATTTTACTGGTGCAGTAGAATCAGGGATTTTTGGTGCTGATATGCAAATCCATGCCGTAGACGAAGGTCCCGTAACTATTTGGATTGATTCGCAAAACAGAGATTATTGAAGTGAAGCAATCAACGGTTCTTACGGATGAATTCTTCTTTAGAGATGTAAAAATTGTGGCTCGGAGGTTATTGGGGAAAACCCTTTGTACTCGCGATAAAAGGGGAAACATAAAAAGAGAAATAATTGCTGAAACAGAAGCCTATGATGGAGAGTCGGATCTGGCGTGCCACGCTAGTAAAGGCAAGACACCTAGGACCTCAACGATGTATCGCCATGGGGGGATTTGTTATGTTTACCTCTGTTATGGAATGCATTGGATGCTGAATGTTGTTACTGGTGGGGAGGGATACCCGGCAGCCGTATTAATTCGTGGATCTGTCAATATAAAGGGACCAGGAAGATTGACCAAATACTTGGGCGTTAATGCTGCATATAATGGTATGAATTTGTCTCGAAATTCTTCCATTTGGATCGAAGACATGGGCATCAAGCCGAGTAGGATTTATAATGGTCCCCGGGTCGGAGTGGGCTATGCTGGTCCAGAGTGGTCCAATAAGCCATATCGTTTTTGGTTTTCAAAACATTGATGGCGTGTCTAAATTAAAATTAATGGAAAACAATATCCTTCCTCTCATTTTGCTGCTTGCTTTTAGCATCTCGGGTTGTGGGTATAGGAACAAGCCAAACAAAAAAACAGTTGAGCGACCGATAATCTATGATGCATGGGATGCTCGCTACTCATATGAGATGGAAAGCAGAAGGTTGGTCCCCATGCACCATGGCAGGCAAGTGGGTAGAACTTGGGGGAGAGATGAAAAAGGAAAGATAAACCACGCGACATATTTATCCAGCAATCAGAAAAATGAAGAAGATTTGTTTGTCCTTCATTCCCAGCAATTAGACCGAAAGAGAGATAAGAAATGGGAAAATTCGAAAGAACAAAGGATAGATTTCATAAAGAATCAAATGGAGATCCTTGAAGAAGAAGAAAATGCTCCTTTTGTGGAAGTGCTCATCGAGGAAGAAGAGGACGAATTTGTTCCACCTGCGTTTATCCCACAAGGCATTGATCTTGATCCTGTAGAAAATCCTGCGGACAAGGAGAATGTCGAGGATCTTCCTCCGGCGTTTCCTTTTGCTCCGTTGCCCTGAGATCTGTGAAATGAGCAAGTTTTCGATCATTTTAAATGCCCTTGTAATCGTGGTAAGCTTTGCCGCTTTTGCCCTCACTCAAATCTCTGTATCCGAATACAAAAGCAAATTGGAGGAAATCAAAATAGTTGAGCAGGCAATTGTGGAAGCGGGAAATAAATTAGATCAGCAAAAAAAAGAGACAGCTGCAAAATTGCTTCGTCAAAAAGGTCGCAACCAAGACCTGGTTGAGGAAATCCTGGAATCACAAGCCACATCTGAAGAGGTCACTGAAAAGCTTGAATCAGCGAAGGCAGAAATCGGCCAGATTGAGAATTTGATCGATGATACAAGTGCAAAGTTAGCAAGTTCGGGAGACCGCCTCAAAGAAGCTGGGGTGGAGTTAGAACAGCAGCAAGCGGCGGTGCAGAATCTTCGCAATGAAATCCCCAAGATTGAAGAGCAAATAGAAACCAAAAAATTTGAGATTCGTGATTTTGAGGATCAGGCGGAAGGTCTTACCGGGCAATTGAGTGTTTTTGCGAGTATTACCGAGGTACTTCGCCAGCATTACCTCGATACAGTTAGTGAAATCCGTTCTTATGCAAGAGAACGCCCTTGGCTTGAACCGGGGGAAGAATTACGTATTCAGTTGGGGCCACTTGATTTAAGATCGGGCTATGTGGCTCTATCTGAGGGTGGTGCCATCGGATTACGTGAGAATATGCTATTTTCTGTCTACACCGCGGGGGAAGAAATTTCAAAGATACGTATCAAAAAAGTCTTCAGAACCTATTCGCTAGCTGAGCTTATTCCCTTAGTTGGAAATCCTCTAAGACTCCAATCCATAAAAGAAGTTGATTTGGTTGCTCTTTAGAATTTTTTCCGCGGCATTGCTGGGAGGAGCGGTCACCTTTTATGTGATTAATTTGGACTCGTTCGAGTCGCTTGACGATCAACTACTGACCGAGACCAAAAAATTAAATCAAATAGAAGTATTGATTGAGGAGGAGTCCAGTTTAAGTGAGGCAAATTTGACTGCCTTACTCAAAATTAACCGGGAATATCGCAAGGAACTTGAGAAATTGGAAGAGGATAGTGAGGGGAGTGCAGACGAATTAAGCTTCCTTCTCCCCAAAATAAAAAATTTAAATGATCAATTAAATACCGCCAAACAAGAACTTAGCGTTGCAGAAGAGGGGATAAACAATGTCAAACTGAGGATATCTGCGGAGAATGAGAAAATTCTACCTTTATCAAAGCAAAAGGAGGATGCTGAGACCAAGCTGAATGAGATTTCGCTAGTTCATGCCAGCAGTGAGGAGGTTTGGAGGAAGTTGGACCAAAATCTTTCTGCTCTAATTCGAGTTAGGCAGACTGCTCAGGAAACTTACTTAAATGCGAGAAACCCACTGATGGAAGAGATTATTCAACCTTTTGAGATATTTTACGGAGAGTCCACTGAGGTGGAAGTTGATAGTATTTCAAATAGAGAAAATGGATTTTTTACCAAACTAGGTTTGGAGCATGGGATCCGTTCAGGCTTTGTATTTCTCATTCAGGTAGATGAGAATTGGAATGAAATGCCTTCTTTTGTTCTCTGTTCATTAGCTGAAAAAGATTATTCATTTTTAAAAATGGTAAAGTCTCCAGAGGGAGGAAATCCCTTGTCTTTTCGAGTTGGACAAAAACTAACCTTGATCCGTTCGGCAGAATTATCTAATGCTAACGATCCTTCCTTTTTTGATAACGAGAAGACCTTATCCCAAACTGATCTTTAAAGACTGACCCTATGAGTTCCCAAGATTCTGAGCAGATAACTGATGAAGCCTTGGCTTCTAGCATATCTGACGATGGAAGACTTTCTTCCGAAGCTTTTGCGGATGAAGAAGAGGGGATCGTGGAGGCGGGCATTCCTCCTCAATCCAAGGACGCATCCGATGATGGAGAGTTAGACGAGGAGGCATTTTCTGTGGATGATTTTGATGCGGATATGTCAATCGATCCCAAGACTGATATTGCCTCCGCTCAACCACAAATAAACGAACCTTCTTCCGGCAATGCAGAAGAATTACCTCCCCCTATTGATGAATCCCCGCAGGAAGAAAAGCCCATTGGAGACTTACCTGATGGAGAGGTCGCGGAGTTTCGTAAAACTTTATCTGCACTTTCTCGGCAACTAGAAATCGACCGACTGACCTTTCTTTATCAACAACTTCAGGCAGAGGGGAGCGAATTACCACCGTTGGAAAGGATTGCTTCGGATATTAAAGGTGATTCCGCTCTACACCCCTTGGGTGACCAGGATCTTTACTCCAAAAGACCCTTGTCGAGGTTGCAAGGGTGGATATCAGGACTCTCCTTTGGGGTCGGAAGAAGAGCCAAGAAATTTTCCCGTTGATTCCTCCCTCACGAAGGGACATGTCGCAGGTTTATGATTATTCGGTCATCATCCCTGCATATAATGAGGAAGAATTTTTACCTGCAACATTAGCGGCACTTGAGCAGGCACGAAACGAGCTAAGATCACTTCGTGGGGAGTGTATTTTGGTGGATAACCAATCCACAGACAAAACATCCACTGTGGCTAAGAAGTATGGATGCACAGTGGTTGAAGAGACCATCCGTCAAATTGCCAGGGTCCGCAATACTGGGGCTAAGGCTGCTCATGGAAAATATCTCATCTTTGTGGATGCAGACACGATTGTTCCTACAGCTACCTTTAGGCAGGCACTGCAAGCATTAGAAAGCGGAAATTACGAATGTGGAGGCGCCCGGTTAAGCTTTGATCACAATTATGGGAGATGGTTTTCTGGCAGATGTCTTCCTGCACTCTGGAATTTTATTTCNGTGAAGTTTCATTTATTTGCCGGAAGTTTTATNTTTTGTAAGGCAGAGTTGTTTTNCCAGTGCGGTGGCTTTCCTGAGACACATTATGCAGGGGAAGAAATTATTCTTTCANNAAAGTTAAAAAGANCCTGTAAAAAAAGAGGAAAAAAGGCTTTGGTCATTTCTGCGCCCCCGGTGATTTCCTCGGCCCGAAAATTGTTATGGTATAGTGATTGGTCCATTTTGAAAATGATTCTACCATTGGTCGGAATTCCCTTTTTTTTGAGGAATCATCAAGCCTGCAGGTTTTGGTATAAGCGACCAACAAAGGATTGATTTTTTCTCGAACTTTGCATTGTAATGATAATTGCTATGTTGGAGGAAATTTCAAAATTTACGGTTTTGCTTCTGGTTGCTTCGACCTTCCTTTCGTGTAGCAGGAAAATATCGCATTCGTCTGGTGAGAGTCTGGACATCCCTCCCTCCAGCGGTCGACCTCCTGCATATGTCCAAAAAGCATGGGAGGCACGGTACTCTTATGATGCCGACCGAAGACTGCTTGTCCCCCAATATGCCGGATCTCGATGGGGGGCTGTTCAGCAATACAAAGAAGAGGGAGAACTGGTTTATCAGGATTGGTGGATTCGGGATGTTCGTTCTGAGGACCTCGAAGCATCCCCCGATACATCGATAACTTCCTTTCTCAATGAGGATGGAAACCTTACCCTTATCCCACAAGAGGCAGAGGATTCATTTTTGGAGGACAATAACACCGAGCAAGAGTCGACTATGGAAGTTGACCTCAAAGCAANTGAAGATGAATTNCCCCAATCTGCCGAAGGAGATCCGGATCCGTTTGTTCCCTCTCCTTTTTCTCCTTTTTGAGAATTTCTAGTATTTCTTGATCTCCCCAATAGAAGCAAATAAAGGAGGAGGATCATAATCATCCTCCTCTGAGCGTTCCGGTATAGGTTGCCCAATTTTGGGATTTTTCACAGTGCGTGAAGTTTGCTTAAGTTGAGGGGCGGAAGAGGAGGGTGCAGCTTTTTGTTTTGTGGGCTTCGGGACAGAGGGTGGGGGAGGAGTAAGTTTTTTTCTCGATCCCTTCTTCTGGTTCAATGCACCTACTGACCTAAGCCATACCCGACCTACCAATATATCATCATCTTCCTTAATGAATTCTCTGAGTTGTTCCCATTTAATTTTGGCAAAGCAACCAGCCCCCCTTGGTTTTGCCACTGCCGATTTTTCGAGGTGTTCCATCTTTGTTTAATGTTACTCCCATGACTAAATCCTGTAATTGAAATTATATGAGAAGAAGAAATCAACCTATCTTTATAACCAAAACTTTTTAACCTGTTCAATTGCGGGAACTGAACAAATCATCGAGGGGATGGCTGGATTCTTCACGAATGTATGAAGTGGGGGCATTAGCGGACAGACTTTCCAATATTTTGAACACCCAATCAGATTGGTCGGGGATTTTTAGATGTTGGGCCAAATCCTTGGCACTGACTGGCTTGTTGGGATGGGCGAGCATCCATGCTATTATTTCTTTGCGAACTGCCAAAANTCTGGTAGCCGCTTTTTTACCTGCTTCTACACCAGGTTGATGGTAGGCATTGATGCCAATCATGGTGGCATAATATCCAACAGTCCGTTCATACAGGGCGATAAGCAAACCAACCGAAAACGCATTTACCTCGTTGACCGTCAAAGTGATTGAATGGCGCTCCTTTTCCCGCAGGGCATCCCGGGTGCCAAGAAAAAAGCCATGTAAATAATCTCCGCTGTTCATTCCGTCCGTGTCCACCTCAATGGAGGGACCTTGGCGGTGTTTCAAAACTTCAATGAATGTGGCAAAGAAATTGGGTATTCCTTCTCGTAGTTGTTGCACATATGCATGCTGATCGGTGGAACCTTTGTTCCCATATACGGCAATTCCCTGATTGACCAAATTTCCAAGCAAATCCTTTTCCTTGCCCAGCGACTCCATGATCAATTGTTGCAGGTATTTGGCAAAAAGTTCAAGGCGGTCTTTGTAAGGAAGGATAACCATATCTTTCTCTCCCTTGCCATTGGTCAGATAAAGCCAGCTTAACGCCAGCATCATAGCTGGATTGTTTATGGTCTCTTTTGAGCGGGTAAGCTCGTCCATACAGGCAGCTCCTTCCAGCAATTGATCGATATCGAATCCTTGCAATGCAGCAGGCAACAATCCTACTGCAGCAGTTTCGCTGGTTCTGCCTCCCACCCAGTCCCACATGGGGAAAAAGTCCAACCAATTCTCTTGTTTGGCAATTTCATGTAATTTGCTGCCATCTCCGGTTACAGCAATGGCTTGTTTGCTAAAGTCCAGGCCTTGTTTTAGAAATTCATTCTGAGCCTCAATCATGCCGTTGCGGGTTTCTGGAGTGCCTCCAGACTTCGAAATGACCAGCACCAAAGTAGTGGGCAAATTCTTCCCGATCTGGGACAAAATGAAGTCGATCCCATCAGGATCGGTGTTGTCAAAAAAATGAGCCTTAAGATCATCCCCGGTAGATTTTGCCAAGGCCTTGCCCACAAATTGGGGACCGAGGGCAGATCCTCCAATCCCGATTACCAAAAGGTCGGTAAAACGTCCCTGAGGGCTCGATAGCTCCCCATCTTTTACCCGACGGGCACATTGCTTTACCTGTTTTAAAGTTGTGCGAATATCCTCCGCAATTTCAGGGGTGGGCGAGAGCTCCGGCTTGCGTAACCAATAATGACCGACCATTCTGCCCTCATCTGGATTGGCAATGGCCCCGGACTCCAGTTCATGCATGTATTCGTGGGCAGAATTTATAATTTCTTGGTTTTGGTTTAGATAAGCATCAGGAAACCCGACCAGCCTGAAATCAGAGGCAAAACCCAACTCGGGGAAGTGTTGATAATACATTTTATTCATAATTAATGTGCGAAAGTTTGAAGTTTTCCTTAATGTGTGACTGCTCCCAAAGAGGCCGAGCTTACCAATTTGGCATACTTGGCAAGTACCCCTCTTTTTTCTTTGGGTTCCGGGCTCTGCCATGCCTGCTGGCGCCGGGAAATTTCATTCTCTGGTAAGTCGAGGGTGAGGAGGTTGTTCTCGGCATCTATGGTAATGGGGTCACCATCGATTAGTAACCCAATAAGTCCACCTACGGCGGCTTCTGGGGTAACATGGCCTACCACAAACCCATGACTGCCTCCTGAAAAGCGACCGTCGGTAATTAAGGCAACATCTTTGCCCAGGCCTTTGCCCATAATTGCAGAAGTAGGTGAGAGCATTTCACGCATGCCTGGCCCCCCCACCGGTCCTTCATTTCGAATTACCACCACATTACCAGCTTTTACATCCCCATCAAGAATTCCACGAAGTGCAGACTCTTCTGATTCAAAGACAATCGCGGAGCCGGAAAACTTCAGGCCTTCTTTGCCTGTAATTTTTGCTACTGCACCAGCAGATGCTAAATTTCCATAGAGAATGCGCAGGTGACTGTCTTTCTTAATGGGGTCCTCAAATGGACGCACCAAGTCTTGGCCGGAAGGATAGGGCGCATAGGGTTGGGCATCGGCTACATTTTCTGCGAGAGTTTTGCCGGTGACAGTCATGCAATCTCCATGGAGTAATCCCTGTGCTAACAGAGTTTTAAGCAGTGGGCGGAGCCCGCCAATCCGGACGAAATGAGACATGTTATACTTCCCGCTGGGTTTGAGATCACATAATACAGGCACTTTTTTCCCTATCTCGGTAAAATCATCGAGAGTAAGGGGGATTTCTGCTTCATGAGCCATGGCAAGAAGGTGCAAAACCGCGTTGGTTGATCCACCCAGGGTAATTACTACTGTAATTGCATTTTCAAAGGCTTCCCTGGTCATAATATCTCGTGGCCGGATATTTTTTTCAATCAAGTTTACCACTGCTGCACCTGCGGCTTTTGCATCGGTTCTTTTTTCGTCAGACACCGCAAGCTGGGCCGAACTGTCTGGCAGGCTCATGCCCAAAGCCTCAATCGCAGATGACATGGTGTTGGCCGTGTACATACCACCGCAGGAACCGGCACCGGGTATGGCTTTCTTTTCAATCTCGGTCAATTCCTCGCGAGGAATCTTTCCAGAAGCATGAGCTCCCACCGCTTCAAAGACGGAGACAATATCAAGGTTTTTGTCTTTGTGGATTCCAGGCAGAATCGTTCCTCCATACACAAAAATTCCCGGACGATTGAGCCGGGCCAGGGCCATAACACAGGCTGGCATGTTTTTGTCGCATCCGCCAATGGTTACAACTCCGTCCATCCCTTCCGCACCAACGACTGTTTCTATTGAATCGGCAATAACCTCTCTGGATACCAGAGAGTACCTCATTCCTGGAGTTCCCATACTAATCCCGTCAGATACTGTGATAGTGCCAAAGGGTACGGCTTTGCCTCCATTCCCATCGACCCCCAGAACGGACATCTTTCCAAGTTCATCCAAATGTGCATTACAGGGAGTCACCATGCTCCAGGCTGAGCACACTGCTACTTGAGGCTTTTGAAAATCTTCGTCCTCAAAACCAACCGCCCGTAACATCGATCGGTTGGGGGCTCGATCATCACCATCTACAACGATGGAAGAAAAATTTCGATTACAGCTCATACTTTATATATATATTTATTTTTCGTTGTGGAAACCATTGATATGCGGTTGCATCTATTGCATAGGTATTGCATATGTTTCCGATTGTTTTCCTGAAATAGATTTTGAATAAAAGTAAATTAGAATCCCTAAGGGAAGAGATCGATCAAATCGACTCAGAAATCGTAAAGTTACTAAACTTGCGGGTAGGCAAGGCATGCGAAATTGGAAAAATTAAAAAACTTTCCGGGGTTGACCCATATGATCCTGCAAGAGAGGAGCAGGTTTTTAATAAACTTTCAGGCTACAGTGACGGGCCATTGCGAGATGTCTCACTTCGTGCTGTTTACCGTGAGATAATTTCTGCGTCCATTGCCTTGGAAAAAGACTTGGTGATCGGATACCTTGGCCCAGAGGCGACCTATACCCACCAAGCAGCAGTTAAGAATTTTGGATCCGGATTGGAGTACCGGCCCTTGGCCGATATCCCCGATGTATTTGCCTCGGTGGAAAGTGGGCATTGTGACTATGGCGTGGTGCCAATCGAGAATTCAACCGAAGGGGCAGTCAACCGCTCGCTTGACTTATTGGTAGATTCTGACCTTACCATCATTGCCCAAGTATTTTTACAGGTCCAACATTGTCTGTTTAGTTTCTCACCGATTTCTGAAATTGCAGAAGTTCGGTCAAAGGATCAAGCCTTGGCCCAGTGCTCTGATTGGCTGCGCACCTACCTGCCCGATGCCCGCCTGGTTCCGGTTAGTAGCACGGCGGAAGCGGCTAGAGAGTGCACTACGGGTCAGGGGATTGCTGCAATAGCCGGTGAATTGGCCGGAAGTTTGTATGAAGTCCCCATGATCGAAGAAGGTATTCAGGACCGCTCTGATAATGTCACTCGTTTTTTAGTGGTTGCCCGTCAATCCTTGCCAATGCGTGAGAGAATGACATACCGAACCAGCCTAGTTTTATCCCTCAATGATGAGGTCGGAGCTTTGCAGAATGCTCTTAAACCCTTTTCGGACCGCGGGATCAATCTTTGTAAAATTGAATCCAGACCGAGCAAGCGTAAATCATGGGATTATTTTTTCTTTGTCGACTTTATTGGGCATCCAGAGGATGAAAAAGTACGCCAAGCAGTTGATGAGCTAAAAAGTGCCTGTGCCTTCTCTCGGTTATTGGGAAGTTATCCGGAGTCGGACTCTTAAAAGAAAAGGACTGATAAATCTTGGTTCTTGCGAGCATTGCGCAAGACTAATGCTTCGATAAACTGCCGAAGTTCGAGGTATTTTTCTTCGCTCTTTGAGGTCCATCTTTTTTTGCCGCCCTTGAGTGATTCCCGTAAGCCAGATACCAAGAGCAGACCTGTCATGGACTCATGGATGGACCGGACAAAATCAAGTACAGATGCATGGACCCAGAGGGGGTCGATCAAATGATAACGGGCATTCCAATGGACATGGCGAAGATTTCGCTTATTGGGAAAGTGAAAGCGTACCACTTGCTCGATACAATGCTCGAATGATTGCACAGACATTCTGTCTTTGCCGTCATTTTCACGCATAAATGACAAAGTTCTTTGTAACTGCAAAGTTTCCTCGGGCGAGGAAACACTACCCATTACCATAAATAATGAGTTTAAGTTTTGCAGTCTTGTATAGTCGTCCTTTTTACCCGCCGCTGTTTTCACCTTTCCTTTCCCCACCCAGATATAATATTTCCTCGGCAAACCGAGAGAATTGCGTGAAATCCTCGTAGAAACTAGCATAGCGAAGCCAGGCAATCGAATCTACGGTACGCAAACCATGCATCACCGCATCAGCTATTGCCCGGCTTGGCAGCTCATTGTCGAACTCGTTTTCGATTCGTCGAAGGGTG
The DNA here is from genome assembly GCA_002686835.1 of Opitutia bacterium. Taxonomy (GTDB): domain Bacteria; phylum Verrucomicrobiota; class Verrucomicrobiia; order Opitutales; family Seribacteraceae; genus Chordibacter. Next base: position 32,524 of record NYYP01000022.1, on the reverse strand, counting down.
TCGGACAGCAGAGCATTGATTTGCTCTGCATCGATCGGACGCTTGGCGATAGCACGCCGAAGGCTCATAGCCAGTTTTGTCCGGTCAAAACATTCCCTACGATCGTCTCTTTTGACAACAGTTAGGTCCTCATGCACGACTTCTTCGATCGTGCTAAAACGATGACCACAGGATTGACACTCCCTTCTTCTGCGAGTTGAAGCAACTTTGCCTGCCCGCGTTTCGAGTACCTTTAAATCAAGGGATGAACACTTAGGACACAACATTATATGCTAACGAGAATTCCACTTACCACACACACAAAAATGTTCTAACAGTATTTGAGGAAATTATTCAACACCATAATTCCACTATCTGTTGCTAATGACTCTGGGTGAAATTGTACTCCCCAAAGAGGAAGTTCCCGATGCCTTATTGCCATGATTTCCTGTTCGTCCGTCCAGGCTGTCTTTTCCAAAATATCCGGCAAGCTATTGGGTTCAATAACCAGGGAGTGGTATCGTGTCGCAGCGAATGGGTTTGGTAATTTTGCAAAAATTTCCGTTCCTGTATGAATGACCGGAGAAGTTTTTCCATGCATTAACTTTTCGGCCCGTACAATCTTTCCCCCATAAGCCTGTCCAATGCATTGATGCCCTAAGCAAACTCCCAGCAGGGGTTTTTGCCCGGCCCAATACTTAACCGCAGGCAGACTGATACCCGCCTGATCAGGAGCACATGGGCCGGGGGATAGGACCAGTCCAGCAAAAGGACTGATATCAATATCCTCCAGTTTAACTTGATTGTTACGCAAGACGGTACAACTTGCACCCAACTCGCCAAAATACTGGACCAGGTTGTAGGTGAAGGAATCGAAATTATCGATAACGAGCAGATTCACAAAAAATTTGGTTATACTTAGAACCCCTGATAGCCCTGTTTGCGGGCTCTTTCCATAAGTCGTAAGCCGTTCAATCGTATAAATCCACCCGCATCTTCTGGTTGATAATCAGACTTGTCGCCCTCCATNGANGCAACCGCGGTGTCATAGAGCGAGAATTCTGATTTTCTGCCAACGGTGGTGATAGTACCCTTGTATAATTTCAATCTCACCGTGCCGCTCACATTTTTCTGACTTTGATCAATAAATGCCTGAAGGGCTTCACGCTCAGGAGCAAACCAAAATCCATAATAGATCAACTCAGCATAGCGTGGAATTAAGGAATCCCGCAAATGCATCAGATCCCGATCCATGGTCAGGGTTTCAAGTTGGCGGTGCCCGTGCAATAAAATGGTTCCACCGGGAGTTTCATAAACTCCACGGCTTTTCATTCCAACAAATCGATTTTCAACCAAATCAACCCGACCGATCCCATGTTTGCCGGCAATTGTATTCAGTGTTCGTATAATTTCTGCTGGTTTTCCAGATTTTCCATCGATGGCGATACAATTGCCCTCTTCAAATTCAAGCTCAAGGTATTGAGGCTCATCCGGTGCAAGCATGGGATCCGTGGTTAATTTAAACATCGATCGATTTTCGGGTGTGGTCGGATCAAACCACGGGTCTTCCAGAATGCCCGCCTCGTAGGAGATGTGCCATAAATTTCTGTCCATTGAGTAGGGCTTGGATGAACTTGCTTCGACATCAATTCCATGTTCCCGGCAATAATCGATCATTTCAGTACGGCCGGGAAAACGTTCGCGAAAAGAAGGGTCACGCCAAGGTGCAATAATCTTTAAGTCGGGAGCAAGGGCAGAGAATGTAAGTTCGAAACGGCATTGGTCGTTCCCCTTGCCGGTCGCTCCGTGGGCTACAGTATCGGCATTAAATTGCCGGGCCATGTCAATCTGTGCCTTGGCGATCAGAGGCCGGGCAATGGATGTCCCCAACAGGTATTGACTCTCATAGACTGCATTGCCCCGTGCCATTGGGTAGATGAAGTCGCGGGCAAATTCATCTACCAAATCAAGGGTGCGGTGAACTTGAGCACCAGTGGCCATGGCTTTCTCTTCCAATCCATCCAGCTCTTCCTCCTGTCCAACATCTGCACAATAAGTGATAACTTCTGCCCCATGATGATGGGCAAACCAGTGAACAAGTACAGAGGTGTCAAGACCCCCAGAATATGCGAGAATTAATTTCATTTTATTAGGAATTAAGTTTGGACAATGCTGCCAGAATTGCTTTTTGCATATGCAGACGATTTTCAGCTTGGTCAAAAAGAATCGCCCTCTCAGAATTTAAAACAGACTGGGTGACCTCTTCTCCAGGATGGGCAGGCATACAATGCATAAAGAGGCAATTATCTTTGGTCAGAGCGAATAAGCCATCATTTACCTGATAGGGCGTCATTGATTCTAAACGGCCCTGGCTTTCTTCCTCGCACCCCATGCTTACCCACACATCTGTATAAATTACATCGGCATCTTTGGCTCCTTCCTCGGGGTCGGTACTGAATGACCAGCTGGGGGAGAGATTATGTTTTTTGAGAAGTTGCTCAATTTCCAGACCTGGACGGTAAAATTGGGGCCCACAAAGAGAAATCTCCATCCCAAANATGGATCCTGCTAAAATCCAGGAATTTGCCATATTGCAGGATGTGTCACCAAAGAATGATAATTTTTTGCCTCGCAATCCTTCAAATGGATTTGGGCCAGTACCCATCTTTTCCATCATTGTCATGCAATCCGCGTAAATTTGACACGGGTGTAAAAGGTCGGTCAGTGCATTGACCACTGGAACGGAGGAGTGCTGGGCAAATTCTTCAATAATTTCATGACCATGTGCACGAATGATTAACCCGTCCAAAAAACGGGAAAGTACTTTGGCGGTGTCGGCAACACTCTCTCCCCTGCCAATCTGCGTGCTGGACTGATCAAGAATTAATGGATTTCCTCCAAGCTCTCGTATGCCCACTTCAAAAGATACCCGGGTCCGGGTGCTTTGTTTGTAGAACATCATGCCCCAGCTTTGCCCGCCAAGGTCAGCAGTGGGCCGCTGGGACCGGGTGGATTTTAAGTCATATGCGGAAGCAAATATCTGGATTACCTCCTCCTGCGAAAAATCATTTTCCTGCAAAAAGTGTCTTATCATAAATTAGTTTTTCCGTTTAATGTGGGAAAGTCCTGAGTGTAAAATTTCCAGACTGTGGTTAATCTCCGCCTCTTTTACGGTCAGGGGAGGCAGCAGGCGCAATGTTTGGCCCGCAGCTCCGACAGTTAGCAATCCGTTAAGCCGGAGGAAGGATATGAGGTCTGCAGGCTCAAAAGCCAGCTGAACTCCAATCATCAAACCACGGCCCCGAATCTGGAGGATGGATTCAGGGAACTCGGTGGCAAGCTGCTCTAATCCTTCCAACAAAAGACTGCCCATTTGCTGGGCTCGTAGGGTTAGGTTTTCACTTTCAATGACATCGAGTACAGCATGAGCGGCACAACAGGCGAGCGGAGATCCTCCAAAGGTTGTACCATGACTACCTGGGCGAAAAAGGGATGCATATTTATCGCATACCCAGATTGCACCGATCGGAAACCCTCCTCCTAATCCTTTGGCCATGGCTATGGCGTGTGGCTGGATTCCTGATTTTTGATATCCCAGGAATTCTCCCGTTCTTGCGATACCGGCCTGCACTTCATCCATCAATAAAAGCAGGTCATTCTGGTTGCATAAATCTTTCACTCCCCGGAGAAATTCATTACTGGCCACATGCAGGCCGCCTTCACCTTGGATTGATTCAATTAGAATGGCAGCGGTTTGCTCATCAATAGCTTGTTCGAAATCGGCCAAATTATTTAATTCGCAAAAAACAAATCCGGGAAGTAGTGGATCAAATCCTTGGCGGTATTTTTTTGATTGTGTGGCAGAAAGTGCACCGAGGGTGCGTCCATGAAATCCATTTTTGGCAACAAGAATTTTTGTCCGATTGGGAACATTGCAATTGCCATACAGCCTGGACAGCTTGATCAATGCTTCATTGGCCTCTGCTCCGCTGTTGCAAAATAATACTTTTCCTTCACCAATTTTTTTGACCAACCTTTCGGCCAGTCTGACTTGTTCAGGTATCGAGAATAAGTTTGAGCAGTGGGCGAGCTTGCCTGTTTGCTCTTGTACCTGTTTGACCCATTCTGGATGGCTGTGTCCGAGGTTGGTCACCGCAATGCCGGAAGTGAAGTCCAAATACTCTGTTCCGTTCTTATCCCAAAGCTTTGTGCCCTTACCCCTTACTACCTCAATTGCAGGCGGAGCATAATTTGCTACTAAGAAAGACTGGTGCCGTTGAAGATTCATGGTCAAGAGTGCACGATTTCGGTCCCGATACCCTGATCGGTAAAGATTTCCAGCAATATACTATGTGGCATCCGCCCATCGATAAAATGGACCCGGTTGACTCCGGCTTTCAGCGCATCCACAGCACTGTTTACCTTTGGTAACATGCCTGCGGAAATGACTCCATTGTCTTTGAGCGGTTGTACCTCATTGACTGCGAGACTCGAAAGAAGGGAGGATGGGTTGGCAGGTTCCCTGAGTAACCCGGGGACATCAGATAAATACACCAGTCTGCGTGCACCTAGAGCAATGGCAATCTTGGAGGCAACATTGTCTGCATTTACATTGTAACAGGTACCCAGATCATCTGATGCAGTGGATGAGAGAATGGGCATTTGGCCATTATCGAGTGCCTGGAGAATCGGGTCTACCTTTACATGGGTGACTTGTCCCACATAACCCAAATCATGTTTGCTCTCGAGTTTTTTACAGGTCAAAACCTCTTTGCCGGGGAATCTTTTTACATCACAGTCATGGGAAGCAACGAATTGAGCTACTTCACTGTTTACCTGCAGATTCAGAACAGTATCGACTGCGTCAATGGTTTCCTTGTCGGTTACCCGAAGACCATCCAGGAAATGTGCCTCGATGCCGCGCTGCTCCAGTTCTCTGGTGATTGCCTTTCCTCCTCCGTGAACCACTACCACTTTGATGCCCACGAAATTAAGAAAGACCAGGTCCTTTGCCACCCCCGATCGTACCTCAGGGTCGGGGGAGTCCATGAAGCTACCTCCGTATTTAACCACAAAAATTGATCCACGGAACCGCCTGACATAGGGAAGTGCCTCCATCAGAATACGGGCTTTTGCCTGACTTTCCTCAAATCCAATCATCTTGTTTATTCGCTTTTGTTGTAATTTACATATTCCTCGCTTAGATCATTTGACCATATAAATGCGGACCCGTCCCCCATATGGAGGTGAATCTTAATTTCAAAAGACTTTTGGGAAACAATTTCTTTCCATTTGGTCTTATTCATCGGCAGTGGCTTGCCCATCTCAACAGCAGGAACTTCATTGTATGACAAGTCAAACCGGTTGAAATCCAATCCAATTTGTGCGTAACCAGCTGCGTCGACGATTCTCCCCCAGTTGGGGTCTGAACCATACCATGAAGACTTGACCAGGAGGGAATTTGCAATGCATCGGGCGACTTTCTCGGCATCTTCATTGCTGGGAGCTCCATCGATTTGTAGCTCAACGAACTTAGTGACTTTCTCTCCGTCAGTTACACACTTGCGGGCCAGGGTTTTACAAATGTGAAGAACCGCATCTTTAAACTTAGCCTGTATATCTCCAGATTCCTCTTCGATTTTCACCCGCGAAAATCCATTGGCCAGAAAAAGAACTGAGTCATTTGTGCTCATGTCCCCGTCGATGGTCATTCGGTTAAATGATTGTTTCACCGCATTTGACAGGCAGGAGTTAAGAAAGCTGNACGAAACCTCAGCATCTGTGGTGATAAATGCGAGCATGGTGGCCATNTCTGGTTGAATCATGCCTGCCCCCTTAACGGTTCCACCGATGGTTATTTTCCCGGAAGGAGTGTCGATCTGTGCAGAGCAGGATTTGGTACATGTATCGGAAGTAAGTATGGCTTCCTGAAAGGCTTTGCCACCATCGAGCTCATCAATGGCGTCCTGGCAAGCGTGGGCAATACCAGCAGTGACACGGCTCATGGGCAATTGCACCCCAATTCTGCCAGTTGAGCAAACAAGGATCTCGCGGGCATGAACCTTCAAATGCCGGGCCGTCTCGCTTCCCATTTTGGCACAATCTAAATCCCCTTGTTTTCCTGTACATGCATTGGCATTTCCACTATTGGCAACCACGCCATGAAAAACTTGGTTGGAATCGTTCAGCAGTTCCATGCAGTACCGTACCGGAGATGCTTTCACATCATTGGTGGTAAAGGTTCCTGCAACTGTGCATGGTCGTTTCGAATAAATTACGCCAAGATCCAGTTTTCCATTATTTTTACCCATGATGTTACTGGCAACACCCGAGGCAAAAAAGCCCTGTGCTTCCGTTACTCCATCACAATCCAGGAAAAACTTCATAGCAACCCACAACTCTCCTCATACCCATTGCAAATATTCATTGATTGTACGGCTTGCCCCCCCGCACCTTTTAGTAAGTTATCTTCGGCAGAACATATGATATAACGATTTGTCCGTTGGTCTTCCTGCACTGCTAAATCAATCCTGTTTGTTCCGACAACCCGACCCGTCTCAGGCAGGATTCCCTTCTGCAGGACTTGTACGAAAGGTCTCTGAGTGTATGAGTTTTCCCAGCAATCCCTGATCACATTTGCATCGAAGGATTTCTTGGGCTTTACGGAGATGGTCGAGCAAAGCCCTCGGTTCATCGGACTTAGATGAGGGTGAAAAGACAAGACAACCGACTGCCGGGCAAAATGGCTTAACTGTTCCTCGATTTCCGATAAATGCCTGTGCTTGGGCAGTCCATAGGGACCGGCACTCTCGTTTCTCTCGCAGTAAAGTAGTCGTTCTGCTGCATTTTTGCCAGCCCCGCTTATTCCGCTTATTGAGTTTACAATAAGATCGGTTTTTTCGATGAGCCCATGTTTTAGAAGGGGAGCAAGAGGAACAATTATACTAGTTGGATAACACCCAGGTGAGGCGATAAGAGAGGAGTGCTCCCAGCTAAGATGGTGCAATTCGGGAAGCCCATACTGTGCCAAGGGCAACCATTTCGGTGCCGGGTGCTTGGCTCCATAAAATTCCTCATAGGTTGCAGGGTCATTGAGTCTGAAATCTGCAGACAAATCGATAATTTTCTTTTCAGCAGCCAGCAGGGGAATTGCATATTCTGCAGCCGTACCATGTGGGAGGGCTAAGAAAAATAGCTCGATTTCTGAATCTACCAATTCTTCTATACCTGGACTAACAAATNATTTGTTGTGTCCACANTTGCCNANTCTCGGAATGATGTCGGACAATGGCTTGCCCGCATGAGCCCTGGAGGTAACCATGCTTAATTCTATTTCGGGATGTCCGATCAGTAAGGATACAAGCTCTTGTCCAGTGTACCCGGACGCACCAATGATACCTACTTTCATAATGAAAAAATTTTGATGTGGAAAATTATAAAAAACAAACCCCTCGGTTGGAGTTCCGAGGGGTTGAATAAAAGGTGGTTAAAATTTGATAGATTATCGTTTTGAAAATTGAAACCTTTTACGAGCCCCTGGACGACCAGCTTTTTTACGCTCGATCTTACGGGGATCTCTTCGGAGATGGCCCGCTTTTTTGAGGGGGGAGCGTAAGTCAGCATCCATTTTTTCTAGTGCCCGNGATAGTCCATGACGGATCGCTCCCGATTGCCCGGTGCAACCTCCGCCACGCACATTAACAGAAACATCAACCTGACCATTTTTCTCTACGCAAAGCAGAGGGCCAATTACCGCTTTTTTCTGTTGTTCGGTTGAACAATAATCATTGATATCGCGATTATTAATGGTGATGGATCCTGAACCCGGGCGTATGCGAACTCTGGCAGTACTTGTTTTTCTACGACCTGTGGCAATGAAATCTTGGTTTTTAGCTTTGGCACTCATGATGTGTAAGTAAATTAAGATTGGAGAGGGGATGGTTGCTGGGCACTATGAGGGTGATCTTCCCCNGCAAAAACTCGAAGACGGGTGAGCATACCACTGGAGAGTTTATTTCTGGGTAGCATGCCTTTGACCGCATTAGTAATGATGAACTCCGGCCGACTTTCACGAAAATCTGCAACGGTACGATATTTTTCATTACCCATATACCCCGAGTAGAACATATACTGCTTCTGCTCTTCCTTCGAACCGGTCAATTTGACTTTGTCAGCATTGATAACCACAACATAATCACCCGTGTCGACATGGGGAGTGTAGGTAGGTTTGTTACGGCCTCTTAGAGCATTCGCGATCTGAACGGCTAAGCGTCCAAGGATTTGACCGGAAGCATCTACGATCTTCCAGTCGTGTGTAACAGTTTCCTTTTTGGCAAGGGTAGTCTTCATCGAAAAATAAGTGAAAAGATTAAAAATGAATTAATTCCACATGTTCGTCAACCGAACAATCAGGCAAATGTATGGATTAAAGAGATTTTAGAATTGCCCGGTTCCAAGGTCGGAAAGTGTTTGATCGTAAAATTTACTTCCGTATCCCATCACGCGGTCCGTATTGTCAAAGACTACTGGCATATATTTTTTCTCAACATCTTTATCAGAGAGAACGCCTTCATTTCCACCTTTGCGAATTTTATAAAACCAGACACTGCCCCAATCATACCCTTCCAGGTAATTGGCAACCCCCGCCAAATTGGAAACTTGACCCTTGGTCATACCTATGGAAAGGCCCATTAAATTCTCAGCGTTTTGGTCAACTGCATCGTCGGCTTCTGCAAATGGACTTCCGCCTCCGCGGGATCCACCAGAACCTTTAAAGCAACCGGCTAAGATAATAAGGCAGGAAAGGCACCCTATGGTCAAATATTTCTGCGATATCCTCATCATGGGTATTTCTTCTACCCCAACACGATCAAGATGGGCAATCCCAATTTAAACCCAGACTGCTAGACTTTATGAAATGTCTATGGTGATGTAATTTTTTCTAATGCCTGATAACTTCGCTCAATCATCTCTCTTGGGTCATCCATAAGGTTGGCCGATGCCAGTGCATTGTCCAGTAACTGGTTTGCCACCAATAGAGCCGTGGGTTCGTCTTTTTCTACAAGTTTTTGCAGTCCATGAATAATTGAGTGCCTCGGATTTATTTGAAACTTCACTTTGCTGGTGGGCATCTCACCCTCGGGGCCCTGCATCATCTTCATAATTCTTCGAGCAGATGCACCTCCCATACCATCTTCTCCCACCACACATACTGGACTATTGATCAGACGTTCGCCGGTTTCCACTTCAGAAACGCGATCTTTAAGAGATTCCTTTATCCAATTGGATAATTTTTTGATCGCTTTCTTGTCCAGGCTTTCTCCGCTTGGTTGTTCATCAAGCTTATCCAGCTTCAACTCCTCGGAATCCGCTGAGATAATTTTTTTATCTTTGAACTCACGCAGCGACTGCATCACATATTCATCAACCGGCTCGGTCAACAGTAGTACCTCATAGCCTCTGGCTTGGAGAGCTTCCAGATAGGGTCCGGATTCGATTGATTTGCGGTTTTTACCATAAAGGAAAAGTATATCCTTCTGCTCGCTTGTCATCCGGGTAAGGTAATCCTCCAATCCGGTCAGTTTGCCATCTTCCGAAGCAGTCGATTGGAAGCGGAGTAGTTTAGCTAAGTCATCTTTGTATGTGAAGTCAGTCGCAACCCCCTCTTTTATAAGAGCTCCAAATTCTTGCCAAAACTCGAGGTAGGTTTCCTCTTGTTTCTTTGCTTGCTCGTTAAGAAATTTGATAAACCTTTTGGTCAGCACCTGGCCCAGTTTACGCAATAAATCGCTGTCCTGCATGGTTTCGCGGGAGACATTTAAAGGAATGTCAGAACTGTCTACCACGCCCCGAAGAAACCTAAGCCATTCGGGGAATAAACTTTTGGGTTCGGCATCAATCAGCACTTTTCGGCAATGCAGGGCCACTTTGTTTTCATTGCGAAACATACCCATCTTTTCCATGTTCCTTTTGGGCACAAAAAGAAGTGAGTTTATTTCCAGCGGGGCATCCGCATTAAAATGCAAACGCATCAGTGGAGCTTCGTAATCATTGGCCTGAAACTTATAAAATTCTTCGTACTCTTCGTCCTTAATTTCGGATTTGGACCGTAACCAGATCGCATCAACCGTGTTAACCTTTTCCCCGTTGACGGATACGGGGAATTGTACAAAGGCGGAATATTTTTTTACAATATCCTTAATCCTGTCCTCCTTGGCAAATTCATCGAAATCGTCCTTCAACTGAATGACGATCTTGGTGCCCCGTCTTTGACCATCTGTTTTGTCGATTGAGTACCCTCCGCCTCCGTCACTTTCCCAGCATAGTCCTTCGCCCTCTTGCTTCCATGTGCGGGTGTAGACTTTGACNGAATCAGAGACCATAAAAACGCTGTAGAACCCGACTCCAAATTTTCCGATTAGAGCATCGTTTTTTTCTCCATCACTCTGTAGGGCTTCCAAAAATTCTTTGGAACCAGAATGGGCAATCGTGCCTAAGTTTTTGATGAGTTCTTCCTCAGTCATGCCAATGCCGAAGTCCTGAATAATCAGTTGCTTGGCCGTCTCATCGGTGCTGAGATTGATCTCAAGCTCGAGATTGTCGTCCAAAATATTTTTCTCAGTCAATTGAGTCCGACGCAGTTTTTCGAGGGCATCAGAGGCGTTAGAAATGAGCTCCCGTACAAAGATTTCTTTGTCTTTGTAGAGAGAATTAACAACAATATCGAGAACCTCTTTGGTCTCGGCTTTGAATTCGTGGGTGGTTGCTTGTGTCATAGTGCAAAAGGGTCGTTTATTACCATTTTCAGCGGCGTCTTCAAGAAATTATGGATTCTGTTTTTAGGATGTACAAATTTGTCTATGAATTCTTGAATTTTGTACGAAAGAATTCGTAGGCTTGATTAATCTCTTTGGCTTTTTTTTCTGCCACTTCCCGGATTTCCGTACCCATGGCAGATACTTTATCTGGATGATACTGTGCCATGGTGTTTCGGTAGGTTGATTTAATTTTTGGGAAATCGTTCAAGTCATCCTTTGATAGACCAAGAAGTTCGGCCATTTCAAGTTCTTCGACTGTGGGGAAAATCATCTTTTTGGCCTCCTGGGACCATGCTTTTTTCTCGGAACTTTCTTTAATATTTTCAGCTTCCTCATCTTCTTCAGGAATGAAGTTTTCCGACCTTTGGGGCTCTTCTGCTTTCTCTGGTTGCTCGTTTGCAGGTGGAATAGGTTGCTCATTTTCCTCAGCCCCTCTGGTTTTTTGCAAGGAAACATGAGCAATAAAAGCATCAAGACGCCATAACATCCACCACGCGGAGCAAAAAAACAATGCCCATGTGATTTTTGCCAGGCCCTGAGTGATTTGGTTTGGGGAGTTGCCTGTAATCGATCTCCAGCCTGTCCAATCGTGGTAAAAGGCAAAAAGGGAACTGCTAAAATAATGTGCTAACAAATAAGACAGGCCAGCTGCAATTATTCCACCACACAGGATTGAACCAGTCAAAATCCTTGATATCATCAAAACTGGATGGGTGGAAGTTGGCCTGTGCAGGTTTTGTATAAAAATAAAACCAAGCCTCCTAAAATAATAAACGCCCATCTTTTCGCTGGTTTATTTTCTTTCATTTTGAGAAAAGCGATGTGGAGAGGGAAGGAGATGGTGGTAGGGGTCGGATTCGAACCGACGAACGCCGAAGCGGGCGGATTTACAGTCCGCATCCTTTAGCCACTTGGATACCCTACCAGCAAAAGAACATTCTATTATGATCCAGGGGAGATAACTGGCAAGACGATAGTCTCAAATCCATCAATTTACATACTTGCTAGGACGCCGAAGATCGAAAGAATTTTAATCACAGTGAACTCAGAAAGAGAAAAGATTGTGGTTGGTTTAACGGGAGGTATTGCCTGTGGTAAATCAAGTGCTTTGAGCAGATTTGCAGATTTGGGCTGGTCGGTAATTTCTGCAGATCGTTTGGCGGGAGAAATTTTGGCATCGGATCGAAGTGTGCAAATTCAAATTAGGCAGCGTTGGGGAAATGATATAATTAATAGTAGCGGAAGCATTGACAAAGCCGCAATTGCTCGAATAGTATTTAACGAGGAATTGGAAAGGAAGTGGCTAGAAGGAATTCTTCACCCCATCATTCGTTCCCAATGGATTTTATTTGTTCAATCCTGTCCTTCCCCCAAGTGCATGATTGAACTACCTCTTTTGTTTGAAAATAACCTGCAAAGTCATTTCACCTGCACCATTTCTCTCATTGCCCCGAGCTCCATGATTTTAAAAAGACTACAATCCCGAGGACTTTCCATGAATGAGTCCGAATCTCGAATGAATAGTCAATTATCCATGCCGCAAAAGGTGGCTATGTCTGATTTTGTTTTGTGGGGTGGAGGAGCAATGGAATTTCTAACCCATCAAGTTCAGCAACTTGACCGAACTCTTTCTTCAAGGAGTATCAATTAAATTATACATAACTCATGCCAGTTAAAAAAACTACTCGTTCCAAAAAAGCCAAAGATTCTATCGACAGTCCGGATGATTCTCCTGCCGAAGTATCTGCAGAGGATCATGGATCTGCCGATCAAGAAAATCAGGGAGACAGAGAAGTCCAGGGGGATTTGGAAACTTCCGACCGTCAGCTTTTCTTTAGTACTGACGGTAGCGAGCCAGAAGAAGATCGATTCCCGCCCCAGGATGATCCGGTAGTCGACGAAGGTGCCCCAGGTAAACCCGATGAGAAGAATACTGAGCAGGGGAAACCACGCCCACCAAAAGGCCCGCATGCCTCCTCAGAATCTCAACACAATGCAAACCCAAAATCTGGTGCTCATTCAACGGGGCAGGGGCAGTCACAAAAAAAGATGACNTGGCAGGAGAAAAAGAAATTACGCCGGAAACAAAAGTTCAAAAAACCCAGGCGTTTGCCCTATGAGGAGACTGAGACCAAGCCCTTGGAGATTGGGCAATTACTCGAGGCGGAGTCATTGAAATCAGAAGAGGAATTAACCCAGTTACTTCTGCCCATGATCGAGTCTGGAAAAGAGCCGGTCAACCTGGATGAGTTTTTATCTCTCAATCTATTAGATCTTACTGAAAAGGTGGTGCAATTAAATTTGGAGGAGGAGATGCCCGCGGCTCCTCTGCGCGAAGAACTAATCGATATCGTTCTCGAAAGTTCGCTTAAATCAAACACTCCTGTCTCCCTTTCGGGAATCATTCAGGTTATGGAGGACGGCCACGGTTTTATTCTGCAACAAAAAGAGGATTACCGTTTAAAGTCACAGTCTGCATTCGTCCCTGAAAACTTAGTTCGAAAATATGGTCTAAAGACTGGGCATGCCATAAGAGGAATGATCCGGGCCAAAATGGAGGAGTCGACCTGTCCGGTTCTCTTGAGGGTGGATGAGGTGATGGGGCTCTCCCCGGATGAAGCTACCCGGGTCACTCCTTTTACGGAGCTAACCCCTTACTACCCCCTTCGTAGAATGTATTTGGAAACTCACCAGGAAGTGGAGTGGGACAATGTGGCCATGCGGGTGGTTGATCTTGTTTCTCCGGTGGGGTTTGGGCAGCGTGGTTTAATTGTGGCTCCACCCAGGACTGGTAAAACAGTGTTGCAGCAAGGTATTGCCCGGGCCCTCAGAGAGAACAATCCCGATGCCCATCTTATTGTTCTGTTGGTGGATGAACGCCCCGAGGAGGTCACAGATTTTAGAAGGCAGGTGCCAGATGCTGAAGTGATAGCATCGACATTTGATGAAAGTGCGGAAAGTCATGTTCATGCTGCCGAGATTGTTATCGAAAAGGCTCGCAGGATGGTTGAGCACCAACAACATGTTGTGATCTTGCTCGATTCAATTACCCGTTTGGCCCGTGCTTACAATACCACCATGCCGAACAGTGGGAAAATTCTTAGTGGTGGTGTCGAGGCTACTGCGTTACAACGCCCCAAGAGATTTTTCGGCTCAGCCCGTAATATCGAGGGGGGGGGAAGTCTGACCATTCTTGGCACGGCACTGGTTGAGACCGGAAGCAAGATGGACGAAGTCATTTTTGAGGAATTTAAGGGGACTGGGAATATGGAGTTGCACCTTGATCGTGAACTGTCCAACAAAAGAATTTTTCCGGCTTTGGATTTTGAAAAAAGTGGTACACGAAAGGAGGAACTGCTCTATCACCCCGATGAACTTAGTAAGATATACGCATTGCGTCGCTCCATGAAAGGGGTCCCTCCTGCAGAGGCTATGGAGATGTTCATCCAACGGGTCAAAAAGACAAAAAATAATCCAGAATTCTTGATGGGACTGGGCAGATAAGCCCACTTTTCCAACCTTCTTTTTCTACTCGATGAACGCAACGGAAGAATACCTTACCGAAGCATTCAAAGAGCAGGGCTTGGTCATTCAGGAAACGATCGAGCAAATCCAATCGGAAGCCCGAAAAATAGCCAGTGATCAATCCACCGGAGATGAGGGGTTGGACTTCTTTAATCTCCTTCTCCATCATTTGGATCTATCGACTGAAGAAGTGGTCAATTTCTTGGCCAATGAACTAAGTATGGAATCGGTCGATTTGTCCCTTGTCAGCCTGACGCCTGAAGTCCTTGGCTTGTTAAGTCCAGACCACGCCCGTCTTTATGAGGCGATTCCATTGGGCACGGATGGCACCTCGGTTGACATTGTCTTGGGTAACCCGCTTGATCAGGATGCAATCGATACCCTCAGTCATCTCTTTGGTAAGCCGGTCAACCCGCGGGTAGCTTACCGAGGAGAAGTTTTGGAGCATATCACTCACCTGTATGGTCTCAACGAGCAGGAAAAAGAAAAGGACTTTTTTGATGGGTTGGGCGAGGGAGATATCGAGATTGCAGACAATGTCCGTCCAGAAGATGTCAGCGAAGAAGATGCTCCAATCATCAAGTTTGTGCACTCTGTAATCAAAGACGCTCTGGAAAAACGAGCCTCGGATATTCATATGGAGCCATTGGAGAAAAAATTCCGGATTCGTTTTCGGATAGATGGAAAATTGATCGAACAGCCAGATCCTCCCAAGCGATTACAGCCATCAATTCTTTCTCGGACTAAACTCATGGCAAATGTCAGCCTGGCAGAGAAAAGGGTTCCGTTGGACGGGCGTATAAATATTAAGGTTGGAGAAAAAGTCATTGATTTACGTGTATCCACTTTGCCTACTGTTCATGGGGAAAGTATAGTCATGCGTATTTTGGACAAAGAAAGTTTGAGCTTAGGGCTCCCCCAACTCGGTTTCTTTTCAGATGACCAGACAATATTTGAGCAAGTCATTAATATGCCTGATGGCATTTTTCTGGTCACCGGACCCACTGGTTCAGGAAAGTCCACCACACTTTATTCTGCCCTCAATGCAATTAATAAGCCAGACCGCAAGATCATAACAGTTGAGGACCCGGTGGAGTATGAAGTACCGGGGATAAATCAAGTGCAGGTGCGGACCGAAGTGGGTATGACATTTTCTGCGGCACTTAGGGCCATGCTCAGACAAGCACCAAATATTGTGATGGTCGGGGAAATTCGTGATTTGGAAACCGCGGAGATTGCCATTAATGCGTCGCTAACCGGTCACATGGTCTTTAGTACTTTACACACTAATGACGCGCCCAGTGCAGTTTCCCGCTTGGTAGATATGGGAGTTAAGCCCTTTTTAGTTTCTGCATCCTTGCGGGCAGCTCTTGCTCAGCGGTTGGTCCGGGCAATTTGTCAAAATTGCAAGGGACCTTATCAACCCACCGCATCCGAACTGGCGGTACTTGGCATCAATGAAGAGCAGGCTGCCGGTGCAACTTTTATGAAGGGTGCGGGATGCCCCAAGTGCGGAGATAAAGGATACCGCGGCAGGAAGGGAGTCTTCGAAATTTTTGTGGTCAACCAAGAGATCGAGGAAATGATTTATCACAACGTAAGCATAGTTGAACTTCGAAGTAAGGCCAGGGAAATGGGAATGCGTTCGATGCGCAACGATGGATTCCGTAAAGTTCTCGCTGGGATTACTACCTTGGATGAAGTTCTAATGGTCACGACCGAGGAGGAATAGTCAGCCCATGCTTTATATCGATAATAATTCGGAAATTCGTGATCTTTTTCGTGAGGTAGATGGCGTTTCTCAACATGGTTTAGATGAGTTGTTTGACCAGGATGTAATTGATGGGAAACGTTCTTTTGCTGAGGCCGTAATCCAGGCAGGGATTATTCAGCGGGAAGACCTGATTGCCCTAATTTCCCAGTATTTGAACTATGAGTTACAGGTGGGTGAGGTTGGAGAGATTGAGCCAGATGTACTCGCAGTCATTCCCAAGGAAACTGCCCGGCAGTATGGGGTGGTTCCCCTGTATCTTTCGGAGGGAGGGATTCATTTACTTTCCCTAGATCCTTTTAATGCATCTATCATTGATGACCTGACTTTTGCACTTAATCTTGAGATTCATATTGTCGTTTGTGACCCTCTGATAGTTTCCTCATTGCTTGATCATTATTACAGTGAGGACCAATCCTCCATGAACGATCTTTTAGGTGATGTCGGCCTTGATCAGTTTGATAACCTCGACGATTCCAAAGAAAGTGATTTGGTGGATGCTGCCAATGAGACACCTATCATCCGTTTTGTAAACCTGGTTCTACAACAGGCAATCAGGGCACAGGCATCCGATATTCACTTTGAGCCATTCGAGGATGAGTTTCGTATTCGTTATCGGGTAGACGGTGCTCTTTATGAAATGTCACCACCGCCCAAAAGTCTTGCACTGCCGGTAATTTCCAGGGTCAAAGTAATTTCTGAGCTCAATATTGCAGAGCACCGTATCCCTCAGGATGGACGGATAAAGATGACGATTGAGGGCAGGGCGGTTGATTTGCGGGTATCTACTCTACCAACTCAATTTGGAGAGAGTGTTGTTTTACGGGTCCTGGATAAATCGGCGGTTAATTTAGACCTGGATAACCTTGGACTTCCGGAAAATGTCAAAAGCGGAATTCGTGGAGCAGTGCGCAGACCCAACGGTATATTCATTGTTACCGGTCCGACAGGTTCTGGGAAAACCACGACCCTTTACAGTGCTTTGCGGGAAGTCAATGAAATCGATACCAAGATCCTTACTGCCGAAGATCCGGTTGAGTACGAGATTGAGGGCATAATGCAAGTTCCGGTCAATCATCAAGTCGGTCTTGATTTTGCCCGGGCATTACGGGCCTTTCTTCGGCAGGACCCGGACAAAATTATGGTCGGAGAAATTCGGGATATTGAAACTGCCCGGATAGCTGTTCAAGCTTCTCTTACCGGCCATGTTGTCCTTAGTACATTGCATACCAATGACGCACCAGGTGCGATTACCCGTTTGATTGATATGGGTCTGGANCCTTTCTTGCTCTCTGCATCCCTGGAATTTATTCTTGCTCAACGCTTGGTCCGGAAGATTTGCACCTCCTGCAAACAGGAATTTGACCCCAAAAATGATATGCTTCAAAATCTCGGTCTTAATCGCAAAGACTTAGGAGATAGAAAGTTTTATTTCGGTGCNGGTTGCGAGGCCTGCAGCAATGGAGGTTACCGGAGCAGGACNGGTCTTTTTGAAATGATTAAAGTGGGTGATACATTCCGTGAACTCATCAATTCTGGGGCCGCTACTCTGGTGCTTAAACAAAAAGCAATTGAGCAGGGTATGCGTACTTTGAGGGAAGACGGTATGCGCTCCATCTTTGATGGTGAAACCACAGTTGAGGAAGTCTTGAAATACACATGATTTCCGGGCAAGATGTGCAAAGTTTTCTATGGCAATTTTTGAATATGTAGCTACCGATCCTTCCGGTAATTCGGTTGATGGCACTTTTGAGGCAGTTGATGAAAACGATGCCCGTAACATCCTGGCCCAATACAACCTAACCCCGACGACTTTATCTTTGCAGGGTGCTCCTNCTGTTCAAGCGGGTATCCCAAGTATGGACTCCTCCAAAAAAGAGGTGCAGAAAAGTGCCTCTTCTNCACAGGGAAAAAAGTCTTCGAAATCCCAAAAGAAAAAAAAGAAAAAAAGTATTTTGGACATCCAAATTGGCGGGGGGCCAACTAACGAGGACATTTCTGTATTCACCCGGCAAATGTCCACTTTAATTCAGGCGGGACTTCCATTACTCAGAAGTTTGGAGGTAATGATCAAGCAACAGGAGAAAAAACCGAAGTTTAAAGCCATGCTTGAATCAGTTGCCGAAAAAGTTTCATCNGGAGGTACTCTTTCCGATGGGTTGGCCATGTATCCCAAGACNTTTGACAAACTATATGTTAATATGGTCAAGGCGGGAGAAGCGGGTGGTGTGCTGGACCTTGTCCTTACTCGACTTGCCCAATTTCAGGAAAAATCAATCCGAACCATTAAAAAAGTAAAATCTGCCATGGTCTATCCCAGTGTGATTATGTTCGTTGCAGTTGGTATTGTAACCTTGCTTATGATGGTAGTGGTCCCACAGTTTGAGTCAATTTTTGAGCAAATGCTGCGAGGGGCGCCTCTTCCCGGACCCACNCAGGTAGTTGTGGATATAAGCGATTTGTTTTCCTCTAATCCCATTTTAGTTCTTGGAGGAATGGCAGGTCTTATTGTTGGTGTACTGTTACTCAAGAAAACCAAACAGGGTGCTAAAGCATTTGACTGGCTTGGGTTAAATGTTCCAGTGGTTAAGGAGGTGGTCAGCAAATCAAATGTATCCCGGATAACCAGAACATTTGGTACTCTACTCAGCAGCGGGGTTCCTATCCTTCAAGCCCTCAAAATTACCGGGGATACTTTGACGAATACATTTTTTGTTAAGGCAATGTCTAATATTCATAACGCGGTAAGAGACGGTGAGTCTATGGCAGTACAGATGGATAGAGAACCTGTTTTTCCAACTATGGTCACTAGTATGGTGGAGATTGGTGAGGAAACCGGAGAACTTCCGGACATGCTCACCCGTATTGCTGATAATTATGACGAAGATGTGGACAATGCAGTGGCTGGGGTAACTTCCTTAATTGAACCGGTCATGATTGTATTTCTGGCTGTTGTGGTAGGGTTTATCGTGATTGCATTGTTTTTACCNATTGTCTCAATTATCGAAAACCTGGGCTAGACCGCCTATGTGTCTAGGTCAATTATCCTTTATTCCATTTTGTTCTATCCATTGATTTGCTTGTTCTGGATCAGTTTGTTGCCAGGCGTCCAAGGCTTTGTTTAAGGATTGTTCCCGTAAAAGAGGATCCGAAATGGAGGCGGCCCATCCTGCTGCACCAGCCGGGTCCATCCCCTGAATCCTTGAGACGAAAGTAGCAATAGCAGGGTCGACCTGTGCGGAGGGAGGCTGAGAATTTAACCAATCAGCAGTGGCCGCAGGATCGATCACTGCCCATCGGCCCGAAAGTTCTTTCATCGCGTGCATTCTTTTTTTTGGGTCTGCCAAATCATTGACCCACGATGAGGCGGAACGCGGATCTTGNTTGGCCCATTGATGAATTAAATTTTCCAGAACACGATAGGCACCAGGTTCGTCCTCCATTTGCTTTGCCCAGCTTGCTGTTGCCTCCAGGTCTTGACGGGCAAGCCTAGCACCCATTTGCCCCAGAATAGTTTCTCTCATCCTCGGATCATCCTCGGGATAACTCTCTGCCCATTGCATCCCTTGCTGTACTCCTTGCTCTGCGTATTTTTCCGCCAAAAGGCTGGACGACTGCCAGCGGGCAGAACCTTTTGGTAAATTCAGGAAAAGACGGTTCGCTGCATCCAGGTCGTTTTCTATTAATCCTTTGACGATTCCAACNAGTAGGGGATTGTCGGAGTTTTCATTTCCTGGATGGTTTGCTTTTGCCCATGCTATGGCCGCTTTTTGATCTTTGACTGCCCACCCGGCCAGTGCTTCAGAAATGCCAAATCTTCTTTCGCTTTTTGCATCGAGAGATTTGGACGCATAGGTCAGGGCACCTTCTGGATCAAAATTTGCCCAGCTTCGCATTAGAAGTTTCATTTCCAGGTGCCTGCCATACCCACCGGGAAGTTCCTCAAATGCTTTGACCACCATATCCACATTGGATCGATCCATCGACCTCACCGCATCCAGATAGGTTCCGAGTCGCTCCACAATGTCTCCCCCTTGCATGATCCTTTGCAGGTTTGGGGGCATCATAGGAGTGGGCTGTGCCGAGGGCAGCGGATCGTGGGGTGGTGCGGGTATCTGCCCGGAAAGTACGGAATTTTTCGAAGAAGATAGGTTCTTTACTTTACCAGTATCCTGAAGGCTTGGTTTTGGCTTTTGAAGATCGGCATGAGCTTCGGCTGAAACATCAAGGCTCGGTGCCAAATAAACACCNAGNAAAAAACCAATGACTAGAATGATGATTCCGGGCAGTATAATATTCCAAAATAGCTTCATCTTTATTGTTTTTCCAAGTTAGGCGTGGAAAAATTTCGGGGCAAGCCGAACTTNCCAAACCGTCGCCCGCTCCCTTTCAATTGGAGACAGTGTCGCAGATGCAATTAAAACTCTTTGGAGATGCTTAACCCAATCACGCGAGGAGAACCTGCAACACCCGGGCTTCCAGGAATATTGTTAATCAGCGATGTGTAATATTCCTCATTGGTAAGGTTTAATCCAAAAACATTGAATTCCCAATCTTTCCAATCGTAGCCTATATTTGCATCAAGCAATGTGTAGCTATCAATCGTATCTGTGGGATTGTTTCCGGCGTAATTCCAATAGTGCGTATCGCCAATGGTTTTGGTGCCAATCTGGCCATGCAGACCATTATCGAATTCATAGTTTAGCGATAGTGCCAGAGTGTGTTCGGGAATGAAGGATACTTGCTTTCCAACCAGTCCAGAGCCGTCAAATTTATCGTATTTAGAATCACAGAGTCCATAAGCAACAGAAAATGTGAAGTTTTCGGTTGGCTTCACATAACCCTCTATCTCAATTCCTTGGGTAGTTACTTCATCTGCATTGGCTACGTAATAATTGGTGGGGTCGATTGTATCGGGTAGCTCAAACTGGTAGTCTTCAATTTCGTTTAGGTAGGCCGTTAGGTTCAAACCCCATAAATTTGAAGGGTTAAAAAGTAGACTGATTTCGTAAGACAGGGCTTGTTCTTCACTATAGGCTGGCATCGTATCCGTGTAGGCTGAAAATCCACCTGGTTTTTCCGTGTAGGCAATACGAGCTTGGCTGGTTATCTGTTCGCTAAAAGTATGTTGCCACTGCGTTGATGGAGAAAAAACTGTGTAGTCGCTCGATCTCGCAACCGGTGATGGTGGTGAAAGCTGGCTCGTTTTATTCCTGGTCATTTTTTTACTGTATTCATCAATGCGTATACCAAGAGAAATATAATCTTTATCGGTGAGATTTTTTCCTATCGAAGTAAACAAACCGATATTCTCAGACTCAATCAAGTAAGAGGTTGTTTGTGTGTCTTGGTCAAAAGGTACACCCATTCCCGTTAGAAACCATCGGGTCGCGTCTCCTTCCGTTTCACTATCTGAATAGAACGCACCAAATACCCAGTCGGCTTCAGATGCTTCTTCAGACTCGATTCTTATTTCCTGAGTCCATTCTATTTGGTCTTGGATAATGACTGAAGTTGCTGCCGTTGCAGTCGAAACATCCAAATCCACCCGATTTGGGTTCATGCTCCAGTCATTACGATTGGTTATGGATATGAGGCTCCATTCGCCAAACTCTTTTTCTGCGGTCAAATATTGCTGGTTTCGNTCGATCTTGGTGAGTTCATCAAAATCGGTGGAACGTGAGTAGAAATCTGCCTGATTACGGTTGACNAGGGGCTGGGCACCCAGTTCATGGGCTTCAAAATTTGCACCAAAACCGATCTTGGTGCCGTTGCCTCTGTCCAAAGAGAATCGAAGTGAACCATGCCAAGTCTCAGAGGTGTCCGCATTGCCGGAAGTGTTATTGATATAACCATCCGATAAAGCTCTTTGTAGAGCAATGGAGTAGGAAAATCCTTCTTCGTCGAGTGGACCGCTGCTGTTGAGATTATATTTTTGGGTATCAAAGGTTCCGTATGAAGCGGAGAATTTGCTTATTTGTTGATCGCTGGGAGCTTGGGTTTTGATATTGATCGCACCACCGCTAACCGATTTCCCAAATTTGTGCCCTTGAGGCCCCCTCAAAACTTCAATGCTTTGAACATCATACAAAGTAGAGGCATAAGTGGAGATATCAGCTTGTGGAATGCCGTCTATGTAAAGTTGGACGCCGGCAGGTCCGAATAATTGAGTGTTAGCGATCCCCCGGATCGCTATTATATCTCCATAAGACTGGATGGAATTATTGTTGATATGAAGGTTGGGAGACAGTGCCGAAAGATCGACTAAATTATCAATTTGGCGATCCTGGACTTGATTTTTTGTCAAAATTGATGACCGGGAAAGGTCCAGTTCCGGAATACTGGAACCGGTTATTGAAATCTCGTTAAGAACTTCTGGATTCTTTCCCGGGAGGACAGGGGAAGTTCCTGCTAAAAGCATTAAAAGGGCAATAAAGTATTTGATATATTTTTGATCCATAAGAATGGTCCTTAATGCCAATTACTCTCAATCTATTCAACGAGATTTCCCCGTATTGAAATATTTTCAATTAGGAGGAGTAAGTCCTAGAAGTTTTGGATAATTTCCTCAGCAATATTAAGAGATGCAGTAGCGGCAGGGGAGGGCGCATTACAAACATTGATGATACGGTCATTTTTTTGGATGAGAAAATCATCCACTAAGGAACCGGCCCTACCGACTGCCTGTGCCCGGATTCCAGCAGGTGCCACAGAAAGGTGTTCTGCTTGAATCGCAGGAACCAGCTTTTGCAGGGCTTTGACAAATGCTTTTTTGGAAAAAGACCGCCACATTTCACCCAAACCCATTTTCCAGTGTTTCATCGCCATAATCTGAAAACCGGGGTAGGATAATGACTCAATTAGGTCTACGGTATTGAACTTGAACTTATCATAGGCCTCCCGGCCAAAGGCAAGGACCGCATTGGGCCCGCATTCGACCCCGCCTTCGATCATGCGCGTAAAATGAACGCCCAAAAAAGGGAATTTGGGATCGGGGACTGGGTAGATCAGATGGTTGCAAAATTTTTCAGCTTTCTTGGATAAGAAGAAATATTCGCCTTTGAATGGTATAATCTTGGCTGGGGATGATTGGCCACTCATCTTGGTCAGACGGTCGGAATGTAGCCCCGAGCAATTGATTAAATACTTGCAGTGAATTTCCTGGCTGGTGGATTGAATAATCAGGTCCGTTTTGCCTTGTTCAATATGCAGAACTTTTTCTCCAGTGAGTATTTGGTGATTGGAATTTTCACAGAGTAGGGAGCCCAGTTTTTCGCAGACTTGGCGGTAATTGACAATTCCACACTCTGGCACATGAATGGCCCTGACACCAGCAGTATGCGGTTCAATTTCTTTTAGTCTCTCCTTCGTAATCAGTTGACAGTTTACCCCATTTGCCTGCCCGCGTTCGAAGATCGTTTGCAAGCGGGCAGTTTCGTCTTCGGAAGTTGCCACAATTACTTTCCCGCAGAGTTCATAATCGATCCCATATTCACTACAGAATCGTTCCATTGCCAATTTCCCCTTCCTGCAATTCCTCGCCTTGAGTGAGCCTGGCTTGTAGTAAATACCAGAGTGCAACACGCCGGAGTTTCTGCCCGTTTGATGTTCAGCAAGACAGTTTTCTTTTTCGATTACTATGACCGATTGATCGGGAAATTTTTTATTTAGACGATAAGCAGTGGCCAAGCCTACAATACCACCCCCAATTACACAAAAATCTGCTTTAAACATTCCCCACTACCAATAAACAAGTTTCTCCTGCGTGGGCAGAAGAGATTTTAAAAATAAGACAGATTTAAGAATTTTTTTTCCAATCAGCCAATGCCCCCGTGGGATTCTTGGAAACATCTCCACGGCCATTCTTGGTAATAGTCTTACCATTCTTATCAACGATGACCAACGAGGGAATTCCACGGACTTCAAATTTTTTCTTTAAAGCATTGGCAGCATCGCTCCTGTGGGGGATGGTATACCAATTCATTTTGTATTTCTTCATATACTCCAATTGATCTTTGGAGGATTGGTCTGAGGACACAAAAACCACTTCAAAATCTTTCTTATTTTTATTTCGAAATTCTACTAGACTCGGGGTGAAATGACGGCAGGGCGGACACCACTGTGCAGAAAAATAAATTCCCACGATTTTGTTTTCTAGAACGGAAACCGAGACTTCCTTGCCATCACTGTCCAATAATTTTGGAGGGAAAAGTGAGTTGCTTTGGCTACTTTGCGAAAATGTCACCTGTTGAACGCAGAGAAATAGCAACAGTGAAAAAAGACAAGTAATAGATGAGTTCATTGTATTGAATTTCAATTAACCAAAGAATTTTAGCAAATAAAAATTGAATTAATCAGTTTTTATATTTTATCCAAGACTCCGCTTTTTTCTTGAATCACAGCCCTTTTCTTGAACAAATATACAGCTTTCAAAACCATAACCCCCCATCTTCAAATCATATGAGCCTTTCATCTCTTAAACTTCACAATGCAATGTGGCCCGGTCTTGTCGGAAAAGGCGACGGCGAAGGCGAAGAACCTCCATTTAGTCTGGAACGAATGCTTGAACTTACCGCCAATGCGGATGTGAACGGCAGAAAGTTTGATGGTGTGGATTGCTTTTTATTTCACCCGCACACCGATCCCGAGGCTAGTGACGATCAATTAAAAGAAACTGCAGATTTAATTGCCGGGCATGGTTTTGATGTTGGTTCACTTGTGGCTCCAGTTTGGCCTGGTACTGTTGGTGACTCTGCCATGGGAACTGACGAACAGCAGGGAAAATTTTTAGATGCGGTCAAAGTTGCTTGCCGAATTGCCAAAGTTTTTAACAACCATGGCGTACGCAAAGGTGGGGTTATCCGTATCGACTCCGCTGAATTTGGAGTGGAGAAATGGAAAGCCAATCCAGGTGAAGGAACCGCCCGGATTATTGACACTTTTAAAAAGGCAGCTGCAATTGCTGCGGATCATGGCGAACGCCTTGCAGTTGAGGGCGAGATTTGCTGGGCTGGAATGCACAGCTGGAAAGATGTTCTCGACCTGTTGGAAGGCGTTGGTATGCCTGAAACCCTTGGTTTTCAGGCTGACCTTGCGCATACTTATCTATACCTGATGGGCTATAATGCCCCAGAGCACGCCCTTCTTCATGAAGGGTATTCCGATGAGGAGTTTTACGCTGCTTATGAAAAAATGACCGATAAATTACGGCCTTGGACCATAGATTTTCATGTCGCCCAAAATGATGGTCAGGTACATGGTGCCGGTTCTCATGACAAAACCGGCAAGCATTGCCCGGCAGATGACCCCAATGGAAAGTTGGACATTACCCGTTGCTCGGCATATTGGCTGAAGGATTTTCAGGATCGTGGAATTAAGCATATTTGCTGGGATGGATGCATGTTTTCCAATGCAACCCTGGAAAATTCTTCCACTTGGAATACCATTCTGAAAGCAATGGTGGATGTAGTTTCTGCATAATTCGCGGAGTTTTTTTGATTGAGGGATGGTCTTCCAAAGACCATCCCTTTTTTTTTCTCCCGGTCGTTGTGAATAAAAAAAATCGCTTTTTTTGCATTTTTTCATCGAATCGTTGGCAATCCTGAGTAAGGGTAATGTTTGTGAAGGGATGGTGGAATGACTTTGCGGTCATCTCTATTTCATCGGTTTTAAATAAAAACCTCAAAAAAGGATTGAAAATGGGAATAACATACAGAGAAGCAAAAAGGATTTTGTCCAAGCAGGATGAGGCCCGTGATGTAATTAACAGTTACCGAGGAATGGAGACCTTGGGGAAGCGCTTGCAACTTCGCAGTAATAAGGAACTGATCTTGAAACTTTTTGAGATTGAGGAAGACACTTCGATCGTTGAAGTATTTACTCACCTCAAAGCACTCTATGAGGAACAGTGGGGA
Organism: Opitutia bacterium; assembly: GCA_002686835.1. Classification (GTDB taxonomy): domain Bacteria; phylum Verrucomicrobiota; class Verrucomicrobiia; order Opitutales; family Seribacteraceae; genus Chordibacter. The sequence continues at coordinate 6,518 of NYYP01000022.1, read as the reverse complement.
GATGCTGAAGTTACTCCACCACCTGAAGTTCCTGGTGAACTCAAGGAAGATCCGAAAGAAGGAAATCCTTCCGCATCCGAAAAATCCAAAAAGGCAAATGCTGAAGAGGTTTCTTCAGTCGCAGTAGGTACTGGAAAGTAAAAAATCTTCAAGCAGGCTTGATTTTCCCGGCCAAGGTCGGGTAAGTTAATCGTACTTGAATATAACTTCCAGATTCCAACATTCTACCACTTTGTCTGGTAGTATATTGTTGTCTCATCCTTCTTTGCAGGATCCAAATTTTAGCAAGAGTATTGTTTTTCTCTCCAGCCATTCGGAGGATGAAGGAACACTAGGAGTTATTCTCAACCGTCCGCTCGGCAAAAAGCTCCACCAGTTGGACGACCAATTCAATCATTTCTCTCTTGGGCAAGCAGATGTGTATGATGGGGGACCAGTTGAACGAGAAAAATTAATCATTGCGGCATGGGACTGGAAAAATAGTGCCGACTCTTTCCGTCTGTACTTTGGTATTGATATTAACAAGGCAGAATCACTCCGTGTGGAAAATGAAAAGATTCATATTGCCTGCTTTTTGGGGCACTCTGGATGGTCTCCTGGGCAATTGGAAAATGAAATAAAAGTAGATTCTTGGCTGGTTTCCACTCTCAACCTTAACCTATTCGAAAAAATGAATGCAAAAGCGGAGTGCTGGAAGTGTGCAGTGTCGGGGGTAAGTGATGAAATGAGGTTGATGGCAAATGCACCGGAAAGACCATGGCGCAACTAAACAGGTTGCTTTTTTACCATTCCAATAGGTGGTAGTCAGATTTTCTTATCATCCTGATCAAATCTTTATCATTTGAGGCTCGTAATGGGGTTTGGCATTGCTTTTGCTAATTGGATACATGATTGCCCTTTTCAGGCATTCTGTCTAACTCCAGACATTTAACCCTTAAATATATGAGTAAGCACAAGCTAGAATACATTTGGCTCGACGGTTATCAACCAACCCAGAGTCTGCGCAGTAAAACGATGATCGTTGAAGACTTCAGCGGTAAGGTAGAAGATGCCAAGCAGTGGTCCTTTGATGGTTCTTCCACAGAACAGGCAGAGGGCGGTTCATCCGATTGTCTTCTTGAACCTGTTTATGTCATTGAAGATCCTGACCGTTTTGGTGGGAATGGATGGTTGGTGATGTGTGAAGTTTTAAACCCAGACGGAACCCCGCATGAGTCCAACGGACGTGCCACAATTGACGATGACGACGATGATTTTTGGTTCGGTTTTGAACAGGAATACACCCTCATCGACCTTGAGACTGATTTGCCTTTGGGTTTTCCTAAGAGTGGATTTCCTGGACCACAGGGTCCTTACTACACTTCTGTAGGTGCAAGAAATACAAAAGGGCGTGAGTTGGTCGATGAGCACTTACACCTTTGCCTGGAAGCCGGCTTGAATGTCGAAGGGATTAACGCAGAAGTTATGATGGGGCAATGGGAGTACCAAATTTTTGCCAAGGGTGCACAAAATGCTGGTGATCAAATCTGGCTGGCTCGTTATCTTCTCGAACGTACTGCCGAATCTTATGACATTGCGATCGACCTGCATCCGAAACCTGTTAAAGGTGACTGGAATGGTTCTGGTATGCATGCCAACTTCTCCAACGGTGCTATGCGTGAAGAAGGTGGCGAAGCACTGTTCAAGAAAATTTGCGAAGAGTTCGGCAAAAACATTGAGCGACACATTTCTGTTTATGGTGCTGATAATAACCAGCGCCTGACTGGACTGCACGAAACACAATCCATTGATAAATTCAGTTATGGTGTTTCAGACCGTGGTGCATCTATCCGGATTCCTGTCGGAACGATTCAGGACGGTTGGAAAGGTCGCTTGGAGGATCGCAGACCAGCATCCAACGGAGATCCTTACAAAATTGCAGCAGCCATTATCAAGACCACCAAGGAAGCACTATCTTCCTAGTCATTGATTGGTCTATTTTTAAACGAAGGCGATGGGCTGGTCCCATCGCCTTTTTTTATATCTTCTTTTTCATGACTACCACAAATTGATCCCCATCGGTTTTAAAAAACCGAAGAACTAATATATTGTGGTTTCTTTGGGAATAAATTCTTGTTTTCCTGATCCCATTTTGGACCCACGACGCCTCAATGGCTTTGGCTCTCTCGCTCATTAATTTACCATGCCTTTCGATCGGGCCCTGTTCTCCATGGAGTTTTTCGATTTTCCAACCACGAGCCTTCCAATCTTCCACGATTTCATTAGCCGAAGGGGCGCAACCCACCGAGTTGAGGAAAATTATCATTAGAAGGAAAAATTTTATAAACATGGGGACAGATCCTGTTTTAATTACAAAAATAATTGATCAAAAATTTGCATCTTTTCTCAAGGTGGAGTCTGTTAGTTTGTGGATGGTTGCGTGACGCAGGTGGGTCGATTGCGAGTTTTACCAATTCTCGCTTCAGTTTGTTCGTCTCTTTTTTTAAAGCCTCTGTATATGTATTATCCATACTTTGTGTTTCGTTGTCTAACCTACAAACGATCCTGCGGGAGGATCGCTATAACCAAAATAACATAAAGAAAGGAATGAAATTATGTTCAATTCCATAAGATGGGAATATAAAACCACCCCACCTTCTTGTTCGTCCATATCGATGGCAAGCAGACGATCATCCAATACTTTGTTGGTAAGTCTTGGCCGATCTGGTAAAGGCGTTACCCCTAGTTTTTTTGCATACGGATTGGAAGGGGGAGGGAAGTGAGTTTATCGTCAAAGAAATTCCGTTGGCAAGATATGTACACTCAATATCCACCAAAATCCACAATTGAGGAATGGAAACGAAAGCCCAAGCCCATCCTGGCAAACCCACGGTATCCTCCCTCGCCTTGAATCGTTTTCTTTTTTTCGGTCAACAAACCGTCTGCGTTTGCATGAAAAAGTGAAGTATTTGAGCTTTCCTGGGATAACACTTCCAATTTCGCCGAAACAAACTTTTACCAAAACTTCCACAGGTATTGTACCTGTGGAAGTTTTTTTTCGAAAAGTAAAAGTGTTAAAAAAGAAAAATTTATTGGATAGCTTGCCAGATTAATTCGCAAATGCATTGATAAATTATGCTTCCATTTATTTTACTTAGTAGTGCATTGGTATTTTTCTTTGCCTATCGAATTTATGGGTCTTTTTTGAGCAAGCGCTGCGGTCTTGATGACTCCATCAAAACCCCGGCATTGGCAAAGGAAGACGGGGTCGATTATTCGCCTGCCCCTGCATCCGTTCTTTTCGGTCATCATTTTTCCTCCATTGCAGGTGCAGGTCCCATCGTAGGTCCAATTCTTGCCGCAACTTATTTTGGCTGGGGACCGACCTGGGTATGGATTCTGATTGGGGCAATTTTTGTGGGAGGGGTCCATGATTTTGGCAGCACATTTATGTCTCTTCGCCACGGGGGACGTTCCATAGCAGAGGTGATGAAAGGTCTGGTCGGCACGCGTGCAGGTAAACTATTCCTTATATTTGTCCTCCTTGCCCTGGTTTATGTGATCATTGTATTTTTGGATTTAACTGCCACAACTTTTGCTAAACAGCCTGCTGTCGCATCTGCTTCTGGATGGTTTATTTTAGTAGCAGTAATATTTGGTTTTTTGTTGCGTAGCGATCGTTTCTCTCTGCGGAATCTTGCGGTGGTTTTCTTCCCTCTCACTTTTTTGGGGTTGGTTGTCGGGCACTATTTCCCAGTGCCTTTATTGAGTAAAGAGGTATGGGTCTCAGGTATTTTGCTTTATTGTTTTTGTGCCGCGGTTTTACCGGTTGGAGTGCTACTGCAACCCCGTGATTTTCTAAGTGCTGGGTTTTTATATGCCATTCTAGCTCTCGGTGCTGTTGGCATGTTAATTGCCGGTGAATCTTTACAACTCCCGGTTTTTCTTGGATGGGAATCCGAGAAGTTAGGTATGCTCGTTCCTTTTCTCTTTATTACCGTGGCCTGTGGTGCATGTAGTGGTTTTCATAGCATTGTCGCCAGTGGCACAACCTCCAAGCAAATATCACGAGAAAGTGATGCCAGGAGAGTTACCTATGGTTCGATGCTTCTTGAGGGTGTGTTGGCGGTTTTCGCACTCGCTTGTGTTGCGGTTCTTAGTATTGGAGAGCGAGAGAGTGGGGGAACGCCAGTGGGTATATTTGCCTCCGGAGCATCTAAGTTTTTTTCCGCAGTTGGTGTACCTTCTCATTTAGGAGTGGAATTTGCGATGCTCGCGATTAGCACCTTTTTGCTTACCACCTTGGATACCTGTACCCGTCTGACTCGGTTTCTGATCGAAGAATTGTTTGATTGGAGAAACCAAACGAGTCGCTACCTTGGTACTTTGGGTGCTCTTTTGCTCCCCGCCTTGCTGGTTTTCCAATCCTTTCCGGGGCCGGATGGTAGTATGCAACCAGTATGGAAGGCAATTTGGCCACTGTTTGGTGCAACCAATCAATTACTGGCCGCATTTGCACTGCTTACTTTTGTTGTTTATTTACGGGTCCGGGGCACCCGCTATGGTTTTGCTCTGTGGCCGGCCGTATTGATGATCATTATGCCGATGACTGCTCTTGGATGGATGGTTCACACCAATGGTTTTAACTCCCTGATAGGAGGGACATCCGTGGTCATGTTTCTCTTAGGTTGTTACCTCACTTATGTATCCTGGCAACAAGTCCGTTGCGGAGGAAAAGGAGATTAAAGACCTAAGTTAGAGAACAAAATCAGGGGCTTTTTCCTCTGCCTGGTCATTTCCTTCGGAATTGAGTGCGGCTTGTACGGTTGCCCTGAGTTTATCCGGGGGGCAGGGCTTATTTAATATTTTAAAAAGTAATCCTGATTGCACGGCTTCGGCACCACCGAATTCAAAGTCTGCATGTCCAGTTAACAAGATACACTTGGTGTCTGGGTTGCTTTCTTTTATTGTCCTCAAAAGGGTAGCGCCATCCATCTTTGGCATTCTCATGTCAGATACGACCACTGGAAAATGCCCTTGCTCGTTGATAATCTCAATCGCTTCATGTGGGCCGTTGGCGACCTTCACATCAAAGGTTCTCCCGAGATTGAGTTTTATTCCTCTGAGGATTGATTCCTCATCATCTACAAATAAAACTCTATCTTTCATTCCTCTTATGAAGCATAGTAGTTTAGCGAATGCAAGTTTTACCTTTTGGGGTATTTGACCTTAAAAAATGGTCAGCTTTTATAGTTTTCATAAATTAACCATTCTTAATTAAATATTTTGTCGATTCCTTTGCTCATCCTTGCTATACAAAATCTTCTGAATGCCCGAGTGGCGGAATCGGTAGACGCTGCGGACTTAAAATCCGTTTCCCCTAGGGAGTGAGGGTTCAAGTCCCTCCTCGGGCACTCTGTTTTATTGCAGGTAAAATGGACAATAATTGGAGTCTTGTATTATCTTGCCTTTACCCGAACACGGATGAACTGGGTGGAACCTGCAGAAGTGGCAGCAGTGGTGCGATAGACCACACGTTCCATGCCCCCGCCCAGGTCCACAGCAGTCCCGACCTGTTCTACGCCGGAAGAAGACCATGTTCTGCGGTCTGAACTTTTCTCGACGATGTATTGAACTCCCATCGATGTCTGGTAGTCGGAGTTGTACCGTGTAAAAGAGAGGTATTCCTTGTTGTCATTTGCTTTGACTGGAGCAGGTCTTGCCCCCCTGGAGTCATTGCCCAGTGAGTCTCCCCCGAATGCGCGTTCCAGTAGGTTGGATACGCCATCGCCATCGGAGTCGTAATTATCACTGTTAAACAAAGCGAGTGCTTTTTCGCCAGATATTCCTCTTTTTGCGGCAATGCGTGCAAGTGCGGCATTTTTAACACCATCGTAGCGGGCGTCCGACTTTCTTTCCTCAAAGAAGAGGTTTTTGGTCGGTTTCTTTAATTTTATGGTACGGGTGACAGTTTCAGCAGCGTGGAATGAACCATTGCCAGCCTGGGAGACAGTCAGGTCGAATGTAATGGTATCCCCACTGAAGGCACTCTTTAGGTTAGCCTTGGAAAATCCATCATCTGCATTTTTGAACACCAGTCGTGTGTCCTTGCCTGTCCCCACGATTTTCACAGGAGCGCCCGAAGGAACAGAATAAGTAAGGTCGAGGCTGGAAGTGGAGCTAAACATCAGGCCCACAGGTATGGGTCTTCTGGATATTGGCAGGTCGCGCAGTCCGCCCGAGTCTCCGCCCTCGCGGACGAGGATGGTCTGTCCAGTTTTTGATCCATCCACAGTCACGGTGATGGTGGTGTGCTTGGTCTCATAACCACCCCCGGTAGCCAATGCTTTGACCACCACATTACCCCCGCTTGAACCGGTGGTAATGGATGCAAAACCACCGCTTGGCGTCAGGTTTCCGGATGCCGGTGAACCGCTATCGGTCCGACTGGTGATGGAGTAGGTTATACTGCCACCGTCTGCGAGGTATTTTGCCATGTATACGGGCTTGCCAGTGGTGCCATTGAAGAGCACAGCCCG
>NYYP01000021.1 GCA_002686835.1 Opitutia bacterium | reverse complement strand
GGGGATCTAATCAGGAAGAGTTGAACAAAAAATTCCAACAAATCGTTGAACAGATGAATCGTGGTTTTGAACAGGTTACCAGTGCCCGCGCTACCGCCCCTGTGAAAGAGCCTAGTTTTTCCAATGATTATCCCAAAAATGGATTTGTGCACAAAGTGGAGAAAGGAGAGACNGTGAGCAGTATTGCCAAAAAGTACAATTCAAAGGTCTCATGGATCATTAATGCTAATGAAATAGGCGATCCGACGAAAGTTTTTGTAGGTCGTGAACTTTTTGTGCCCCAAAAATAGGAAAATACATTAGATGAATTCACAAAANCGTAGATTAGGACGTGGACTGGGTAGTTTAATTGCCGGGGGAGGGCAGGGAGCCTCGGTTCTTGAGGAAAAACCTTTACCCGAAGTGATTGAAGGCACTGATGTTCAAGAGTCTGATCTGGTATTCGATAATGGAGAGTCGGAAATCCCCAACTTCAGCGATGAGAGTAATAAGTTGCAGGAACTCCCCATTGGGCAAGTGGTTCCCAACCCTCATCAACCGCGCAAGGTTATTGATCCTCAAGCGGTCACGGAGCTGGCCGCAAGCATTGAGTCTGAGGGTCTGCTTCAGCCGATTGTAGTGCGTCCCGCGGAGCATGGTTATGAATTAATCGCTGGCGAAAGANGGTGGCGGGCACATCAACACCTNGAAAGACCAACAATTTTGGCCCGTATTCTTGAAGCGAATGATCTTTCTTCTGCCAGTCTTTCCCTGATCGAAAACTTACAAAGAGAAGAATTAAATCCGATTGAAGAAGCTATGGGTTATCAATCTTTGATATCCGATTTTGGTCTGAGCCAAAATGAGGTGGCTCAACGTATGGGAAAAAGCCGTTCGCACATTGCCAACCTCATGCGATTGCTTCAGCTTGATGGTGAGCTCAGAAGATTGCTTTCAGACGGTGAACTTTCCGTTGGGCATGCTAAAGTTTTGCTGAGTATTGAGGATCCCGATAAGCGGTTGTCTGTTGGGCGGCAGGCAGTTTTGGAAGGATGGACTGTTCGTCAGACCGAAGATGCACTGTCGTCTGGCTTTTCTCAATTAGCGGGTCCCATTTCNCGCAATCGCTCCTCCTCATTATTGTTCGACGATCTTGCTCAGTCCGCTGCCCGTTTAACCGGACGGAAAGTAAAAATTAAAGCCTCACCCAAGGGCAAGGGAACTATTTCATTTTCATTTTTAGACGAAGCAGACCTGCGAGTTCTTCTTGCCAAGATTGAAAATACCACAAGTTAATTTGTATTTACTGGGACTGGGGAAACAAGGTTGCCTTTTAGGTGAGTTCCTTCATTTTAGTTTGTTACAACTTCTTCAGACATGATCGTTTTCCTAACTACCCTTTTGATTTTATTGTGCCTCGCTGTCGTGCTTTTAATCCTAATCCAGCGTACCTCTGGCGGTATGGGTTCTGCTTTAGGCGGGGGAGCGGCAGATCAGTACCTCGGTGCCGGNTCGGCAGCCCAACTTTCNAAGCTCACAGTTTGGGGAATTCTTTTCTTCTTTATTTTGTCCTTTNGTCTTTATGCCCTNTANCAAAATGAAGCGGGNGAAGATGATCAGCTCCTGCGTTCAGGAACTGTCCCATCTTCTGTGATTCCCAACGCTCTCACTGAGCCAGAGACCAGNTCAGATATCCTGGTTACAGAAAAGGATGTGCCGGTAGACCCTGTATCTGCCGAACCGGTGTCATCNGGTAACTCGAGCAANTAGTTTCGTATAACTCAGGTGTGGGAATGAAGCTTTTTCAATGGCTTCTTTTCATAGGTAGTAGTTCACTTCTTTTTTTTGTTGATACCAGCTTTGGTCAAGCAACATTTCCTGCCCGTGGATTCTCCGCAATATTGGACGACAGCGAAGCAGAAGAAAGACTNAATACTTTCCGGGACGCCTTTTTTACTCTATCTGAACAAACTGTATATCATCAGGCATATCTTTACCGGTTTCAGTTCGTTCATTACCCCAAATCTGCTTCTCCCGTCATACATCACGGATTACTTTCCGGTCCATATCCAAACNCACCTACCATCCGGGTAGATTTACTCTCAAATCCTTTAGATATCGATTCAGTTGCTTCCTTTCTTCTAATCAGGGATCATAATAATTCCAAAGCATGGCGTTTCAAAAAAGGAGGTGCTGGAACAGAAGTATTAACCTCAAAAGANTGGTTGTTATCTTGGTCAAAAGGGATCAATCATACACCTTTTGACTTGTTGATGCCCTTTATTAACTGGCCCTTCGAGTATGAAAAATCCGGNAGGGTGTGTGGACGCCCTGCTCATTTGTTTGTATTTACTTCACCTCATACCCCTTCCCAGTTTTCTCCATCCATGAGCGGGGTTCGTTTGGCAATTGATGATACCTATTATGCGCCGCTTCGGATCGAATACATGGATGGTGGAATTTTGCCTTCCCGCACCTTTTCACTCCAGAGTTTTAAAAAGATTGAAGATCATTGGGTCGTAAAAGCCATAGATTCTAAGGATCGAGATTCCCGTTCTCGCACNCGTTATGAATTAAAGGCGGTTGCTCATGGGCTTGATCTTTCCCCTGCTGTTTTTCAACCAAATGGATTAAGCCAACCAATTATTCAATCCTCTATTTCATTCAGGGATCTCTAGGTTAATATACTCATAGCTTAATCATCTTGCCCGTTTATAATTTTCCATTTTTTCTCTTCCAAAACAATCATGAGTACTGACCACCTTTCACCATGGGCGAAAAATATCGCTCCCTCTCCCACGCTGGCAGTTGATGCCAAAGCCAAGGCACTGAAAGCCGCAGGTGAAGATGTATGTGGTTTTGGTGCGGGTGAGCCCGATTTTGACACACCTCAATTTATAAAGGATGCCTGTGCCAAAGCATTGGCTGATGGAAAGACCAAGTATGCAGCCGCTCCAGGCTTGCCCGAGTTACGCCAGGCATTGGCCGAACAATACTATCAACACGGAGTAATTGCTGAAGCCAACCCTGCACAGGTTGTTGTAAGTCCGGGTGGTAAGTATTCCTGCTATCTTGCCATTCTTGCCACTTGTGGTCCGGGCGATGAAGTCCTTATTCCTGCTCCCTATTGGGTNAGTTATCCTGANATGGNAAAACTTGCCGGAGCTATTCCNAAAATCGTTTTTGCTGGGGACGATCAGGGCTTCAAGGTTACCCCCGAACAAATCGAGGACGCACTAACTCCTGCTACAAAATTATTAATTCTTAACAGTCCATCCAATCCNACCGGATGTCTGTATGATCGAGCTGAAATGGAAGCCATCATGGAGCTTGCAATTCGTAAAAATATCCTGGTTATGTCGGATGAAATTTATGAATATTTGCTCTACGATGACTCTGTACATCATCGCCCGGCATCTTTTTGCAGGGAGGCACAGGACNGAGTGATTACCGTATCTGGTTTTAGTAAGACCTTTTCTATGACTGGATGGAGGCTTGGTACTTTGGTGGCTAATCCGACTATTGGTAAGGCTGTGGCAAATTTACAAAGCCAGACATCCTCCAATGCCACAACCTTTGCCCAGTATGGGGCTTTAGCAGCAGTTCAAAACTGGGAAGATTCGATGAAGGCAGTAAATGAGATGCTTGTGCATTTCGATCGCCGACGCCTACTTTTGCTTGATGGACTAAATGCTATTTCTGGTATCGNGTGCTTGCGTTCNCAGGGCGCGTTCTATCTTTTTCCGAAAGTATCTTCTTTCGGGCTCTCATCTGAGGAATTTTCCGGTCAATTACTGGAACAGGAGAAAGTGGCGGTAGTTTCCGGACATGCATTTGGTGCCGACGGATACATCCGTCTCAGTTATGCAACCTCGGACGAAATTATTCAAAAGGGCCTCTCAAGATTAGAAGAATTTTGTTCTAATTTATAACTCACCAAAATTACTTGGTTTTATTCGCTGGGGTGACCCAGGGCGCGCCTCTTTTAAAGCCCGTCCTATGTAACATGATCTTGGAGGAAAGGTGGTAAAGCAATCCATGCAGTCCGTAGTTTATGATGCCTTGGTTGGGCAACCAAATAATTTATTGTTGATCCTCATTTCCATATAGTTGAGCACAACTTTATCTTATTGAAGACTGCAACCGCCCAAGTTGTAGTGCGAAAAGCAAAACACGACAACTATCGACAAATCCAAAGATTCAATCCTGATGGTACCGAAACTCTTCGTTTGGATGATGCTCCCCAAGAGGTAGTCAACCGCAGGAATGGGGTTGAAGTCTCTCGTCTTAACACTACGCCTAAAATCAAGCCAGAGGTTATGAGTTCTGTTCAATTATACGAAACATCTTCGGGTGTAAAAGTTTTGGACCTGGACACACCTGAAGATCAAAGAACTCTTTATGACGACTTGCGTCGTAAATTGGATAGCTTGAGTGACCGCNTAAATTCCCTAAGTGGAAACTATTAATTTTGGACTATTCGTTCTGTTCGCTTAGGAAGCGGACCAGTCCATAAGCTAGAACCACTGCCATCGGTCCTATTACAAAGCCTTGTGGTCCGTAGGCTAAAATACCACCGATGATTCCTAAGAAGAGCATGAAGCTAAGCCATGCTCCCTGNTCATGCAGTCTTTTACCCATGCCCGCACGGGCCCGGCTGATGATGTAATTTAAAAAGATACACAGGATTGCAACAACCATTGCAGTTGCGGGTTCTCCGCGTCCCCAAATGATTGAGGAAATGGGGAGCCATACCATTGCGCTTCCCACCACGGGTACCAGTCCGACAAAAGATCCAATTAAAAAGACGGGAAGGAATACAAATCCAGCAACAAAATGAGCGACCAAACCCATAGAAATTCCACGAATTAGAGAGGTGAGTACGGTATCATTGAGCAAGCGAAGGGTGATCATCCGATGGAGAGTGAACCACGATGCAGTCTCTTCCACACTAAACCCCCCCGCTTTAAGGGAATTTCTCACAAAGTTTCCTCCATGTGCATAGAGAAAGGAAAGAGCGATGAGAGCGAGGGCCAGTTCCACAACAAATCCCCGTGTTCCTTTGAAGAGAAACTCGATAAAAGTGCCCGAGAATTCCCTGGTGTCACCGACTAAGTTTGTCACAAAGGCAAGTACCTGCGATTCATCGATGGGCAAGCGTGGGAAAATAGTTTGGATTTGACGAATTTGCTCAGATACTCCTCGGAGTANGGTATTTTTGGCAGATTCTTCGCCAAGGGCTAGGGCCCACACCACCTCAANTAATCCCTCCTTTTCACCAGATGCATCCCAAAGCAAAAGTAGAAGGGGNGACAGAAGCACAATAAGAAGNCAGACAGTCGACAAAACCGCACAAATTTCTGANAGNCTTTGTTCCTGAGCACGGGGAACAACCTTTCGTGCATAACGCTTTATTGGTACGAAAAAGATCGGGAAGGTAAGAGTGGCTAAGGATACTGCAAAAAGAATAAATTCAAATAGGGGCTCAAAAGTACCATAGAGAGGAACCAAGAGGATGAGCAGGGCAATCAGTAATAATGCCCGCCTCTTCCACAGGTGCCAAAAGGCACTCCTTTTGATACTGAGTAAGTCAGGTTCTTCCTTTTCCAAATTTGATCTCTCCTGATCTTCTTCCTGCATAGTTTATCTTATGAGAATGGAGCGAGGTGGTTGGCAAGAAATTTTCCTGTCGGAGTATCTGACCCTGCAAGTTGCTCAGGTGTGCCTTCAAAGAGTAATTTCCCGCCTGATTTACCTCCGGTTGGTCCAATTTCAATGATATGATCAGCTAACCGAATAACATCTAAGTTATGTTCGATCACTACTAGTGTGTTTCCACTGTCCCGTAATTTGAACAGCAAATCGAGCAGCCGTTGAATGTCTAACCAATGCAGTCCTGTGGTTGGCTCATCCAGTAAGTAAAGCACTCTGCCAGTTTGTTTCCTGCTAAGTTCCAAAGAAAGTTTTAATCGTTGAGCTTCTCCCCCGGATAGGGTGTTGGCAGCTTGTCCCAGCTTGAGATAGCCCAATCCGACCGCATCAAGCGTTTCAAACTTATTAATAACCGAAGGATGCTTAGTGAATAATTCTTTTGCTTCAGATACCGTCAATTCTAGGACCTCGGAAATATTTCTTCCCCGGTAGCGAACTTCCAAAGTTTCACGGTTATATCGTTTGCCATGACAACTTTCGCATTCCACATAAACATCAGCCAAAAATTGCATATCTAATTTTACGACTCCGTCCCCCTTGCATCTTTCACAACGCCCACCAGGGATATTAAAGCTAAACCTTCCTGGACCGTAGCCCCTTACTTTGCTTAAAGAACACTTAGAAAATAGTGCCCGTAACTGATCAAAAAGCTTTACATAGGTGGCTGGATTGGAACGCGGACTTTTGCCGATAGGGGACTGATCAATCCTGACAACTTGGTCGAAATGTTCGAGCCCTTGGATTCCTCCATGAGCTCCGGGAAGTTGTTTTGACCGGTGGAGGATATGGGCGGCCGACTTGGCAAGCACTTCGTTGACCAATGAGCTTTTGCCCGAGCCGGAGACCCCGCATACAACTGTGAGCAAGCCGACTGGAAAAGAAGCATCGATGTTTTGTAAATTATTTGCCCGAGCCTGTTTGACCAAAACAGTTTGTGGCGTAGATGGTTTTCTCTTTCCCTCCCGTTCTATCCATTCTTTGCCTGATAGAAATGGACCGCTTGTGCTTACATCAGATTTGATGCAATCCTGCAAAGATCCGTTAAATACTAAATCTCCCCCTTTCATTCCCGGTCCGGGACCAATTTCGATTACATGATCACATGCCAACAGAGTCTCTGCATCATGTTCTACCACAATCACAGTGTTCCCACGGTCCCTCAAGCCTTGTAACACTCCAAGTAAGCGGTGGTGATCTGCAGGATGGAGTCCTACGCTGGGTTCGTCCAAGGCATAAATCACTCCGACTAAGCCCATGCCTAATTGGGTAGCGAGACGAGACCTTTGTGCTTCTCCTCCGCTTAGACTTCGGTATGGCCGATTAAGCCCCAAGTATCCCAGTCCAACTTCGTTAATAAAGCCAAGGCGTTGTTCAAGCCCATGCAAAGCATCTTCTACCCGTAAACAGGCAATATCCTTTCGGGCTTTTTGTTTGATGAATTTCCAAGCTTGGTGGGCAGACCAAGAAAAAAAATCTTCCAGGGAACAACCGGCAAGCAGGACGGACCGGGAATAGGTGGAAAGTCTGCTCCCATTGCAATCTTCACAAATCGTGCCATATTGAAATGTGTGCAATTTTGCCCGCAAACTATCACTGGTTGTCGAAGCAAAAGTGTTTTGTAAATCCTCAATGATTCCAGGGAAAGGCTGCATTTTTGCTTTCTTGCCCCGTCCGTATTCCAGTTTTATCTCATAGTTTCGCTCACTATCACCATTGAGTAAAAAAGTCCTTATTTCATTGGGCAATTTATACCAGGGCTTTTTCAGGTCTAATCCCATCTGCTCGGATAATGCTTTAAGTAAATTTTTTCTTAAATTTATCATTTTCCGTGATCCCAGTCGCCAAGGCTTAATCGCCCCTTTGCTAAGGGAAAGAGAAGGATCGGGGACAATCAAATCCTCACGGAAGCGAAGGACTTCTCCCAGTCCTCCACAATTCGTGCATGCACCATCTGGATGGTTCCATGAAAATAGCTTGGGTGTCGGCGTGGGGTAGGTCGAACCGCATTGGTTACAGGCAAACCCTTGAGAAAGTGGAACCTCTTTGAATTGCCCTGTTTTTTGTTCAATCAGGGCAATCGCTTGCTCCTGTCCTTCTTCAAATGCCAATTCCAATGAATCGGCTAACCGGCTTTGGGAATCTTTCTTTAGTGCCAATCGATCGATTACTAAGTCTACCGAGATTTCTTTTCCTTTTGTTCCACTCGGGATGAGGTCTCGATCATCCAGGCGTTTGATCTCTCCGTTTATACGCAATCTTTGAAAGCCACGGCGCTCCAAACTCTCAACTTCTTCCCGGAGAACTGAAGCTTTGGCCCGCATCCATGGTGCAAGCAGAATCATTCTTTTACCTAATCCTTGATTCATTAGTTCTTCTACACAGAGATCGAGGGATCGTCGAGTAACTGGAGATCCATCCTTGGGGCAATGAGGGATTCCTGCGGTTGCCCAAAGCAATCTAGCGTAATCGGCAATTTCAGTTGCTGTAGCTACGGTGCTTCTGGGACCAGCAGAGCGTGCAGAAAGTTGTTCAATCGAAAGAACGGGGGATAATCCTTCAACATAATCCACATCGGGTTTGGATACCTTTTCCAATGCCTGCCTGGCCTTGGTTGAGAGACTCTCCACATATTTTCTATGTCCCTCGGCGGCAATGACATCAAAAACCAGAGAGGATTTTCCGGAACCACTCACTCCTGTTACCCCTACAAGTTTTCCCCGTGGTATGGATACGGTCAGGTTATTGAGATTATTCTCCCGGGCACCCTTGACAAAAATATTTTTTGACTGACTGACTAAAAACTTCTCTCGATTGGCCATTTGCTAATCTTTGATAATGGTTATGCGGGCGGCTGGCGACAAGCTGGATTGAGATATGAACTTTTCGAAATCATCAAATTACTTATAGTCCATTGCCATGAGTAAACCAAATTTGTATGTCAAACAGGGCTGCCCATGGTGTATCGATGCCCTGAATTATTTTGCTGAAGCAGGATTGGAATTGAATGTTATCGATGTTCGCTCGGATCCTGTTCGTATGTCTGAGCTCGAGGAGATTAGTGGTCAATCTAAAACTCCCACATTAAAAAATGGAGATTTTGTGGTCGCTGACTTTGATATCGATGAATTTAAACAGGCACTCAGGGAAAATCCTGAAGAGGCAAAAAAGCTAGGACTGTCCCACTAAAGAAACTTTACTTTCTATTCGGCGTCGTAAATCTTAACTTGCTTCCACATATGGGAGCACTTTTTGATAAAGTTTAAGTGAATGGGGTCTTCCTGATAATCATCGTGGGCAGCGAGATCCTTAAGCACAACTGTCAGGCAGAAATCATAGGAATCATCAATGACGGGTCGTTTAGTTGTCCGGGCTGGCCGACCAACAAACAATTGCTCGACTGAAGAGATGTTACTGAGTGAGCGAGTCTCTTGCTCAAAAATTGTTAGATCCTTCTCGGATAGATTCTCTTTCAACCAAAATAAAACTGTGTGAATAAGCATATTCTTTTATTAGCTTGTATAGGCCCCATCTTACAAATTGAAAAAGGGTTTTGCCTGATTTTTTACGTACAAATGGTCGCCTGCCAAAATTTATCATATTGAACAAGTTGAGTTTTCTATTATTTAAAATGGATGCTTATTAAATACCCCACTCAAATAATACTTTTAATGTTCACATTCGCATCTGTGCTTATTGCGAATGAAAAAGCTAAAACCGAAGGGAAGATGCAACTGGTGAAAGTCGCATCTTTAAACACCATTGATGCAAACAAGGAATTTCAACGAAACGTACAGCTTGTTCAACAGCAAAGAAGTTTAGCTGCCGAACTGCTTAGCAAGCTAGAAAATGTGCAAGACGAAGAAGAGCATAAAAAACTTCAAAGCGAACTTGATTCACTACAGCAAAAGCTTAACGAAAATAACCAGTTAATGTTTAAGACCTATGGCTTTTCTTTAAACCGGAATTATGTCCTAACAGTGGAGAAAGCTCATATACATATGTGGGTAACCGAGGAAGAAGCTCAAAAAATTCAAGATACCGAAAAGAAACCAAAGAAGTAGTTCTGGCATTATTTTCCAACTGAACCCCGTTGATTAATTTCGCGGGGTTTTTTTATTTATGTCGTACAAATATTCAATCCCTTGATGAGAAATCGTCCGGATTTCCTGATTTGTGCAAAATCATTACATTAAAAAGGTTTTTTTTATTGCACTATATTTGTCCATGTTTTCGATGTTTAGTTCCCCTTCTTATTATAATACCCATTTAAAATTATGAACATTCTGCGTTCTGCTTTTTTGGCTCTTCTTTTAACCTCGGTCAGTTCTCTTTACAGTGTACCAATTATTTGTAGTGTTGATCTTAGGGATTCATTGGAGAAACAACTCCAAGATCATTCTGATCTCTCGGCCAAAGATGCAGCCAAACACATCGAATCATACTTAAGGCAGGGCGGTTATCCTTTTGCTCAAGCTCAAGTAGTTGAGTTAGATGGAAGAAATGTTATCTCTGTGAAGGAGGGTAAAATTGGTAAAGCGTCTGTTTCTGGTAACAAACATCTCTCCACCAAAGGAATAATTAAGAATTTAGACTGGAATCCGGGTGATTCTTTTAACTATGGAAAATTCCAAAGACAGGCAGCTCAACTAAATCGTAACCGCTTCGTTGTTGTCGATACCAAGCTCTCTCCCAAAAGGGGAAAAGATGGAGAGATTATTGTGGATGCCGATTTCAAAGTAAAAGACAGTGTGCCTATTTCTGGTAATCTAGACATCTCCAACAATGGAACTCCTCAGTCCTCTGGTTGGCGATCCAAGGTAGGGGTAGAAATGTGGGAACCATTTTCCTCATCTGACCGAATCTCTTTTTCTTATTCAACAGATCCCAAGGAAACCTCAGAAATGCAATCGTACTCATTTGCTTATCAGGCAAACTATGGTGCATTTTCACACGCTCTCTTCGGAGGGTATTCTGAATCTGAATACAGCAATCAGGTTTCCCAATCCGATTTATTTTTGAGCGATGGCATGTACCTTGGTTTTCTTGGAAGCTACGGCTTTGATTCTGGGGGACGGGATGGCATATCCTTGACTTATGGGCTCACCTATTTGAAGTCTGCAAGTAAAATTACTTTATCTGGCTTTGCCTTCCAGGAAGCCAAGGTTCCTTTATATCTCCCCCGTATTGGATTGCAGGGAAATTTCGCTAATCCTTGGGGTGATGGTCAGTCATTTTGGTCAGGAAGCTTTGTTTCGGATCTTTCAACTTCGGACAATGCGGAACTTTCCCAACAACGTCCAGGTGTCGAAAAAGGCTTTTTCGTTACCAATCTATCCTTTTCAACATTTGAACCTCTTGATCTTGGTGCAGCAAGCGGAGGTATTAGTTTAAAACTTAATGCACAAGCTACTTCGGATGCTCTTCCACCGGCTTTGCAAAAAGGGCTTGGGGGACAATCTGGAATTCGTGGATATGAGGAAAATGAAGGCTTGGGAGACCGAGCACTATTGCTAAACCTTGAATACCGGTTTGATGCACAACCCGGCTCTCTTTTTGGCTTGGATGGTAATTTTCAAAAACTTGCCTTTTATGACTTTGGATATTCCAAATTTGTTTCATTACCAGGAGCCACCTCCGATTCCTCAAATTTACAAAGTTTTGGAGCTGGGATGATTGGTAGTGTCGGCACCAATACTGACTTTACTTTGCAGGTTGGAGTCCCCACGGATGATGGACCGGATGGGACCGAGAAACTACAACCCCGAGCTCACTTTGGTCTTAATATCCGCTTTTAATTTTACCTATCCTAGCTTTCTGCGATCATGATCATGAAGAACAAAATCTCATCCACCCGTAAGCACCTAAACAAATTTTACAGCCATCACCGCGGTCGCATTAATCGAACTGCAGGTCGAGTTGCCAACACAATCAAAACCGGGATGGTGAGCCTTGGTTTATTTGGCTTTGTACTAGGAGCACCGGGAGCAGCCCTCGCAGCCAACCTTCCAACGGGTGCTCAGGTTGTAAGTGGGGATGTCAATATCAATCAAATTGGCTCTGACGCTATGCGGATACTTCAAGGGTCACAATCCGCCATCGTGAACTGGCAGAGTTTTGATATCGGCAGAGGTGCTTTGGTAGACATCGTTCAGCCCAATGTAGATTCTGCCATGCTTTCCCGTGTCATCGGGGATAACTTATCAGAAATCTACGGAACCATAAATTCGAACGGTCAGCTTTACCTGATTAATCCCAATGGTATCCTTTTTGGAGATAGTGCACAGGTAAATGTTTACTCCCTTGTTGCCTCTACCTTGGATCTTGCTGATTCCGACTTTTTGACGGGGAATATTCATTTTACCGGGAATTCCGAAGCCTCTGTAATCAATCTGGGCACGATAAATTCTGAAAGTTTTACCGCACTTATTGCTGGTGATGTGCAAAACCAAGGAGATATTATGGCTCCGGGTGGAGATGTTGCTCTTCTTTCTGGAGATGCGCTCATCGAAGTAGGGGAGGCTGCCGGCGGTAAAATAACCATGGATTTATCCGGTCTCTTGGGCGGGTCTGCAAGTAATTCAGGCTCTATAAATGCATCTTCTGCTGATTCAACCGGAGGGTCCGTTACTATTAATGGTGAATCTGTCTCTAATACTGGTTCAATCGATGCTTACGGTGCTATCGGTGGTGGTGAGGTTTTAATCGGTGGTGATTACCAAGGTAACAATCCCAATATTTCGAACGCTCAAAACACATTTGTTTCGGGTGACATTTCTGCTGATGCATTAGAAAATGGAGATGGTGGAAGGGTTATTGTATGGGCGGATGATACAACCGATTTCTCAGGAGTAATCAGTGTTGTTGGTGGGGCAAGTTCCGG